>NZ_RKIF01000010.1:0-310465 GCF_003752545.1 Curtobacterium sp. PhB172
TCGCCGGCCTTCAGGGTCAGGCCGGAGTCGTCGTGGTTGAGCAGGCCCTGCACGTAGGGCTTGTAGTTGCCGTCCGGCGACCAGTACGTGACCGACCCGGCGGTGATCGGGAACGACACCGACCCGTCAGCGAGGGTCGCGTCGCCCGAGACGCCGGGGGTGAGCTTGAGGGCGGTGAGGGCGTCGGTGAAGCCGGAGTCGAGCTTCACGGCGGTGGAACCACCGAGGACCTCGGGGACCGAGGCGACCGGTGCGGGGATCTTCGACGACGACGACGAGACCGTGTGGACCTGGGGGGTCGAGGCCTGGGCGGAGGAGATGCCGAACGCGGCACCGCCGAGCACGAGGGCGCCGGTCGTGGCGAGGGTGATGGAGGTCTTCAGGCTCTTGCGCATGGTGATCGTTTCCTTTGCTGAGGTGTCGCGCTCGGCGCGGCTGCTGTGTGCGCGCCGAACACACCCTGGTGCAGGGTGGAGAACCAGCAATGTGCGGCTGGTGAGCGCTCCGGGTGTTTCCCGGTCTGTGCAGGTGATTCGGGGGCCTCCGGCAAAAGGTTTGGACCGATCTGTCCTCGTTACCGGTCTGTGACCTTCGCGCCCTGGACGCGACCAGACGACGGACGGGAGGCCCGGTGCCAGCTGGCACCGGGCCTCCCGTCCGTCGTCCACGTGGGTTCAGAACGCCTTGCCGGGATTCAGGGTCCCCGCCGGGTCCAGGGCGTCCTTGACGGCACGGTGCATCGCGAGGACCCGCTCGCCCAGCTCCTGCCGCAGGCCGGGCAGCTTGAGCAGGCCGACGCCGTGCTCACCCGTGACGGTGCCGCCGAGTGCCAGGCAGTCCGCGACGATCTGGTCGAACGCCTGCTTCGCGCGGGCCTTCGCGGCGTCGTCGCCCTCGGGAGCGATGATCAGCGGGTGCAGGTTGCCGTCGCCGGCGTGCGCGATGTTCGCGATGGTGACGTCGTGCGCGGCCGCCGTCACCTGGATCCGTCGGAGCATCTCGGGCACCGCGCTGCGGGGCACGCAGATGTCCTCGGTGAGCACCGGTCCGAGCCGCTCGAGTGCCGGGTACGCGAGTCGCCGTGCCCGGAACAGCCGGTCGATGTCGTCGGGGTCCGTGGCGCGCTCGACGTCGGTGCCGCCGGCCTGCGCGAAGACGGCTGCGACCTCGTCGGCGAGCTCGTCCCCCGCGGCACCGCGCTCGTCGACCCGGGCCAGCAGCAGGGTGTCGACGTCGGACGGCAGCCCGAGGTGCATCCAGTCGTCGACGGCCCGCAGGCAGGTCCGGTCCACGATCTCGAGTGCGGCGGGGATGATCCCGGCACGCGAGATCGCGGCGACGGCGTCCCCGGCGGCGCTGAGCGAGGGGAAGTAGCCGATCACGGCGCGTTCGTCGCGTCCGGCCAGGGGGAGCAGCTTGACGGTGACCGACACGACGATGCCGAGCGTGCCCTCCGAGCCCACCATCAGGCCGGCCAGGTCGTACCCGGCGACGCCCTTCGCCGTGCGGCGTCCGAGCTCCACCACGGAACCGTCGGCCAGCACGACGGTCATCCCGAGCACGTAGTCGCGGGTGACGCCGTACTTCACGCAGCAGATCCCGCCGGCGTTCGTCGCGACGTTGCCGCCGATCGTCGAGATGGCCGAGCTCGCCGGGTCCGGCGGGTACCAGAGTCCGTATTCCGCGACGGCAGCCCGCAGTGCGTCGTTGATCACACCGGGCTGGGCGACGGCGTAGCGCTCGTCGGTGTTCACCTCGAGCACGGCGTCCATCAGCTCGAGGGACAGGACGACCGATCCGGCCATCGCGTTCGCCCCGCCGGACAGCCCGGTCCCGGCGCCGCGCGGCACGACCCGCACGCCGGCGGCTGCCGCCCACCGGACGGTGGCGACGACGTCGTCGGTGCTGCGTGCGAGGACGACGGCGAGCGGTGCCGTGGAGTCGGCCCACTCGGCGTCGTCGTGGCGGTACCGCTCGAGCGACGCCGGGTCGCGGAGGACCTGGTCCGGCGCGAGCAGGTCGTCGAGGTCGGCGGTGTCGACGGCGTGACTGACGGTCATCGGTTCGGGGGTCCTTCCGGGCGCTGCGGTGCGGCGCCGACGACGATACCGCGCTGAGCGGACGACCCGTGTCGCCTGCCAGGGAGGCCGGACGACGGTGAGGCACGCGGCGGATCCGTCGCGGACGGCAAGGAGGCCCCATGTACTTCCACGCACAGACCTGGATCAACGAGATCGCCGACGGCGAGCCCGACCCGGCAGCCGCCAACGCCCTGCAGGAAGGGCTCGGCGGGCAGTTCGGCGAGATGCGCACGATGATGCAGTACCTGTTCCAGGCGATGAACTTCCGCGGCCCGGCGGCGAAGCCGTACCGCGACCTCATCCAGGGTGTCGGCACCGAGGAGATCAGCCACGTCGAGCTCATCGGCACCACGATCTCCCGCCTGCTCGACGGCTCGCCCGAGTACACCGGCAAGCTCACCGACCCGCTGGACAAGCCGGGTGCGAAGGGTGCGACGCCGCTCAACATCGCGCTCGACACGAGCAACATCCACCACTACCTCGTCGGCGCCCAGGGTGCCCTGCCGGTCGACGCGGCCGGCAACCCGTGGAGCGGCAGCTACGTCTACAACTCCGGCAACCTGCCGCTCGACCTGCTCTACAACCTGATGCTCGAGTCCACCGGTCGGCTGCAGAAGTGCCGGATCTACGAGATGACGGACAACCCCATCGCGCGCAGCACCGTCGCGTACTTGATCGTCCGCGACCAGGCGCACGAAAACGCCTACGCGAAGGCGCTCGAGACCCTCGGCGTCGACTGGAAGACCCTGCTGCCGATCCCGAAGACGAACGCCGAGCGGTTCCCGGAGGTCAAGGAGCTCCTCGACCTCGGGCTGCAGAGCAAGCAGTACAGCTTCGACCTCGACGGGGCGTCTGAGGCGGGCAAGATCTTCCGCGGGGCGTCCCCGTCGAAGGACGGCACGGACCTGACGGCGACCGAGCAGGCCCCGGCCGGCGTGCCGTCGTTCATCGCGCCGGAGCGCCTCGAGGAGTTCGCTCCCGGGCTCGACGCCGACCTGCTGGCGCTCATCCAGCAGACGGCGGAGCTCGAGCTCGACCAGGCCGAGACGCCGCTCTACGGGCCGGTGGTCTGAGTCCGCCCGCGCTCGCGGATCAGTCGAGGCAGAACTCGTTGCCCTCGACGTCCTGCATCACGATGCAGGACTCGTTGACCTGATCCGCGAGCATGCGGCGGAACTGCGTCGCGCCGAGCGCGACGAGGCGGGCGCTCTCCGCGTCGAGCGCTGCGAGACGTTCCTCGCCGACCAGGCCGGTGCCGACCCGGACGTCCAGGTGCACGCGGTTCTTCACCGTCTTGCCCTCAGGCACCCGCTGGAAGAACAGCCGCGGGCCGGCGCCGGTCGGGTCGACGCACGCGAAGGCGGAGTCCTGGTGCTCGGGCGGGAGCGAGGCGTTGAACGCCTGCCAGTCGTCGAACCCGGGCGGGGGAGCAGGGACCTCGTAGCCGAGGACCTCGCACCAGAACCGGGCGACCCGCTCCGGCTCGGCGCAGTCGAACGTCACCTGGACCTGTCGCACCGTTGCCATGCGCGCCAGGGTAGGCGCGCGGCGCGGGTCGCGCGCACCCGTTCTGCGACGGACCACGAAACGTTCGACGCGTGCACCGTCGGAACACTCGTGTTCCGACTCGTGTCAGTGCGGTCCGATGACGAACTGCTCCCGCACGACCGTCACCGTCGCCGCGTCCACGCCGACACTCAGGTGGAGCGGCGGGCGGTCGAGGACCAGTCCGAGCGCAGAGCGGACGCGAACGACTTCGGTCCTGGTGAGGCGCTCGCCCACCCTGTCCCGCCTGGTGACGAGCGACGCGAGGATCGCGAGGTCGTTCAGGTGTCGGTCCGCTCGTGTTCCTTCGCCGGTGAGGAGCGCGGACGCCTTGGCGACCAGTGCTCCTTGCAGGGTCGGTCGGTTCACACGACCCGTCCTGCCCGAGACCTCGACGTCGATCGTCTCGGATCGGTCGAGTGCCCCTTGACCGCCCGGCGCTGCGATCGTCCGACCACCCGTCACGCCGACCCGGTTGTCCGCTCGCTCGCCGAGGAAGCGTGGGATGAGGACGTCGATCTGGGCGTCGCCCTTCAACCACCGGTGTTGCACGCCACGTGTCCCCTCGAGCACGGGCGGTGCTTCGCCGGCAGACTCGAACCCCAGCGCGCTGAGCACGGCGGTGAAGTCGTGGAGGACTCGCGGTTGTGCGCGGACGTCGAGCACGGCGTCTGCGTCGTGAGTGGGCCGGGGCGGGACAGCGCCTCGCTCCCAGCACAACGATGCACCATCTGTCCGCCGACGAGTGCCCATCCACTCGGGTGGCGTTCGTGGACCTGGAACAGCGCATGCCGCGCTGCTGCCTGGGCCGACGTCATGGCCGGTGCGACGATCGTCACGACGCGGCCTGGAGGAGTGCCGCGACCCGGGACCGTTCGCGGATTCCGTCGTGCACCGCGAGGTCGACCAAGAGCAACCCGAGCGGAACCGGCGACGGGGGTTTCTGCTCAGAGACGTGCAGCAGGACGTTGGGCTGGTCGGAGGGGCGGAGGAGGTAGTCACGCCGGAGTGCATCGGCGTCGCTGGCCGCGACACGAGCCTCGAGCTGCCCCGCCGCGGCGATCTCCGAGCGGGGATCGCTGAAACCCGACTTCACCAGGCGACCGTCAGCGGCGAGGTCCTCGAGGTCGGCATCGGCCACTCGGAGACGAAGTGCAGGGACCGGGCGGATCCAGGCTCCGAGCATGCGGTCCGGTTCGGCGCTCCGAACGAGTTCGTCCCGGTAGCGGCGAAGACGGACCCGCTCCGGCGCGGAGAGGCCATCGATCGGCTGACCGGAGAGCGAGGCCAGCAGGTTGCTGCGCATCCGTGCACCGAGCGGTCGACTCGCGGCAGGACGATGTTCCGACGATTGGTCGACGAGCCACTGGCCGCCGACCTGGCGTGCTCGGATCGATCCCCCTTCGATCAGCGCCCGCACGCGTCGCGGTGACAACCCCGCGCGGACCGCGAACTCGGCGACACTCTCCTCAGCCATGTACACAAGTGTACCGATGGCGGAACAGAAGTGTAAGTCAGTGCTTCCCGCGGAGGCGACCGATGCCGAGGACGATCGCCACGACGACCATGCCGAGGACGACGCCAGCGACCGCCGAGACCGCGGTGTCGACGATCCACGTGATGACCGGGCCTGTGGCCTCGATCGCGTGCTCGATCGTGTGCAGCAGGTCGTACGGGCCGTGCCAGAAGGTCTCTGCGAGGTTCGCGATGACCAGGTGCCCGCCCACCCAGAGCATGGCCACGGTGCCGATGACGCTGATGACCCGGAAGACGGTCGGCATCGCCCGCACGATCCGCGCTCCTGTGCGACGGGTCCGGCGGACCGAGTTCTTCATCATCTGCAGACCGACGTCGTCGATCTTCACCAGCAGGGCCACCGCGCCGTAGACGACCGCGGTCATGACGAGCCCGATCACGATGAGGGCGCCGAGCGTCGGCCAGAGCCCGAGGTCGGGGTCGAGGCCGGCCAGGGCGATGAGCATGATCTCGGTGCTCAGGATGAGGTCGGTCCGGATGGCGCCGAACACGAGCTTCGGTTCGGTGACCGAGTCGGTGGAGCCGGCGCCGTGGTGGACACCGAACCACTCGGTGACCTTCTCCGCGCCCTCGAAGCACAGGTACGTCCCGCCGATGAGCAGGAGGTACGGCAGCACCCAGGGCGCGAACGCGGTGAGCAGCAGCGCCAGCGGGATGATGATGATGAACTTGTTGAACAGGCTGCCGAGGGCGATGCGACCGACGACCGGCAGCTCTCGGGCCGGCGCGAGTCCCTGCACGTACTGCGGGGTGACCGCGGCGTCGTCGATGACGACACCGGCGGTCTTCGCACTCGCCTTCAGGGCCGCGGAGAGGATGTCGTCCACCACGGCGAGCAATCCGACTGACATGACTTCGTTCTCCGCTCGTCCGGGCCTGTGACGGTGCTCAGCGTAGTGGGCGCGGCGGACCCTGAACGCCGCCGGGGCGCCGTCCGTAGGCTGACGGCATGGCTGACTTCACCGCTGCACAGGCCGCCGTCGTGCGGATCGAACGCGCCGAGGAAGGGCGTTGGGACCTCACGGTGATCAGCGACTCGGGCGTGAAGATGGGGCACGGCGTGTACCTGTTCGACGCCGCGCACGACGACGCCGAGGACGAGCAGGCCGCCGCACTCGACTTCGTGCGCGACTACGGCTTCCGGTTCGAGCGCGACGCCGTGCAGGCCGACGGCGCGGATGCCTACTGGGCGCCGCTGCTGCCGTCCGACCAGCAGTAACCGGCTACAGGGACGCGATCAACCGTTCGACCCGCATCCGGATGTCGTCGCGGATCGGGCGGACCTGCTCGATCCCCAGCCCGGCCGGGTCGGCGAGGTCCCAGTCCTCGTAGCGCTTGCCGGGGAACACCGGGCAGGCGTCCCCGCAGCCCATGGTGATGACGACGTCCGACTCGCGCACGGTCTCGGTCTCGAGCACCGCCGGTCGGGCGTCGGCGATGTCGATGCCCTGCTCGGCCATGGCCTGGACGGCGACGGCGTTGACCTGGTCGGCGGGCTCGCTGCCGGCGGAGAACACTCGGACGCGGTCACCGGCGAGGTGCTGCAGCCACCCCGCGGCCATCTGGGAGCGTCCGGCGTTGTGGACGCACACGAACAGGACGGCGGGGCGGTCGGTCATGCGCCCATCATCCCAGCGAGGGCGCCCGTCATCCCAGCGCTGACGCCTCGAACCCGATCAGCCACGTGACACCGAACGCGTCCCGCACGGTGCCGTCCCAGTCGCCCCACGGCCGTTGCTGCAGGGCGTCGACGACCGTGCCGCCCTCGGCGAGCGCGTCGAACCACCGCCGCAGCACGTCGGGTTCGTCGGCCCCGAGGAGCGAGAACAGCAGGCCGGTCGCCGCGAACGGCTCGTCGGTCTCGCTCGCGTCGGCGGCGAAGAGCTGCAGTCCGCCGGTGAGCTGCCCGTGGGCGACCGCGTCGGCGGGGCCGTCGGTCCGTGAGAAGTCGGCGTAGGTCGCGATCTGGACCTCGCCGCCGAAGACCCCTCGCCAGTGCTCGAGGGCCTGCCTGGCGGTGCCGGCGAGTTGGAAGTACGGCGACGGTCCGGTGACGTTCATGCCCGGACGATACCGCCGGGCGACGGCGCGCGCATCGACGCGCTGTCGCGCGACGTCCGTGGGAAGCGAGCGATGGGCTGAGCCGGGCCGGGTGCCGGACGGGAGGCCCGTGGCGCGCCCGCCACGGGCCTCCCGTCCGTCCGGTGGTCGTGTCCAGGGCGCGTCTCAGGCGAGCAGGGCGAGTGCGCGGTCCACGACGTCCTCCGGTCGGCCGTCGCCGTGCAGCGCCCACCAGGTGAGGGCCGCGCTCGCCGCGGCCGCCAGGGCGTGCGCACGCACCGACACCGCGAGGTCGTCGGGCGTCGCGCCGTCCCGCTCGGCCACGAACCGGACGATCGCGTCGGTCAGGGTCGTGACCGTGGCCGCGCCGACGTGCTCGAGCGAGGGGTTCGCCCGGATGACACGGAGTCGGTGGCGGGTGACCTCGACGGCGTCGTCGGGGAAGGTCGCGCCGATCCGGTACGCCGCGCGGAGGGCGTCCGACGACGACTCCGCGGACGGCCGCTGTCGGAGCGCGTCACCGAACCGCGAGGCGAACTCGTCGAGCCCGCCCCAGACGAGCGCCGCCTTGTTCGGGAACAGCCGGAACAACGACCGGCGGCTCACGCCGGCAGCTGCGGCGACGTCGTCCATCGACACGGCGTCGAAGCCCTGCTCGTCGAACAGCCGGAGCGCCACGAGGGACACCGCGTCCGGGTCGATCGTGCGGGGGCGTCCCGTCGGTCGATCGCTCGTCGGCCGGTCGCTCGTCGGGCGCATGGAGTCCTTTCGGCACTGAGTGCTATAACCATCGTGGCGCAGCGAGCGCCTCTCAGTGAGGAGACGACATGACCGACACCACCGCCGGACGTTTCACCGGCAGGACCATCATCGTCACCGGGGCGGGTTCCGGCATCGGACGCGCCACGGCGACGCGCATCGCGAACGAGGGCGGGCGGGTGATCGCGACCGACGTCGTCGCCGAACGCCTCGACGCGCTCCGCTCCGAACTCGAGGGCCTCGAACTCGAGACCGTCGTCGGCGACGTCGCCGCGACCGAGACCATCGACGCACTCATCGCGGCAGCGGGTGATCGCATCGACGGACTGGCGAACGTCGCCGGCATCATGGACGCCTTCCTGCCGCCGAGCGAGGTCGACGACGCCACCTGGGACCGCGTCTTCAGCGTCAACGTCACCGGACCGATGCGCCTCACCCGCGCCGTCCTGCCGCACATGATCGCCGCCGGCCGCGGCGCCGTCGTGAACGTCGCGTCCGAGGCCGCACTCCGCGCCTCGGCAGCGGGTGCCGCGTACACGGCGTCGAAGCACGCGATCGCCGGGTTCACCAAGAGCGTGGCGTTCTTCCACGGGCCGCAGGGCATCCGGGCCAACGCGGTCGCGCCGGGTGCGGTCGCGACGAACATCGAGGCGCCGATGCGCAGCGAGTACGCCGCCAGCCGGGTCGGCCCCATCATGCAGGTCGCCATCCCGCCGGTCGCGCAGCCGGAGCAGCTCGCCGCGGCCATCACCTGGCTGCTCAGCGACGACTCCGCCAACGTGAACGGCGCCGTGCTGCCGAGCGACGGCGGGTGGTCGGTCGTCTGACGCGGGAGTCCCTCGAGACGCCGTCGTCGTGTCCAGACGCCTCGGAAAACGGCGGCGTCTCGAGCGTTCGGCGGCGTCTCGGTGAGACGACGGCGTCTCGAGATGTCCCGCCCGCCTACACTGCCGACATGACCGAGGTCCCCGTCGCGCGCTCCGAGTGGGGCCGGTTCGCCCCCGACTCCGTCGAACGCCGGATGCTCGAGCACACCGGCACCGCCCTCGGCCTCGTCCTCCGCCCGCGCACGGTCGTGCTCGACCGCGCCCGGGTCGAGGTCGAGGGCATCGACGACGCCGACCGTGTCGTCGTGCAGCTCGTCGCGAACCAGGGCGCCTACAAGCCCGCCTGGCGCAACAAGGTGATGGCGGACCTGTTCAAGCTGCTGTGGCTGCGGCAGTCGGTCCCCGGCGTGGAGCGGGCTGTGCTCGTCGTCGCTGAACCCGCGGCGAGGGCGCTCGCCGGGTGGGTGGCGGTGGCCGCCGAGGACCTCGGCGTCGAGGTGCTCGTCTGGGACGGGCAGACCGCGGTGCCCTCGCCGCGCTGAGCCCAGTCGACCCGACCCGCGCACTCGTTCACACGTTCGCAACACATGTGGTCCGACTCCGTAACACGGGCGTCCTAACCTCGACACCAGCAGCGGATTTCCGCGTCGCAGACCAACCCGAGCTCGCGACGCACGCTCTCCGCCATACGAGACCGAGCCTGCGTGCTCGCCGACGGTATGGAGGAACGGATGACCACATCAGCGGTCCGCGTGGACGCGGTGCGCAAGGTCTACGGCAGCGGCCCGAGCGCCATGGTGGCCCTCGACGACGTCGAGTTGACCATCGAACCCGGGAAGTTCGTGTCGCTCATCGGCCCGAGCGGCTGCGGGAAGTCGACGCTGCTCCGCCTGGTGGCCGGGCTCGAGCCCGCCGACCGCGGTGACGTCCGGGTGCACGGTGTCACGCCGGCCCAGGCCTGCGCGGCGAAGCTCATCGGACTCGTGCCCCAGGCACCGGCGCTGCTGCCCTGGCTCACCGTGCTGCAGAACGTGTCGCTCGCCGGGCGCGTGAACCCGGGTGCCGGTCGTCGCCGCGCCGCCATCGAGGACCTCGAGGAGCGCCCGACCGGCACCGGCCCGGACATGCGCGAACTCCTGCGGATGGCGGGACTCGGCGAGGCTATGGACAAGCTCCCCGCACAGCTGTCCGGCGGCATGCAGCAGCGTGCCGCGATCGTCCGGGCCTTCGGCCTGCGCCCCGACGTCCTGCTGATGGACGAGCCGTTCTCGGCGCTCGACGAGTTCACCCGCGAGAGCCTGCAGGACCAGCTGCTCGACCTGTGGGACGAGCTGCGCACGACGGTGCTCTTCGTGACGCACTCGGTGTCCGAAGCCGTCCGGATGTCGGACACCGTCGTCGTGATGGCGCCGCGCCCCGGCCGGATCGTCGACGTCATCGACATCGACCTGCCCCGCCCGCGCAACCAGCGATTGTTCGAGGAACAGCGGTTCCACGAGTACGAAGACCTGGTTCGGACCCGGTTGCACAGCGCCTGGCGCATGACCGATGCGGCCTGAGGGAGACGGGACCATGAGCGCCACCACCACCTCCGCGCCCGCGGCGACCGCCACCACGGCCGACGCCGAACGACGCACCGCCCGCCGACCGGTGCCCGGTTGGCTCCGACCGACCGTCTGGTTGCCCCTCGTCGTGATGCTCGCCGTCCTGGCGGTGCTCTGGCAGATCGGCGCGACGGCGATGCCGTACCTGCTGCCGCCGTTGCCCGCGGTGGGGGAGACCCTCGCCACGCAGCTGCCCTACTACCTGCAGAACGCCGGCATCACCCTGGCGGAGTCGCTCGTCGGCCTGGCCATCGGGTTCCTCGCCGCCTTCGTGCTCGCGGTGCTGACGAGTGAGCTGCCGATCGTCCGCCGTGCGGTCATGCCGATCGCCATCGTGCTGAACGTCACGCCCCTCGTCGCGATCGCTCCGGCCCTGGTGGTGGCGTTCGGGTTCGGGCCGCTGCCGAAGCTCGTCATCACGGCGCTCATCTGCTTCTTCCCGATCCTGATCAACACCGCCGCGGGCCTCCGGTCCGTGCCGCAGCCCGTGCTGCAGGTGTACAAGACGATCGATGCCTCCCGGTTCGAGATGCTCGTGCACCTGCGGATCCCGAACGCCCTGCCGTTCGTGTTCGCAGCGCTCCGGATCGTGTTCCCGCTGTCGATCATCGGCGCGGTCGTCGCGGAGCTCTCCGCCTCGGGTTCCACCGGCGGCCTCGGCACCGTGATCAGCACGGCGTCGTCGATGAACCAGCTCGACGTCGTCTACGCGGCGATCGCGATCCTCGCGGTGATGGGCGTGGTCCTGCTCGGACTCATCACGGTCGTCGAGCGGCGCGTCCTGCACTGGCACCGCACCGCGAACGACTGACGCGCGGTCTGCCGGCCCCACCACGCGGCCGCCCCGCGGCCCTGCCGCACCACCCGCCGGCGCGAGCCTGCCCGCGCGACGTCAGCCGCGCCTCCAGGCCGACGTCAGGCGACCCACCGACCCACCCGCACCACCTGCACCCGCACCCGCCCTGCACCACCCATCCCTTCCCACAGGAGTGACCATGCAGCACCGCACCATGCAGCACAGCACCATGCACCGCACCACGCACCGCACCACGCACCGCACCAAGGCCGCACTCGCGGCTCTCGCCACCGCCGTCGTCGCCCTCGCGCTCACCGGCTGCAGCACCGGCTCGAGCGCCGGCACCACCTCGTCCGAGGGCAGCGCGATCTCGGCCGAGCGGTGCAAGGAGAACCAGGACGCCGGCAAGATCACCTACCTGTCCGGCTACCAGTACCAGTCGTCGGCGTCGATCCTCGAGTACATCGCGGCGGACGAGCTCGGCTACTTCAAGGACCTCTGCCTCGACGTGACCCTGAAGCCGGGCTCGGGTGACACCGCCCAGAACACGAAGCTCCTCGCCAGCGGTCAGGCCACCGTGTCCGCCGTCGCCGAGCAGGACCTCATCCAGGCCCGCGCGAACGGCATCGACATCACCGGGATCTCGTCGTACTCGAACGCCGGACTCGACGTCCTGATGACGAACAAGGACATCACGAAGCTGCCGCAGCTCGACGGCCAGGTCGTCGGCCACAAGGGCTACGTCCCCGCCTCGGTCCGCGCGATGATGGAGAAGGCCGGAGTCGAGTGGGACTCCCTCACGCTCGTCAAGGAGGGCTACGACCCGTCCGTCCTGCCGCGCAAGCAGAACGGCCTCGAGGCGCTGACCGGTTTCGTGTCGAACGAACCGAACCTGCTGAAGGCCGCCGGTGACGACGTCACCGTCTGGCAGCCCGTCGACTACGACATCCCCTCGTCGATCGGCGCGATGGCCGTGAACCCCGCCTTCGCGAAGGCGCACCCGACCGCGGTCGAGGACGTCCTGCGCGCAGCCCTGCACGCCTACGACTTCTGCTCCGCGAGCGAGGCGAAGACGAAGCAGTGCGTCGGGTACGCCGCCAAGCTGTCCGGCGCGACCTACGACACCGCCCAGAACACCAAGATCTGGACCACCGAGACGAAGGTCATCGCGGACAACCCGACGCCGGACCAGCCCCTCGGCGGGATCGACCCGGAGAACGTGACGAAGCTCGTCGACATGCTGCACCAGTTCGACATCGTCAAGAGCTCCGTGACCGCCGACGACGCGAAGAGCTGGTTCACCAACGAGTACATCGACGCCATCACGAAGGACGGCGAGACCGTGTGGCCGGCACCGTGAGTCCCTTCGTCACCGAGTGTTCCGCAACGACCAGAAAGGCGGCGTGAGATGCCCGCGAAGGAGTACGGGATCTTCCTCCCGATCGGCAACGGCGGGTGGATGCTCTCCACCACGGCACCCCACCCCGAGGCGACCTACGCCTGGAACAAGCGGGCGGCGCTGCACGCCGAGACGATCGGCCTGGACTTCGTGATGTCGATGGCGAAGTGGCGCGGCTTCGGCGGCTCCACCGACCACTGGGGCCGCTCCCTGGAGTCGATGACGATGATGGCCGGCATCGCCGAGGCCACCGAGCGCGTCAAGATCTGGGCGACGATGCACGCCAACGTCCACAACCCGGCGGTCGCCGCGAAGATGTACACGACGCTGCAGGACGTCTCCGGCGGCCGGGCCGGCATGAACATCGTCAACGGCGCCTACGCGGCGGAGTTCGAGCAGTTCGGGATCTGGGACGCGGCCCTCAGCCACGCCGACCGGTACCGGATGACGGAGCTCTGGACCGAAGCGGTCACGCGCCTGTGGACCGAGGACAGCGTGACGATGCACACGCCGTACTTCGACCTCGACGCGTGCGAGTCCCGCCCCCACCCCGCATCGCGGCCGACCATCATCAGCGCCGGCAAGTCCGAAGCGGCCCGGGCGTTCCAGGCGAAGCACGCCGACGGCGCCTTCCTGGCAGCGGACAGCCTGGACGAGATGCGCGACCTGTCCCGCGACGTCCACGACCGAGCCGCCGCCGAGGGACGCGAGTGCCGCACCTACTCGATGCTCACGGTCGTGCAGGGCGAGACCGACGCCGCCGCGCAGCGGAAGGTGCGCGAGTGGGGTGCCGGCGTCGACCGCGAAGCACTGGCCTCGATGCGGGCGTCGTGGGGCGTCCCCGCCGAGCAGGCGCGTGCCTGGGCGGACGGTGCTGCCGGTGAGGACGCGTTCCAGACCGCGTACGTCGCCGGGTCCGCCGAGACCGTCACCGAGCACATCGAGTACATCGTCGACCGGGGCGAGCTCGACGGCCTGATGCTGATCTTCCCCGAGTACGACCACGACATGGTGTTGTTCGGGGAGACCGTCCTGCCGGCGCTCCGCCAGCACGACGCGGCGGTCGTCCGGTGACCGGGGGACTCGACGCGGGTCGCGACCCGCGGCTCGTCAGGCTGCTGGACGGGGGATCGCTGGCTGCCGGTTCGCCGGCTGGCGGTTCGCTGGCTGCCGGTTCGCTGGCTGCAGGTTCGCCGGTTGGCGGTTCGCGTCCCGCGCTCGTCGTCGTCGACGTGCAGCGCGACTTCGGTGAGCCGGCGCGGATCGCCCCGTACGGACTCGACGACCGCGCGTCCGTCGCCGTGGACGCCGCCGTCACCCGCATCGGCTCGCTCGTCGACGAGGCCCGCGCAGCGGGCGTCCCCGTCGTCTGGGTCGAACTCGGCAGCGACCCGGCCCGGCCGTGGCGCTCCAGCACGTGGCTGCGCGGGGGCGACCCGGCCGGACCCATGCCGGACGACGAGCCGTGCCGGATCGGCACGGAGGGCGCCGAGTGGTACCGCACGGCGCCCGCGCCCGGTGAGACACGCGTCGTCAAGCGCGGCTACAGCGGGTTCCTGGGCACTGACCTGGAGGCCCGGCTCACCGCCGCAGGGATCGGCTGGGTCACCGTCGTGGGACTCACGACCGAGTGTTGCGTCCTCGCCACCGCACAGGACGCGATGCAGCTCGGCTGGCCCGTGGTGGTCCCGCAGGACGCCACCGCCGCGTACGACACCGACGTGCACGACGCCGCACTCACCCTGATCGACCTCAACGTGGGCGTCGTGACCGACGCCGACGAGACGGTGGCGCTGTGGCGCGCGGCTGCTGACGCTGCTGCGTCTGCTGCTGATGCTGCTGCGTCTGCGTCTGCGCCCGGGTCTGCGTCTGCGTCTGCGTCCGCTTCGCCGGTGGGTGCGCGATGAGCGGCATGCACCTGGCCTACGACCTGTCCTTCACCCACACCGAGGGGCGGTGGGCAGCGGCCGGCAGCTGGGTCGGCCAGGACTTCCCCGACGTCCGCATGTACATGGAGGTCGCCCGGACCGCCGAGCGCGCAGGCGTCGACATGCTGTTCTTCGGCGACGGGTCCGGTGTGCCGAGCACGTGGCGCGGCAGCATCGACCCGGCCGTCGAGTGGGGCATCCAGTGGCCCCGGCAGGACATGTCGCCCGTGATCGCCGCGATGTCCACCGTCACGGAGCACATCGGGTTCGGGCTCACCTACTCGTCCACGTTCACCCACCCCTTCTCCGTCGCCCGACTGCTCAACTCGCTCGACCACGTCACCGGCGGGCGGATGGCGTTCAACGTCGTCGCCTCGTCGCGGGGCGCGGACGCGGCGAACTACGGGTCGGACCACCTGATCGACCACGACCTGCGGTACGAACGGATGGAGGAGTTCATCGGCGTCTGCCGTGCGCTCTGGGACTCCGTCGCCCCCGACGCGATCGTCCGCGACCGCGCGACGGGGCGGTTCGCCGACCCGGCCGGGGTCCACCCCATCGACCACGACGGCCGCTTCTTCAAGGTGCGCGGCCCGCTCGCGAGCGTCCCGAGTCCGCAGCGGCACCCCGTCGTCGTGCAGGCCGGCAACTCGCCGCGCGGCATCGCCGCCAGTGCGTCGTTCGCCGACCTGGTGTTCGGGTTCGGATCGAGCGTCGCCGGACAGCTCCGGCACCGGAACGCCCTCGACGCAGCGCTCACCGACGCCGGTCGGGACCCGTCCGGCGTCGGGATCCTCTGGGCGACCCAGGTCATCGTCGGCGCCACCGACGCCGAGGCCACCGCCCGCCGTGACTCGCTGCTGTCGTTCTGGAACCGCGAGGCCGTCGGCACCTTCATCTCGCACAACGCCGGGTACGACTTCTCCACGCTCCCGGAGACGTTCCGCCTCGGCGAGTTGCGCGACGAGATCGTCGCCGCGCAGGCGAGCCCGGCCGGCCTGGTCGGTAGCCTGGTCGCCGAGTTCGGCGAGGACCACACCATGGACCGCGACGACTTCTTCGAGCACGGCTGGCGTGCCGCGACGGGCCTCGACCACATGCTGGTCGGCGACGCCGCGGGGGTCGCCGACGCCCTGCAGGAGAACTTCGTGGCGACCGGCGGACGCGGCGGCTACATGCTGTCCAGCCCGCTCGGCATGCCCACCGGGTTCGCCGACCTGAGCGAGCTGCTCGTGCCGGAGCTGCGCGCCCGAGGTGCCCTGGCGCCGCGGTACCCGGGTTCGACGCTCCGCGAGAACCTGGCGGTGTGAGGTGACCCCGGCCCGTCGGTGGCTCGCGCTCGGCGGGCTCTGCCTCGGCTTCTTCATGCTGCTGCTGGACAGCACGATCGTGTCGGTCGCCCTGCCGGACATCGGCAGCGACCTCGGCACCGAGGCGTCGCTGTCGGTCTGGGTGAACAGCGCCTACCTGTTCGCGTTCGCCGTGCCGCTCCTCGTCGCCGGACGGCTCGGCGACCGCTTCGGGCACCGCCGGGTCTACCTGCTCGGGCTCGCGGTGTTCACCGTCGCGTCGGTCGGGTGCGCGTTCGCACCGGGCATCGGCGCGCTCATCGTCTGGCGCGCCGTGCAGGGCGTCGGAGCCGCCCTGCTCACACCCCAGTGCTTGACGGTGATCCGCTCGTTGTTCGAACCACCTCGACTCGCCGTCGCGCTCGCCGTCTGGAGCGCCGGCGGCGGTGCGGCGACCGTCGCCGGTCCGATCGTCGGCGGCGTGCTCGTCGAGGCGTGGGGGTGGCCGTCGGTCTTCCTGGTGAACGTGCCCGTCGGCATCATCACCGCCGTCGCCGTGCTCCGGTTCGTGCCGGTGTCCCGACGCATCGCGGTGCCCCTACCGGTGCTCGCCGTCGTCGGGGTGACCGCCGGGGTGTTCGCGGTCGTCGTCGGTGTCCAGGGCACGGGCGACGGCGTCCTCGCCGAACCCCTGCCGCGGGTCGGTCTGGTGGTGCTCGGCGCACTCGTCGTCGCTGCGGTGCTCACGGTGCAGCGCCGCGCGGGGGACCGGGCGCTCGTCCCGCTCGGGCTGTTCCGCGACCGCGGGTTCGTGACCGGCTCGTGGGGCGCGACCGCGGCATCGTTCTGCGTCGGCTCTGCCCCGATCCCGCTCATGCTCGACCTGCAGGACGGACGTGGTCTCGGACCGGGTGCCGCGGCCCTCGAGCTCGTGCCGATGGGGGTCGCCTGCCTGGCCGCCGCACCGTTCGTCGGCCGCACGACGAACACCGCGGGCCCCCGTGCGACGGCGACCATCGGCGCCGTCCTGCTCGTCGTCTCGGTGGCACTGACCGCCGTGCTCATCGGGACCGCCGCACCCCTCTGGGCGGTGGCGACGGCGTTCACCGGCTTCGGGGTCGCGAACGCGTTCGTCTGGTCGCCGTTCTCGCTCGCGGCGGTGCTCGGGGCCGGACCGGCGACCATCGGTGCGGCGTCGAGCACCTTCAACACCGTGAAGCAGCTCGGTGCCGTCCTGGGCAGCACGGTCACCGCCGTGCTCCTCGCGGTGTCGACCGACGCGGTGGCCCTCGGTGCCCTGGCGCTGGCGGCCCTCGGGGCACTCGTGGCGGCGGCGTCCCTGCCAGGGCGAGCGCCGGCGGTCCTGACCGGCGCGGTCGTGCACGGCGCCGGGGTCGGGCACGGGCTCGGGTTCCCGACCGCCAACCTGCTGCCCGACGACGCGGGCGCTGTTCCGTCGGACGGGGTCTACGTCGGCTGGCTGACCGCGCCGACGTGGTCCGGTGCCCGTGAGGCGCTCGTGTCGATCGGCAGCAACAGCACCTTCGCCGACCGGCCGCGCACCGTCGAGATCCACGTGCTCGACTTCGACGGCGACCTGTACGGCACCCCCGTCGAGCTCACCGTCGGCCGTCGGCTCCGGCGGCAGCGCACGTTCCCCGGGCCGGACGCCCTCGTCGCCGCGATGCGTGCCGACGAGCGCCGTGCCCGCACCCTGCTCGCCCGCTCCTGAACGAAGGAACCACCATGCAGCACGACTTCATCGACGACCCGCTCGACATCCGTGAGGCGATCGCCGAGGTCCCCTCCGTCGTGGCCTCCATCGCCGCGCGGGTCGAGGGCGTGCCGGTCGTCATGGTGGCGACGTCGTTCACCGTCGGGGTCTCGTACGACCCGCCGCTCGCGACGATCGCCGTGCAGCACTCGTCGACGACCTGGCCGGACCTGGCCGGGGCGCCGGTGCTCGGCATCTCCGTCCTCGCCGAGGGGCACGCGGCGCAGACCCGGCAGCTGGCCTCCCGCGATCGGTCGCAGCGACTGGTCGGCGTGCCGTCCACGGACACCGGGGCGGGAGCGATCCTGCTCGACGGCGCCCACTCGTGGCTGGAGTGCTCGGTCGAGGCCGTCCACCGCGCGGGCGACCACGACATCGTGGTGCTGCGGGTGCTCCGCTTCGCCCGCGACCGCGCCAACGCCGCGCTCGTCTGGCACCGACCGGCGCGGCAGCGAGCAGGCGCCACCACCGCCTGACGTTCTTTCCCAGAACGCGTGCGATGGAAAGCGGAATCGGGCGTACCTGGTCAGAAGTTCCGACCCGGTACGCCCGAAACGACTCGGTACGCGGCACGGAAGGCTCAGGAGGCCAGCGCCGCCATCTCGCGCACCACGGCCCGGAGCCGCACCGCGAGCTCCTCGTTGTTCCGAACGGAGTCGCGGTGGGCTGCCTCGCTGAGCGCCGACATCACGAGCGTCACCGCCGTGCGTGCGGTCTGGTCGTCGGTCCTGGTGCCCACGACGCTGAGCAGGGACTGGCGCGACTCGGCCATCCACTGCATCACCATCGAGGACATCTCGGGCCGGAGCACCAGCAACTCCTTCATCCGTCGGCGGTCCTGGGACAGCGGTACGGTCGCCGCGACGAGGGTGCAGAGGTCGTCGACCAGGCCGCCACGAGCCTCGGTGAACCATGCTGCGGAGGGCTCCGGGACCTCGACCGAGTCGAGCCCGAGGGCCGCGTGCGCCTTGGACGAGAAGTAGTTGAAGAAGGTGCGGGGCGAGACGTCGGCATCGGCGCAGATCTGCTCGATGGTGACGCCGTCCAGCCCGTGCGCTGACACCAGCGTCAGGGCCGCGTCGTGCAGCGCCTGCCGGGTCTGCTGCTTCTTGCGCTCCCGCAGGGTGCACGGCTCCGTCGCCACTGCAGCTGCCGGGGTGGTGATCACGTGGACTCCTGGTGGTGGTGGGGGGTGGTGGGCCGCCCGTGCCGGAAAGGGGGCACGGCACGGACGGCCCGGTCGGTCACCGACGGTGCGACGGTGTGGATCCGGTCGAGCCCGATCCGGTCGAGCCCGATCCGGCCGAACCAGATCCGGCCGAACCAGATCCGGTCGGCACCGATCCGGTCGGCACGGACCCGGTCATCGGACCGGTGAACGAGCCGGCGTCGGCAGCGGCTGCGCCGGCCTCGGCCTCGAGCTGGGCCTCGGCGGACAGGTCGGCACGCTCCTGCAGGGCGGAGCGCTGGCGCAGCGGCGGCACCCGGAAGAACCAGGTGAGCACGAACGCGAGCAGGATCACACCGAGGCCGACCCAGTAGATCGTCACGGACGAGGCGTTGAAGCCCGCCATGAACGGTCGGGTGAGGCGGCTGTCGGCACCGGTCAGGAACGAGGTGTCGTTCGTGCTGGTGGCGCTGTCGCTCGTGGTGTTGCCGTCGTCGATCTTCTTCGCGAGCTCCGGGGTGAGCTCGTCGACCCAGTACGAGCGCTGCGAGGCGTTCGACCAGTCGACGGACACGGTGCCGTCCTGCACGCTGGCGTGTGCCTGGTCGGCGACCTGCTCGAGGGCGGACTGCTCGGCCGCCGGCGTCGCCGCTGCGACCTGCTGGTCGATGACGGACTGGGCCGAGGCGGCGGGGACCGCACCGGCGGCGACCTGCTGCTGCACGGCTGCCGTGACCTGCTCGGTCACCGCGGCGTCGGCGGCCTGCGTCGCCTTCGCGGAGGCAGCGTCGAGCTGCGACTGCACGGTCTTCGTCAGCGGGGTGACGACGGGCGTCCAGATCTTGTCCATCGCGCCCTGGTTCGCCTTCGCACTGGCGACGGTGGGGTTGAGCGCGGCGTCGAGCGCCGGGCCGAGGTCCTTCTCGTTCGCAGTCGCGTGCAGGATGTTCGCCGGCATCACCGAGAACAGGATGGAGAGCAGGACCGCGGTGCCGAGCGTTCCACCGATCTGCCGGAAGAACGTGGCGGACGACGTGGCGACACCCATGTCACGGGCCTCGACGGAGCCCTGCGAGGCCAGGGTCAGCGACTGCATGACCGAGCCGAGGCCGAGGCCGATCAGGAACATGCCGATCATCAGGAACCAGAGCGGCTTGTCGATCGACATGAAGGTCAGGACGACGTAACCGGCGGACACGAGCGCGGTGCCGATGACCGGGAAGATCCGGTAGCGGCCGACACGGGCGACGATCTGACCGCTCGTGATCGAGGCGATCATGAGACCGCCGACCAGCGGGAGCGTGGCGAAGCCGGACTCGGTCGGGGTGAGCCCCACGACGATCTGCAGGTAGAGCGGGATGGTGAGCATCGCACCGAACATCGCGAAGCCGACCAGGAACCCGATGACGGTCGCCATCGAGAACGTGCCCGAGCGGAAGAGCTTGAGCGGGATGATCGCCGCGTCGCCCATCTTCGACTCGATGAGCAGCAGCCCGATCAGGCCGACGACCCCGACGACGTAGCAGGCGATGGCGGCGGGGGAGCCCCAGCCCCAGATGCGGCCCTGTTCGGCGACGAGCAGCAGCGGCACGAGGGTGACGATGACGGCGGTCGCGCCCCACCAGTCGACCTTGGGCTTCGCGTCGTCGGCACTGTGCACCTTCGGCAGGTGCAGGAAGACGATGACCATGAGGAGCGCGGCGACACCGATCGGCACGTTGATCAGCAGGACCCAGCGCCATCCCGTGATCCACAGGATCTCGGAGGAACCGGCGAGCAGCCCGCCGATGAGCGGCCCGATGACGGACGAGATACCGAACACGGCGAGGAAGTAGCCCTGGTACTTGGCACGTTCGCGCGGGGCGAGGATGTCGCCCATGATCGCGAGTGGCAGCGACATCAGCGCACCGGCACCGATGCCCTGCACGGCGCGGAAGGCCGCGAGCATGAGCATCGAGGTGGACATCGACGACAGGACGGCGCCGAGGATGAACACGACGATGCCGAAGATGTAGAGGGGCCGGCGGCCGAAGATGTCGGAGAGCTTGCCGTAGATCGGCGTCGCGATCGTCGAGGTGATCAGGTAGGCCGTGGTGACCCAGGCCTGCTGGTCGAGGCCGTGCAGGTCGTCGCCGATGGTGCGGATCGCCGTGCCGAACACCGTCTGGCCGAGGGACGACAGGAACATGCCCGCCATCAGGCCGTAGATCACCAGGAGGATCTGGCGGTGGGTCATCAGGGGCTGCGGGCCGGTCCCGCCGGAGGCTGCTGGGGCCTCGGCGGTGTGCCGACCGTGCTGCACCTGGACGGGTGCGGTGGCGGTCATCGAACTCCTTTTTCGTGCTGTGTAACTTTGCAGACCGCGCAACGATACATCTGTTGCTTCCAGCAAGCAACTAAATGTGCCCGCTACGCTGGCCCCATGTCCGACGAGCGGCGTGCTGCCGAGCGACTCCTGCGATCCCAGCTCGACCGGCTGTGGGTCCGGCAGACCCTGCGTTCCTCGCTCATCGAGTCCCGTGGCGGGCTCGACCCGACGGCGCGGGTGATCCTGCGGGCCGTCGCCGGTCACGGACCCGTCCGGGCGACCGCCATCGCCGACGCGACGGGCCTGTCCCGCCCGGTGATCAGCCGCCGGGTGGCGTCGCTCGTCGAGGCCGAGCACCTGGTCGGCTCGCCGGACCCCGCCGACGGCCGAGCGACCCTGGTCTCGCTCGCACCCGCGGGCAAGCAGTTGCTCGACCAACTCGACGCCGCCGGTGCCGAGGTCTTCGACGACCTCACCGAGGAGTTCGCCTCGGACGAGCTGCGCTCGCTCGCCGAGATGCTCACGCGGCTGAACGACCGGGCCGACGCGGTCCTCGGGATCGGCACCCACGCCCGTGACGTGACCACGACATGACCGGGAGGCGCGGGGCGGGCCCGGCCCGTTCCTCCCGTCCGGACGCCCTCCGGTCACTGCGGAGCGTGCATTCGAGATACCGTTGGTGTATGAGCACGGACACCGCCACCACCACCGAGACCACCGACGAGGGGCCCGTGGTGACCTTCGCCGATCTCGGCCTGAGCGATGCTGTGCTCAAGGCCGTCAAGGACATCGGCTACGAAACCCCTTCCGCCATCCAGGAAGCCACCATCCCCACGCTGCTCGACGGCCGCGACGTCGTCGGCCTCGCGCAGACCGGGACCGGCAAGACCGCCGCCTTCGCGCTGCCGATCCTGTCCCGCATGGAGCCCGGCAGCAAGAAGCCGCAGGCCCTCGTGCTGTCCCCGACGCGCGAGCTCGCCCTGCAGGTGTGCGAGGCGTTCGAGCAGTTCGCGTCGCACATGAAGCACGTCCACGTCCTGCCGGTCTACGGCGGTCAGGCGTACGGCGTGCAGCTGTCCGCCCTGCGCCGCGGCGTCGACGTCATCGTCGGCACGCCCGGTCGCATCATGGACCACCTGGCGAAGGGCACGCTCGACCTGTCCGAGCTGAAGTACCTCGTGCTCGACGAGGCCGACGAGATGCTCAAGATGGGCTTCGCCGAGGACGTCGAGACGATCCTGGCGGACACCCCCGACGACAAGCAGGTCGCCCTCTTCTCGGCGACCATGCCCGCCCAGATCCGCCGCATCTCGCAGCAGTACTTGACGGACCCGGCCGAGATCACCGTCAAGACCAAGACGAAGACCGCCGCGAACATCACGCAGCGCTACCTGATGGTCTCGTACCCGCAGAAGGTCGACGCCCTGACCCGCATCCTCGAGGTCGAGGACTTCGAGGGCATGATCATCTTCGTCCGCACCAAGAGCGAGACCGAGACCCTGGCCGAGAAGCTCCGGGCCCGTGGCTACGCCGCAGCAGCCATCAGCGGTGACGTCGCCCAGGCCCAGCGCGAGCGGACCGTCAACCAGCTGAAGTCCGGCAAGCTCGACATCCTCGTCGCCACCGACGTCGCCGCCCGTGGCCTCGACGTCGACCGCATCACCCACGTCGTGAACTACGACATCCCGGTCGACATCGAGTCCTACGTGCACCGCATCGGCCGCACGGGTCGTGCCGGCCGCTCGGGTGACTCGATCAGCTTCGTGACCCCCCGCGAGCGTCGCCTGCTCTCCGCGATCGAGCGCCACACGAAGCAGCCGCTCACCCAGATGCAGCTGCCGACGATCGACGACGTCAACGAGACGCGCCTGACCCGCTTCGACGACGCGATCACCGCAGCGCTCGAGGACCAGGGTCGCATCGCCGCCTTCCGCGACGTCATCGCGCACTACGTCGAGCACCACGACGTCCCCTCGGACGACGTCGCCGCCGCCCTGGCCGTCGTGGCGCAGGGCGACTCGCCGCTGCTCCTGACCGCAGCCGACGACGCCCTCCGCACGCAGATGGAGCGCGATGCCCGCCGTGGCGAGCGCGACGACCGCGGTGCGCGCGACGACCGTGGCCCGCGCAGCGACCGTGGCGGCGACCGCGACCGTGCGCCCCGCCGTTCGCAGCCGATGACCGCCTACCGCATCGAGGTCGGCCGTCGTCACCGCGTCGAGCCGCGTCAGATCGTCGGCGCCTTGGCGAACGAGGGCGGCCTGCGCCGCGACGACTTCGGTGCGATCCGCATCCAGCCGGACTTCTCGATCGTCGAGCTGCCCGCCGACATGGACGGCGGCGTGCTCGACCGCCTGACCGACACCCGGATCAGCGGCAAGCTCATCGAGATCAAGCCCGACCGCCGTGGTGGTGGCCGCCGCGACGAGCGTCCGGAGCGCAAGCCCCGCTACTGACGCGAGCCGCGTCCTCGACGTGACCACCTGCTGACGGGAGGCGCGGTGCCAGCTGGCACCGCGCCTCCCGTCCGTCGTCCGGTCGCGTCTCCCGCACCGAACACGCCGTCGTGTCGCTGTCACGCCGCGGAGTCCGCAAGACGCCGCACGATTCGGCGGCGTCTCGAGAACACGACGGCGTCTGACGAAACCGGCCCGCCGCAGTCTTGCGGTGCGGGGAACCGCACATCAGGCCCGGACCCGTTCCCCTGGCTCCCGAGCGGTGCTGTGATACCGGAAGCCGTGACGCAGGGAGCCGCGGAGAAGGCAGGGGAACGAACGTGTACCGAGCACTCATCACCGTCGCCGCAGCGGCGGCGCTCGTCATCGGGGGAGTGGCGCCGGCAACGGCTGCTCCCTCGTCTCCGTCCTCGGCGCCCGGTGTGCCGACCTCCGTCCGGGTCTCGGGCGCGGCCGACAGCGCCACCGTCACCTGGGGTGCCCCGAAGTCCGGCGCGAAGGTCACCGGGTGGACCGTGGCGATCGCCCCCGTGCAGCAGCAGCCCGACGCCGGCGTCGACCGACTGCCGGCGAAGGCACGGTCCGACCGGTTCGGTGACCTCACCCCGAAGACGACCTACACGTTCTCGGTGCGGGCGGTCAGCGGCAAGATGGCCGGGCGCGCGGTGGCCGTCCGCTACACGGCACCGGCCGTCGTGGAGACGACGCAGTCGCTGTTCGCCCTCGACGCGTCCGGCAACGTCGTGCGGTTCGCCGAGGACGGTTCCGGCACCGGGAAGGTCGTCTCGGCGAACGGGACGGGCTTCGCCGCGGACGACGTCGGTGACGTGTTCACCCCGTCGGCCGACCACACCTCCATCCTGTTCCACCCCGCTGACGGCAGCGCGGCGCGGACCCTGGCGACCGGCCTGCACCTGACGCCCGACCTGCGTTCCGACGTCGCCGGCAACCTGTACTGGATCGACTCGGTGAACGGTTCGGTGCAGAAGCTCCCCGTCGGCAGCTCCACCGCGGCCACGGCCGTCACGTTCCCGGCCGCGCAGAACTCGGCGTCCCGATCCCAGTGGGCCGTCGGCCGTGACGGCACCGTCTCCGCCTACACGAGCACGGCCACCGGGGGCCTGGTCAACACCGCCAGCCCGACGGCCACCGTGACGAAGCGGACGGTGGCGTTCCCCGCCGGCCAGACGTACGGGTACCTGTCCGGGCTGCTCGCAGACGGGTCCGGAACCCTCTACGTGTCCTTCCAGTCGCCGGGCGGCTCGGGGTACTTCGGCTGGTACGCCCTGCCCGCCCGCGCCACGGCGTTCACCGTGATCGAGCCGCGGATCGCGTTCGAGTACGCGGCGGTCAACTCGACCGACCTCACGATCCTGCAGTCCGCGCAGTGGTGCGCCGCGATCAGCGAGGGGAGCCCCGGCGGCTGCCACGTCGACCGGACCCTGACGCACCAGTTCGTCCGCAACGCCTCCGGCGCGACCACCGAGCGCACGACGAGCGGGATCACCGCGAACGGTCGTGCACCGTACGTCGGGGCGACGGATGCCCAGGGCGACGTCTTCGTCGCCATCGACGGCGGCGCGACGCCGGGGCTCTGGCGCGTGCCGGCCTCCGGCGGGGCTGCGCAGCAGCTGTCGTCGGCGCAGTACTCGCGGCTGCTGGTGATCTGACCGGCAGACCGAGGCAGGACGGGGTGGGACGCAACGGCGCGTCCCACCCCGTCCTGTGTCGCGGGCGCTGGCGGCGTGCGGGACGTGCGGGCCCCAGGTTCCAAAGTATTGGATCCTCGACGCTCCCTGCGCTGATCCGTGGAACCTCGGCGGCGCACCTGCGGCGTGGTGTGGAACCTCGGCGCCACCACGCCCCGCCCGGCACCCCGCCAGGCACCCCGCCCGGCACCCCGCCCGGCACCCCGCCCGGCACCCCGCGCACCGCGCCCCGCCCGCCGCACCCCGCCCGCCGCACCCCGCCCACCGCACCCCACCCGCCTCACGCCACTCCCGCGACCGTCCGGCGACACACCTCGTCCCACGGGGTCGGCTCGATGCCGAACTCCGCGCGGCTCTCGGCATCGTCGACCACGTACGGTGCGGTCCACTGGTAGCTCATCTCGGCGAGCTCCCGCATCATCGGCGACACGAGCCCGAGCGCACGGATCGCCCCCGCGGGCATCCGGTGGACGGCTACGGGTGCCTTGCCGGCCGCGGCCAGCACCTCGGTCAGCGCCTGCCGCTGGGTACGAGGAGGGTTGCTCGGCACCATCCACGTGCGGCCGTGCGCGCCCTCGTCCGAGGCCGCCGCCACGAGGGTCCTGGCGACGTCGAGCACGTCGGTGAAGGTGTGTGGCAGGTCGGTCCTGCCGATCATCGTCACGGCCTTCCCCTGCAGTGCGGCCGGCAGCACACGCGTGACGTGCCCGTTCGCCCCGATGCCCGGCCCGACGTAGTCCGAAGCGCGGACCTCGACCGTGCGGATGCGTCCGGCACGGTGCGCGGCCAGGGCGTCGGCCCACAGCCGTGCGCGGAGGATCCCCTTGTGGTCGGTTGCCGCGTCCGGGGTGTCGGCGCGCATCGGGCCGTCGACCGGGCCGTACGGGTACAGGTTCCCGGTGATGGCGTAGACGGCCCCGGTCCGCTCGGCAGCGGTCAGCATCGACGCCGCGAGCGGTGGCCAGGTGCGCTCCCACTGGGTGTAGTCGCCCGGGTTCGCGCAGTTGTACAGCACGGCGGCGCCGTCGGCTGCCCGGGTGAGCGCCTCGGCGTCGGAGGCGTCGAGCGCGACGTGATCGGCCCCTGACAGGCCGGTGTCACGACCCGAGCGCGTGGCGACCGTGACGTGCTCGCCGCGTTCGGCGAGCAGCGCGGCTACGTGGCGGCCCACCGGACCGGCGCCGATGACGAGGTGGTCGTGTGACATGGGTTCCTGCTTCCCTCGGTGTGCGAGAGCGAAGCTCTCGGTGAGCGAGAGCGGTGCTCTCGCGACCAGGATGCGCGCTCGGCGACGAAAGAGCAAGAGCACTGCTCTCATTTGTGTGCAGTGCTCTCGTGTGGCATGGTGACCGGATGGCACCGACAGCACGCGAGCTCGCCCGGCAGACGATCCAGGCGGACATCCTGGCCGCCGCGCGCACCCGCCTCACCGACGAGGGACCCGCAGCGCTCAGCCTCCGAGCCGTCGCCCGTGACGTCGGCATGGTGTCGTCCGCGGTGTACCGCTACTTCCCGAGTCGCGACGACCTGCTGACGGCGCTGCTCATCGTCGACTACGACGAACTCGGCGCAGCTGTCGAGGCTGCTGACGCCGCGGCCGGCCCGGAACCGGGTGCACGCTGGGTCGCCGCGTGCCGCGCGATCCGATCGTGGTCCGTCGCGCACCCGGGCGACTTCGCGTTGCTGTTCGGGTCGCCCGTGCCGGGCTACGCCGCACCGCGCGAGACGGTCGTGCCCGCCGCGCGGACGACGCTCGCGCTGGTGCGGGTGGTGGCCGACGCGGTCGCGCCCGGCGGGGACGTCACGTCGGCGTCGGGGGCGGACGGGAGGCCCGGATCACCCGCCGCGCCCACTGCAGCTCCCGGGGTGGCCGGCCCCGCAGTCGCAGACGCAGTGACCACCCTGCGGTCGTTCGGCATCGCACTGCCCGACGAGGTCCTGGTCCGCACCCTGATGGCCTGGTCGACGGTGTTCGGGACGATCTCGTTCGAGCTCTTCGGCCACTTCGTCGGCTCGGTGTCCGACGGCGCCGCCTACTTCGACCAGGTGGTCGCCCGGCTCGCCGACGACCTCGGATTCGCCGCCGCGTTCTGACCCGGTCGTGCGGTCGCCCCGGGCCGTTGTCCACGACTCGCACTCGGGGCCTGACAGAGTGCCGGTCACTGCGGTAGACAGGTCCCTACGCCGAGGTCGTGCCCGACGACCGGAGCGGACGGCCGGCACGGTGCCCCCTGGGCAGCGGGCGGACGGCACCACACCCGGGCGTGCGCCGCGGCCGGGGTCCGCGCGGATCAGGAGGCACCCTTGCGACGCAGCTCGGCCGGCGACCCCGCAGACGGAGCGACCCGGTGACGGCGCTCGACGTCAGCCGCCAGGACCGCCGCCGGCTCACCACCGGCACGGCCCGCCGTCGACTCGTCACGGTGCGCACGGTCGCACTCCTGGCGTCGATCGCCGGTGTGAACTACGTCGTCTGGCGCTGGGCCGCCTCGGTGAACTGGCACTCCTGGTGGATCGCCGTGCCGCTCATCCTGGCCGAGACCTACAGCGTCATCGACTCGCTCCTGTTCGCGTTCGGGGCGTGGCGGTTGCGCGAGCGCGGTGAGCCCCCGACGAAGCCGTCCTCCGACGTCACGGTCGACGTCTTCATCACCACCTACAACGAGCCCGTCGAGATGGTCGTGCGCACGGCCCGTGCGGCGCAGGCGATCACGCACCCACACACGACGTGGATCCTCGACGACGGCAACCGCCCCGAGATGCGTGCGGCCGCCGACTCGCTCGGCATCGGTGTCATCACCCGCGGTGCCGACTGGATCGACCGTCCCCGGCACGCCAAGGCCGGCAACCTCAACAACGCCCTGCTCGCGACCCAGGGCGAGTTCCTGCTCATCCTCGACGCCGACCAGGTGCCGGAGCCCGGCATCCTCGACCGCACGCTCGGGTACTTCAAGGACCCGCGGATGGCGCTCGTGCAGACGCCGCAGTGGTTCGAGAACGTTCCCGAGGCGGACCTGCTCGGCAGCCAGGCGCCGCTGTTCTACGGGCCGATCCAGCAGTCGAAGGACGGCTGGAACGCCGCGTTCTTCTGCGGGTCGAACGCGATCCTGCGGCGCGAGGCCCTGATGCAGCTCGGCATCTCCCGCTACGTGGTCGAGGTCGAGGCCTCGGTGCAGCGCACGATCACGACGTCGCGGAAGCTGCTGGCCCGTGCCCGTGAGACCGAGACGGACCCGCGGGTGCTCGGCGCTCTGGACGAGGCCGAAGCCGTCGTCGACCGCGCTCGCGACCAGGTCCGGGCCGGCGAACCGCTCGGCGACGTCACCTACGCGTTCCAGCGGGGGATCGACACGATCGCCTTCCGGTTCGCCGCCGCCGACCTCGAGTCGGTGCGGAACGACCTGCAGGAACTCGCCGCGATGTCGACCGACGCGAACACCTTCGCCGGGCTCGACGACGCCGCGCTCGACGTGCTCGGGCGGCGCGACGCATCGCCCGTGACGGCCATCGAGTCGATCGCGGTCCTCGCACGGGCACTCGACGTCAACCGCGACGACGAGGCACAGCCGATCATGCCGCTGGCGACGATCTCGGTGACCGAGGACATGGCCACCGCCATGCGGCTGCACGGGCTCGGCTGGAAGTCGGCGTACCACGACGAGATCCTGGCGAAGGGCCTGGCGCCGGAGGACCTGCCGACCATGCTCGTGCAGCGGCTCCGGTGGGCGCAGGGCACCATGCAGGTGTTCTTCCGCGAGAACCCGCTGGTGCAGAAGGGGTTGTCCTGGGGGCAGCGCCTGATGTACTTCTCGACGATGTGGAGCTACCTGTCCGGGTTCGCCGCGATCGTGTACATCGCGGCCCCCGTGCTCTGCCTGTCGTTCGGCGTCGTCCCGGTGCAGGCCTACAGCGTCGACTTCTTCGCACGGTTGATCCCGTTCCTCGTGCTCAACCAGCTGCTGTTCTGGGTGGTGGCCGCCGGCAGACCCACGTGGCGCGGGCAGCAGTACTCGCTCGCGCTGTTCCCGGTGTGGATCGAGGCGGTGACGAGTGCGTTCGAGAACGTGTTCCGCGGCAAGCCGCTCGGGTTCCGGGTCACGCCGAAGGTGCGCGACGAGACCGAGCAGAAGCCCCGGTGGGACCTCGTCAAGCCGCAGCTCATCGCGATGGGGGCGCTGGTCGCGGCACTGCTGCTGATCGGCATCCGGTACCTGACCGGGCAGGCGTCGGGCATCGCGCCGCTCGTCAACACCGCGTGGGTCGTCTTCGACCTGTTCATCTTCAGCATCGTGATCCGGGCCGTGCTCTACCGCGGCCCGGGCACGGGAGTCCAGTCAGAGCACGAGTCGAGCACCGCCGGAGGACCACTGTGAACGCCGAGACCACCTTCGACGTCGCCGCGACGCCCGTGTCGCTCGACGAGGTCCAGGACCGCTTCGGCGCCTGGTGGGACGGCCTCGGCATCGACGACGTCCGGCTCCGCTTCGCGCTGGAGACCGCGCTGGCCGAGGTCGCCGCGAACATCGTCGAGCACACCGCGCGTTCCGACCAGGAGACCGGTCGGCGCTACACCGTGCGGCTCGAGTCGACCGAGCGGGCGCTCACCGCGGAGCTCACCGACAACGGTCTGCCCGTGGACATCGACCTGAGCGCCGTCACGATGGCCGACGTCGAGCAGGAGAGTGGACGCGGTCTGGCGCTCGCGATCGCCGCCCTCGACCGCCTGGAGCACCGGCACGAGCACGGGCACAACGTCTGGACGCTGGTGTGCGACCGATGAGGCTGCTGGCGGCCCGCGTGGTCGCCGTCCTCGTCACGATCGCGACGCTCCTGCTCGGTGGTGCGCTGCCGGCGTCCGCGGTGACGGTGCACACGGCCGCGGCGACGGAGCCGGCGAGTGGGACGGCCTGGTTCGGCCCGGACCTCGACTGGGGCGACGATTCCCCGGCGGGCTACGAGGGACGGCTCGGTGCGACGCCGTCGATGTACGGGGTGGAGATCGACTACCCGCTCGACCGCTCGGCCAGGCGGGAGCTCCTCCGTGCGACGCGTGCCGCGGCGACGCAGGGCGCGGTCCTCGTCGTGAGCCTCGAGCCCGGGCAGTCGCTCCGGTCACTCGACGCCGCCGATGCCCGCGCCGCGAACACCGCGTTCCAGGAGATCCACGACCAGTACGACACCCAGGTGCTCGTGCGGTTCGCGCCACAGATGAACGGCACGTGGGTGCGCTGGGGGCAGCAGCCGACCCAGTTCGTGCAGGCGTTCCGGACGCTCGCGACCGCGGTGCACGGCGGCGACTCCGACGCGCGCATGGTGTGGTCGCCGTCGTACGGCGCGGGGTACCCGTTCGGTGAGTCCGCGGGACGCCTGGCAGACCTCTCCGCGACCGACGTCGCGAAGCTCGACACGAACGGCGACGGCGAGCTGACCGCGGCCGACGACCCCTACGAGCCGTACTGGCCGGGCGACGCCTCGGTGGACTGGGTCGGCTTGTCGATGTACTACTTCGGCAAGGGCAAGTCGACCGAAGCCGCCGGTCGTGACGTCCCCCTCACCCGCAACGACGTGCCGGAGCGCGGCGAGGTCGAATCCCGGTTCGACGAGACGTGGGGCTACGAGCAGCAGCAGGCGGACAGCTTCTACGACCGGTTCGCCGTCGACGGCGACCGGTCGATGCTGCTCGACACCGGTGCGCTGTACGACCACACCCGCCGGGGCGATGCAGAGCTCCCGGTCAAGCAGGGCTGGTGGCGGCAGGTGATCGCCTCGGTCCAGGACCGCCCGTTGATCCGGGGCGTGACCTTCCTCGAGACGAACCGCCGCGAGCCCGAGGCCGGGAACCGTGTCGCCGACTGGCGTGACACGGCGGTGCCCGGGATCGCCGGTTCGTTCCGCACCGACCTCGAGCGGGGCGACCACTTCGCCTTCGGGCCCGTCACCGACCGCATCACCACGCAGCAGGGCAACGCCGCGACCGACCAGCAGTACGACACCGGCGGCGACCAGATGGCGTGGATCGTCTGGGTCGCCGTGGGCCTGGCGGTGGTGTTCCTGCTGAGCGGGTTGTTCGGCCGGTTGCTGCCGAGCTGGCGCTACCCCGACGACGGGAAACCCGGGCGCGACCTGCGGCTCGACCTGTTCCGCGGGTTCATCATCCTGGCGGTGGTGATCACCCACATCGAGATCGGCGGGCCGTACTCGTACCTCACGCTGCACGCGGTGGGTGCGATCACCGGTGCCGAGATGTTCGTGTTCCTGTCCGGCATGGTCCTCGGCATGACCTACCCGTTCGCCATCAAGAAGTTCGGCGAGTGGGCGGCCGCGATCGGGGCGTGGAAGCGTGCCCGCAAGCAGTACCTCGTCACGCTCGTGGTGATCGCGGTCGTCTTCGCGCTGAGCTTCGTCCCGTTCCTGAACACCGACGCGATCACGACGTTCACCGACCGGGGGACCGGCACCGGGGGCGTCGGTGCCGAGGGCCGGGTGTACGACCTGTACCCGAACGCGATGCAGCTGCTCGGCTACCCGCCGCCGTGGTACGCCATCCGACAGTTCCTGCTGCTCGAGATGGGCCCGTGGCCGTTCAACATCATGGGCCTGTTCGTGGTGCTGAGCCTGTTCATCCCACCGCTGCTCTGGCTGATCCGCCGCGGCTTCTGGTGGGTGGTGCTCGTCGTGAGCTGGGCGCTGTACGTGTTCCAGGCCCTCAACCCGGAGTTCCGCCCGCTGAACTCGCAGTTCGAGGCGGTCTTCCCGCTGCTCACCTGGCAGGTCGTGTTCACCCACGGCCTCGTGCTCGGGTACTACCGACGGCAGATCATCGGCGCGCTCACCGGGCGGCTCGGCAAGGTCCTGGTCGGCATCGGTGTCGGGGGTTACGCGGCGTTCCTGGTGTACGTCTGGGCGGCGAACCACGCCGGGTTCACACCGGTCCCGTTCCCGGCGTCGATGTACGAGGACCTGTACAACACGGCGTACCAGCGGGTGGACCTGCAGTGGGGCCGACTGGTCGACATCGCGTTCTTCGCGATCGTGTCGTACGCGATCCTGACGGTGTTCTGGAAGCCGATCTCGACGGCGATCGGCTGGCTCTGGATCCCGATCGGGCAGGCGAGCCTCTACGTCTTCGTGTGGCAGGTGTTCTTCGCGCTGGCGATCGCGTCGATCCCCGGCGTGCCGTGGGGCGACTTCTGGATCGGCTTCGTGGTGCACTCGGCGTTGATCCTGCTGGCCTGGTACATGGTCCGCAAGAAGTTCCTGTTCTCGGTCATCCCGCGTTGACGTGACCGCGGGACGGACGGGAGGCCCGTGGCGGCGTCGCCACGGGCCTCCCGTCCGTCCTTGGTCACGTCCACCGCACGCGCCGCGCCCGACAGGAGTGGTCGCGGTCCCGCGACTCGCCGCTCACGTCTGCCGAGGTTCCGATCACGAGCCTGACGGACGCCGACATGCCGGGATTTCGGAACCTCGGGGGAAGACGCGCGGGCGTGCCGGGCGTGCCGGGGCGCCTACGGCGTGGGGACGGACGCGCTCAGGGCCTCGCGCACCGAACCCCACGTTGCCAGGCGGTCGCGGACCGCGTCGTGCCGCTCGGCGGCGAGTGCCTCGGCGTGTGCGCGCTCGAGCACCTCGTCGATGACGATGCGCTGCCCGGTGCGGGTCGACGCGATCGCCGCCTCGACCATGGCGAGGCTCATGACGTTGCCGTGCACCTCGCCGTCCGGGGTCTCGCCGGAACGCACGGCGTGCACGAAGGACGTCAGCGCCCCGGCGATCTCGTACCCGACACTCGCCGCGGACGACGGCGTGCCCGCGGTGCCGTCGAGGTCGCTGGACGGGTCGTGGTCGCCGTCCCACAGTGCCGTGCCGACCGCACCCGAGGCCCGCCAGTCGCCGTTCCACGAGGTCTCGGCCCCCGGTGCGCACCACGAGCCGTCGTACACGTACCGGATGTCGTCCTCGAAGGCGAAGACCGCCGCCGCCGCCGCGTCGCCGCGGTACCAGGACCACGACGGGTTCCACGACTCGCAGTACACCGACACCGGGTCCCGTTCGAGCACGTAGCGGGCGGAGTCGAACGCGTGGATCGCCATGTCGAGCAGCAGGACGTCGTCCATCTGCTCGCGGAAGCCGCCGAAGTGCGGAGCCTTGGCGAACCGGGTGCCCAGGCCGCCGATCGCGCCCAGGCCGCGCACGTGCTGGCGGAACGCGACGAGCTGGTCGTTGTAGCGCCGCGACTGCGACACCATGAACAGCTTGCCGGTGGCCTCGGCGGCCGCGGCGAGCGACAGTGCCTCGGCGACCGTCTGCGCTGCGGGTTTCTCGCCGAGCACGGGGAGTCCGGCGTGCAGCGCCTGCAGCGTGACGGGGTGGTGCGCGACCGGGACGGTGATGTCGAGCACCGCCTGTGCACCGGTCTCGGCGGCGAGCACGGTCAGGTCGGTGCCGACGGGGATGCTCGGGTCGCCGGCGTGTTCGGCACCGGCCCGGGCGGCGTCGAGGTCGAGGTCGACGATGCCGACCAGCTCGACGTCGGGGTCGGCTGCGACGGTGCCGAGCCACGCCCGGCCCATGCCCCCGGCGCCGACCTGCAGGACGCGGAGCGCGGTCACGCCTGCGCCCCGGCGTGGTCGTCGACGGGGGCGTCGCCGACGGCGGCGTCCTCGACAGGGGCGTCCTCGACGGGCGCGTCGTCGAACGGGCCGCGGTAGTGCTGCCCCTCGAAGTACTCGCCCAGGTCGTAGCGGCGGAGCGTCGGGATCTCACGCTCGCGCTCCGGCCGCGCCCACTCGGTCGCGTTCGCGATCACGCGGCGGACGTCCTTGTGGTGGTACACGGGGAAGTCCTGGTCGCCGGGCGAGAAGTAGAAGATCTTCCCCAGGCCGCGGCGGTACGTCATGCCGCTCCGGAACACCTCGCCGCCGGTGAAGCCCGAGATGAACACGAGCTCGTCGGGGGTCGGCACGTCGAAGTACTCGCCGTACATCTCCTGCTCGGGGATGACGATCGGGTTCGGGACGCCACGGGTGATCGGGTGCTGCGGGTTGACGGTCCAGACGAGTTCCTGGTCGTGCTCGCTCCGCCAGCGCAGGGTGCACGTGGTGCCCATCAGCTTGCCGAAGATCTTCGACCAGTGGCCGGAGTGCAGGACGACCAGGCCCATGCCGGACAGGACGTGCTTGTGCACCCGGTCGACCACGGCGTCGTCGACGTCCTGGTGCGCGGCGTGCCCCCACCAGGTCAGGACGTCCGTCGCGGCCAGGACCTCGTCGGTCAGGCCGTGCTCGGGTTCCTGCATGGTGGCGGTCCGGACGACGGCGTCGGGCAGGTTCTCGCGGATGCCGTCGGCGATCGCGCCGTGCATGCCGTCGGGGTACCGCTCGGCGACGTGCTGCTCGACCTGCTCGTGGACGTTCTCGCCCCAGACGGTGATGCGCAGCGGGGTGGTGGTCATGGTGTGCCTTTCAGACGGTGGTACGTGGTGGCGTCGGTCCGGGGCCGTCACTTGACGGCACCGCCGAGGGCACCAGCGGAGATGTACTTCTGCGCGAAGATCAGCAGGACGGCAGCGGGCAGGGACGCCAGCACCGAGGTCGCCATGACGGGTCCCCAGTCGGTGACGTTCGAGCCGATGTAGTTGTAGATGCCGAGCGTGATCGGTCGGACCGCGGTCGTCGACGTCAGGGTCAGTGCGATGAGGAAGTCACCCCACGCGCCGAGGAACGTGAAGAGCGCCGCGGTGACGATGGCGTTCCGGCTGATCGGCACGACGATCGACACGAACGCCCGGAAGTCGCTGGCGCCGTCGACCAGTGCGGCCTCGACCAGGCTCGGCGGGATCGACTCCATGAACGCCCGCATGAGCAGGATGGCGAACGGCACCTGGACCGCGCTGTCGGCCAGGATCAGCCCGACGTAGCTGTTGAGCAGCCCGATGTTGTTGAACAGCGTGTACAGCGCGTTCGCGATCACGATCGCCGGGATCATCTGGGTGATGAGCAGCACGAGCAGGAACACCCGGCCGCCGCGCATCCGGAACCGGGCCAGCCCGTAGGCGGCCGGCGTCGCGATGGCCAGCGTCAGCAGGACGGTGCCGAGGCCGATGATCATGCTCGACAGGAAGTTCTGTCCCTGCTGGGCGAACGCGGCCTCGTACCCGGCGAAGGTCGGGGAGAACGGGAACCACGTCGCCGTGGCGGCCCCGGACGTCGCCTGCAGGCTGGTGTTCACCATCCAGTAGACGGGGAACACCATGATCGCGAGGAACACGCACCCGAGGATCGTGAACGGGATGCCCTTGGCGGAACCGCGCGGGCGGGGTGCCCGGGTGGTCCGCTTCGTCGTGATCGCGCGGGTGGCGGTGACGGTCTGGTTCGCGAGTCCGACGCTCATTCGTCGACCGCCTTCCGGGAGATCGCGATGTAGACCATCGCGAAGACGAACGAGACGACGATGAGCACGTTGCTCACCGCGGCTCCGATGCCGAACTGGAAGTTGATGAACGACTGGTGGTACGCGTTCGTGGCGAGGGTCTGCGTCGAGTTCGCCGGCCCGCCGCCGGTCAGGCCGAGGATGATGTCCACGACCTTCAACGTGTAGACGACCCCGAGCACGACCACGACGCTGACCACCGACCGGATGCTCGGCCACGTGATGTACCAGAACGCCTTGAACCCGGTGGCGCCGTCGAGCGACCCGGCCTCGTAGAGCTCCGGCGGCACGGACTGCAGACCGCTGTAGAGGATCGTCGTGTTGAACGGGATGCCGAGCCACACGTTGACGCCGATGACGGCGATGAGCGCGAGGCTCGGGCTGACCAGCCACGGGACCGGGGCGATGCCCACCAGGCCGAGGAGCTGGTTGAGTGCCCCGCTGTCCTGGTCGAGCAGCCACTTCCACACCGCGCTCGAGGCGATGAGCGGCAGCAGCCACGGCAGGAGCAGGAGCCCCCGCAGGAAGCCCGACAGCGGGAAGTGCCGACGGAAGAACAGCGCGAGGCTCAGCCCGATGACGAACTGCAGGATGATCGAGCCGGCCGTGAACAGGGCGGTGTTCACGAGGCTCGTCGTGAAGACCGAGCTCTGGAACACCGAGATGTAGTTGCCGAGTCCCACCCAGGGGGCCTCGCCGGTGAAGAAGGTCGCCGTCGTGTAGTCCTGGAAGGACATGATGATGTTCTTCACCACGGGGTAGCCGAAGAAGACGGCCACGAAGACCGCCGCTGGCACCACGAAGAGCCATCGGGTCACGCCGGATCGGAACCGGGCTCGTCGTTGCCCGGGTCGGGGTGTCGTCACGGGCGGGATCGTCCGTGGTCGTGTCTGTGTCGAGGCGCTCACGCCGGGGTCCTTTCCTGCACGCCGGAGGGAGCCGACCGGTCGGCCGGCTCCCCGTGGACTACTGCTCTTGCGACTGCGCCTGCTTGAGCGCTGCCTCGGGGCTGGCCTTGCCGGTGAGGGCGAGCTGGACGGCGGTGTAGATCTTCGTGGCGGCCTTGGGCCAGTCGGGTCCGAGCTCACCGGTGCGGGCGCGGGCGGTCTGCACCGTGGTGACGAAGGACGCGACCTGCGGGTGGTCCTTCGCCCAGGCGGCGCCGGCCTCGAGGTTGGTCGGCACGTTGCCGCTGACCTCGGACAGGGTCTTCTGCATCTTCTGCGAGTGGAGGCAGCCGACGAACTTTCCGGCGAGCTGCATCTTGTCCTTGTCGCCGGTCTGCGGGACGGTGAACGCCTCGCCGCCGAGCGGTGCGACCGTGGCGTCGCCGGTGCGCGTCGGGATCGGGACGCTGTCGAACTCGAGGCTCTTCTTCTCGTTGAGCGCCGGCAGCTGCCAGGGACCGTTGATCATCATCGCGGCCTTGCCGGCCAGGAACTGGTTGTTGACGTCCGCCTGGGCCCAGTTGATCGAGCTCTTCGACATCGAGCCGTCGTCCTGCAGGTCCTCGACGAGCTGCAGCGCCTGGGTGGCGTCCGCGGTGGCGATGTCCTTCTCGTCGCCGCCGTTCGACCAGAAGAACGGCAGGAACTGCCAGGTGCCCTCGTACGTGTTGATGTTGCTCATCGCGAAGCCGTAGGTGGACCCGCTCGTGAGCTTCTTCGCCGCGGCCTTGAGCTCGTCCCACGTCTTGGGCGGCTGGACGCCGGCGTCCGCCAGGAGCTTCTTGTTGTAGTAGAGCGCGATGGAGTTCGTGTTCGACTGCAGGCCGTAGAGCTTGCCCTTGTAGGTGCTCGCCGCCTTCACGCCGGGGACGTCGCCGTCGGCGTCCAGACCGTAGTCGGACAGGTCGGACAGGGCACCGGAGGAGGCGATCTGCTGGACGTCGGGGTTGTCGAGCATGAGGACGTCGGGCAGCGTCTTCGACGATGCCTGCTGCAGCACCTTCGCGATCAGACCGGCGCCGGCGACGTGGTTGATCGTGACCGTCGCGCCGACCTCCTTCGCGCACTGCTTGTAGACCGGGTTGTAGTTCGCGTCGTAGTAGTCCTCGATCGTCAGGGCCTTGCTGCCGCCCGACGAGGCCGATCCGGAGCCGGAGCAGCCGGACAGGACCAGGGGGATCGTGGCGACGACGGCGACTGCGCCGACGAGGGCGCGCGTCCGGCGGGACATGGAGGGGAATCTTTGCTTCATTGCAGAGCTCTTCTCTTGACGGGTGCTGGGGCAGGCACGCATCGACGAGGCCGCTGACGTCATCGTCGCTGTGCTCCTGGGGCGAGAAGCTAACAGATAAGCGCTTCACCTGTAAAGCGCTTTTCTGACTTCCCGCGCGCTAGGATCAGCGCCATGGCCACGATGCAGCAGGTCGCCGATCGGGCGGGGGTCTCGATCGCCACCGTGTCCTTCGTGGTGAACGGGACGAAGTACGTGACCCCCGGCACGACCGCGCGGGTGAAGACCGCGATGCGCGAGCTGAAGTTCCGCGGCAACGTCGTCGCCCGGGCCCTGGCGAGCCGGCGGACCCGGATCATCGCGCTGCTGTTCCCGACCACCGGCAACCGCTTCAGCCCGACCACCTCGCAGTTCTTCATGAGTGCGGCGGAACGGGCATCCGAGCGGGGACACCACCTCGTGCTCTGGCCGGTGGACCCCGCTGGAGACGACCTCGACGACCTCGTCTCGGGTGGGCTCGTGGACGGCGTCATCCTGATGGAGGTGCGGATGGACGACCCCCGCGTCGCCGTCCTCACCGACCTCGGCGTGCCGTTCACCCTGATCGGCCGGACCCGCGACAGCAGCGGTCTGCCCTTCGTCGACATCGACTTCGAGACGACCATCGAGGACAGCCTCGACCACCTCGAGACGCTCGGGCACCGCCGCTTCGGACTCGTGCTCGAGGACCTCGAGGGCACCCCGATGGCCGGCTACGCCCCACACCTGCGCGTCGAGGCGACCTTCCGGCGCGCGATCGCCGAGCGCGGGCTGGCCGGGACGGTCGTCACCGCCGGGCCGGGCAGCGACGGCGGACGGCAGGCCACGAGCGACCTGCTCGCGGCGGACCCCGACGTCACGGCGCTGCTCGTGATGAAGGACGACTCGTCCGCCGGCGTCCTGGTCGGCCTCTACACCGCCGGGCGGCGGGTCCCCGAGGACGTCTCCGTGCTCAGCATCGCGTCGTCCGAGGCCAACGCCGACCAGCACTACCCGCGGCTGTCGACGATGGTCGCCCCCGGCCAGGAGCTCGGGATCCGGGCCGCCGACGCCCTCATCGAGCAGCTCGACGGCACGTCCGACGACCTGCCGCACTTCCTGCTGCCGTGCACGCTCCGCACCGCGGAGTCCACCGCCCCCGCCCCTGCGCCCGCCTGACCACCTGCCGACCCCGCCCGCGAAAGCGACAGATCTCGGCGAACGGTTCGCGGCACACTGTCGCTTTCGCAGCACTGACGGGGGCACCTGCGCGCGTTCTGTCGCTTTCGCGACCACCTGCCGGACTGGAGGCGCGGGTCGTCCCCGCCACGGGCCTCCAGGCCGCCGCCCCGCGGCCCCACATCCCCACCCGCGAAAGCGACAGATCCCTGCGAACGTTCCGCGGCAGGGTGTCGCTTTCGCGACAGCGACCGAGCCGCCAGCGGCACAGTGTGCCCGCCGTCGCCCACCCCGAGACTCGGCCATGCCGCCGCCGCCCACCCACCGGGCGCTCAGGGTCCGTTGGTTGTGTGGACGCACAGGTTCGCAGCACCACACGTCGAGGAGGACGGATGGCCATCGACCGCAGGATGTTCCTGCTCGGGGGAGCGGGGGTGCTGCTCCTCGCGGGTTGCTCCACCCGCCCCGAGCGCACGCTGGTCCAGGACTGGCCCACCGACCCGCCGGAGGGCGAGGCGACGATCAGCTGGTGGGCGGGCCAGGTCGCCTCGAAGGACGGCGGTGACCTGCGGCGCCGGCTCATCGCCGAATTCCAGAAGGAGCACCCGAACATCCGGGTGCGCATCGTGAGCGCCCCGAGCGACACGGACACGAACCGGACGAGCCTGACGACGCAGATCGCGGCCGGCAGCAGCACGCCGGATGTCTACCTCGGTGACGTCGCGTGGCCCGGGCAGTTCGCGAAGAACAAGCTCGCCACCCCCGTGAACCAGCTCGTGGGCGAGGACTTCTTCGACCAGTTCCCCGAAGGACTGCGGCAGGCGGCGAGCGTCGACGGGACCTACTACATGTTCCCGCTCTACATCGACGAGTCGTTCTTCCTGTACCGGAAGGACCTGCTCGCGAAGCACTCCCTGCAGGTGCCGGGGTCGTGGGAGGAAGTGCGCGAGACGGCCGCGAAGCTCGTCGACACCGGTGACGTCAGCTACGGATTCGCGTTCCAGGGCGACGTGTACGAGGGCCTCACCTGCAACGTCACCGAGTTCGTCGCGGACGCCGGCGGCTCGCTGCTTAACGACGACCTGACGAAGCCCGAGACGACGAGCTCGGAGACGAAGCGAGCGTTCGAGTTCATGCGGTCCCTGATCACGGACGGCGCGAGCCCCCGGGCCACGCTGACGTACCAGGAGCAGGACACGAACGACGCCTTCTCCGGCGGTCGGGCGGCGTTCCTGCGCAACTGGTCGTACGCGTGGGGCATCGCGAACGGGCCGGACAGCCGGGTCGCGGGCAAGGTCGGGCTCGCCGCCCGTCCCACGTTCGACGGGCAGGACGAGCACCACTCGACCATCGGCGGGTGGGGGAACTACATCAACCCGCACACGCAGCAGCCCGCGGCGGCACTGACGTTCGCACGCTGGATGTCGAGCGAGACGGCGCAGCAGTTCCTGACCCGCGAGGGCGGCGTCCTGCCGGCCCGCAGCGCGTCGCTCGTCAGCGAGGACGCGAAGCAGCAGAAGCGCCCGACGTACGACACCGCTGCCGGCATCACGCTCGTGCCCCGTCCGACGTCGACGGCGTACTACCCGAAGGTCTCGCAGGGCGTGTACCAGAACGGCAACAGCATCCTCGGTGGGCAGGCCACGGTGGACGGCGGCACGAGCACGATGGCCTCCGCCATCGCGCTCGCCCTGCAGGGGGAGGCGCTGTGAGCGCCGGCACGGCCACACGCTCGGGCACCAGGCCGGGAGGCACGGGTCGCCAAGACCCGCCGCCCCGCCTGAGCGGGCGGTCGCGTCTCGACCGCATCCGCGCGCGGGGCGCGTGGGGCTTCGCGGCCCCGGCGCTCCTGGTCGTCGCGGCGGTGACGATCTTCCCGGTGGTCTACTCGATCGTCCTGAGCTTCGCGGACGTCGAGGTCGGCTACGAGGGGTTCACGATCCAGTCGTTCGGGCTCGGCAACTACGCGGCCCTGCTGCAGAGCGCCGACTGGTACCGCGCGCTCGGCTTCACGGTGCTGTACACGGTCGTGACCGTCTCGGTGGAACTCGTGCTCGGGATGCTCGTCGCCCTCGTGCTCGAGCGGCTCGGGGCCACGCGCGGCTGGATGCTCGCGCTGATGCTCATCCCGTGGTCGCTCGTCACCATCGTCAACGCGCAGCTGTGGAAGTACATCTACGACAGCACCTACGGCGTCGCGACGTGGTTCTTCGGCCTGTTCGGGGACGCCCCGGTGATCCTCGGCGAACCGGTGCCCGCGATCACGGGCCTGATGGTCGCGGACATCTGGAAGACGACGCCGTTCGTGGCGATCATCCTGCTCGCCGGGCTCGTGCAGATCTCCGAGGACCACTACGAGGCCGCGGAGCTCGACGGGGCCAGCACCTGGCAGACGTTCTGGCGGGTGGTCCTGCCGCAGCTCACCCCGACGCTGACGATCGCGGTGCTGTTCCGCATCCTGCAGGCGTTCGGGGTGTTCGACCTGCCGTTCGTGCTGACGAACGGCGGACCGGGCACCGCCACCCAGTCGCTCGCGATCATGGGTTACAAGGTCCTGTTCCAGGACATCAACATCGGCCCGGGCGCGGCGATCGCGACGTCCACCGCGATCATCGTCGCGGCCGGGTGTCTGCTGTTCCTCCGGGCGTTCCGGAACCAGGCGAAGGGAGGGGATGCCTGATGCCCCGTCAACGTGTGCGCAAGGGCTGGCGCAGGTGGGTCAACACCGTCAACGTCAGCGGCGTCGTCATCGCGGTGCTCACGGCGCTGCCGCTGTACTGGCTGGTGTCGACGTCGCTCAAGCCGGCGTCCGAGATCGGGCAGTCGCCGCCCACCGCGTTCCCGCAGTCGTTCACCCTCGACAACTTCGTGGTGGCCTTCCGCGACAACGCGCTCGGGCAGTACATGGTGAACAGCGTCATCGTCTCGGTGTCGACGACGGTGATCGTGCTCGCGCTGGCGTTCCTGGCGGGCTACGCGCTCGCCGGCCGGTGGATCAAGGGCCGTACGGCGATCATGACGTCGCTGCTCATGCTGTCGGTGTTCCCGGCGATCGCGGTGCTCACGCCGCTGTACCTGCTCGAGCGCAACCTCGGACTGCTCAACTCGTACCCGGGCCTGATCGTGCCGTACGTCGCGTTCAACCTGCCGTTCGCCATCTGGATCATGCGGAACTACCTGGTCGGGATCCCCTCGACGATCGAGGAAGCGTCCGAGATCGACGGGGCCGGGGCCTGGCGCACCGTGCTCAGCGTGATCCTGCCGATGGCGAAGCCGGGCCTGTTCACGGTCGGCGTCTTCACGTTCACAGCGTCGTGGAGCGAGTTCCTGATGGCGCTGACGTTCAACAGCGAGAACTCGTTCCGGACGATCCCGGTCGGCATCGCGCTGTTCGGCACGCAGTTCACGGTGCCGTTCGCGCAGATCTTCGCGGCGAGCGTCGCGGCGACGGTGCCGATCGTGATCCTGGTGCTCGTCTTCCGCCGCTCGATCGTGTCGGGGCTCACCTCCGGTGCCGTCAAGGGGTGACGCGTCCATTGATTCCTGAGGGATAGTCCGCCAGGATCGGAGCAGACGTCGACGGCGACGGCCAGGACCAACCACCCCGGCCGTCGCCGCCACCGATCGGCGTCACGGATCAGGAGACACGTCATGGCTGACAGCACTGCGCCCCCGCGCGCCCGCAACCACGGCCGTCGTGCCGCGGACGACACCGCCCGCCGCACCCGGCGTCGCAACCGGGCGTTCGCGCTCGCTGCCGGCGGGGTCCTCGTCATCGGCGGTGCGGGTTACACGCTCGCGTCGTGGACGGACACCGAGTGGGTGTTCGGCGGCAACGGCTCGGGCGGGCCGGGCGTGGGGACGTCCGGGTTCGAGGTCGAGCAGAACGTCACGGCGCCGTTCGCCGCGGCGGGCTTCACCTCGGACGAGACGAACCCGGGCCAGGCGCTCCGGTTCACGGTCGACGCGCTCGCCCTGTCGCCGGGCACCGCGACCTACGCCCCCGTCGCGCTCCGCACCACCGCCGACTCGATCGCCGGCGACCTGGTGCTCCGGGCAGCGGTGCCGGCGACCGGGGTCACGGTCTCCGACGCCGACGACGTGCTGTGGAACGCCCTGCAGGTCCGGGTCGCCGCGATCACGGACACCACCGCCGTGTGCGACGCCACCGCGTTCGACGTGCCGTGGACGAGCGTCGCGTCCGGGCCGCTCGGCACGGCTGCCGCGACGATCGCGCGGCCCCTCGCCGCGGCCGGCGGGTCGACGCAGGTGTACTGCTTCGAGGTCTCGCTGCCCGCGTCGCCGACCCTGCCCGCCGGCACGTCGGTCGACGCGCTCCAGGGGCGGACGGCCGCGCCCGCGTGGCAGTTCGCCGCCGAGTCCGACTGAGCGCGGCCGTGCGCGGCTCCACCGCGCCGACGTCCTCCGACGAGGGCGTGGCGCCGCCCCGTCGTCCCGCCGACCGCGTCCGCTCCGTCGTCCTGACGGTCGCCGGCGCGATCGGACTCACGTGCCTGCTCGCCTGGGCCGCCGTGGCGTTCACCGGACTGTCGTTCGTCGTCGTCACGACCGGGTCGATGGCCCCGACGATCCCCGCGGGTGGGCTCGCCATCACGCACCGCGTCCCCGCGGCCGAGATCACCGACGGGGACGTCGTCACGGTCCCACGTGCGGGGTCGGCCCTGCCCGTCACCCACCGGGTGGTCGCGGTGGACCGGGTCCCGGGGGACTCCGCGGCGCGGTCGCTGACCCTGCGGGGCGACGACAACGCCTCCGACGACCGCGACCCGTACGTCGTCCGGCACGCCGGACTCGTGCTGGCGCACGCCCCCGGCCTGGGCTCGGTGCTCGTCGTGGTCACGAGTGCCCCGGCCCGTGGGCTGGCGGTCGCGCTCGTCGGCGTGCTCGTCGCGTGGGCGTTCTGGCCGGCCCGGCGGGAGGACTCGTGACCCGCGTCCTCGCCACCTCCGCGGCGGTCGCCGCGGTGCTCGTCGGTGCGACCGGGATCGGCACGACGGCGGTGGCGGTCGCCGCGACGGACTGGAGGCCCGTGGCCGAGACCGGCACGCCGGGCCGGTTGGCGCTGCACACCGGTCCGGAGCCCCTCGTGCTGCCCGAGCCGGGGAACGACGCGGACGTCACGTGGCAGGTGCGGACGAGCGTCGACGAGCCCGGCCCGGTCACCCTCGACCTGCAGCTCACGGGGCGGGGCGGCCTGCCGGGCGGGACCGACGGCGTGCTCGTGTCGGTCGCGACGTGCGACCAGCCGTGGGCGGACCCGTCCGGAGCCCCCACGTGTGGCGGGCCGACGGCCGCCCTCGTCGACACGGTCCCCCTCGTCGACTGGGCGACCTCCGCGCCGTCGGTCCGTGTGCCCGACCCGGACGGCGACGGCTCGGCGTACCTGCTCGTCCGGCTGTCCCTCGGTGACGCCGCGACCACGGTGCCCCGGACCGCCGAGGTCGGCGTCGGCGTGACCGCCCGCGGCGGGGACCCCGTCGTGCCCGGACGCCCGGCGCACGGCAGCGGCGAACGCGACGGAGACGGCGTTGGCGTCGGCCCGGCCGTGCTCGCGATGACGGGTGGCGGGTTCGCGGGGCCGGTGCTCGTCGCGGTCGCGGCCCTGCTCACCGGCGTCGCCCTCCGGCTCCGACGCCCCGGGAGCCGGTCGTGAGCCGGCGTCCGCTGCACCTGCGCCCTGGCCGGATCGCGGTCGTCACCGGCATCGTCGTCGCAGCAGCCCTGGTCACGCCCACCGCCGTCCCGAGCACCGCGTCGTGGTCGGACCGCGAGTGGGCGCACGGGGCCGTGGGGACGTCGTCGTTCGACTGCGGCGCCGACGCGGACTACACGTCGACGGCCTCGAGCCGGTTCCTGGGCGGGAGCATCGCCGGCATCGACCTCGACGACGTCGCCACGGTGCGCGGGGTCGACGTCGCGAAGACCGGCGCCGCACCGGCATCGGTCGAGCCGGCCACCGCGCCCGAGCTCGGCACCGGCGGCCGCCCGTTCACGCAGGCGTTCGGCAACCCGCTCGACGTCGGGCTGCTCGGCGACGTGGCGGGCATCGACCTCACCGGTCTCGGCCTCGGACTGCCGGCCGGTTCGGCGGGCGCGGTGAACCAGGTCGCGACGGCGTCGGGCACCGGTGACGCGGTGGCGGCATCCGGGCTCGTCGCGGACTCCGGTGGCGTGCTCGTCACACCGACGACCCCGTCCGGCGACCTGCCCGACCCGGCGTCGATCACGCTCGGCCGCGCGCTGCCGGGCATCGCGGACGTCACCGACGTGGGGCTCGACGTCGGAGCCGTCGGTGCGAGTGCGCAGCTCGCCGGGTGCGACGCGATCAGCGACGACGTGTGGGGCGGGGTCGTCCAGCGCACGCTCGCGACGAACCTGCGGGCCGCAGTGCAGCAGGTCGCTGCCGACAGCGGGCCCGCCGGGCTCGAGCGCGACTACGGGATCGCGAGCCTCGACCTCCGTGTGGACAGCCCGCTCGTCGGCGCGCTCGTCACGGCGGTGAACGACACCGTGGTGCAGCTCGACGCCGCGGTCGACGCGCTCGGCGGGCAGGACGGGGTGCTCGCACGGACGATCAACCAGGGCGTGCTCGGGGTGCTCGGCGGGCTCACCGGCAGCCTCGGGCTCGGCACCATCGGGGGCACGGTCGAGATCACCGGGCCGGACCTGGCGGGCGCGGTCGCGCCGCTGCTCGCCGAACCCGTGCAGGACGCCGGGGGCACGCTGTCGCTCGACCTGTCGGCCGGATCCGTCCGGGTCGACCTCGCGCACCTGCTCGGCGACGACGAGCACGGGCTCAACGACCTGCCCCCGAACCACGAGGTGGTGCTCGACGCCGTCACCCTCGGTGCGCTGGCCGACCGGCTCGGGCAGGTCGTGGACGCCTGGGCGGGGAAGATCACGACCGCCCTGACGACCGCGCTCGGGTCCCTGCACGTCCGGATCGCGCTCGCCGCCGACCTCAGCGCGCCCCTGGTGCTCGGCATCCGGGTGAAGATCGCCACCCTGTCGATCGGCGTCGACACCGGGGTCGCGGCGCTCATGGCTGGGCGGACGAAGCTGTCGGTCGGGGTCGCGCTGCTCGGACTCGACCTGGGTGGCCTGCTCGGGGTCGTCACCGGCCTCGCCACGTCGCTCGTGAACCCGTTGACCCAGGCGGTGGCGGGGACGCTCACGACCCGATTGTTCGCGCTCGTCGGGACGCTCGGCACGACGCTGACGACGACGATCGGCGGCCCGGTCGTCCGTGCGCTCGGGACGGTCCTCGCGCGGCTGCCCGGGGTGCTCTCGCTCCGGGTGAACGTGCAGCGGGACCTCGCGGCCGCCCCGACCCCGGCCGGCCGTGCGACGACCGGGCAGTACACGCAGACCGCACTCCGCCTGTCGATCGCGGACGCCCTGGTGCCCGGGGGACTGGCCCGCGTCGACCTGGCCAGCGCCGTGGTGGGGCCGAATTCGGTGTCGCTCGTCGGAACGGTCCGCCCCCGAGATAGGTAGCATCGTTACCTAGCTGCGCATGGTGGACAATCGCCGGAGCCGCACGCTGAGCGCCCGTAATCTGCCGTCAGGGGCTCGGGGCGCCGAGGTCGACGGCCGCGATGATGCGGTCGACGATCCGGACGAACCGGACCCTGTCCCGTTCCGAGAAGGAGGCCAACAGCTCGTGCAGGTGCTTGTTCGTGCCGTCCATGGCGATCGAGTAGTCGCGTCTGGCGGTCTCGGTCAGCTCGATGTGGCGACTCCGACCGTCGGCCGGGTTCGGCACGCGGCTGAGGTGCCCGCTCTGCTCGAGTCGGTCCACCATGCCGGTCACCGCCGGTCCGGTCAGGCCGAGGTGCTGCGCGAGGTCCTTCACGCGGACGGTCCGGTCGGCCGCTTCGGCGCGGGACACGAACTGCAGCACGGTCAGGTCGCTGCCGGAGACGTCGAGCTGGTCGCGCAGCCGCGCTCGCAGCGCGGACACTGCTGCTTCGAGTCGGGTCAGCGCCGCCACGAGGTCGAGATCACTCACGAGAGCGCTCCCTTCGAACCGATCGGGTCCGCGCCACCGTACGCCGTGCTCACCGGGTCAGCGTATCCACATAACGAGTCGCGCGGTCAGGTTCGGGTGTCCGGCACGGGGGTGATGCACCGTGACTGACACCTACGAGGCCCCGCGCGCCGGTGGACGTGCGAGCGAGTCGGTGCGCTTCGAGGTGTCCGGCACCGATCCGGAGTCCGCGGCGCGCGACCTGGCCGCGGTGCACGGTGCCGAGCAGTGGTCCGCCCAGCAGACCGGCGGCGAGTTCGTCTACCGCTACACCGCGGTCGGCGACACGGAGATCAGCATCCGTCGGTCCCAGATGCGCGGCGTGCTGCGCGGTGCGATGCCGATCAGCACCGACTACATCGTCGCGTGGATGACGAGCGGCAGCGCCCACCTCGACGTCGCCGGGCAGCGGGTGGACCTGCACCGGAACGTGCCGACCCTCCTGCCCTGCGACACCGCGTTCGTCTTCGCAGCCGAGGACCACGACCAGCGCCTGGTGCACCTCGACCGGGAGCTCGTGCACCGGATCGCCGGCGAACAGCTCGACCTGGGGGACCGGCCGCTCCGTTTCGACCACGCGCGCGAACCGGACAAGGCGATGTACGGCCGGTGGCAGGGTGCCCTCGCCGCGCTGTCCCGCGCGCTCCGTGTGGGCGGTCCGGACTCGGAGACCTGGACCGAGGCGAAGTCGCTCGCGATCGCCGCGTTCCTCGAGACCTTCCCGCCGCAGCTCGACGACCTGCCGGCGGAACTGGCCCTGCCGCGGAACGCCCGGCTGCGCGCCGCCGTCGAGTACGTCCACGCGCACGCGTCCGAGACGGTGACCATCGCCGACCTCGCCGCGGTGGCCGGCCTGAGCGTGCGGTCCGTGCAGGAGTCGTTCCGTCGGGTGTTCGACGTGTCGCCGCTCACCTACCTGCGGGACGTCCGTCTGGACCGCGTGCGCAGCGAGCTCCTCGGACTCGACCCGCAGGTCGGAGCGATCGGGGGCGTCGCCCGACGCTGGGGGTTCGCGCACCTCGGCCGGTTCTCGGCGTCGTACGCGGCGCGGTTCGGCGAGTACCCGAAGCAGACCCTGCGCCGCTAGCCGGGGGTCAGGCCCGCGGCGCGGGGCCGGTGCTGGAACGCACCCGCAGCGTGGTCGACAGACGGACGTGGTCCGACGCGGCTTCACCACGGAGCATCGTCAGCAGCATCTCGACCGCACGGGACCCGAGTTCGGCCAGCGGTTGCGACACGGTGGTGAGCGGCGGGGTGGTGATCGACGCCTGGGGGACGTCGTCGAACCCGACGACGGACAGGTCCTCCGGCACCCGCAGGCCGAGCTCTGCCGCGGCCCGCAGCACACCGACCGCCGAGGAGTCGTTCGCGGCGAACACCGCTGTCGGTCGCTCGTCCATCGTGAGCAGGTCGCGCGCGACAGCCGCGGACTGCTCCTCTTGGTAGTCGCCGTCGCGGACGAGCCGCTCGTCGATCGTGAGTCCGGCGGCGGTCAGCGCGGAGCGGTACCCGGCCTCGCGCAGCTGGGCGGACGCCAGGTCGACGCGGCCGCGCAGGTGCGCGATCCGGGTGTGCCCGAGCGCGAGCAGGTGCTCGACGGCCTGGACGGCCCCGCCCTCGTTGTCGGCGTCGACCGTCGCGTGGCCCTCGGGTCCGGTGTGTGGGTCGATCGCGACGACCGGGATCGACGAGCTCGACAGGGCTGTGGTCGGGGTGACGACGATGGCGCCGTCGATGAGGGTGCCGGACAGGCGTGACAGTGACCGGCGTTCCCAGCCCGGACGGTCAGCGCCGGTCATCAGGCCGGCGTAGGCGAGCAGCTCGTAGCCGGTGCCGGTCGTCGCGCTCGAGATGCCGCGCAGGAGCTCCGTCGAGAACGGCTCGAACTCGGGCACCAGGATCCCGACGACCCCGGTGCGGGAACTCCGCAGGCTGCGGGCGACCAAGGACGTCTCGTAGCCGAGGTCGGCGACGACCTGCTGCACGCGGATCATCGTGGCAGCGGCGACGCCGTCGCGCTGGTTGATGACCTTCGACACGGTGGGGATCGAGACCCCCGCGACCCGTGCGACGTCGCCGATCGTCACCCGGCCGGCACCGGGACGTGCACCGAGGGCCGAGTCCATGTGCTCACCGTACCGCTGATGTGCGCTGGAAACGGCGTAGAAAACGTTATCGATATCGATTGACAAGCGGCAGGAGCAGCTGGCACGCTCTCCGCAGCGGCAGTCGATGTCGCTGCATGTCAACGACGACACGAGGAGTTCCACGATGACGAGGAAGATCCGTGCCGCGGCAGCCATCGCGCTGATCGGGGCGACAGCACTGGTGGCCTCCGGCTGCTCGGCAGGCGGCAACGCGGCCGACGACGGCAACGGGAAGGTCACGATGACCTTCTGGCACAACTCCACCACCGGACCGGGCAAGGCCTACTGGGCCTCGACGGTCAAGGCGTTCGAGGCGAAGTACCCGAACGTCACCATCACGACGCAGGCCATCCAGAACGAGGACCTCGACGGCAAGCTGCAGACCGCGCTCAACTCGGGCGACGGACCGGACGTCTTCCTGCAGCGCGGCGGCGGCAAGATGGACGCGATGATCGCCGCCGGGCAGCTCATGGACATCTCCGACTCGATCAGCGCCGACGCGAAGAAGTCGATCAGCGCCGGGACGTTCGCGGGCTACGAGAAGGACGGCGCCACCTACGCCATGCCCGGGGCCGTGCTCCCCGAGGGCATCTGGTACTCGAAGGACCTGTTCCAGAAGGCCGGCATCGACGGCACCCCGACGACGATGGACGAGCTGAACGACGACATCGCGAAGCTCAAGGCCGCCGACATCGACCCCGTCGCCGTCGGTGCGAAGGACGCCTGGCCCGCCGCCCACTGGTACTACAACTTCGCGCTGCGCGAGTGCAGCCAGAAGACGCTCGAGGGCGCGGCGAAGTCGCTGAAGTTCGACAACGCGTGCTGGACGAAGGCCGGCGAGCAGCTCGAGGACTTCACCGCGACGAAGCCGTTCAACGACGGCTTCCTGACGACCGCTGCCCAGCAGGGTGCCGGCAGCTCCGCCGGACTCCTGGCCAACCACAAGGCCGCCATGGAACTCATGGGCGCGTGGGACCCGGGCGTGATCAGCTCGCTCACCCCGGACGGCAAGCCGCTGGCCGACCTCGGCTGGTTCCCGTTCCCCACGATCGACGGGGGCAAGGGTGACCCGAAGTCGATGATGGGCGGCGTCGACGGCAACTCCTGCTCGGCGAAGGCTCCGAAGAAGGCCTGCACGGACTTCCTGAACTTCATCGTGCAGAAGGACAACCAAGAGGCCTACTACACGGCGTTCCAGGCCATCCCGGTCAACCAGGAGGCCCAGTCGGTCGTCGACGCGGACTACCTGAAGTCGGCGCTCGCCGCCTACCAGGACGCGCCGTTCGTCTCGCAGTACCTGGACACCCTGTACGGCCAGAACGTCGGCAACGCGCTGAACACCAGCGTCGTCGACCTGCTCGCCGGCAAGGGCAGCGCGAAGGACATCGTGGACACCACCAACCAGGCCGCGGCCAAGGGCTGACCATGACCCTCGACACCTCGCTCGGCACGCCTCCGACCACCGGGTCGGACACGGCCGCGGGGACGTCCCCGGCGGGGAGCGGTGCGCCGCTCCCCGCCGGTCGGCGGTCCACGCGCCGCATCGCGGACTGGCGGAAGCGCGTCGAGATCGCGGTGCTCGCCGGCCCCGCGGTCATCGTCTTCGTCACCTTCGTGATCCTGCCCGTGGTGCTCGCCGCCTACTACGGGTTCTTCAAGTGGCAGGGCTACGGCCCGCCAACCGACTTCGTGGGGCTGCAGAACTACCTGATCATCTTCCAGGACAAGGCGTTCCACGCGGTCCTGATGCACAACGGCTTCATCGTCGTGCTGTCCCTCGTGCTGCAGGGGCCGATCGCCATCGTGCTCGCCCTGCTGCTCAACCAGAAGATGCACGGCCGCGGGCTCGTCCGCGTGCTCGTGTTCGTGCCGTACGTCATCTCCGAGGTGATCGTCGGCACCGGCTGGAGCCTGATGCTCCAGTCGAACGGCGCGGTGAACGACCTGCTCCAGGGCATGGGCCTCGGCGGGCTGCGGGCCGACTGGCTGTCCAACCCGGACATCGCCATCTGGACCCTGCTCGTGATCATCTCGTGGAAGTACATCGGCTTCGCGGTGATCCTGTTCCTGGCCGGCCTGCAGAGCATCCCCGAGGAGCTGTTCGAGGCGGCGGCCATCGACGGCGCCGGTTACTGGCAGATCCAGCGGCGGATCACCCTGCCGCTGCTCGGCCCCACCATCCGGATCTGGGCGTTCCTGTCGATCATCGGCTCACTGCAGCTGTTCGACCTCGTCTACATCATCTGGGGGCAGTACATCTCGTCGACCGCCGGCACCTCGACGATGGCGACGTACATGGTCGCCAACGGTCGCACGTCCGGCAACTTCGGTTTCGGCAGCGCCGTCGCTGTGGTCATGTTCGTGATCTCGCTCGCCGTCGCTCTGATCTACCAGCGCTTCGTGCTCCGCCGCGACACCGCGGGTGCACTCACCGAGAGGAAGAACTGATGGCCACCACGAGCATCGTCGCCCCCGGGCGGCGGGCCACGCGGGAGCGGCGGTCCAGCGCGGCCATCGGTCGCGCGAACCCGCTCACCTACCTGGTGGTGATCCTGTTCGTCGCCGCGAACCTCGCCCCGGTGCTGTACATCGTGCTGGGCGGCTTCCGGACGAACTCGCAGATCACCACGAGCCCGGCCGGGCTGCCAGCGCCGTTCGAACTCGGCAACTACGGATCCGTGCTGTCCAGCGGCATCTTCTGGCAGCAGCTCGCGAACTCGACGATCAGCGCCGTGACCACCACCGCGGGCGTCGTCGTGCTCGGACTGATGGTGAGCTTCGTGCTCGCCCGCTACCGGTTCGCCGGCCGCGGTGCGCTGTACGCCCTGTTCGCCGCCGGTCTGATGTTCCCGATCACCGTCGCCATCACGCCGCTGTACCTGCTCGTGAAGGACCTCGGGCTGACGAACAGCCTGGCCGGCGTGATCCTGCCGCAGATCGCCTTCGCCTTGCCGACCACGGTCATCATCCTGGTGCCGTTCCTGCGGGCGATCCCGGACGAGCTCGAAGAGGCAGCGTCGATCGACGGCGCCAGCCGCCTCGGGTTCTTCTTCCGCATGGTCGTGCCGCTGTCGCTGCCGGGCGTCGTCACGGTCGGCATCCTGGCGTTCATCGCGAGCTGGAACAGCTACATCCTGCCGCTGTTCATCCTGAACAACGAGGGCAGCTACACACTGCCGCTCGGCGTGCAGGCGTTCTCGTCGCAGTACTCGGTCGACACGGCCAAGGTGCTGGCGTTCACGTCGATGTCGATGATCCCGGCACTGGTGTTCTTCACCATCTTCCAGCGCCGCATCGTCGGCGGCCTGACCGGGGCGGTGAAGGGGTGACGACGACGGACGCGACCCGGGACACCGGACGCCAGCCGCGCCTCCAGGCCGACCACGACGCGCCCGACGCGACCGGACCCGACCGCGCCACCGCCCTGCTCGCCGCCATGACCCTCGACGAGAAGGCGGCGCAGCTCGTCGGCTACTGGCTCGACCAGACCGGCGTCGTCGCGCCCATGCAGGGTGAGATGGCGGCGGCCGCCGACGGCCGAACCCTGGCGGACATCACCCGCGACGGCATCGGCCAGTTCACCCGCGTCTACGGCACGCGACCGGTCGAACCCGACGACCGCGCGGCCTGGCTGTGGGCGGAGCAGCGTCGACTCAAGCGCGAGACCCGGCTCGGGATCCCCGCGCTCGTGCACGAGGAGTGCCTGACCGGGCTCGCCGCGTGGAAGGCCGCGACGTTCCCCACCCCGCTGGCGTGGGGTGCGGCCTTCGACCCCGACCTGGTCGAGCAGGTCGGCGCCGCCATCGGCGCGTCGATGCGGCAGCTCGGCGTGCACCAGGGGCTCGCCCCGGTGCTCGACGTGGTGCGCGACCCGCGGTGGGGGCGGGTCGACGAGTGCATCGGCGAGGACCCGTACCTGGTCGGCACGGTGGGGACCGCCTACGTACGGGGGCTGCAGTCGGCCGGTGTCGACGCGACCCTCAAGCACTTCCTCGGGTACTCGGCCTCGCAGGCGGGGCGGAACCACGCGCCCGTGCACGCCGGGCCGCGCGAGGTCGCCGACGTGTACCTGCCGCCGTTCGTGATGGCCCTGCGCGACGGGGGCGCCCGGAGCGTCATGAACTCGTACGCCGAGATCGACGGCGTGCCCGTCGCGGCGAACGGTGAACTGCTGACCGGCCTGTTGCGTGACGAGCTCGGCTTCGACGGCACCGTCGTGGCGGACTACTTCTCGGTCGCGTTCCTCGAGGTGATGCACGGCATCGCCGCCGATCGTGGTGAAGCAGCGGCGCTCGCGCTCGAGGCGGGCATCGACGTCGAGCTGCCCACCGGGGACGCGTACCTCGCGCCGCTCGTCGAGCGGGTGCGGGCCGGTCTGCTCGACGAGCGCCTGGTCGACCGTGCGGTCCTGCGGGTGCTGCGGCAGAAGGAGCGACTGGGGCTGCTCGACCCGCAGGCGTTCGAGGACGAGCCGCCGACCGGGATCGACCTGGACACCCCGCTGCATCGCTCGTTGGCGAAGCAGCTGGCGGCGCGGTCACTGGTGCTGCTGTCGAACGACGACGTGGTCGCTGGCGCTGGCGCTGGCGCTGGCGCGGGCGCTGGCGCTGGGGCGCCGGCCGCCGCGCCCGTCCTGCCGTTGCGGCCCGGGGCGTCCGTGGCCGTCATCGGCCCGAACGCCGACCGCGCCGAGGCCCTGCAAGGCTGCTACTCGTTCGCCAACCACGTGCTCGCGTCGCACCCCGACCTGCCGCTCGGTTTCGCCATCCCGACCGTGCGCGAGGCGATGGTCGACGCCCTCGGCGACGACGCCGTGCGCTTCGCCGCGGGCTGCGCCGTCACCGGGTCCGACCGTGCCGGGTTCGCGGACGCCGTCGCCGTGGCCGCTGCCTCCGACGTCGCGGTCGTCGTCGTCGGCGACCAGGCCGGCCTGTTCGGCCGCGGCACCGTCGGCGAGGGGAACGACACCGAGTCGCTCGACCTGCCGGGCGTGCAACGCTCGCTCGTCGAGGCGGTCGTCGCCACCGGCACGCCGACCGTGGTGGTGCTGCTGACGGGTCGGCCGTACGCCATCGGGTGGGCGCTCGACGGCGCCGGTGTCGAAGCCGGCGCCGGCGTCGCCGCTGGCCCGGCCGGCGCGAGCCGAGTCGCTGCTGGCGCTCGCCGACCCGCGGCGGTCGTGCAGGCGTTCTTCCCCGGCGAGGAGGGCGGCACCGCCATCGCCGACCTGCTCACCGGCGCCGCGTCACCGTCCGGCCGCCTGCCCGTCTCGCTGCCCCGTGCCGCCGGTGCCCAGCCGTACACGTACCTGCACCCGCGACTCGGCGGGCCGTCCGACGTCACCGCCGCCGATTCGACGCCGATCCGCCCGTTCGGCTTCGGCCTCGGCTACACGACGTTCGCGTACGAGGAGCTGATGGTCGACGCGTCGGTGCCTTCCGACGGGCTGTTCGATGCTTCGGTGACCGTCCGGAACACGGGCGCACACGCGGGCGAGGACGTCGTCCAGCTCTACGGGCACGACGTGTACGGCAGCGTCACCCGACCGGAGGTCCAGCTGCTCGGCTACGCGCGCGTCGCGCTCGCCGCGGGGGAGTCCACCCGGGTCCGCTTCCGCGTCCCCGTCCAGCGGTTCGCGTTCACCGACCGTCGCATGCGCCGGGTCGTCGAGCCCGGGGACGTGCAGGTCTGGGTCGCGTCCCACGCGGCGGCGTCACGACCGGGAGGCCCGGTGCCGGCAGGTGGGATCGTCGCGTCCGGTGGTGGGTCGGTCCGACGGCCCGTCCCCGGCTCCGCCACGGAGCGCGCCACGGTCGACGTGACGGGGCCGGTGCACGAGGTCACGCTGGACGACCCGCGGATGGTCGAGTGGACGGTGGCCTGAACCGGGGCTGCGCCGACGGGGAGGGCCGTGCGGACGGATCAGGACACACGGCTCGTCGCCGCGGTCAGTGCTCCGTGACGAGCGCCTCGACGTTGTTGCCGTCGGGGTCGCTCACGAACGCCGTGCAGGCGCGGTACTCGGGCCAGTACCGAGGCTCGTGGCGCGAGACCCCGCCGGCTGCGCCGGCCGCCCGGTGGAACGCGTCGACCTCGGTTCGGCTCGCCGCCTCGAACGCCAGGTGCAGGCCACGGGTCACCGTCGCCGTCGTGGGTGCGGTCTCGACCGAGACGCTCGGAGTGTCCTGGTCGGTGACCCAGTACTCCGCGATGGACTCGGTGCGGTAGGCGAGGACCGGGCACGGGAGGGACGGTACCCGGGTCAGCTCGTGGCGGAGGTCGCCGACAGGCTGCCGAGCAGGGTGAGACGTTCTTCGGTGGGGGACCCGGCTGTCGCCGTGCAGGCGTACATGGTCCACCCGGGGCTGTCGGGAAGGTCGAACGCCTCGTAGGTGAACTCGAGGTCGCCGACGTCGGGATGGTGGATCCGCTTCGCGCCGGTGCGGTGGAACCGGACGTCGTGGGCAGCCCAGCGGGCCCGGAACTCGTCGGACCGGGTCACGAGCTCCCCGATGAGTCCGGTGAGGTCCTTGTCGTGCGGGTGTTGTCCGGCGGTCTGTCGGAGCGTCGCGACGATGCTGTTCGCACCCGCCACCCAGTCCGGGTAGAAGGCCCGGGCGGCAGGGTCGAGGAACGTGAAGCGTGCGTTGTTGCCCTGCGCGCCCGGGGCGTCGAGGACCGGTGCCAGGAGCGCCCGGCCGAGCGGGTTCGTCGCGACGATGTCCATCTGCCGGTTCCGCACCCACGTCGGTGTCCCCGTGACCGTGTCGAGGAAGCGTTGGAGACTCGGACGCACGACCGGTTCCGGCGTGGTGGTCCGCCGACGGATCGGGGCCGGAGCCGCGCCGCGGGCGAGGTCGTGCAGGTGCTCGGTCTCGGCGTCGTCCAGTTGCAGCGCACGGGCGATCGCCTCGAGGATCTCGGTCGACACCCCGGAGAGGTTCCCGCGCTCGATCTTGGCGTAGTAGTCGATGCTCGTCCCCGCGAGCATCGCGACCTCCTCGCGACGGAGCCCGGGGACGCGCCGCCGACCGCCGCTGATGAGGCCGGCCTGCTCGGGCGTGATGCGAGCACGCCGGGTGCGGAGGAAGTCGCTGACCTCGGCCTGGTTGTCCATACTCCTCACCGTACGACGACGCGCTGTCGTGAAGGAGTGACTGCTGGTACACGGAAGAGCCCGCCCTCCCACGCACGCCGCCGCGGGAGTCTCATGGAGTCATGGCCAACACGACTCCCACAGTGACCCTCAACACCGGTACGACGATGCCGCAGCTCGGCTTCGGCGTCTACCAGATCCCCGCCGACGAGACCGAGCGGGCCGTCACCGATGCGATCACGGCCGGCTACCGACTGATCGACACCGCCGCCTCGTACGGCAACGAGGAAGCCGTCGGCCGGGGCATCGCCGCCAGCGGTGTGCCCCGCGAGGAGCTGTTCATCACCTCGAAGCTGTGGATCCAGCGCCGCGGCGAGGACGGCGCCCGTGAGGCGATCACCACGTCGTTGCACAAGCTCGGCCTGGACTACCTCGACCTGTACCTGATCCACCAGCCGTTCGGTGACTACTACGGCGAGTGGCGTGCCCTCGAAGCGGCGCACCGAGACGGCCGGCTCCGCGCGATCGGCGTGTCCAACTTCGCCTCCGACCGACTCGTGGACCTCATCGCGTTCGCCGACGTCGTGCCCGCGGTGAACCAGATGGAGACGAACCCGTTCCACCAGCAGGCCGACTACCAGGAGCTGCTGCAGAAAGAGGGCGTGCAGCTCGAGGCCTGGGCGCCGTTCGCCGAGGGCAAGAACGACCTGTTCGCCAACCCGGTCCTGTCCGAGATCGGTGCGGCGCACGACAAGTCGGTCGCGCAGGTCGTGCTCCGGTGGCTCGTGCAGCGCGGCGTCGTGGTCGTGTCGAAGTCCGTCAAGCCCGAGCGCATGCGGCAGAACCTCGACGTCGTCGACTTCGAGCTCACCGACGAGCAGATGGCGACGATCGCCGAGCTCGAGGCGGGTGAGTCGCAGTTCTTCTCCCACGTCGACCCCGACATGGTCCGCTGGCTCACCGGCCGCGCCGAAGCCTGATCTGCGTGCCCGGCCGGCAGCCCACCCGCCGCCAGGTGCTGCGGACCGCCACAGCGAGCACGCTCAGTGTCGCCGTGGGTGGGCTGTTGGCCGCGTGCACCACCGCGCCCACTCCGTCCACCACCCCGAGGAGCACCGTGTCCCCGACCGCGCGCGACGACCGCGTCCTGCTGGCGTACTTCTCCCGACCCGGCGAGAACTCCTGGAACGGCGGTCGGCGCACCATCGACACGGGCAACACCGAGGTCCTCGCCCGTCTGATCGGTGACCGGATCGACTGCGACGTCGTCCGCATCGAGGCCGCCGACCCCTACTCCGACCGCTACGACGCCACCGTGGCGCGCAACAGCACGGAGCAGGACGACGACGCCCGTCCGGAGATCGCGAGCGAACTGCCCGATCTGCGCGCCTACGACACGGTGCTGCTCGGGAGCCCGATCTGGAACGTCCAGCCGCCCATGATCATGGCGACCTTCGTCGAGGCCGTCGACCTGTCCGGCAAGCGGCTGCTGCCGATCGTCACGTACGCGGTGAGCGGTCTGGGCTCCACCGAGTCCTTCTACCGCGACCTCGACACCGGGGCGACGCTCGGCGAGGGGCTCGCAGTGCGCGGCGAAGACGTCCGCGAGCGCGCTGCCGGAGACGACCTCGACCGGTGGTTGCGGAACGTCGGGCTCACCTGACCGTCACGGGCCGCCTGGTCGGTGCGTCCTTTGCACGTGCCAGACTGGCCGGGTGACGACGGGGACCGACGACCTGCCGGAGCGGCGCCCCACCGGTGGCCGCCTGCCGACGATGCGCGACGTCGCCGAGCACGTCGGGATGTCCCGGCAGCTCGTCTCGCTCGTGCTCCGCGGTGCGCCCGGTCCCAGCGCGGAGTCCCGCGACCGGATCCTCGCGGCGGCCGCTGAACTCGGCTACCGGCCGCACACCTCGGCCCGGCTGCTCCGCGAGGGCCGCACGCGGCTCATCGGCGCGGTCTTCAGCATGCGCAACCCGTTCCAGGTCCGGTTCGTCGAACGGCTCTTCGCGCGTGCGGCCGAGCAGGGCTTCGGCGTCGCCCTCGGGCCCGCCGGCGCCGAGCGCTCCACGGACCAGGTGGTGGCCGACCTGCTCGGCGAACGCGTCGAGGCCCTCGTCGTGTTCAACCCCGACCCCGACGCGACCGCGCTCGAGGAGGCGAGCCGTCTCGTGCCGGTCGTGCTCCTCGGTGAGTGGACGGACGCCCCCTACGCCGACAACGTGCACGTGGACGAGGTCGGTGGGCTCCGCGCGGCGGTCGAGCACCTGGTCGCCCTGGGCCACCAACGCATCGCGTACCTCGGTGGCGAGGACGGGCTGGTCGGCCGCGATCGTGCGACCGCCTACCGCGACGCGATGCAGGTCGCCGGACTCGCAGCCGAGACCGACGTCGTCCCCAGCGGCTTCAGCGAAGAAGGTGGCGCCGCAGCCGCCCGCAAGCTCGTCGCCCGCGACACCCTGCCCACCGCCGTGGTCTGTTGCGGTGACCAGTGCGCCACCGGCCTGCTCGCCGTCTTCGCGCAGCACGGGGTCGACGTGCCGGGGCGGGTGTCGGTGGTCGGCTTCGACGACAGCTACCTCGCGTCGCTCAGCTACCACCGCCTGACGTCGGTGCACCAGGACGTCGAGGCGACGGTCGACGCGGCGCTCGCTGCGGTCCTCGACCGGACCTCGGGTGACGGTGGTGCGCGACGTCGGGTCGCGACACCGACCGGCCTCGTGGTGCGCGATTCGACGGGTCCCGTCGCGCGCTGACCCGGAACGACATCGTGGTCGTCGCACGACGTCGATCATGTCGTTCCGCACCGCCCACCCGTCGTTTTGGCTCGTGCTAACCTCGCCACCATGATCCCGAGCTCCCTGCCTGAACCCGACGTCTTCACCGCCGACTCCGGCGAGCCCGCCCTGCGTTGGGGCATCGTCGGCCCCGGCTGGATCGCCGGTGAGTTCGCCGACGCGCTCGGTGCCCACACCGCCCAACGCGTCGTCGCGGTGGCCTCACGTTCGCTCGACCGGGCCGAACGGTTCGCCGCGGAACGGGGGATCGAGAACGCGCTCGGCAGCGTTGACGCACTGCTGGCACGGTCCGATGTCGACGTCGTGTACATCGCGACGCCGCAGAGCGACCACGCGCCGACCGCCCTCGCCGCGATCGCCGCCGGCAAGCACGTCCTGGTCGAGAAGCCCTTCACGGTGACCGCTGCCGAAGCCCGTGCGGTCGCCGATGCCGCCCGCGCGGCCGGCGTGTTCGTCATGGAGGCGATGTGGAGCCGCTACCTGCCGCAGGCCTCGGTGCTCCGGACCCTGCTCGCGGACGGTGCGCTCGGTGCGGTGCGCAGCGTGCTCGCCGACCACGGCCAGGCGATCCCGTTCGGCCCGGACCACCGGCTGTTCCGTCCGGAGCTCGGCGGGGGAGCGCTGCTCGACCTCGGCATCTACGCCGTGCAGTTCGCCTCGATGGTGCTGGGGTCCCCGGACCGCGTCACGGCACGGGGCCGGATGACCGAGTCCGGCGTCGACGCCGCCGGCTCGCTCGTCCTCGAACACGGCGCCGCCCAGGCCGTCCTGCACACGACCATCGCCGCGCGGACGCCGACGACCGCGTCGATCGCCGGCACCGAGGGCACGATCGACTTCGCCGGACCGTTCTACAACCCGACGACCTTCACGATCTCGGCAGCAGCACACGGTTCGCCCGCCCTGCACTGGCAGGACCCGACACCCCTGCGGGGCTTTGCCGCCCTGGCCTGGGAAGCCACCGCCCTGGCACGCTTCGTCGGCGAGGGGCGGACGGAGTCCCCGTTCCACACCCTCGACGAGACGATCTCGATCCTCGAGACCATCGACACCGCCCGCGCGCAGATCGCCACGGGTTGAGCAGGAGACGATGATGTCCGACCCCATCACCACCCTCGAACAGCAGGAGCGCGACCTCGTGCTCGACGCCTTCACCCACGACGACGCCTGGGAGCTGGGCTCCCTGATCCGCGGCATCGCCCACGAGGCCGGCCACGCCGTCGGCATCGACATCCGGCGTCCTGGCCTCGGGCTGTTCCGCGCGGCGACCCCGGGCATCACCCCGGACCAGCACGTCTGGATCGACCGGAAGGCCGCGGTGGTGCTCCGGATGGAGCAGTCGAGTGCGCTCGTCGACGCCCGGTTGTCCGCCGCCGGGGTCGATCCCGCCGCGATCGGGTGGCTCGGCGCCGAGTACGCCGTGACCGGAGGGTCGTTCCCGATCCGGGTCCGCGGTGCCGGTGTGGTCGCGGCCGCGACGGCCTCCGGCCTGTCCTCGATGGAGGACCACGACCTGGTCGTCGCTGGCCTGCGCGCGTTCCTCGCCTTGCGTCCCTGACGCGACCAGATGCGGACGGGAGGCCCGGTGCCAGCTGGCACCGTGCCTCCCGTCCGTCACCCGGTCCCGTCCGCGACCCGTGAGGTTCCACGACTTGCCGCTCACGTTCCCCGGGGTTCCGCGGACGGCCCCTGGGCGCCCCGAGATGCGAGGATTTCGGAACCTGAGGGTTCCCTTCGCAGCCCGCGTCCGCGATCCGCGAGGTTCCACGACTTGCCGCTCACGTTCCCCGGGGTTCCGCGGACGGCCCCTGGGCGCCCCGAGATGCGAGGATTTCGGAACCTGGGGGCGCCCGGCGGGCGCCAGGCGGACGACCCGAGCGCTCAGGCTGGCAGCGGCACGAAGTCGAACTCCTGGAACGATGCGACCTCGTCCGCCCAACGGGTGGCGACGAAGCGCTGGTGCGCGGGGTGTGCGTCGTACGCCGAGTAGGTGTCCTGGTCGGCGAACGCCATCGAGAACTGGAACCGGAAGTCGCTCTGTGTGGACACCTGGCGGGACACCGTGAAGTCCTGCACGCCGGGGATCGCCGGCAGGGTGTCGCGGGCGGTCTCGAGGAACGCTGCCTCGTGCGGGGAGCCGGCGGCGTGGACGAGCGTGAAGCAGACGGTGTGGACGATCATGCGGGGTCTCCGGTGGGGTAGTCGACGAAGGCGAAGGCGGACCCGTCGGGAGCCCACCCGTTGACGTTGAGGGTGCCCTGCCCGCCGTCGAGCTCGACGATGGTCTCGGCTGCCTGCCAGACCTCGGGTCCCCAGGCGCTGACGGATCCGTCACCGGTGACGAGGCGCAACCGCACGCGCTCGTCGGCCGGGTGCCCCTCGGTGCCGGGCGGGAAGGACAGGTAGACGGCGGCGTCGTCGGTCGGGGCGGGGTGCGGGAACCAGTTGACGTGCTCGTCGACCGTGAGCTGCTCGATCCCGGTGCCGTCCGGTCGGACCCGGGCGATCTGCGCGTGCCCCGGTGCGGACTCGAACTGCTCGGTGTTGAACAGGATCCACGCGCCGTCGGGCGTCCACTCCGGGCCGTCGGCCGCGGAGGGGTCCGTCGTCACGGCGCGGTCCGAGCTGCCGTCGACGCCCATCACCCGGATTGTGCCCGAGGCCCAGACGGCGTCACCGGACGGGTCGAGCCGGACGTAGGCGAGCTCGGAGCCGTCGGGGCTGACGCCGTGCAGGAAGTGCAGACCGCCGTCGTCCGCGGTGACCCGGGTCGCTGCGCCGCCGGCGAGCGGGGCACTCCAGATGTGGAAGTCGTTCGCGCTGACGTGCACGGTGACACCGTCGGGATCGAGCACGTGGTCGTTGTTCAGGGGTGGGACGCCCTCGATCGCGACGTGCTCCGGAGCTGCGGCGCCGTCGGCCGGCATCGTCCAGAGGACCCCGTCGCCGTTCAGCACGAGACGGCCGTCGGTGGTCCAGTTCGGCGCTTCGTAGAGCCGCTCGGCGGACTCGTGCACGGTCGTCACGCTGCGGTCGGCTCGGTGCCAGATCCGGATCCGGCAGGTCTGACCCGGTGCGAGCACGCGACCCGGGGCTTCATCGTCGAGGGGCATGGCACACCTTCCGCAGTGAATGTTGGCTCGTGACAACCCTACCGGTTCAGGGAATCCGGATCGTGACCATGACTGGGGGCGGCGGTCGTCGCGCGGAACCCCCGGTCGAGGAACGCGACGATCCACTCGAAGCTCGTGTCGACGTCGGTGCGCATCTGGAACCCACCGGACGCCTCGATGGTCGCGAAGCCGTGCAGGACGCTGCGCAGCAGGCGGAGCGCGTGCACCTCGTCGGCGGGGTCGAGTCCGTAGCCGCGCAGGGCCGCTGCGAACGAGGCGAGGGTGCGCTCCAGGGCGACGGCCAACGGGTCGTCCGGCCCGGTGGGACGGATCCCGACCGTCGCCTCGTACCGACCGGGGTGCCGCTGCACGTACCGGCGGACGGTCTGTGCGGCCGCCTCGACGGCATCGCGCCCGGCGAGCCCCTGCATCGCGTCGCGCAGGTCGTCGCCGAGTTCGTTCGCGGCGAGGATCGCGATCCGGCGGGTCAGGTCGGTGAGTCCGTCGACGTGCTTGTACAGCGACGGCGACTTCACGCCGAGCCGTTCGGCGACGACGCTCATGCTCAGCCGTGCGAGCCCGATCTCGTCGGCCAGCCCCGCCGCGGCGGTGGTGACGGCGGCGGGGTCGAGTCCTGCCCTAGCCACGGTGGCCACCGACCGGCGCGAGCGTGCGGCCGAGGAAGGGGAGCACGAGCGCGAGGACCTCGGTCGGGGTCTCGGTGTGCGGGTAGTGGCCGGCACCGTCGATGACGGCCAGCTCGCCGAGCCCGTCGGGCAGGTCGGCCAGGACCCGCTCGCCCTCGGCCCGCGGGACGGCCCAGTCCGGGTCGGCGCTGCCCTCGATGACCAGGACCGGGCACTGCACGTCCGCCAGCCGTGCACCGGCGTCGGCGGGTGAGGTCCTCGTCATCGCGCGCAGCACCGCCATCCGCTCCGGCTGCCGCAGCGTCGACTCGATGCGGCCCAGTTCCTCGGTCCAGTCGGCCGGCTTCGTCGGCACGGCGAGGTCCAGGTAGGCCAGCCAGCCGGCCAGGCTCCCGGTCGTCATCACCTTGGCGAGCTGGAACGTGCCGGCACGGTGGTGGCGGTTCCGGAGCAGGCCGCCGAGGTCGAACGACTGCTTGCGCGTGAACGGCGCGAGCTCGACGATGCCGGTGACGACGTCGGGGGCATCGGCGGCGGCGATGGTGGCCGCCCCGCCGCTGATCGACTGCCCGATGATGACCGCGGGGCCGCCGAGGTGCCGGACGACGGCGACCAGGTCGCGGGCGATGTCGACGCGCTGGTACGACGGCCAGGCGGTGCTCGAGTCGCCGCACCCGCGGATGTCGACGTTCGCCACCCGGTAGCCGGCGGCGACGAGTTCGGGGACCAGGAACCGGTACGCGTGCCGGCTGTCGCCCATGCCGTGTGCGAGGACGACGAGCGGTCCGTCGCCGCTGACGTCGTACGCGATGGTGCCGTCGTCGGTGCGCAGGTGTTCGAGCATGACTGCCTCCATGGCTAAGTGTGTTAGCTAAAAGCTAAGACTATTAGCCGACGCTGTCAAGCCCGCCATGGCAGTTGCGTCGTGCGGCGGCGGACGGGAGGCCCGTGGCGGGCCCGCACCGGGCCTCCCGTCCGCTCGTCGGTCACCGTCAGTGCACCGTGTCCAGCGCGTCCGACAGGTCCAGCGACCAGACGGCGACCCCGGTCAGGCCGAGCCGCTCGGCGAGTGCCACGCGCTCGCGCAGCGACCGCGCGTCGGACCACCAGAGCGCCTCGCCGTTGGGCAGGGTCGCCGTCCACTCGCCCGCTGTCGCGTTCCAGGTCGGGGTGACGCCGGCCTTCCGGACGCGACGACGGGCCTGGTCGTCGGACAGCTGCCCCGCCGGTCGCGGCCCCTTCCAGTGGTAGCCGTACCCAGCGACGCCGAGCACGATCTGGTCGGCGGGCGCGAGGGTGGCGAGCGCCCTGGCGGACTCCGCCGCCCAGGGCAACGACCCGACCGGCCCCGGTGCGTCCGGCTCCCACGGGCCGTGTTCGTCGTAGGCCATCAGTGTGAGGTGGTCCAGCGGAGCGCGGAGTGCTCTGATGTCGTACCCCGTGCGCGCGTAGCCAGCCGCGGTCGTCGACGCCGACAGGGCGATGTCGAGCCGGACGTCGTCGCCGACCGCCGCACGGAGCTCCCGCGCGAAGGCAGTCAACCCCGCCGTGTCGGCCGCGGTCAACGCCTCGAGGTCGATCATGACCGAGTCCCACCCGCCGGATCGCACGTCGGCCGCGAGCGCGCGGACGACGTGGGACCGGTTGGCGGGGGACCGGAGCATCCTCCGGGCGATCGGCTCGCTGAAGTCGCCGTCGGCGTAGTTGCTGACGAGCAGCTGCGCCTCGAGCCCGCGGGCGTGCGCCCGGTTGCGTTGTGTCCTCGCCTCGCGGGAGGGGGTGCTGACGCGCGTGCCGGTCCGGCTCAGCAGCAGCCCGTCGACGCCGACGACGTCCATCGCCGATGCGTCGGCGTCGATCAGTGCGGGGTCCGCTCCCTCCGGCTGGAAGCCCGTCACGTCGAACCAGGCGGGCGTGCTGGCGTCCGCGCCCGTGGAGCCGGCGCCCACGCCCGCGGGGCCGGCGCACCCGGACAGGACGAGGCCCGCGATCAGGGCGACGGCGAAGCCTGCGGAACGCGGCCTGGTGATCACGCCCCGAGTGTGTCAGGCCGGAGCAGTCGCCGCGTCGACCGGTGTGCTGAACTGCTCGACCAGCGTCCGCTTCAGGACCTTGCCGCTCGGTCCGAGGGGCAGGGCGTCGACCACGTGCACGACCCGCGGGAACTTGTACGCCGCGATCTCGTCGGACACGAAGTGGACGAGCTCGTCGGGGCTGACGGTCGCACCGGCGCGGAGCACCACGGCGGCCTCGATCTCCTGGCCGTGCAGCTCGTGCGGGACGCCGAAGACCGCCGCCATGGTGACGTCCGGGTGCGTCGCCAGCACCTCTTCGACCTGCCGCGGGTACACGTTGTAGCCGTTGCGGATGATCATGTCCTTCGTGCGGTCGACGATCGTCAGGTACCCGTCGTCGTCCTTGGTGCCGAGGTCGCCGGTGCGGAACCACCCGTCGACGATCGCCGCGTCGGTGTCCTCCGGCCGGTCCAGGTACCCGTTCATCAGGTTGTGCCCGCGGATGACGAGCTCGCCGATCTCGCCGTGCGGCAGCAGCACGATCGCGTCGGGCGTGGCCGGGTCGGCGATCTCGACGTCGACGCCCCACACCGGCGTCCCGATCGTTCCCGGTCGCGGTGCGCGACCGACGTGGTTGAAGGTGGCCACGGGTGACGTCTCGGTCAGTCCGTAGCCCTCGTGGATGGGCGCGTCGAACACGGACTGGAACCGCTCGAGGACGGCCAACGGCAACGACGCCCCGCCCGAGATCGCGTAGCGCAGGTCCGGTCTCGCGTCGTTGCGGGTCGCGGCGTCGAGCAGTGCCATGTACATCGTCGGCACCCCCATGAAGATCTCGCAGCCGTGTTCGACCATCGCCGACAGTGCTGCGTCGCCGTCGAACTTCGGGAGCATCACGATGGTGGCGCCGGCGCGGAACCCGGTGTTCATCGTGCAGGTCTGACCGAACGTGTGGAACAGCGGGAGTGCCCCGAGCAGGACGTCGCCGCGGTGCATGTCGAAGGTGCTCATCAGGTTCGTGTTGACCTGTTCGAGCAGGGCGAAGTGCGAGCCCTCTGCTCCCTTCGGCTTGCCGGTGGTCCCGCTCGTGTACAGGATCGTCGCGGTGTCGAAGGGGTCGCGGGGGACGTACGTGTCGAGGGGTACGGCTGCCGCGGCCAGGGCCTCGAGGCGGTCCGGGCTCTCGTGGCCGTCGTGGCCGTCGTGGCCTTCGCGGTCGTCGTGGTCGGCCGGAGCGAGGACCGTGATGACGTCGACGCCGGCGAGCTCGGCACCGGCTGCGCCCTCGGCCAGCAGCGGGGAAGCGCAGACGAGCAGCATGGCGCCGCTGTCCTGCAGCAGGTACTCGATCTCGCGCCGCTTGAGCAGCGCGTGCACGGGGACGACGACGGCGCCGAGTGCGAGCGTGGCGTAGTAGACGCGGGCGAAGTCCGCGACGTTCGGCACGAGCATCGCCACGCGCGATCCCTCGGTGACCCCGCGGGCCCGGAGTGCTCCGGCGTAGGCGAGGGTCTCGGACCACAGCTCGGCGTAGGTGGTGCGGTGGTCACCGACGATCACGGCGACGTCGTCCGGGTACCGCGCGGCGGACTCGGCGAGGATCGCGGCGACCGAGGCGGTGGCCCGGGTCGGTCTGGGGGTGCCGTGGTGAGCGGCGGTGGTGGGCTCGGTGCGCGTCATTCCGGTCTCCGTCTTCGGTGACGAGTGGTTCCCCGGATCATACGTCCGGCCGCAGGTCAGAACGTCGTGCGCTCCTCGAACACCGACATGATCATGGCCGCTCCGAGTCGCGCGCTCCGGGCCGGCTTCGCCGACCCCTGCACGGCTGACTCCACCCGGGCGCCCTCGACCAGCAGCGACATGGTCTCGGCGATGTGCGCCGGCATGTCCGCACGGGTGCAGAGCAACGTGAGGTGGCTCGCGACGTCGCGGAAGTGCTCGGCTGCGAGCGCGGCGATCTCCGGGTCCTGCCGTCCGAGCTCGGCGTGTCCGTTGATGAACGCGCAGCCGCGCCACCCTTCGTCCGCGAAGCACTCCTCGAGGTAGCTGAAGATGCCGAGGATCTCGTCGCGGGGATCCGCCGAGGTGGTGGCGATGTGGTCCAGGGCCCGACGCCACGCGCCGTGCCAGCGTCGCAGGACCGCCACCACGAGCGCCTGCTTGGACGGGTAGGCCGCCGTCAGCTCCTCCACGCTCATGCCTGCGTGCGCGGCGATGTCCTCGAAGCGCACCGGGATCACGCCGTGCGCCGTGAAGAGGTCGTCGGCGGCCTTGGATGCGGTGCGCTGCGCGGTCGTCTCGACGGCCGGGGGCGTGAGTGTGAGGAGCGTCATGGGGAAGTGTGGATCACCCTATCGATCGGTGGACGGACGGCGGGGTGTCAGGATGCGAAGAAGTCCGCGTAGCTCGGGTCGGCGTGGCCCATGTGCGCACTGAGGCGGGCCTGGACGATCTCGTCGAGGTCGGCGGGCGGGGTCAAGCCCCGTCGGCGCCACTCGAACGGGTTGCTGCGGAGCTGCTCGAGCGTGCTCTGGTCAAGCATCGTGGCGTTCTTGTTCTGCGAAGAGTGCGGTCATGTCGATGGCCTGGGTGCGGACGTCCTCGACCGCGGATCCCTCGCGGATCACGCGGAGAGTCCGAGCACGGCGGCGGCGGACGCGAGGACACTCACCGAGACGATGCCGGTGCTCACCGCGGCGATCTGCAGCGTGCGCTGTCGCTGGGCGTCCCGCAGTTCGCTGAAGCCGCCGCGGTGGCGGTTGCGTCGGCCGGACACCGACGTCGCTTCGAAGGCGTGCTTGGGTGCGCTGATCGGGTGGACCGGAGTTGCGGTCACGGCGGTCATGTCGTCCTCGTGTTCTCCTGAGCGGCCCGTTGCCGCTGGATGACACGACCGTACGAGCAGCGGGGTCGTCGGTGCGCGCCAGGACCGGAGACTCGACGGATCGCGGATGTCGGGAGCGGCCCGGCGGTCGAAATCCGGACATCGTCCCGTCGCCACGAGCATCCGGTCCACGCGCCGACGATCGTCGGTAGCGCTTCTCGGACAGCGACACGGACGACGCGCGTCCGTTCGGTCACACTGCTCTCGGTGAACCGATGACAGACGAACGAGCTCGCGTGCAGGACGACGTCCGGTCCGCCGACGTCGACGAAGCACGCGACTTCCTGGTCGGGGCGTACGACGCCTCCGAGTGGCGCGCCGAGACGACCGCGCAGCCCTTCACCTTCCGGTACTCGGCGGTCGGCGACTCGACGATGACGCTGCGCGCGATCCGGTTCGACGGGCACCTCGACGGTGTCATGACGCCGTCGGACGACTTCGTCGTGCAGTGGATCACCCGGGGTACCGGCTTCATCGGCGAGGGCGACGACCGCCTCGTGAGCGCCGTGGGCCGGCCGCAGCTGTGGCCGCAGGACGGCGCCGCGTTCACGTACCAGGACTACGACCAGCGTCTCGTGCAGATCAACCGGGCATCGCTCGAGGAGGTCGCCGGCGAGCGCGGCGCGGCGTCGGGCGGCGTCCAGCTCGACCACACCGTACAGCCCGACGACCGGGCGGTGACGATGTGGCGGAACACGGTCAAGCTCATCTCGCACACGGTGCTCGACCGGCAGGTCTCACCGCTGCTGCAGGCGGAGATGGGCAGGCTGGGGGCACTGGCGCTGCTCGAGCTGTACCCGGTCGTCTCGGCCACGCTGCCGGACGAACTCCTGCTCCCGCGCAACGCGCACATCCGCCGGGCCGTCGAGTACGTGCACGAGCACGCCCACCTGCCGATCACGAGCACCGACCTGGCCGAGGTGGCTTCCCTGAGCCTGCGTGCACTGCAGCAGGCGTTCCAGCGGCAGCTCGGGGTGAGCCCGAACGGCTACCTGCGCAGGGTCCGTCTCGACCGGGTGCGCGACGAGCTCGTGCACGCCGACCCGGCGGGGACGAGCATCGCCGACGTCGCCCGGCAGTGGGGGTTTGCCCACGCCGGTCGGTTCTCGGCCGCCTACCTCGAGCGCCACGGCGAGTACCCCCGGGACACGATGCGGCGGGTGTGACACCCCGACGGTCATGATGGGAGCGTGCTCGACGACGACACCCACCGCCACCGACTGAACGCGGTCCTGCGCGCCGTCGGCACCTCGGACGGCCAGGCCGAACGGCTGCTGGGCGGATCCGTGAACCACACGTACCGGGTGCGGCGAGCGGTCGGTGCCGACGTCGTCGTGCGGTTCCCCGTCGACCCCCGGCGCTCGGACGAGTTCCCCGTCGAGGTGTGGGCCGCGCAAGCGGCTGCCGCAGCGGGCATCGCCGTCGCTCGTCCGATCGACCACGGTGTCCAGGACGGCGTCCCCTTCATCGTGTCCGAGTACGTCGAACCCGACCCGCGGCCGATCGAGCACCCCTGGACATGGCTCGGGTCGTCCGCGCGCACCGTTGCCTCGATCAGCCTGGCGGAGGCGCCGCCGTCGTTGTACACCCGCTTCGGCACCGACCTGGCTCGGGCATGGTCGGCGCACCTGGCGTACAACAGCGCAGCGCTCGTCGCGGACGATCCACTCCGCCGGGACGGCGCCTACACCTCGGCCGTCGCGCTCCGGAGGCACTTCGAGCGGCTGGCCGCGGAGCACTTCGCATTCGGGGTCGCGCACGGCGACCTGGCACCGCGGAACCTGATCGCACGGGGACCGGGTCGTGCGCCCGTGCTCATCGACTGGGGTGCTGCCGAGACCGGTCCGTCACCGTGGACCGACGCCCGTCGGGTGTTCGAGTGGGCGTTCGTCGACGAGACGATCTCGCGGGCCGAGTACGACGAGTTCACCGCCGCCGCCGAGCTGGCCACTCCGGCTGACCACGCGACCCTGGCGTCGCTCACCGCGCTGCACCTCGTCGACGTGACCCGGTGGGCGCGGGAGCAGCGGCCGGACCGGTACGCCGAGTACGTCGACCGGTGCCGGGTGGGTCTCGAGCGCATCGAGCGTCTCGAGCGCATCGAGCGCGCTTCGGGGGAGTGAGCGGCGAGCGAACGCGGCGGCCCGGGGCGGTCGTCGGTCACGCCCCCAGCAGGCCGCACCGCCGCAGGATCTCGTCGACGACCGCCGACAGCGGCCGGGTCGCGTCGATCGGCGTGCCGGGAGGCGTGTCCGCACCGGATGCGTGGAGCCGACGGACCAGGGCTCGCTCGGCCGTGCGGCCCCGCCCCGCCCACTCGTCGCCGGCGCGCGCATCGAGTCGGTCGTCGAGCGTCGCTGCGTCGACGGTCAGGACGAAGACCTCGTCGAACAGGTCGAGGAACGCGCCGACGTTCCGGGATCCGCCACAGAAGAAGGTCACCGGTTCCGAGCGGTCCGCCGCCCGCTGCCGGACCAGCTCGGCGTTCCAGAGGTGGTGGGCGTGCACGTCGAGGCCGGACAGACCGTCGACGGCGGCACCGGTGCGGGGATCTCCCTGGTACGCGAGTTCGCGGTCCCCGTTCACCGCCGGGAAGCCGCGCCGGCGCAACTCCAGGCAGACAGCCGTCTTCCCGGTACCGGAGACACCCTCCACGACGAAGTTCCTGACGCCCATGCGTGGCACGCTACGCGGCCGCGCCGTCACGCCCGTGCGCGCAGGAACGCCACCTGTCGTTCCCAGTGCCGGAACCCGCCGCCCTCGTGCCCGTTGTACGGGTAGACCTCGAGCTGTCGGTCGGCCGACGCGTGCGTGTCGTCCGACCCCAGCGCGTTGAAGGCGGCGAAGGTCGTGCGCGGCGGCACGACGTCGTCCATCAGGGCCACGGAGAACAGCGCCGGCGCGGTGATGCCGGCGGCGTGGTTCACCCCGTCGAAGTACGCCGCGGTGTCCCACACCGTGTCGGCTGCGTCGCGGTGCACGGACAGGTAGGTCGCGAGCTCCAGGTACGGGCCCCCGACGGCGATGTCGGTGCCGCCCTCCCAGTCGCACAGGAACGCGACGTCGGGCAGCACCGCGGTGATCGGGCCGACGTGGGCCTCCACGAGGGCAGCTGCGGCGATGGCGATGCCCCCGCCCTGGCTGCCGCCGGTCAGGGCGATGCGTGACGGGTCGACACCGGGCAGCGTCCGCACGGCGTCCACCAGGCGGACGGCGTCGGTGTACACCCGGCGGTAGTAGTGGTCCGCGGGGGATCCGATGCCGCTCGTCATCCACCCGCTCGCGTGCGGTCCGGAGCCGTGCGGGTCGGGGGTGTCGCCGCCGGCCCACCCGCTGCCCTGGCCACGGGTGTCCATGACGACGTGCACGTACCCGGCGAGGGCCCAGTGCACGCGTTCGCCGGGGCGCCCGCGGCCGCCGCCGTAGCCGAGGAACTCGACCACGACGGGCAGCGCCGTGTCACGACCGGCCAGCGGTCGCGAGACCCAGGCGCGCACCGGATCGCCGGCGAACCCCGGGAACGTCAGGTCCTCGACGACGAGTCCGGTCACGGGGGTGTCGGCCGGAGCGAGGACGGGAGCCGTCTCCGCTCCGGCCGCCCGGGCCGCGGTGATCGTGTCCGCCCAGAACGCGTCGAAGTCGGCCGGTCGCCGGACCTCGGATCGGTGTCGACGGAGTTCGTCGAGCGGGAGGTCGGTGCGTGCCATGGGTCTCCTCGGTCAGCGCGCCGCGGCGCGGTACTGCTCGAGCACCTCGGGGTGCGGGTCCGCCGGCACGGTCGTCGTCGCGATGTCCCACGACGGCAGCGCGCCGGTCAACGCCCAGGTTGCCTGACGCGCGGCCCCGGAGGCCACGTACTCGCCGGGTTCCGGGATGAGCACGTCGCGCCCGAACACCTGCGCGGCGACGGTCCGGACGGCCTCGTTCCGCGCTGCCCCGCCGATGAGCAGCAGTCGTGACACGGTCACGCCGGCGCCCTCGACCGCGGCGAGTCCGTCGGCCAGGGCACAGAGCATGCCCTCCACCGCGGCGCGCGCCAGGTGCGGTCGGTCGGTCGTACCCGGGGTCATCCCGAGCAGTGACGCGGTCGCGTCCGGCCGGTTGGGCGTGCGCTCGCCGACGAAGTACGGCACCAGCACGAGGCCGTCGGCCCCGGCCGGCGCCTGCAGCGCCAGCTCGCCGAGCGCGTCGTGGTCCACACCGAGCAGGCCGCCGATCACCTCGAGCACGCGGGCTGCGTTGAGCGTCGTGACGATCGGGAGGCGCGACCCGGTCCCGTCGGCGAAGCCCGCCACGGTCCCGCTCGGGTCCAGGACCTCGGTCGCGGTGACGCCGAAGACGGTCCCGCTGGTCCCCAGGGACACCGCGATGTCCCCGGGGGCGAGCCCGAGTCCGAGCGCCGCACCGGCGTTGTCGCCGAGTCCGGCAGCCACGACCAGTCCGGCCGGTGCGACCGCGCCGTTCGGCAGTGCCACCTCGACGTCGAGCGTCCCCATCGCCTCGTCGTGGGCGACCACGCGCGGCACGACGACGGTGTCCGCGGTCGGCTCGGAGCCGGCGACGCGCATCGGGCGACCGAGCGCGAGTTCGAACAGGTCCGGGTCGTACTCCCGGCGTACCGGGTCCCAGTAGGCCGTGCCGCTGGCGTCCGAGGCGTCGGTGGCGAGTGCGTCGAGGTCGGGGCCGAGCGGACTCTCGTCGGCCGGGCCGTACCCGCGCAGCCGCCACGACAACCAGTCGTGGGGGAGCGCGACGGCTGCGACGCGGCCGGCGTTGTCCGGCTCGGCGTCGCGGAGCCAGCGCAGCTTGGTACCGGTGAACGATGCCACCGGGACCAGTCCCGTCCGGGCGACCCAGGATTCCCGTCCGATCTCCTCGACCATCTGCGCGGCCGCATCCGCACTGCGCACGTCGTTCCAGAGCAGGGCGTCGCGGACCACGTGACCGTCGGCGTCGAGCGCGACCATGCCGTGCTGCTGCCCGGCGATCGCGACGGCGCCGACGTCGGTGAGCCCGCCGGCGTCCGCGACCGCGGTGCCGAGGGCGTCCCACCAGCGGCGGGGATCGACGGACGTGCCGTCCGGGTGGGCGGCACGTCCCTCACGGACGACGGCACCCGTCGCCGCATCGCGGATCGTGACCTTGCAGGACTGGGTCGACGAGTCGACGCCGGCGACGAGCTGTGTCATCCCCGCAGCCTGTCAGCGCGCGCCGAGCAGGTGCTCGATGGCGAGCTGCTGCAGTCGGACGAAGCCGAAGCCCTTGCCGCCGAAGTACGCGTCGGCGTCGAAGTCCTCGTAGGCCGAGCGGTCGGACAGGAAGGCGTCGTAGGACTCGCCGTCGTGCAGGGTCGGCGTGCTGAGCTCCCCGACCTTCGAGGCCTCGAGCGCGGCTTGCACCTCGGGGTCGGCGCGGAAGGCCTGCGCGCGCTCCTTGAGGAGCAGGTACATGCGCATGTTCGCGGCGGCCGAGTCCCAGACGCCCGTGATGTCCTCGGTGCGGCTCGGCTTGTAGTCGAAGTGGCGCGGGCCGTCGTAGGCCTGGCCACCCTGCGGCGAACCGTGCTCGAGCAGGTCGACGAGCGAGAACGCGTTCTGCAGGTCGCCGTGGCCGAACACCAGGTCCTGGTCGTACTTGATGCCGCGCTGACCGTTGAGGTCGATGTGGAAGAGCTTGCCCTGGTAGAGCGCCTGGGCGATGCCGGCCGTGAAGTTCAGGCCCGCCATCTGCTCGTGGCCGACCTCGGGGTTGATGCCGAACAGCTCGGGGCGCTCGAGGGTCTCGGTGAAGGCGATGGCGTGGCCGAGGGTCGGCAGCAGGATGTCGCCGCGGGGCTCGTTCGGCTTCGGCTCGATGGCGAAGCGGATGCCGTAGCCCTTGTCGGTGACGTAGTCGGCGAGCAGGTTGACGGCCTCGCGGTAGCGCTCGAGTGCGGCCTGCACGTCCTTCGCGCTGTCGTACTCGGAGCCTTCGCGGCCGCCCCACATCACGAACGTCGACGCACCGAGCTCGGCGGCGAGGTCGATGTTGCGCAGGACCTTGCGGAGCGCGAAGCGGCGGACCTGCCGGTCGTTCGAGGTGAAGCCACCGTCCTTGAACACGGGCGCCGAGAACAGGTTCGTCGTCACCATCGGCACGATGAGGCCGGTGGAGTCGAGCGCACCCTTGAGGCGGTCGATCTGCGTCTGCCGCTCGGCGTCGGTCGAACCGAACGCGAACAGGTCGTCGTCGTGGAAGGTCAGGCCGTAGGCGCCGAGTTCGTCGAGCTTCTCGACCGCCTCGACCACGTCGAGGGCCGGACGGGTCGGCCCGCCGAAGGGGTCGGAGCCGTTGTAGCCGATGGTCCAGAGACCGAAGGAGAACTTGTCTGCACGGGTGGGCGTCGTTGCCATGGTGGTCACCGTTCGTCGTCGAAACAAAATGTTGCCGCGCCCAACATAAGCGGTAGTGTTGGCTGTGGCAAGGACGTGATCGCAAAGGAGCGAGCGGATGGCAAGTGTTTCGACGGCGCAGCAACGACTGCGGATCGCCATGGTGGGGCACGGCTTCATGGGAGCCGCGCACTCACAGGCGTGGCGGACCGCCCCCAGGTTCTTCGATCTCGGGGTCGAACCCGAGATGGCGGTGATCGTCGGGCGCGACCCGGAACGCACCGAGGCCGCTCGCGTGCAGTACGGCTGGCAGTCCGCGTCGACCGACTGGCGCGCCGTCCTGGCCGACCCGGACATCGACGTCGTCGACATCGTGTCGCCCGGGTCGTCGCACGTCGAGATCGCGATCGCCGCGCTCGAGGCCGGCAAGCACGTCCTGTGCGAGAAGCCGCTCGCGAACACCGTCGAACAGGCCGAGGCGATGACCGCCGCTGCCGCAGCCGCCCGGGCGCACGGGGTCCGCGCCATGGTCGGGTTCAGCTACCGCCGGGTGCCGGCCATCGCCTTCGCCCGACAGCTCGTGCAGGACGGCCGGATCGGCACCGTGCGCCAGGTCCGCGCGCTCTACCTGCAGGACTGGCTCGCCGACGAGGACGGCCCGATGACCTGGCGCCTCGACAAGGAGCTCGCCGGTTCCGGTGCGCTCGGCGACATCGGCGCGCACGCGATCGACCTCGTCGAGCACGTCACCGGCGCCGAGCTCACCCGGGTGTCCGGGCTGCTCGAGACCTTCGTGACCGAGCGCCCCCTGCTCGCCGACGGCGTCGGACTCTCCGGCACGGCGTCGAGCGAGCGCGGGCAGGTCACCGTCGACGACGCCGCGTTCTTCACCGCCCGACTCGGCGGCGGTGCGGCCGACGGCGCGATCGGCACGTTCGAGGCCACGCGCTACGCCACCGGCCGGAAGAACGGCCTGACGCTCGAGATCAGCGGGTCCGAGGGCGCGATCCAGTTCGACCTCGAGTCCATGAACGAACTGCGACTGTACGAGTCGTCGGCACCCGCGGGGGAGCAGGGCTTCCGCCGCATCCTGGTCACCGAACCCGAGCACCCCTACATGGCGGCGTGGTGGCCCACCGGACACCTCATCGGGTACGAGCACACCTTCAGCCACCAGGTGAAGGACTTCGTCGAATCGATCGTCGCCGGTACCGACCCGTCGCCCTCGTTCGAGGACGGCCTGCACGTGCAACGGGTGCTCGACGCCGTCGAACGCAGCGCCGCCGACGGCAGCAGCTGGACGGTGACCGCGTGACCGCCGCCGACGGCACACGCCAGGCCCTGGTCGTCCGCGGGGGCTGGGACGGCCACCAGCCCGTCGAGACCACCGACCTGTTCGTCCCGTTCCTGCGCGACAACGGGTTCGCGGTCCGGGTGTCGGACTCGACGGCCGTCTACGCCGACGAGTCCGTCATGGCCGAGGTCGACCTGATCGTGCAGGTCGTCACCATGTCGACCATCGCCGACGACGAGTTCGCCGGGCTGCAGCGCGCGGTGCTGAACGGCGCCGGACTGGCCGGCTGGCACGGAGGCATCGCGGACGCGTTCCGGAACACCGCCGACTACCTGCACATGGTCGGCGGCCAGTTCGCCCACCACGCCGGCAAGCACCCCGACGAGCGCGTCGGGGAGCAGTCCGACAACTACATCCCGTACACGGTGCACCTCACCGACCTCGGACGGTCACACCCGATCACGCAGGGCATCGAGGACTTCGACCTCGTCACCGAGCAGTACTGGGTGCTGTCCGACGAGTACAACGACGTCCTCGCGACCACCACGCAGGAAGCGCGCGACTTCGACGCCTGGAACCGTCCGGTCACCGCCCCGGCGATCTGGACACGGCAGTGGGGTGCTGGTCGCGTGTTCGTCTCCGCACCCGGGCACCGCCTCGAGGTCGTCGAGTCACAGCCGCTCCGCACCATCATCGAGAGGGGCCTCCTGTGGGCAGCACGATGAACGAACCCGTCCTCCGCGTCGGGGTGGTGGGCGTCGGCGTGATCAGCCAGCAGTACTTCGAACACTTCCCGTCCCTGCCCGGCCTGTCGCTCGTCGCGGTCGCCGACCTCGACGTCGACCGGGCGCAGGCGGTCGGCGCCGTACAGGGCGTGCGCGGCACGAGCGTCGACGAGCTGCTCGCGGCCGACGACGTCGACGTGGTGCTCAACCTGACGATCCCCGCCGCCCACGCCGACGTCGCGACCCGGGCGCTCGCCGCGGGCAAGCACGTCTACGGCGAGAAGCCCCTGGCGATGTCCACGGCCGAGGCCGAACCGGTGCTCGAGGCCGCCCGAGCCACGGGCCTGCGGGTCGGCAGCGCCCCGGACACCGTGCTCGGCACCGGCATCCAGACCGCGCGGGCCGCCCTCGACGACGGCCTGATCGGCACCCCGGTCGGTGCGGCCGTCGCCTGGAGCGCCCCCGGCCACGAACTCTGGCACCCTGCACCTGCGTTCTACTACCAGCCCGGTGGCGGCCCGCTGCTCGACATGGGCCCCTACTACCTGACCAGCCTCGTCACGTTCTTCGGACCGGTCGTCCGGGTGAGCGGCAGTGCCACCCGCTCCACCCGCGAGCGGACCATCGCGACCGGACCGAACGCCGGCACGTCGATCCCGGTCGACATCGACACCCACGTGGTCGCGATCCTCGAACACGAGAACGGTGTCGTCTCGACCGTCACCGTCTCGTTCGAGGTGTGGGCGACCCGCGCACCGCTCTTCGAGGTGTACGGCACGGCCGGCACCCTCGGTGTGCCGGACCCGAACCGGTTCTCGGACCCGGTGTCGATCGCCACGTCGGACGACCGCGAGTGGCGCGAGCTGCCGGTCTCCGCCGGGTACGCCGACGCCGGCCGTGGGTACGGGCTCGCCGACCTGGCGCACGCGATCGCCACCGACCGTCCGCACCGGGCCTCGGGCGACCTCGCGTTCCACGTGCTCGAGGTCATGGAGGCCGTCTCGGCCGCGGCCCGCGACCACGCGGTCGTCGACGTGCGCTCGCGCGTCGACCGCCCCGCCACCGTCCCCGCCGGGTCCGCACCCGGGTCGTGGTGACGCACCTCGACCACAGCACGCACCTCGACCACAGCACGCACCTCGACCACAGCACGGACCCCGACCACCGCACGGAAGGACGACGACGATGACGACGACGGACGCGAGCGACCAGGCGGAGCCGACCCGGGCCTCCCGGCCGGTCACGCTGTTCACCGGACAGTGGGCCGACCTGCCCTTCGAGGAGGTCGCCCGGCTCGCCGGCGACTGGGGGTACGACGGACTCGAGATCGCCTGCTGGGGCGACCACCTCGACGTCCGGCGCGCCGCGACGGACCCCTCGTACGTCGCCGAGCGGCAGGCGATCCTGGAGCGCAACGGGCTGCGCGTCTGGACGATCGCGAACCACCTGGTCGGCCAGGCCGTGTGCGACGACCCCATCGACCAGCGGCACGAGGACATCCTGCCGCCGCACGTCTGGGGCGACGGCGAGCCCGAGGGCGTCCGGCAGCGTGCCGCCGAAGAGCTCCAGTGGACCGCCCGCGCCGCAGCGGCACTCGGGGTCGACACCGTCACCGGGTTCTCCGGGTCGTCGATCTGGAAGACCGTCGCGGGCTTCCCGCCGGTCCCGCCGAGCATGATCGACGCCGGGTACCAGGACTTCCACGACCGGTGGTCGCCGATCATCGACGTGTTCGAGGAAGTCGGGGTCCGCTTCGCGCTCGAGGTGCACCCGTCCGAGATCGCCTACGACTACTGGACCGCCAAGCGCACGCTCGAGCTGTTCGCGGACCGGCCGGCGTTCGGGTTCAACTTCGACCCCTCGCACTTCGTCTGGCAGGACCTCGACCCCGCCGCGTTCCTGCTCGACTTCGCCGACCGGGTGTACCACGTGCACTGCAAGGAGTCGGTGAAGCAGCTCGACGGGCGCAACGGCCGGCTCGGCTCGCACCTGCCGTGGGGTGACCCGCGCCGCGGCTGGGACTTCGTGACCGCCGGACACGGCGACGTGCCGTGGGAGCGGGTGTTCCGCGTGCTGAACCACATCGGGTACACCGGCCCGACCAGCGTCGAGTGGGAGGACGCCGGCATGGACCGACTCGTCGGAGGACCCGAAGCGCTGGCGTTCGTGCGGCAGCTCGGCACGATCGCGCCGCCGGAGGCCTCGTTCGACGCCGCGTTCTCGCGGTCGCGGGCGTGAGCCGGGCTGAGCCGGGCTGAGCCGGGCTGAGCCGGGGCCGAGACCCAGGCTGAGCGACACTTCGCGGGCCCGCGAGCGCGAGGACTGTCGCTCAGCGCGAGACTCGGCGCAGCCCCACCCACCGACCCACCACCAACCGACCGACCGACCGACGAGGAGCACCATGGTCCGGCAACCGACCGCGACACCCGGCAACGCCGCGCGCGTCCTCCGCCTGGTGCACGAGGAAGGCCCGGTCACCCGCGCCGAACTCACCCGGCGCACCGGCCTGAACCGCTCGACGGTACTGGCGCTCGTCGGCGAACTCGTCGAGGCCGGACTCGTGCTCGAGGAGATGCCGTCCGCCGGTGCCCCGAGCGTCGGGGTCGGACGGCCGAGCGGTGTCGTGCGGGCGTCGGGCAACGTGCTCGCCGCCGCCGTCACGGTCGAGATCGACGCGGTCGGGGTGGCCCTCGTCGCCCTCGACGGCACCGTGCGCGACCGGCTCGTCGAGCGGCAGACCACCGTGCCGACGGCAGCCCGGGCGATCGACGCGGTCGAACGGATCTTCGGCGTGCTGAGCGCCCGGACCGCCGCGCGGGCGAGGACAGCCCCAGACACCCGGATCGTCGGTGTCGGCGTCGCCGTCCCCGGCATCGTGCGCGTCGAGGACGGCACCGTCCGCAACGCCCCGCACCTCGGCTGGCGCGACGAACCGCTCGCGGTGCCGCTCGCTGAACGTCTCGGCCTGCCCGTCCGGGCTGCGAACGACGCCAACCTCGGTGCCTGGGCCGAACGCCTGTACGGAAGCGCCCGCGGCGTCGACGCCCTCGTGTACCTGAACGGCGGCGCCAGCGGCATCGGCGGCGGGATCGTCAGCGCCGGGCGGCCCTTCAGTGGCGCCGACGGGTACGCGGGGGAACTCGGCCACACCTTCGTGGCGGCCAACGGCATCCGGTGCCACTGCGGCGCCGTCGGGTGCCTCGAGACCGAGGCGTCGCGGTCGGCGCTCACCGACGTCACCGGGACACCGCCCGACGACCTCGACGCGCTCGCCGCAGCGCTCGCCGAGCACCGGCCCGAGGTCGAGCGGGTGGTCGACCGTCAGGTGACGGCGCTCGCCACCGCGCTCCGCAACGCGATCCACACCGTCGATCCCGAGGTCGTGGTGCTCGGCGGGTTCCTCAGCACGTTGCTCGGACACGTCGGGGACCGCGTCGAGAACGACGTCCGGGCGCAGACGATGGCCGCGATGACCGACCGGCTGCGCGTCGTGCCGGCAGCCCTCGGGCGGGACGTCCTGCTCCGCGGCGCCGCCGAACTCGGGTTCCGCGACCTGCTGCGCGACCCGACGGCAGCCGGGTTCGTCCCGAGGCCCGCTCCAGCCGACACCACGACCACCCCCACGTCCGACCGCTCCACCACCCCCACGTCCGACCGCGACGCCGCGGCCGAGGAAGCGAGAACCCCATGACCTCCATCCAGCGCCAGCGCACCAGCGTGCTGCTCGGGACCCAGGACCTGACCGTCGAGGACCGCCCCGTGCCCGAGGTCGAACCGGGCGACGTGCTCGTCCGGGTCGCCGCCGTCGGGGTGTGCGGCTCCGACGTGCACTACTACCGCCACGGCCGCATCGGGGACTTCGTCGTCGAGGAGCCGCTCGTCCTCGGCCACGAGCTGTCCGGCACGATCACCGCCGTCGGCGCTGGCGTCGACCCCGCCCGCGTCGGGGAGCGCGTCGCCGTCGAACCGCAGCGCCCGTGCCACCGCTGTGCGCAGTGCCTGGCCGGCCGCTACAACCTCTGCCCGCACATGCGCTTCTACGCGACCCCGCCGGTCGACGGCGCCTTCGCCGAGTTCGTCACGATCGAGGCCGAGTTCGCCCACGTGCTGCCCGACTCCGTCTCGTTCGAGGCCGGTGCCCTGCTCGAACCGCTGTCCGTCGGGATCGCCGCGGTCCGCAAGGCCGGCATCGTCCCCGGCTCCTCGGTGCTCATCGCCGGTGCCGGTCCGATCGGGATCATCTGCGCCCAGGCGGCGCGGGCCTTCGGCGCCACCCGGATCGTCATCAGCGACCTGGTCCCCGAGCGCCGGGAGCGTGCGTTGCAGTACGGCGCCACCGAGGTCGTCGACCCGACCGTGGTGTCCGTCGCCTCGGACATCGCCCCGGTCGACGCGTTCATCGACGCCAGCGGTGCTCCCCGTGCCGTGTCCGACGGCATCAAGGCCGTCGGACCGGCCGGCGCCGCGGTGCTCGTCGGGCTCGGCAACTCCGAGATGACCCTGCCTGTCGAGCACATCCAGAACCTCGAGGTCACGGTCACCGGGATCTTCCGCTACACCGGCACGTGGCCCGTCGCGATCGGCCTGGTCGCGTCCGGGCAGATCGACCTCGACTCGCTCGTGACGGGTCGGTTCGGCCTCGACGAGGTCCGCGAGGCACTCGAGAGCGACACCGACCCGGAGTCCCTCAAGTCGGTCGTCTACCCCGGCGGCGTCCCCGCCTGAGCGCGCACGGTGCTCGGTTCGCTGCCCCGCGCCGCGTTGCGTGCCCCGTGCGGGGTCGCAACCGGGCACGGTGCGCGGAAGCTCGCACGGGGTGACGACGCACGCACGGTGCGGACGGGAGGCCCGTGGCGGGGTCGTCACGGGCCTCCCGTCCGGCTGGTGGTTGGCGCACGGTGCGAGGTTCGTCGTTGTGTCCACGGTCGTCCACATGGTGCCGCCCTGTGGGCGGGCACCGTGCGCGGAAGCTCGCGCGGGGTGACGACGCACGCACAGTGCGGACGGGAGGCCCGTGGCCAGGCCGCCGCGCGCCTCCCGTCCGGCACGTGACCCGGAACGGGGCCACCGGTGCGTCACCGGGACGCGCTACGGTTCGCGCATGACCGCTTCACCGGCCGCCGTCGTGCCGCAGCGCACCGACCGGCGCGCGCTCGTGTCCTGGGCGCTGTGGGACTGGGGGTCCGCGGCGTTCAACGCCGTCGTCACCACGTTCGTGTTCAGCACGTACCTGGCCAGCCGGGCGTTCGTCGACCCGGCGAAGGTGGCGGACACGTCCGCCGCGGGCACGGCGTTGGTGGAACGCGAACTCGCCCACAACGCCGCGGTGGTCTCCACGGCACTGACGATCGCCGGCATCGTCGTCGCGCTCGTGGCCCCGGCGATCGGGCGCCTGGCAGACTCGTCCGGGCACCGCCGCCGGTCCGTGCTCATCGCCACGATCGGCATCGTGCTGTCCATCGGCGGCATGGTCTTCGTCGCACCGAGCCAGCCGTACCTGGTGCTCGGGGCGGCGCTGCTCGGCATCGGCACGGTCGCGTACGAGATCGCGAGCGTGGGCTACAACGCCATGATCGGGCAGGTCGCGTCGGGGGAGCGCACCGGACGGGTGTCCGCGATCGGGTGGGCCGCCGGGTACTTCGGCGGCATCGTGCTGCTCGTGCTGCTGCTCGTGCTCTGCATCCAGGACTTCCGCGGCGACGGCGTCGTCGGCGGACTGCTGCAGCTGCCGGCCACCGTCGCGACCGGGCAGTGGGACGTCCGCGTCGCGATCGGCATCGCTGCCGTGTGGCTCGCGGTCAGCTCGATCCCGCTCTTCGTCGTCGTGCCCGAGGCCGCGCCCGACCACCGGCACACCGGCGGCGTGTTCGGTGCCTACCGCGACCTGGGTCGGGACATCGCCCGGCTCTGGCGCGAGCGGCGGAACGTGCTCGCGTTCCTGGTCGCCAGCGCGGTGTTCCGCGACGGTGTCGGGGCGGTGTTCACCTTCGGCGGGATCATCGCGGCGCAGGTGTTCGGGTTCAGCGCCTCGCAGGTCATCCTGTTCGCCATCGCCGCGAACGTCGTCGCCGGCATCGCCACCTTCGTGTCCGGACGCCTCGACGACCGCTTCGGCTCGCGCGCGCTCATCATGGTCTCGCTGATCGGCCTCGCTGCCTGCGGGCTCGGCGTCCTGGCGGTCGGTACTCGGACGGAGTGGTTCTGGGTGCTGGGGCTGACCCTGGCGCTGTTCGTCGGACCCGTGCAGTCGTCGTCGCGGGCCTACCTGGCGCGGCTGGCGACCCCCGGCCGCGAGGGCGAGCTCTTCGGCCTCTACGCCACCACCGGCCGGGCGGCGTCGTTCCTGGCGCCGGCGCTGTTCGGTGTCGCGGTGACGGTCGGCGGCTCGACGCGCTTCGGGATCCTCGGGATCGTGGTGGTGCTCGTCGTGGGGCTGGTGCTCATGGCGTTCGTGAAGGCCGAGCCGCGGGTGCTGCGCGCGTAGGTGTCGTTGCGCGGGTAGGTGTGTGGGCGTAGCTGGTCGTTCCGGGCGTAGCTGGTCGTTCCTTCCGGCCAGGTACGCCCGATCCCGCTTTCCATCCCGACGGTGATGGGAAGGAACGTCACCCGTGCGGTTGTGCGCACGGTTCTGCACAGGGCCGCGGTTCCACCGGACTCCGCGGCGCGGGTGCGCCAGGATGGACCCATGACCGACCAGCGCATCGCCGTCGTCGTCCTCGCCGCCGGGCAGGGCACGCGCATGAAGTCGTCCACCCCCAAGGTGCTGCACCGGCTCGCCGGGCTGCCGCTCATCGCGCACGTCCTGCGGACGGCGTCGTCCCTCGGGCCGGAGCACGTGGCCGTGGTCGTGCGGCACGAGCGTGACCTGGTCGCAGCGGAGATCACGGAGCGTGCGCCCGACGCCATCGTCGTCGACCAGGACGACGTCCCCGGCACCGGCCGCGCGGTCGAGGTCGCGGTCCAGGCACTCCCCGCCGACTTCGACGGTGCCGTCGTGGTGCTCTCCGGCGACGTCCCGTTGCTCGACGCCGGCTCGCTCCGGACGCTGGTCGACGCGCACCTCGGCGCGGCCAACGCCGTCACCCTCGTCAGTGCGATCGCGCCCGACCCGACCGGACTCGGGCGCGTGGTGCGGGACGGCTCCGGGGCGTTCGTCGGCGTCGTCGAGCACAAGGACGCGACGGCCGACCAGCTCACCATCACCGAGACGAACGCCGGCATCTACGCCTTCGACGCCGCCCACCTGCGTGCCGTGCTGCCGTCGCTGACGACCGCGAACGCACAGGGCGAGAAGTACATCACCGACGCGCCGACGCTCATCGCCGGACGCGGGGGGATCATCGACGTGGTCACCCTGACGGACCCGTGGCTCGTCGCCGGCATCAACGACCGCGCGCAGCTGTCCGACGCCGCCCGCGAGCTCAACGCCCGCATCGTCCGCCGGCACCAGCTCGCCGGCGTCACCGTGCAGGACCCGGCCACCACCTGGATCGACCTCGACGTCTCGATCGAAGCGGATGCCGAGGTCCTGCCCGGCACCCAGCTCCTCGGCGCGACCGCCATCGCCGCGGGTGCCGTCGTCGGGCCGGACACCACACTGCGCGACACCGAGGTCGGTGCCGGCGCGACGGTGAACCGGGTCGACGCCACCCTCGCGGTCATCGGTGACGGTGCCTCGGTGGGGCCGTTCGCGTACCTGCGTCCCGGCACGATCCTGGGCGACCAGGGCAAGATCGGCACCTTCGTCGAGACGAAGAACGCGAAGATCGGGCGCGGCAGCAAGGTCCCGCACCTGTCGTACATCGGCGACGCCGAGGTGGGCGAGGACTCGAACATCGGTGCGAACACGATCACCGCGAACTACGACGGCGTGCACAAGCACCGCACTGAGGTCGGCTCGCACGTTCGTACAGGCTCGCACAACGTGTTCGTCGCCCCGGTTAGGATTGGTGACGGTGCGTACACGGGTGCCGGAACGACGGTCCGCAAGGACGTCCCGGCCGGATCGCTCGCGATCAGCTACGCCCCACAGCGCAACACCGACGGATGGGTCGAGGAACACCGACCCGGCACACCGGCGGCCGAGGCTGCTCGGCACGCGAACGGCGAATAGATCCTGGCGACCACCGGTCGTCGACATCGACCCCACACGGGTCAGGGAGTGAGCACCGCACTTGTCCGGAATCAAGACAACCGGCCAGAAACGACTCGTCCTCGTCTCGGGGCGAGCACACCCGGCGCTCTCCGCCGAGATCGCAGAGGAACTCGGTGTCGACCTGGTCCCCACCGATGCCCGGACCTTCGCGAACGGTGAGCTGTACGTCCGGTTCGACGAGTCGGTCCGCGGGTGCGACGCGTTCGTCATCCAGTCGCACACGGCACCGATCAACGAGTGGCTCATGGAGCAGCTCATCATCGTCGACGCGCTGAAGCGGGCCTCGGCCAAGCGCATCACCGTCGTCGCGCCGTTCTACCCGTACGCCCGTCAGGACAAGAAGGGCCGCGGCCGCGAGCCGATCTCGGCCCGCCTGGTCGCCGACCTGTTCAAGGCAGCGGGCGCGCACCGCATCATGAGCGTCGACCTGCACGCCGCCCAGATCCAGGGCTTCTTCGACGGCCCGGTGGACCACCTCTTCGCCATGCCGGTGCTGCTCGAGCACTTCCGCGAGATCCTCGACCCGTCGATGCTGACGGTCGTGTCGCCCGACATGGGCCGCGTCCGCGTCGCCGACATCTGGTCCGAGAAGCTCGGCGCGCCCCTCGCCATCATCCACAAGCGTCGCGACCCGCTGGTCCCGAACCAGGTCACGGTCCACGAGATCGTCGGCGACGTCTCCGGCCGCTGGTGCCTGCTCGTCGACGACCTGATCGACACCGGGCGCACGATCGCCAAGGCAGCTGAGGCGCTGAAGGAGGCCGGCGCGATCGGCGTCGTCGTCGCCGCGACCCACGCCGTGTTCTCCGACCCGGCCACCGAGCTGCTGCAGAGCGAGTTCATCGACCGCGTCGTCGTCACCGACACCCTGCCGGTGCCGGTCGAGAAGCGCTGGGACCGCCTCGAGATCCTGCCGATCGCCCCGCTCCTGGCCCGCGCCATCCACGAGGTCTTCGACGACGGGTCCGTCACGTCGATGTTCGACGGCGCAGCGTAGCGGAGCCGTCGAACCATGGGCACAGCCGACGGCGCCTCACCGTCTCGTCGACGTGACGTGTCTGCGGAACGTTGGTGACCCATCCCGCGCGTGACGCCCTCGCGGCCCGGCTCCGGGCCGCGGGGAGCGTCTTCGCCGAGGACGAAGCCGACCTGCTGCTCGAGGCCGGCACCGGTGAGCCCGTCCGGCTGCGTTCCCTGGTCCAGCGTCGCCTCGCCGGTGAGCCGCTCGAGTACGTCCTCGGCTGGGCCGCCTTCCACGGACACCGCATCCGGGTGACCCCTGGGGTGTTCGTCCCGCGTGCCCGGACGACCGTCGTGGTCGAGCAGGCTGCCCGTCGGTTGCAGCGCTACGACCGCGTGGTCGACCTGTGCTGCGGTGCCGGTGCGATCTCGGTGGCGTTGTTCGGCCGGGTCGGCGCGCTCGACCTCGTGGCCACGGACATCGACCCGGATGCCGTCGACGTCGCGGCTGAGAACATCGGCGACCGCGGGATCGTCGTCGCCGGTGACCTGTTCGCGCCGCTGCCGGACCGGTTCCGCGGCGCCGTCGACGTCATCGCGGTGAACGCCCCCTACGTCCCGACGGCGTCGATCGCGATGATGCCGGTCGAAGCGCGGGAGCACGAGCACCGTGTGGCCCTCGACGGTGGCGCGGACGGACTCGACCTGCACCGGCGGATCGCCGCGGGAGCGGGGGAGTGGTTGCGCCCCGGTGGTTCGGTCGTCATCGAGGTGTCCGCGGCGCAGTCAGAGTCGTCGGTCGCGGCGTTCGTGGCCGCCGGGTTCACGGCCGTGGTCGAGCAGGACGACGAGGTCGACGGCACCTGCGTCGTCGCGACGCTCCCCGTCTGACCCGACGAGTCCGACCCGCACGAGTTCGGCCAGCATGGGCTCGACCCGCGCGAGTTCGACCGGCACGGGCTCGACCCGCGCGAGTTCGGCCGGCACCTGGTTTGCCGACCAATCGCGACACGCCGCTCAGTTCCGCCGAGGTCGCACAGACGGCCGTTCGAACGCTCGACATGCCGAGATCTCGGAACCTCGACGACCAGCGGACGGCGCGCCGCACGGCCCCACCCGATGCCCTCCACCCGACGCCGCCGGCCCGCGCTACTTCGCGTCGACCGTCACCGACGCCCAGCCTGAAGCTCCGTTCGGCGCGGGCGGCCGCTCGACGCTCGTCTGCACCTCGCCGTCGGCGCTCACGGCGCGGACCTCGATCCGGTGCGACCCCGCGGTCGGCGTCCACCGCAGCACCCACTGGCGCCAGGTGTCCGCCGACACCGACTCGGCGAGTTCCGCCTGCTGCCACGCACCCGAGCCGACCCGGACCTGCACGGCCTTCACACCGGTGTGTGGCTGCCAGGCGACCCCGGCGATGGCGACCTGCTCGCCGACGGTCACGGTCGTCCCGTTCCGTGGGGTGTCGATGCGCGACTCGAGCTTCACGGGCCCGCGTTCCGACCATCCGCGCGGCGTCCAGTAGCCCTGCGCATCGGCGAAGCGCGTGACCTCCATCTCGGTCACCCACTTCGTCGCCGACACGTACCCGAACAGTCCGGGCACGACCATCCGTGCCGGGAACCCGTGTTCGGTCGGCAGCGGTTCACCGTTCATGCCGATGGCGAGCAGCGCGTCGGTGCCCTCGTCCTGCAGGACGTCCAACGGCGTCCCGGCGGTGAACCCGTCGATGCTGCGGGACAGCACCATGTCTGCGTCCCCGGTCGGCTTCGCGCGGGCCAGCAGCTCCCGGATCGGGTACCCGAGCCAGAGTGCGTTGCCGATCAGGTCGCCGCCGACCTCGTTGGACACGCAGCTCAGGGTAGCCATGTGCTCTTCCAGCGGCAGGGCCAGCAACTCGTCCCACGTCAGCGTGACCTCGTTCTCGACGGCGCCGTGGATGCGCAGGCTCCAGTCGCCCGGATCGATGGAGGGGACACGCAGCGCGGTGTCGATCCGGTAGAAGTCGGCGTTCGGTGTGACGTACGGCGTGATCCCGTCGACGTCGAGCGAGGCGCCGGCCGGCACGGCCGGTGCGGGCGTCGCCGCCGCGGGCAGGCGCACGGCTCGTCGGGCAGCGGCGACCGCCTGCATCGCGGACGACCCCATCCGGGAGGCGGTGCCCACCACGACCGCGACCGCTGCGGTCGCGACGCCCCAGACCAGGAACGCGCGGCGCTCGGTCGAGGCAGGTCGCGGTGACGCCGACGGGACGGCCGCTGCGGCCTCCCAGCGCCGGAGCCGGCGGAGCAGCAGCCGCAGGGTGATCACGGCGGCCGCCACGCCGAACACGGTGGGAGCGCCGTCGAACGTGCCGCTGCCGGAACGGGTGCTCACCGCGATGAGCGCGAGCACGCCGCCGACGGCGAAGACCAGTGCCCCGAAGGGCGGCCGAGCGCGCTCGAGGACCCCGGCCCCGGCGCTGATCGCGGCGACGATGACGGTCATGAGCGCGAAGAGTGCGACCTTGTCGCCGGTGCCGAACAGGGCGACCATCAGGTTCTTTGCCCCCGCCGGTGCGAGGTCGATCACGGCGGACCCGACGGCCACCAACGGGCTGCCGGCACCACCGAGGAGCAGCGCCCCGAACTCGGCGATCCCGAGGAAGGCGGCGGCGGCCACGAGACCGACGGCCGCAGCGAGGACCGCGGGCCGGCGGAGCGGAGCTCCGGCGGGGCGTTCGTCCGTCGATGGGTCGTCCGGCGTCGGGACGTCCGTGGTGCGTTCGGTGGTCACCGCCCGAGCGTAGGTCGCCCGGCCGCTCGTCGGCTGTGCGTGCGGTTCCCCGGGCGTTCACCGACCCCGGCCAGCACCTGCCGATCGGGCCGTGCGAGGATCGGGGTGTGCCGAGGCGTCCAGATCCAGTTCCGCGCCCCGGCCGCGCCCGCCGCTCCGACCGCACGCCGATGTCGGCTGCACAGCGCCTGTCCACGTTGCGGTGGGTGATCGTGGGCATCTGGGCGGCGCTCCTCACCGCACGGATCATCGTCGTCGCGACGGCGCCCGACGTGGACCTGTCCTGGTTCGGGATCGTCGATTTCGGTGCGATCGCGCTGGGCGTCACGGTCATCGTGGTCGCGGTCTTCCGTGCCGCTGCGGTGCGACGCCGGCACGCCGACGAGGCCCTCGCGCTCGCCATCCGCCGCATCGACCCCACGGTCTGGCTCGTGCCGGCGGCTCCGACGACCGAACTGCGCGACGCGATCGCCGAGGTCCGGCCGGAGGTGAGCCTCGGTGCCCGCGTGACGTGGGCGTTCGGGGCGACCGAGGCCTCCCTGTGGGAACTCGACGACCGCAAGGCCACACGGTTGCTCGTGGTCCGGTGGAGCCGGGTGGTGCACGTCGGGATCGAGGACGTCCACGGCGACGGTGACCGCGCCGATGCCCGTCGGGCGTGCGCGGTCGCGATCCACTACGTCCGGCCGGACGACACACCTGCGGTCGCGACCTTCTTCGTACGGACGGCTCCCGGCTCCCGTCGGCTGCTCGGCCGAGGGTCACGCCTGGACCGGCTCGTCGCCGACCTCGCGCGCGAGCGCATCGTCGCCTGAACCGAGCGCATCGTCGTGACCGAGCGCACAGCGGTCGGACGTGGGAAGGGCCCCGCCGATCGGCAGGGCCCTTCGAGGGTGCGGTCGTGCCGCGGTCTAGTGGGTGGACGGTTCCTGGTCGACCTCTCGGCGGTCGTCGTCGGACCACAGCGTGTGGAAGGTGCCGTCCTTGTCGATGCGCTGGTAGGTGTGCGCCCCGAAGAAGTCGCGCTGCCCCTGGATGAGCGAGGCGGGCAGCCGCTCGGAGGCGAGCGAGTCGAAGTAGGACAGCGCCGACGAGAACCCCGGCGCGGGGATCCCCGACGCGGCGGCGATCCCGACGATGCGGCGCCAGGCGGCTTCGCCCTCCTGCACGGCGTTCGCGAAGTACGGGTCGACGAGCAGTGACTCGAGCTCCGGGTTCTTGTCGTACGCCTCGACGATGCGGTTGAGGAACTGGGCGCGGATGATGCAGCCACCCCGCCAGATCTTCGCCACGTTGCCGAGGTTGATGTCCCAGCCGTACTCCTTGGCCCCGGCGATGATCAGGTCGAAGCCCTGCGCGTAGGCGACGACCTTCGAGGCGTAGAGCGCCGCGCGGACGTCGTCCTCGAAGCCGTCGGGGACCTCGGCGATGTCGGGCCGGTCCGGGAACGCCTGCTGCACCGCGGCACGCTGCGACGGCTTCGACGACACCGCGCGGGCGAACACCGCTTCGCCGATGCCGGAGACCGGGATGCCGAGCCCGACCGCGTTCTGCACGGTCCACACCCCGGTGCCCTTGGACCCCGCTTCGTCGCGGATGACGTCGACGAGGGGCTTGCCGGAGTCGGCGTCGCGCTGCTTCAGGACCTCGACCGTGATCTCGATCAGGTAGGACTCGAGGTCGCCGCCGTTCCACTCCTGGAACACCTTGACCAGGTCCTCGACGGAGAGCCCGCCGACGCGGCGGAGCAGGTCGTAGGACTCGGCGATGAGCTGCATGTCGGCGTACTCGATGCCGTTGTGCACCATCTTGACGAAGTGGCCGGCGCCGTCGGTGCCGATGTGGGTCACGCAGGGCTCGCCCTCGGCGACCGCCGCGATCGACTTCAGGATCGGTCCGAGGGTCTCCCAGGCTTCCTTCGAGCCGCCGGGCATGATCGACGGGCCCTTGAGTGCGCCCTCTTCACCACCGGAGATGCCCGTGCCGACGAAGTTGAGGCCCTTCTCGCGCAGGTCGTGCTCACGCCGGATCGTGTCGTGGAAGTTGGCGTTGCCGCCGTCGACGATGATGTCGCCTTCCTCGAACTTCTCGGCGAGCTGCGAGATCACGGCGTCGGTGCCCTTGCCAGCCTGCACCATGATGATCGCCGTGCGCGGCTTCGAGAGCGAGGCGACGAAGCCGTCGATGTCCTCGGACGCGATGAAGCCGGCGTCGCCGTGCTCCTTGATGAGTTCTTCGGTGCGGGCGTAGGTGCGGTTGTAGACCGCGACCGTGTTGCCCTCACGCGACGCGAGGTTGCGTGCGAGGTTCGACCCCATGACGGCGAGGCCGATGACCCCGATGTTCGCCTGACCAGTGCTGTCTGCCACGTCGTCTCCTTTGTCCGGACGTAACACCAACCTACGGTCGGCGCCCTGGGACCGCACGGGTGTTACGGGAACTGGGGACCACTGTTCACCCCGTCAATACTGTGGAGGGATGACCGACACCGCTGTCCTCCCGCCCGTCCTCGTCATGGGCGTCTCCGGTTCCGGCAAGTCCACGATCGGGCAGGCACTCGCCGAGGCGCTCGCCGAGCAGGGCCAACCGACCGTGTTCGTCGACGCCGACGACCTGCACCCGGCCGCGAACAAGGAGAAGATGCGGCAGGGCATCCCGCTCACCGACGACGACCGCTGGCCGTGGCTCGACGCCTGCGCCGCGCGGATCGCCGCCGTCGAGGCGTCCGGGAGCCGCTGCGTGATGGCCAACTCCGCCCTCAAGCGCGTCTACCGCGATCGGCTCCGGCAGTCGGCGCCGGGCCTCGTCATCGCGTTCCTGGACGGCTCGCACGACCTCATCGCCGAGCGGCAGGCGCACCGGCACCACGAGTACATGCCGTCGTCGCTGCTCGACTCCCAGTTCACGACGCTCGAACGGCCGCAGGCCGACGAGGCCGCCGTCGACGTCTCCATCGACGGGCCGGTCGACGACACGGTGCGGGACATCGTGGCTGCGCTCGTCGTCACCTCCGCCTGAACTGCTCGCGCGCCGCACGGTGCAACTCCGGTCGGCCCGTGCGACCTTGATCGCTCCGTGCCGCGCGGCAACCCAGCACGGAACCGCCCACCTCGCGCCGGGCGACGATCCTCGCACCGTGCAGACGGGTTCGCGGGACACCCCGGCTGGGAGGCACGGCCGACGGGATCCGTCAGCGGCGCACCGCGCTGATCGCCCCGTGCGGTCGGTGCTCGGGCGCTGACCGGGTGTGGACGTCCACCACGTCGAAGCCCGCTTCGTCCAGCCGCGCTGCCAGGGACGCGACCGGCCAGCGGTACGCGGTGACGACCGCGTGGTCGAAGGCCTCGACCGCGGGGCCCTCGAAGAACCCGAGCAGGAGCCCACCGCCGGGGGCGAGCACCCGCCGGAACTCGTCCAGTGGCACGCCGACCCGCGAGGGTTCGTGGTGGATCACCGAGTACCAGGCGAGGACGCCGCCGACGCTGCCGTCCGCGAGCGGCAGCGCATCGATCGATCCGTCCCGGAAGTCGACCGAGGCAGTGTGCGTCTGCCGTGCGTGCTCGACGAACTCCGGCACGGCGTCGATCCCGATGACCCGGTACCCGTTCCGAGCGAGGTGCGCCGTCCAGTGACCGGGGCCGCACCCGGCGTCGACCAGCAGATCTCGGCGACCCGCTGCCCAGGCGTCGACGAGCGCGCGGTCGTCGGGGTGGACGGCGTCCATCGATCCGAGCACTGCCGCGTACTCCGCAGCGCGAGCGCCGTAGGCAGCCGTCACCCGCTCGGTCATGCGCCCGACCGTACCGCCTCGGCTGGTTCACCTCGCACCACGCGGCACCCCGCACCCCTACAGCTTGAACGTCGCCCGCGGGATGTCGGACACGATTCGCCGTGCGGTGTGGACGGCGTCCTCTTCCGAGATCTCGTGCGTGACGACGAGCGAGGCCAGGTACGCCGCGTCCGCTCGCCGCGCCATGTCGTGCCGCGCGGGGATGGAGCAGTACGCCCGAGTGTCGTCGATGAACCCGGAGGTCTTCGTGAACGACGCCGAGTCGGTGATCGCGGAGCGGTAGCGGCCGATCGCCGCCGGGGTGTCGATGAACCACCACGGTGCCCCGGCGTACACGGCGGGGTAGAAGCCGGCGAGCGGGCCGATCTCGCGCGAGAAGACGGTCTCGTCGACGGTGAACAGCACGAGGTGGAAGCCCGGAGCGGTGCCGAAGGACTCCAGGAGCGGCCGCAGCGGCGTGGTGAAGGACCCGACGGCGGGCAGGTCGTGGCCGGTGTCCGGGCCGAAGCGTTCGAGCGTCGGCGCGTGGTGGTTCCGGATGACGCCGGGGTGCAGCTGCATGACGAGGCCGTCCTCGACGCTCATCTCGGCCCAGCGGTAGAGCATGTCGTGCCGGTACGCGGTGGCGTCCGCCTCGGAGACGGAAGACGGGTCGCGGAGCGCCGCGGCGTGGATACGCTCGCGCGACGTGGCGGACAACGGCGACGATCCGGCGTCGAGCACCCCGGTGTCCGTGGCGGTCGCGCCGTGCTCGATGAAGTACTGGCGACGTGCGCGGAGTGCTGCCAACAGCCCTGCGTGGGTGCCCGTGTCGATGCCGGCGGCCTCGCCGACGGACGCGACCACGGGCCTCCAGTCCGGCCGCGACGGGTCGAACACGGCGTCCGCGCGGAACGTGGGGACCACCCGGCCGGTGAACGTGGGGTCGGCGGCGAGCTGCGTGTGCGCGGCGAGGTCGTCGGCGGGGCCGTCGGTGGTGGCGAGGACCTCGATGCCGAAGGTGTCGAACAGGGCACGCGGGCGGAAGGCGGGCGATGCCAGCAGGCCGGCGATGTGGTCGTACTGGGCGTCGGCGTTCGCCGCCGACGGCTGCTCCGTCAGCCCGAAGACGTCGTGCAGCTCGGTCTCGAACCAGTAGCGGACGGGGGTGCCGAGGAAGTCGTCCCAGTGGTCCGCCAGCTGCCGCCAGATGGCGCGACCGGGAGGCGCGGCGTGGGTCCCCGACAGGTCGGCGCGTCCCAGCGCGGCCAGGTCCACCCCGTTGGCGTGCAGCAGGCGGAGCACGTAGTGGTCGGGCGTGATGAGCAGCGACGCGGGGTCGCTGAACGGCTGGTCGGCGGCGATGAGCGCCGCGTCGACGTGGCCGTGCGGGGAGATGATCGGTGCGTCCTTGACCGCGTCGTAGACGGTCCGTGCCACCTGGCGTGCACCGGGGTCGGCGGGGAGCAGCCGGTCGGGGTGCGGGGCGAGACGGGTGGCGGTGCTGGTCTGGGTCATCATCGACTCCTTCGAGAACGGTACGGACGGCGGGGCGCGGCGGGGCCGGCGGGTGCAGCGGGCGTGCGCCCGCGTCAGGCGGGCGCAGGACCCGTCGACTCCCGGACGGTCAGGTGGGTGGGCAGTGCGACGGCGCCGGTCATGTGCTCACCGGGCAGCTCGTCGGCGGGGATCGCACCGAGCCGGCCGAGCAGCATCCGGATCGCGACCCGTCCGGCGCGTTCGATCGGCGAGGTCATGGTGGTGAGCGGCGGGTTGCAGAAGTCGGCACCGAAGATGTCGTCGCAGCCGACGATGCTCACGTCCTCGGGGACGCGGACGCCCCGTTCGCGCAGCCGCGCGAGCATGCCGATCGCGATCAGGTCGTTGAAGGCGATGCAGGCGGTGGCCCCGGCGTGCACGGCGGCGTCGGCGGCTGCGGCTCCGGAGTCGACGAACGGCGCGTGCGGCCCGATGCGGGCGACGCGGACCCCGAGGCGCTTCGCGACGCGCACGAGCGCCTTCCACCGGCGTTCGTTCGACCACGAGCTGTCCGGACCGGCGACGTAGAGCACGTCGCGGTGGCCCAGGGAGACGAGGTGCTGCACGGCCTGCTCGACGCCGCCGGGGGTGTCGATGAGCACCGAGGGCACCCCGGCGGGGCGACGGTTGACGACGACGAGGGGGATCCGCTCGGCGAACCGGGCGATCTGCGCGTCGGACAGGCGTGAGGCGGTGAGGACGACGCCGTCGGCCTTCGCGCCGATCGAGCTCAGGGTGGCGAGTTCGGCGTCGGCGGACTCCTCGGTGTCGACGAGCAACTGCGTCCACCCGGCGCCGGCGAGCTGGTGCTGCGTGCCGCGGATGACGTCGAAGTAGAACGGGTTCGTGATGTCGGAGACGAGCACGGCGACGGCACGGGTGCGGCCGGACGTCAGGGCGCGTGCCTGCGAGTTGGCGACGTAGCCGAGTTCGCGGGCCGCTCGTTGGATGCGCTCCTGCGTGGTGTGGTTCACGCGGTCGGGCAGCGAGAGCGCGCGGGACACGGTCGACGGGGCCACGCCGGTCGCGTCGGCGATGTCCCGGATGGTCACGCGCCGGGCGGCGCTGAAACCGGCCCCGGCGCCGGAGACGTCGATGTCTGTGTCGCTCACGAGGCCGAACGTATTCGCGTCTGGCAACAAGTGGCAACCGGTTGCCGGATGTTGCCAACGGCGGAACAGTGGTGCCACCGGGCAGCGCCGCCCGGAGGAGGTCTCGAGGAGGAAGCCCCCGGATGAACAGAACACGGCTGAAGCCCCGCACCCTCGTCGGTGCCGTCGCGGTGATCGCCCTCGCCGCTCTCTCCCTGCAGGGCTGCGCCGTCGTGAACGGCAGCGGCGACGACCCGAACACCCTCCGCGTGATGATGGGCGCGGACACCACGTACCCCAAGGAGCGCAAGCAGTGGCAGCAGGACACCGCTGCCGAGTTCAAGCGCACCACCGGTGCGGACATCCAGTGGGAGACCTACTCGTCCGCGCAAGAGGAGTTGACCGCCATCCAGACCAGCGTCATCTCCGGCCAGGGTCCCGACGTCTACGCCATCGGCACCACGTTCACCCCGACCGCCTACGCCACCGGTGCCTTCGTCGAGATGGGATCGAAGGAGTGGAACGCCATCGGCGGCAAGGACCAGTTCGACCCGGCCTCGTTCGGCATCTCGGGGCCGAGCGACTCGAAGCAGATCGGGATCCCGTTCGCCAGCCGTCCGTTCGTGATGGCCGTCAACAAGGACCTCCTCGCGAAGGCCGGCATCACCGACATGCCGACCACGTGGGACGAGCTGACCGAGGACGCGAAGGCCACCACCGGTGACGGTCGGCACGGCCTGGCGATCGCCTACGCCGACGGCTTCGACCCGTGGAAGTTCGTGTGGGGCATGGCGCAGAACGCCGGCAACACCATCGTCGACGGCTCGAAGGCCGAGATCGACAGCGACGCCGTCGAGAACGCGTACCGGACCTACTTCGACTGGGTCACGAAGGACGGCGTCGTCGACAAGGCCGCGATCGGCTGGAACAACGCGCAGGCCCTGGCCCAGTTCACCGAGGGCAAGGCCGCGTTCTTCCCGATGACGACCACCACCGCGATCAACTCGTTCAAGGACACCAAGGTCGACGGCAAGTACGAGTTCGCCCTGCTCCCCACCGTCCCGCCGGGAGCCAGCGAGCGCCCGGCCGACGGCATCGAGGCCGCGAGCATCCTGTCCGGCGACAACTGGGTGGTGGCCGACTACGGCACCAAGCAGCAGCTGTCCTTCGACTTCGTCAAGCAGCTCAGCGCACCGAAGGCGCAGCTCGAGTATTACGACCTGTTCGGCAACCTGCCGACCAACGCCTCCGCCGCCGCTGACCTGGCGGCAGACAACCCGCAGCTCAAGCCGATCATCGACGCGGGTCGCCTGTCGAAGCCCACCGCGTTCACCGGCGCCTGGTCCGACATCCAGCTCGCCCTGGTCGACGTGGTCGTGCAGTCGATCCCGTCGCTCAAGAGCGGCGAGGTCACCGACGACCAGCTCCGCAAGCGTCTGCAGGACGCCCAGAAGGACGCCCAGTCCACCCTCGACCGTCAGAAGAACGGAGGTCTGTGATGACCAGCACCCAGACCAGACCGCCGCAGCGCACGGAGCAGACGGTCCGCCCGCACGGCACGACGCCGCTGTACAAGAAGGAGCGTCCGCTCTGGATGCTCATCCCCGGCGGGGTCCTCATGCTCGCCGTCATCGTGGTGCCACTCCTGGTGGGCTTCTACATCGCGATGCTCGACCTGGACCAGTACACGCTGCGGCAGTGGTTCAGCGCCCCCTTCATCGGCTTCGCGAACTTCACCGAGGCCTTCACGAACTCGCCCCTGCTCCACTCCATCTGGATCTCGGTGTCGCTGTCCGCCCTGGTCACCGCGGTCACCGTGCCGATCGGCGTCGCGGCGGCGATCTCGACGCAGAACCGGTTCCCGGGGCGCGGCCTCGTCCGGTCGATCTACCTGATCCCCTACGTGCTGCCCGCGTTCGTCGTCGGCACGTTCTTCCGCACGATGCTGCAGCCGCAGGGCGTCGTGAACTCGATCCTGCACACCGACGTGCTCTGGCTGAACGGCTCCGCGTCCTACTGGGCGCTGGCCGGCGTGATGATCTGGACGAGCTGGCCGTTCGTCTACCTGCTGTCGCTGGCCGGGCTGCAGGCCGTGGACAACGAGGTGCACGAGGCCGCCGCGCTCGACGGGGTGACCTGGTGGGCGAAGCTGCGCTACATCATCTTCCCGTACCTGCGCGGGCCGCTCAGCCTGGCGGTGATCATCGCGATCCTGCACAACATCAACAACTTCACCCTGCCGTTCGTGCTGTTCGGCATCCCGCTGCCGTCGAGCGTCGAGGTCATGCCCGTCCTGACGTACATCGCGAGCTTCCAGTCGTTCCGCTTCGGTCTGTCCGCGGCCATGGCGATCTGCTCCCTCGTGATCGTCGCCATCCCGCTGTTCGTCTACCTGCGAGCCGTCAAGCTCGACACCGGTGACGACGCGGGTCCCAACCGGAAGCAGCGCCGCGCCGACCGCGCCACGCTCGCCGCCGCCCCGACCGCCGCCGACATCGACGGAGCACGAGCATGAGCGCCCAGAGCACATCATTCGCCGGCACCACCCGGACCCGCCCGACGTCGACCCTGACCGAGAGCATCACCGCACCCGGTCGACGCCACAAGCGCCCCTACGACACCGACGTCACCCGGCTCCTGCCCCGCTGGCTGCTCATCGTGGTGATCGCGATCATCATCGCGTTCATCGCCGTCCCGGTCCTGTACATCCTGTTCGGCTCGGTGAACTCGGATGTCGCGGTCGCCCGCGGCGAGTACTTCCCGTCCGAGTTCACGCTGTCGAACTACGTCGAGATCTGGTCGACGGTCGCCCTCGGCGAGGGGCTGGTCAACTCGATGCTCACCGCCGGCGCGGTCGCCATCGCGAGTGCCGCGCTCGCCGTGTCCACCGCGTACGTGCTGGTCCGGTTCCGCTTCCTCGGTCGCCTGACCATCCTGCGTGGGCTCCTCGCGCTGCAGTCGATCCCCGGCACGCTCCTGCTGCTGCCCGTGTTCGTGGTGTTCTCGAACATCGCCAGTGCCACGGGCGTGCAGATCATCGGCACCCGCTGGGGTCTGTTCGTCACGTACCTGACGTTCGCCCTGCCGTTCTCGACCTGGGTGATGGTCACCTACCTGCGTGGTCTGCCCAAGGAACTCGAGGAGGCCGCCCGCATCGACGGCGCCTCGAGCACGAAGATCCTGACGAAGATCGTCCTGCCGCTGTCGTGGCCCGGCATCGTCGTCTCGGCGATCTTCGCCTTCCTGCTCGGCTGGAACGACGTCCTGTTCTCCACGATCATGACGACCCCGAACACCCGCACGGTGGCCGTGGTCCTGCAGGTGCTCGGCACCGCGCAGGAAGGCGGTGCGGTCCCGATCTACGGCCAGATGATGGCCGCCTCGATCGTCTGCGCCGTGCCGGTCGTCGCCCTGTACCTCATCTTCCAGCGCTACCTGGTGGGCGGTCTGACGGCCGGCTCCGTCAAGTGAGCGCGGCAGTCACCGCAACCCAGAACCGGACTGGAGGCCCGTGGCGGCCCCGCCACGCGCCTCCCGTCCGACACGAAAGGACACCATGACCGACCAGCCCACGTGGGAACTCTCCGGCTTCGGCGACGAGATCGACTCAGACCCCGTCGTCCAGGTCGCGGTCCTGCAGGCGCTCGGCGCAAGCGCCATCGAGGTCCGCAGCGCCTGGGGCGTGAGCGTCGTCGACCTCGACGAGGACCAGCTCGCCGGACTCCACCGCCTGCTCGAGGAGCGCGGACAGACCGTGTCCGCCATCGCCTCGCCGATCGGCAAGGTCTCCGTCGACGAGCCCGTCGAGCACGAGGTCGGACGGCTCGGCCGCGCGATCGCCGCCGCGCACGCCCTCGGCACCACGAACATCCGCATCTTCTCGTTCTACTTCGAGGGCCGGCAGCCGGAGGACGTCCGCGACGACGTCCTCGTCCGGATGCGCGCCCTGGCCGACCTCGCCGCACGCGAGGGCGTGACCCTGCTGCACGAGAACGAGAAGGACATCTACGGCGACGTCCCCTCGCGCGTGCTCGACATCGTCGAGAGCGTCGGGTCGCCGGCGCTCCGACTGGCCTGGGACAACGCGAACTACGTGCAGTGCGGCGTCAAGCCGTTCACCGACGGGTGGGCGCAGCTCGCGCCCTACGTCGACTACCTGCAGGTCAAGGACGCCCTGGCCGCTGACTCGTCGGTCGTCCCCGCGGGCGAGGGCGACGGCGAACTGCTCCAGACCCTCACCGCACTGCGCGACGCCGGCTACTCCGGCTACGCCTCGCTCGAGCCGCACCTCAGCGACTTCACCTCCCTCGGCGGGTTCTCCGGCCCCGCGGCCTTCGGCCGCGCCGGTCGTGCCCTCCGCACCCTCACCGACCAGATCGGAGTCACCCTGCGATGACCACCCCACTGAAGTTGGCAGTCGTCGGCGCCGGCGTCATCGGACGCCACCACGCCAAGGTCGCCGTCCACCACCCGGACCTGCAGGTCGTCGCCCTCGTCGACGCGATCCCCGCCGCCGCCACGAGCGCCGCCGACGAGATCGAGGCGATGGGCGTCACCCGCCCCGTCACGACGTCCACCATCGAGGAGGCGATCGCGCAGACCGACATCGACGTCGTCGCGATCTGCTCGCCCTCCGGCATGCACGTGCAGCTCGCCGAGGCGGCCCTGGCCGCCGGCAAGCACGTCGTCATCGAGAAGCCCCTCGACACCACGATGCCCCGAGCCCGGCAGATCGCCGCGCTCGCCGCGGCGGCACGCGACCGTGGACTCGTCACGAGCGTCATCAGCCAGCACCGCTTCGATCCGGCCTCGGCCGCCGTCGCCGCAGCCGCCCACGACGGCGGGTTCGGTACCGTGACCTCCGGCCTGGCGAGCGTCGCCTGGTACCGGTCGCAGGGCTACTACGACTCCGGCGACTGGCGCGGCACCTGGGCGCTCGACGGTGGTGGTGCCGTGATGAACCAGGGCGTGCACACCGTCGACCTGCTCGTCTGGGCACTCGGCCGTCCGGTCGAGATCTCGGCCCAGACCGGGCTGCTCGCGCACGACCGCATCGAGGTCGAGGACACCGCCGTCGCCACCGTCCGGTTCGCCGGCGGCGCGCTCGGCGTCATCCACTGCACGACCGCCGCGTACCCGGGCCTCTCCGCGCGCTACGCCGTGTACGGCACGCACGGGTCGGCGATCGTCGACGACGACCGCCTGGCCTACTTCCACATCGCACCCGACGCCGCCACGCTCGAGTCCGCGTCGACCACCTCGAACGCCTCGGCGGTCGCGGGCGCGGTCGACCAGAAGGACGACGTCGTCCCGCCGGAGCACGTCGTCGGCGGCCCGGCCGAGCCCGACCACTTCGCCGCGGGGCACGGCCGGCAGTACACCGACATCGTGGCCGCGGTCCGCGAGGGCCGTGAGCCCGGCGTGACCGTCGACGCGGCCCTCGTGTCACTCGCCACCGTCCGCGGGCTGTACGTCAGCGCGACGCTCGGGCAGCCGGTCCGGATCGACGACGTGATCGAGGGCAAGTACGACGACGTGGTGCCGGTCGTCGGCGCTGCAGCACCGTCCGACACCGCGACCGAAGGAGCCACCCGATGAAGTTCTCCGTGTTCACCGCCTCCACCCCCGACTGGACCCCGTCGCAGGCCGCCTCGACGCTGGCCGAGCAGGGCTGGGACGGCGTCGAGTGGCGCATCGTCGACGACCGCCCCGCGGACGGCGCCGTCGTGCCCGCCGGTCGCTCGTTCTGGGCCGGCAACAACTCCACGTGGCAGTTCACCGGCGTCCAGGACCAGGTCGGCGAGATCGCGCGGATCACCGACGCCGCCGGCCTCGAGTACTCCGGCATCGGCGGGTACCAGCAGGCGTCGGACCACGAGGGCGTCGAGACGATGCTCCGCGTCACGAGCGAGCTCGGCGCCCGCCAGGTCCGCGTCTCGATGCCGATGTACCGGCAGGAGAAGGAACGCACCGGCGAGACGTACGGGCAGATCTTCGACCGCACCCGCGCCGACCTCGAGTGGGTCGTGACCCGGGCGACCGAGCTCGGCGTCAAGGCGCTCGTCGAGCTGCACCACATGACGATCACGCCCTCGGCCTCGGCGGCGCTGCGGCTCGTCGACGGCCTCGACCCGGAGCGCATCGGCGTCATCCACGACCTCGGCAACCTGGTCATCGAGGGGCAGGAGGACCACCTCGCCGCGTTCGAGCTCCTCGGCCCGTACCTGGCACACGCTCACGTGAAGAACGCCCGCTGGGTCGACACCGGCGACACCCGCGCCGACGGCAGCACGATCTGGCAGAACGAGTGGGCGCCGCTGCGCACCGGTCAGGCGTCCGTCTCCGAGTACCTCGACGCCCTCCGCCAGGTCGGTTACGACGGCTGGGTCACCATCGAGGACTTCTCCACCGACCTGTCCCTCGAGGCCCGGACCGCCGACAACCTGGCGTACCTGCGGTCCCTCGTCCCGGTGACCGCATGACCGATCGCCGCCCCGGCATCGTCCACCTCGGGGTGGGCGCGTTCGCGCGCGCCCACCTCGCCTGGTACACGGCCCACACCACGGGGGAGTCGTGGGGCATCACGGCCTTCACCGGCCGCTCGCCCGCGGCGGCGGACGCCCTCACCGCGCAGGACTGCCGGTACACGCTGGTCACGCGTGCTGCGACCGGCGACGACGCCGAGGTGGTCGACACGATCGTGGCCGCCCACCCGGGCAGCGACGACACGGCCTGGAGGCACGTGGTCGCGTCCCCGGAGACCACCATCGTCACGCTGACGGTCACCGAGCAGGGCTACCGGTCCGGTTCCGACGTCCCCGCCCGGTTGGTCACGGGGCTCGACGCCCGGCGCACGGCCGGCAGCGGTCGCATCGCGCTGGTCAGCCTCGACAACCTGACGCACAACGGCGCGGTGCTGCGCGAGGCCGTGCTGGGCGCCACCACCGACCCCGGACTGCGCGCGTGGATCGAGGCGAACGTCTCGTTCCCGTCGTCGATGGTCGACCGGATCACCCCTGCGACCACCGACGCCGACGTCGAGGGCCTCGCCGCCCTGCCGGGAGCACTCGCCGGGGACCGGGTGCCCGTCGTCACCGAGCCCTTCGCGGAGTGGGTGCTCGAGGACGCCTTCGACGGGATCGACCGCCCCGCGTGGGAGACCGCCGGCGTGCGCATCGTCGACGACGTCACCCCGTACGAGCAGCGGAAGCTCTGGCTGCTGAACGGCTCGCACTCGCTGCTCGCGTACCTCGGGCTCCAGCTCGGGCACGAGACCGTCGCCGCGGCCGTGGACGACCCGGTGTGCCGTGCCGCCGTCGAGCAGCTGTGGGACGAGGCCGCCCGCGAACTGCCCCTGCCTGCCGACGAGGTCACCGACGCCCGTGCCGCCCTGGTGGACCGGTTCCAGAACCCCCGCATCCGGCACACCCTGCGGCAGATCGCCTCCGGTGGATCGCAGAAGCTGCCCGTCCGGGTCGTCGACGTCGTGCGGCACCGACTCGAGCGCGAGCCGTCCGCTGGCATCGGCCCCGGAGCCGCGACCGTGATCGCCGCGTGGTGGCTCCACGTCACGACGCAGCCCGACCTCGTGGACGACGACGGAGCCCCCGGGGCAGACTCGGACGTGCGCGACGCGCTGCGCGTCATCGCCCCCGACCTCGACACCCCCGCCGTGGTCGACGCGATCACCGCAGCGGCCGACGACATCCGGGCGGCGAGCACCGCCGCACGCACCACCACCAGCACCGACGAAGGAGTCCACGCATGACCGACACCACCACGAACCCCGCGGCCCCGGTGCCGGGCGCCGCCGACACCGGCGCGGCGACCGGGCACACCTCCGGGCGTCCGGACACGTGGGCGTCGGCCGACCGCGGCCAGCTCATCGAGCGTGCCGAGGTCATCGTCACCAGCCCGAACCGGAACTTCGTCACGCTGAAGATCACGACCGCCGACGGTGTCACGGGCCTCGGTGACGCGACGCTGAACGGCCGCGAGCTCGGCGTCGCCGCGTACCTGTCCGAGCACGTCGTGCCGCTGCTGATCGGCCGCGACGCCAGCCGCATCGAGGACGCCTGGCAGTTCTTGTACCGCTCGTCGTACTGGCGTCGCGGCCCGGTCACGATGGCGGCGATCGCGTCCGTCGACATGGCGCTCTGGGACATCAAGGCCAAGGTCGCCGGCATGCCGCTCTACCAGCTGCTCGGGGGTGCCTCGCGCACCGGGCTGATGGCGTACGGGCACGCCTCCGGCAAGGAACTCCCCGAGCTGTTCGACTCGATCCGCGAGCACCAGGAGGAGGGCTACCGCTCGATCCGCGTGCAGACCGGCGTCCCCGGTCTCGAGAGCATCTACGGCATCGCGTCGAACAAGACCACCGAGGGCAACGAGGGCGTCCGGTACGACTTCGAGCCGGCGCAACGTGGGGCCTTCCCCGCCATGGAGGACTGGGACACCCGCGCCTACCTGCGCCACGTCCCCACCGTGTTCGAGGCCGTCCGCAACGAGTTCGGACCCGAACTGCCGCTCCTGCACGACGGCCACCACCGGATGACCCCGCTGCAGGCCGCGAAGCTCGGCAAGTCCCTCGAGCCGTACGACCTGTTCTGGCTCGAGGACTGCACCCCCGCCGAGAACCAAGAGGCACTCAAGCTCGTCCGGCAGCACACCACCACGCCGCTCGCGATCGGCGAGGTCTTCAACACGATCTGGGACTTCAAGGACATCATCCGCGACCAGCTCATCGACTACGTCCGCGGAGCCGTCACGCACATGGGTGGCATCTCCCCGCTCAAGAAGACGATGGACTACGCCGCGATGTACCAGATCAAGTCCGGGTTCCACGGGCCGACCGACATCTCGCCCGTCGGCCTGGCCGCCCAGATGCACCTCGGGATGGCGATCCACAACTTCGGCATCCAGGAGTACATGCAGCACGGGCCGCAGACGAACCAGGTGTTCCAGCAGACCTTCACCTTCACGGACGGCTACCTGCACCCCGGTGACGAGCCCGGCCTCGGGGTCAGCCTCGACGTCGACGAGGCCGGCAAGTACCCGTACGAGCAGGCCTACCTGCCGTTCAACCGCCTGGCCGACGGCACCGTCCACGACTGGTAGCGGGCAGGCTGGGGGCATGGAGTTCGCGGACGTCGCCAGGGAGCTGCTGCTCGTCGCGCCGGGGGACTTCGTCGCCGAGCGCACGGCCCGCCAGCGCGCGGTGCGGACGGACGACCGGGCCCTGGCGGCGGCGATCGGGAAGCTCCGGAAGCCCGCACCGGCAGCGTGGGTCGTGGACCTGCTCGCGCACGACGGCGCCCTCGACGACGCGGTCGACCTCGGGCCCGCCCTGCGGAAGGCCCAGGCCGACGCCGACCCCGGCGAGATCCGGAAGCTCCGGCAGCAACGCTCCGAGGTGATCGAGGCGTTGACGCAGGCCGGCGCCGACCTCGCTTCGGACGCCGGACACGCCGCGACTCCCGCCGTGCTCGACCAGGTGCGCGCGACGATCGAGGCCGCGATGGCCGATCCGCACGCCGGCGCCGCAGTGCGGTCGGGGCTGCTCGTGGCACCGCTGGAGAGCGTGGGGTTCGACGCGGTCGACCTGGACGGGGCGCTCGCGGATCCGGACGCGGTGCCGGACGCCTGGTCCGGCAGCGATGCCCCACCCATCCCGATCACCCAGGCGAGGGGCGCGCGGAAGGCGAGCCGTGCCTCCCGGTCGACGGAGACGGAACCCCAGGACGGACCGGAGCCGGACGCCCAGCCCGAGCCGAAGCGTGACCCGGCCGCTGCGCGGAAGGCCGCACGCCGGGCGGAGACCGCAGCCCGGAGCGAGTCGCGCGACGCCGATGCCGCACTCGACGCCGCGGAGGCGGACCTCGAGCAGGCCGAGGAGCGCCGGGCCGACCTGCAGCGCGAGTTCGATCGGGCGATCGCGGAGATCGAGGCCCTCGAACGTGCTCGCGACGCCGCCGAGGCCACGAGCAACGACGCCCGCGAGCTGCTGGCGGCCGCGCAGGAGCACCGGCGCAGCCTCGGTCGCTGAGCCTCGCGGAGCGTTCTTTCCCATCACGGGCGCGATGGAAGGTCGAATCGGGCGTACTCGGCCGAAAGGAACGACCACCTCCGCCCGGAACGACCCACTACGCCCGGAACGACCGCCTCCGCGCGGCACGACCGCCGATCGTTACACAACAGTTGTCGTTCTTGACGAGCGGCGTTGGAGCGGTCTAACGTCGGACACCATGCTTCGGGCCGGCGATGGTCCGCCGGGATCCGTCTCCGCATCAGCACGGGGCGCCCCGGGTACAGGACTCGCATCATCGCCGACGCCCCGACCGCCCGCAGCCACTGCGCGGACGGTCGGGTGCGTGGCGCGCGGCGCACCCCGGAGACATGCCGCGATGCCGGGTCGAGCACTCCGGGGCCCCTCCAGGAGAGACGACACATGTCGGAACCCCGCACCAAGCGCACCACGACCCTGACCCCGCCGAACGGCGTGACGACCGCCCCACCTGCCACCGCACCACCGTCTGCCGGGCGCGAGGGCTTCATCGCCCGCCTCGGCATCCCACACCCGCTGCGCTGGGGCTTCCTCGGTGTCCTCGTCTTCATGACGGGCGACGGCATCGAGTCGAACTTCATCGCTCCGCACATCGCCGCGGCCCTCGGCTCGGGCGGCACGGACAGCGCCGCGATGGTCATCGGCATCTACGGCGTCGCCGTCCTGGTGGCGTCCTACTTCGCCGGCGTGCTCTCCGAGCTGTGGGGCCCACGCCGCGTCATGACGATCGGCGCCGTCCTGTGGGTGGTGTTCCAGGTCGCGTTCCTCGCGGCGCTGCCCACCGGGTCGGTCGGGCTGATCGCCCTGACGTACTTCATGCGCGGACTCGGGTTCCCGCTGTTCGCCTTCTCGTTCCTCTGCTGGGTGAACCACACCGTGGCGCGCGACCGGAACGCCACGGCCGTCGGCTGGTTCTACGTCGTCTTCACCGGTGGCCTGCCGACGCTCGGCTCGCTCATCGCGATCGGCAGCATCCCCGCGTTCGGCGGCGGTCACACGGGTGAGACGTGGTCGATGGCCCTGTCGCTCGTCCTGGTCGTGGCCGGCTGGGTGATCGTCCGGTTCGGCGTGCACGAGCAGACCGGGCTCGGCCGCATCGCCCCGCGCTCCCACTCCGCCGCACGGGTCATCGCCAGCGGCATCGAGGTCTGCATCGCGCGGCCCAAGGTCCTGCTCGCCGTCCTGATCCGGCTCGTCAACACGGCGCCCGAGTTCGGCATGTTCGTGATCATGCCGGCGATCATCGGCACCGAGCTCGGGTGGGGCCAGTCGAAGTGGCTCACGATGACCGTGATCGTCTACGCCGGCAACATCCTGTTCAACGCCTTCTTCGGCGCCCTCGGCGACCGCATCGGCTGGATCCGCACCGTCAAGTGGTTCGGCATCGGCGCCTCGGCGATCGGGCTGCTGGCCTGGTGGTACGTCCCGCACCTGGTGCCGGCCGGTTCCGAGTGGGGCTTCTGGCTCGCCACCGCCGCGGGGACGGTGTTCGGCATCATGCTCGCCGGGTTCACACCCATGGGCGCGATCGTCCCCGCCTTCGCCGGCGAGGAGCGCCGGGGCGCCGCGATGGCCATGTACGCCACGGCGGCCGGTGGTGCGACCTTCCTCGGCAACGCCGTGGTCAGCGCTGTCCTGCCGTGGGGTGGGCCCGGCGGCGTGGTCTGGACGTTCGTCGGCCTCTACGTCCTCGCCTTCGTGGTGCTGTCGTTCCTCAAGGTGCCGAAGGAGGCGGTGGCCGCGGGGCACTGAGGCACGACACGCCCGGCGGGTGCTGGTAGAGTCGGTGATTGACTTCGGCGAGGGCCGCGACAGCGGCCGTGATCGACGCGGTGGGAGACCCGGCCCAGCCCAGGGAACGTTCCTCACGCGTGCACGCGTTCGAGTTGCAACACCACAGACCCCCACGATGCCGGACCGCCGGTGTCGACCCCCGAGACCAGGAGGCACCATGGCCGACTACACGAAGCTCGCAGCGGACGTCCGCACCAAGTTCGGCAAGGGTGCAGCGCGCAAGCTCCGCGCCGCCGACAAGATCCCGGCAGTGGTCTACGGCCACGGCACCGAGCCGAAGCACATCTCGCTGCCCGGTCACGAGACCATGCTGCTCGTCCGTACCGCCAACGCGGTCGTCGACCTCGACATCGAGGGTGCTGCCCAGCTCGCCCTCGTCAAGGACGTCCAGCGTGACCCGGTGCGCCAGATCATCGAGCACATCGACCTCGTGGTCCTGCGCCGCGGCGAGAAGGTCACGGTCGACGTGCCCGTCGTCATCGAGGGCGAGTCCTTCTCCGGCACGATCCACGTGCAGGACCTGAACACCGTCTCCCTGCTGGTCCTCGCGACCGACATCCCGGAGCACGTCGTCGTCAACGTCGAGGGCCTCGAGGACGGCGTGCAGATCCACGCCGCCCAGCTCGAGCTCCCCGAGGGCGCCGAGCTCGAGACCGACGCCGAGGCGCTGGTCGTCGCGATCGTCACCCCGCGTGGCACCGCTGACGACGACGCCGCGGACGAGGCCTCGGCCGAGGCCGGTGCCGAAGCCGGTGCCGAGGGCGGCTCCGAGCCGGTCGACTCCGAGTAACACCCCCTTCGAAGGCATCTGGTCGACGCTGTGGCGGATCGAACGCTGGTCGTGGTCGGACTCGGGAACCCCGGGCCCGACTACGCCGGCAACCGTCACAACGTCGGCCAGATGGTCCTCGACGAACTCGCGTCCCGCATGGGTGCGCGGTTCAAGAAGCACAAGACGCCGAACCAGGTCGCCGAAGGGCGCCTGGTGCCCGGCGGTCCGCGCCTGGTGCTCGCGAAGCCCGGCTCGTTCATGAACACCTCGGGCGGACCGGTCTCGTCGGTCCTCGGGTTCTACAGCGCCACCCCGGCCGACCTCGTCGTCGTGCACGACGAGCTCGACCTGCCGTTCGACACCGTCCGCCTCAAGGGCAGCGGGGGTCACGGCGGGCACAACGGGCTGCGCGACATCATCAAGGCCACCGGCACGAACGAGTTCACGCGCGTGCGGGTCGGCATCGGTCGTCCGCCCGGTCGTCAGGACCCGGCCGACTACGTGCTGCGTGACTTCTCCGCAGCCGAGAAGAAGTCGCTGCCCATCCTGCTGGCCGACGCCGCGGACGCGGTCGAGGCGATCGCCGAGGTCGGACTCGTCGCCGCGCAGCAGCGGGTGCACGCGCCGTCCTGACCGCGCTGGCCGTGTTCGCCCGTCGCGCACCGCGCGGGCGGTGTCGGTGGGGGCCGGTACCATCTCCTGAGTGACGATCTCGGGCATCATCCCTGCGCTCTCGCGCGCCTCCGCGTTCGATCGCGTGCTCCGCGCCGCGCCTCGTGACGCCGACTTCTCGGTCGTCGACGGCCTGCGGGTCCCGCTGCTCGGGGCGCTGCTCGCCGAGCGGAACGGGCCGCAGTGCGTGCTCGTCATCACGGCGACGGGGCGTGAAGCCGAAGCGGTCCGCGACGCCCTCGGCAGCTACGTCCCCGACGCCGACGTCCTCGAGTTCCCAGCGTGGGAGACCCTTCCGCACGAACGGCTCAGCCCGAGTGCCCAGACCGTCGGCACCCGCATCGCGACGCTCCGCAGGCTCGCGTCGTGGTCCGCTGCCGACGACACAGATCGCCGCACCACCATCGTCGTGGCGAGCGTCCGCGCAGCGCTGCAGCCGATCGCCGCCAACCTGACCTCACTCGCGCCCGTCGTGCTGCGCACCGACTCGCGCGGCAACGACCTGGCCGCCATCGCCGCGAAGCTCGTCGACATGGCCTACGCCCGCGTCGACCTCGTCACGCGGCGCGGTGAGTTCGCGGTGCGCGGCGGCATCCTCGACGTCTTCCCGCCCACCGCGGACCACCCCGTCCGCGTCGACTTCTTCGGCGACGAGATCGAGGCCGTCAAGGCGTTCTCGGTCGCCGACCAGCGCACGACCGAGGACGACCTCGGCTCGGTCGAACTCACGGCCTCGCGCGAACTCCTGCTCAGCGACGACGTCCGGCAGCGGGCGCGCGAGATGCTCCACGAGTTCCCGAACCTGTCCCAGATGCTCGCGAAGATCGCCGAGGGGATCCCGGTCGAGGGCATGGAGTCCCTCGCCCCCGCGCTCGTGCAGGACCTCGTCCCGATGACCTCGTACCTGCCCGAGGACGCCACCATCGCGGTGTTCTCGCCCGAGCGGGTGAACGGTCGCGCGAACAGCCTGGCCGAGACGAACACCGAGTTCCTGCAGGCCGCGTGGAGCGCCGCGGTCGCCGGGGCCCAGGCGCCGATCGACCTCGACGCCGGCAACTTCCTGACGGTGCAGCAGCTCAAGAACACCCGCGGCCAGCGCACCTGGTGGACGGTGTCGCCGTTCGACTCCGGTCTCGACGAAGGCGACACGGCGCGCGTACTCACCGACGCCGAGGCAGCAGCCGAGGCGGGGGAGTACATCCGCGTCCGTGCGGAGGCAGTACCGAGCTTCGCGGGCAGCGCCGACGGCGCGATCGCGCACGTCAAGGCGCTCACCGATGACGGGTGGGCGGTCGTCGTGACCGCCCAGGGCCAGGGGCTGGTCGAGCGGGCGGTACAGGTCCTCGCCGACGCCGGGGTCGCAGCCCGTGCCGAAGCCCTGCCCGCGCCTCCCGAACCGGGTGTCGCCATCGTCACGACCGCCACCGTCGAGCACGGCTTCGCCATCCCGGATCCGCGCATCGTCGTGCTCAGCGAAGCGGAGTTCTACGGCCGGAGCGTCCAGCAGGGCGCGCGCACCGTCAAGAAGCTGGCCAGCCGTCGCAAGAACGTGGTCGACCCGCTGCAGCTCAAGCCGGGCGACGTGGTCGTGCACGCGACCCACGGCATCGGCAAGTTCGTGGAACTGGTGAGCCGCGAGGTCAGCTCCGGCGGCCGCAACGCGGTGAAGACGCAGCGCGAGTACCTCGTGCTCGAGTACGCGCCGTCGAAGCGGAACTACCCCGGCGACAAGCTGTTCGTGCCCACCGACCAGCTCGACCAGCTGTCGCGGTACGTCGGTGGCGAGTCACCGACCCTGTCGAAGATGGGCGGTTCGGACTGGTCCGCCGCCAAGTCGAAGGCCCGCAAGGCCGTCCGCGACATCGCCGTCGACCTGGTGAAGCTGTACTCGGCGCGGATGGCGTCGAAGGGGCACGCGTTCGGCCCGGACACCCCGTGGCAGCGCGAGCTGGAAGAGGCGTTCCCGTTCGCCGAGACCGCCGACCAGCTCACCACCATCGACGAGATCAAGCGCGACATGGAACGCCCGATCCCGATGGACCGCCTGCTGTCGGGCGACGTCGGCTACGGCAAGACCGAGGTCGCGATCCGCGCCGCGTTCAAGGCGGTGCAGGACGGCAAGCAGGTCGTCATGCTCGTGCCGACGACCCTGCTCGTCCGCCAGCACATGGAGACGTTCCAGGAGCGCTTCGCCGGGTTCCCCGTGCACCTGCGCGCCCTGAGCCGGTTCCAGTCCGAGAAGGAGTCCAAGGAGACCATCGCCGGGCTCGCCGACGGCACCGTCGACATCGTCATCGCAACCCACCGGATCCTGTCGCAGGGCATCACCTTCAAGGACGTCGGGCTCGTCATCATCGACGAGGAGCAGCGGTTCGGTGTCGAGCACAAGGACCAGCTGAAGAAGTTCAAGACGAACGTCGACGTCCTGGCGATGTCGGCGACCCCGATCCCACGCTCGCTCGAGATGGCGGTCACCGGGATCCGCGAGATGTCGACCCTCGCCACCCCGCCCGAGGACCGCCACCCCATCCTGACCTTCGTGGGGCCGCAGTCCGACCTGCAGGTGGCCGCCGCGATCCGCCGCGAACTGCTGCGCGAGGGCCAGGTGTTCTACGTGCACAACCGTGTGCGGGACATCCAGGGCGTCGCCGCGCACCTGGCCGAGATCGTTCCAGACGCCCGCATCGCCGTGGCACACGGGCAGATGTCCGAGAGCACCCTCGAGCAGGTCATGGTCGACTTCTGGGAGCGCCGGTTCGACGTCCTCGTGTCGACGACGATCATCGAGACCGGCCTCGACATCGCGAACGCGAACACGCTCATCATCGACAAGGCCGACAAGTACGGGCTGTCGCAGCTCCACCAGCTGCGCGGTCGTGTCGGCCGAGGGCGCGAGCGCGGGTACGCGTACTTCCTGTACGACTCCGAGAAGCCCCTGTCCGAGACCGCACAGGACCGCCTCGAGACCATCGCGGCGAACAACGAGCTCGGCGCGGGCATGCAGGTCGCCATGAAGGACCTCGAGATCCGCGGCGCCGGCAACCTGCTCGGCGGCGAGCAGTCCGGGCACATCGCAGGCGTCGGGTTCGACCTGTACCTCCGGATGATCGGCGAGGCCGTCTCGCAGTTCCGCGGCGACGTGGCCGAGGGGCAGACCGAGCTCCGACTCGAGATCCCGGTCGACGCGCACATCCCCGAGGACTACGTCGAGTCCGAGCGGCTCCGGCTCGAGGCCTACCAGAAGCTGTCGGCGGCCTCGGCCCCGACGGCGCAGCGGGACGCCATCGACATGGTGCTCGACGAACTCACCGACCGCTACGGGCAGCCGCCGCAGGCCGTGCAGACGCTGGTCGAGGTCTCCCGCCTGCGTCGGATGGCGCAGCAGGTCGGGCTGTCCGACGTGGTGGTCATGGGCTCGAACCTGCGCGTGGCGGGCAAGGAGCTCGCCGACTCGTCGCAGGTGCGGCTCAAGCGGATGTTCCCGGGCGCGAAGTGGTTCCCGCAGCAGAACGCGGCGAGCATCCCGATGCCGCGGCCGCACGACCAGGCGCTGCCGGACGACGCCCTGATCCAGTGGGTGGAGAGCATCCTCACCGCCGTGTACGGCGCGACGACGCCGGCGGAGGCGCCGGCCGCGTAAGGGTGTGCAGTAGTCGCGAGCGGCGACGGACGGGAGGCACGGTGCGGGCTGGCACCGTGCCTCCCGTCCGCTCGTGGGCGCGTCCACCGCGTGCACGCCGTTCGCGACGATCCACGCGTCCGCTGATGCGAAACGACAGAGTCGACGTCGTACGACGTCGACTTTGTCGTTCCGCATCGGCTGCGCCGCCGCCGGCCAGCCGCTACTCGGTCGCTTCGGCCTCGGACAGCTCGCGCCGCCCGCGGTACGCCCGGGCCCGCAGCGTGACCACGACCGCCGACGCGACGATGGCGATGCCCGAGCCGACGAGCACGGCGAGCACGCCCTCGTCGAGGATCTCCTCGTTCCGGGCGAACGCGAGCTCGTTCATGAGCAGCGAGACCGTGAAGCCGATCCCGCCGAGCACCCCGACGGTGATGATCGAGAAGAACGACAACGACGACCGTCCTGGTGAGCGGAAGATCCGCGTGGCGACCGCGCCGAACAGTGTGATGCCGATGACCTTGCCGACCGGCAGTGCGATGACGACGGCCCAGAACGTGGGCGAGAGCTCGCTGATGCCGACGGCGGGGATGACCACCGCGGCCGACGCGAACGCGAACACCGGCAACACGATGGCGTTCGACCACGGCTCGACGTTCTCGTGCAGCGTGTGCCCCGGGCGGCGGGGGAGCACGAGCCCGAGCGCGACGCCGGCGATCGTGGCGTGCACGCCGGAGTGGTACACGAGCCACCACGTCAGGAGCCCGACCACGACCATCGCCACGATGAGCAGCGTCTGCCAGTTGCGCCCTGGGCGGAGCATCCGGCCGAGCAGCCAGAACACCGCGAGCGTGACGACGGCACCGGCGAGGGCGAGGAAGTCGGTGTCGTGCGCGAACACGACGGCGATGATGATGATCGCGATGAGGTCGTCGAGCACCGCGAGCGCGAGCAGGAACACCCGGATGCCGCTCGGCAGCCCGCGACCGAACATCGCCAGGACACCGAGCGCGAACGCGATGTCGGTCGCCGTCGGGATCGGCCAGCCGTGCGTGTACTGCGTGCCCGCGGTGACGAGCAGGAAGATGCCAGCCGGGACGAGCACGCCGCCGACCGCCGCGATGGCGGGGATGATCGCGGTCTTCGGGTTCGACAGCTCACCGTCGACGAGCTCCTGCTTCAGCTCGATCGCGACGAGCAGGAAGAACACCGCGAGCAGGCCGTCGCTGATCCAGTGCGCGATCGACAGGTCGAGACCGACTGCGCCGAGCGGCAGGTGTGCGTCGAGCAGCCGTTCGAGGCCGGGGCCGACGGGTGAGTTCGCGACGACCAGGCCGAGCACGGCGGCGGTCAGGAGCGCGATGGCGCTGAAGCGGGGGGAGCGGACGAGGGACGACATGGATCTCCGTCTCGAGGGGTCGGGTGGTAGTCCGTCGACCAGACTTCCCGACACACCACGACCAGCATACGTGGGTGAGACGATGGCGCGATGACCGCCGTACCGGACCTCGTGACCGTCGTCGACCGCCTGCTCGCCGAGGACGGGGGCTGCGTCTGGAACCGTGCGCAGACCCACGCCACGCTCGCGCGCTACGCGGTCGAGGAGTCCTACGAACTCGTCGACGCCATCGACGACGGCGACCCGGACGACGTCCGCGAGGAGCTCGGCGACGTCCTGTACCAAGTCGTCCTGCACGCCGGGATCGCCGAACGCGCGGGGGAGTTCACCCTGGAGGACGTCGCCGCCGGGGTCCGCGACAAGATGGTCCGTCGACACCCGCACGTGTTCGGCGACGAGACCGCGGACACGGTCGACGACGTGGTCCGGGTGTGGCGCGCGGCGAAGGCGGCGGAGAAGTCGGCCCGGACGAGCGCCCTCGACGGCGTCCCGCGTGCGATGCCGCCGCTGGAGCGGGCCGTCAAGCTGCTGGAGCGCCTGGAGGAGCACGGTGCGGCCGACACGGCCGTCGCGTCGGTCGTGGCCGCCGCGACCGTCGCGTCCGTCTCGGTCGCTGACCGGGAGGCCTGCGGCACGTCCGCCACGTCGGCTGCGGCACCCGGAGCGGGGACCGCTCGGGCATCGGTCGGGTCGCCGGCACCGGCCGACGGTGCGGGGGCGGTGGACCCGGCGTGGGGGATCGCGATGCTGGAAGAGGTCGCCGGAGCGGTGCGGGACGGGATCGACCCGGTCGCGAGTCTCCGTGCTGCGGTCGCTGCGCTCGAGGAAGCCGGCCGCGCGGCGGAGTGAGTGCGCGGGGAGCCGCGGAGTGCGTGCGCGGGGAGCCGCGGAGTGCGTGCGCGGGGAGCCGCGGAGTGCGTGCACCCGAAAAGAGAAGGGCGCCCTCCTAACCCGAAAAAGGAGGGCGCCCGTGAGCGGGTGGGCACACCCCCAGGGAGAGGTGTGCACGCAGAACCCGCTCGAGTCGCGGGGCACACTGCAGCACGGTGCCCACGCGATCGGTCCGGAGAGTGGATCAGGCACGCTCCGAACCGAGGTACTGAATGCAGTATGCCAGTAGGACGGGTGCCGCGCAACTCGTCGAGGTGCATCTGCCAGACTTGACCCCATGGCGACGACCGTGACGGCACCCCGTGGCATGCGCGACTTCCTCCCGGCGGACAAGGCCCGACGCGAGCACGTGCTCGGTGTCGTCCGCGACGTCTACTCGCGGCACGGGTTCGACGAGATCGAGACGCCCGTGGTCGAGGACGCCGCACGGCTGCACTCCGGGCTCGGCGGCGACAACGAGAAGCTGGCGTTCGCGGTCATGAAGCGCGGGCTCAGCACCGAGGATCTGCAGACGGCCCAGGCGCCGCTCGACCTCGCTGACCTCGGGCTCCGGTTCGACCTGACCGTGCCGCTCGCCCGGTTCTACGCCTCGCACCGTGCCGAGCTGCCCGCGGTGTTCCGCTCCGTGCAGATCGCGCCGGTCTGGCGCGCCGAGCGTCCGCAGAAGGGGCGCTACCGCCAGTTCGTGCAGTGCGACATCGACATCCTGGGGGAGCCCGGGCAGCTGGCCGAGATCGAGCTCATCCGAGCCACGACCGCCGCGCTCGACGCGCTCGGGGTGACCGGCACCACGATCCGCATCAACGACCGGCGGATCCTGCTGACCCTGCTGGCGTCGTGGGGCATCGCGGACCCCGCTGCCGCCGACCGCGCGCTCATCACGGTCGACAAGCTCGACAAGATCGGCCCGGACGGCGTCGCCGCCGAGCTCCGCAGCACCGTCGGACAGGAGCTGCCGGGGCTCGAGGACACCATCCGCGCGCTCGAGGCCGCGGACTGGACCTCGGTCGAGGGGGCTGCGTGGCTCGACGGGGATGCGTTCGCCGATCTGCTGCGTCTGCGGGAAGCGCTGCCCGGCGTCGACCTGCGCTTCGACCCGACGCTCGTGCGCGGCATGGGCTACTACACCGGCACGATCTTCGAGGTCGCGCACCCCGACTTCGGCTACAGCCTGGGCGGCGGCGGTCGGTACGACGGCATGATCGGTCGGTTCCTCGGGCAGGACGTCCCCGCGGTCGGCTTCTCGCTGGGCTTCGAGCGCCTGGTCGACCTCGTGACACTCCCGGAGTCCGCCGAGTCGGACGCCGTGGTGCTCGTCTACGACAAGGACGTCGACCCGGTCCGGCTCGCCGCCCTCAAGACCGAGGCGCTCGCCTCGCACCGGCGCGTGCGGCTCGAACGACGCACCAAGAACGCGAAGAACCTGCTCGCCGGTCTGGCCGCGCAGGGGTTCTCCGCCTTCGCGACCGTCGGCGCGGACACGACGTCGCTCGAGGGTGTGGAGTTCCGCCCGCTCGACTGAGTTGTCCACACCGGGCGTCACGGTCGACGTCGTGTTCACCTCGGCTCGCTAGGATCGGTCCCGCAAACACCACAACCAATGTGTAGGGAGTACCCCGTGGCCCTGATCGATGCCGTAGGCGCACGCGAAGTCCTCGATTCCCGAGGCAACCCGACGGTCGAGGTCGAGGTCCTCCTCGACGACGGCGTCGTGTCCCGCGCGCTCGTCCCCTCCGGTGCCTCCACCGGCGCGTTCGAGGCGTACGAACTCCGCGACGGCGATGCCTCGCGCTACGGCGGCAAGGGCGTGCTCAAGGCCGTCGACGCCGTCCTCGACGAGATCGGCCCGGCGCTCGAGGGCTTCGACGCCACCGACCAGCGCCTCGTCGACGCCGCGCTCATCGAGCTCGACGGAACCGAGAACAAGTCCCGACTCGGCGCGAACTCGATCCTCGGTGCCTCGCTCGCCGTGGCCCGTGCCGCTGCCGACTCGGCCGACCTGCCGCTGTTCCGCTACCTCGGCGGCCCGAACGCGCACACGCTGCCCGTTCCGCTGATGAACGTCGTCAACGGCGGTGCCCACGCGGACACCAACGTCGACATCCAGGAGTTCTTCCTCGTGCCCTACGGCGCCGAGTCGTTCTCCGAGGCGCTCCGTTGGGGCGTCGAGACCTACCACGCCCTCAAGGGCGAGCTGAAGAAGCAGGGCCTCGCGACCGGCCTCGGCGACGAGGGCGGCTTCGCGCCGGAGCTCGCGTCGAACCGTGCGGCGCTCGACTTCCTGCTGACCGCGATCGAGAAGGCCGGCTACACGCCGGGCAAGGACATCGCCGTCGGCCTCGACGTCGCGTCCACCGAGTTCTTCCACGACGGCAAGTACTCGTTCGAGGGCAAGCAGCTCTCGAGCCAGGAGTTCACCGCGTACTTCGCCGACCTCGTCGCGAACTACCCGCTCGTCACGATCGAGGACCCGCTGGCCGAGGACGACTGGGAAGGCTGGTCGCACCTGACCGCCGAGCTCGGCGACAAGGTCCAGATCGTCGGCGACGACCTGTTCGTCACCAACCCGAAGCGTCTGCAGCGGGGCATCGACGAGAAGGCCGCGAACTCGATCCTGGTGAAGGTCAACCAGATCGGCACGCTCACCGAGACCCTCGACGCGGTCTCGCTCGCGCACCGTCACGGCCTCACCTCGATCCTGTCCCACCGCTCCGGCGAGACCGAGGACACCACGATCGCGGACATCGCGGTCGCGGTCGACGGTGGTCAGATCAAGACCGGCGCACCGGCTCGTTCGGACCGCGTCGCGAAGTACAACCAGCTGCTCCGCATCGAGGAAGAGCTCGGCGACGCCGCGGTGTACGCCGGTCGCTCGGCCTTCCCGCGCGCCGCTGCCCTGTAACCACCCGGGCCGGCAGTACCGGCACCATCGAGACGCCGTCCTCTTCCGAGAGGGCGGCGTCTCGTCGTGTGCGCGACGCCGTCGTCTTCGCCTGCCGCCGCGAAATCCGTGAGACGCCGCCGAATCCGGAGGCGTCTCGACGAGACGACGGCGACTTCTGCGGGGCTGCACCGCGCGACACGAGTCGCTGAGAGGCCACCGAACGGCCGCGTGCCGGGCGCTCCCACCGCGTCGGTCGGGTTATCGTCGGGACGTGCCCAGCCAGAAGCCCCGCGTCCGCCGCGTCCCCGTGGCGATGCCCGACGGCAGCACGTCGGCGCAGCCCTGGTACCGCTCGATCCACTTCTCCGGGTTCAGCCTGCTGATGCTCGCGATCATCGTGCTCTTCGTCGTGGTGCTCGCCCCGTCGCTCCGCACGCTCATCCAGCAGCAGGAGCAGATCGCCCAGCAGCAGCGTGAGGTCGCGAGCCAGAAGGCCGACGTCACGCAGAAGAAGAAGGACGTCGCCCGCTGGGACGACCCCGCCTACATCGAGGCGCAGGCGCGCGACCGCCTGCTCTACGTGTACCCGGGCGAGGAGAGCTACCTCGTGATGGGGGCCGAGGACCGCAAGGCCGAGACCACGCCGACGACGGACTCCGGGACGCCCGTCAGCACGAAGGTCCAGACGCCGAAGGTGGACTGGGTGCAGGCGATGCTGTCCTCGGTGCTGCAGTCGGGGCTCACCGACGAGACCGCTGCCGACCTCGTGGCCCCGGACGTCTCGGGCACCGGCGAGAGCAAGTAGCTCCGAGCCGGACCCGTCCGGCGCGACGGTGCGCGGGGCACCGGGTCTCCGGTAGGCTCACGTTCCCGTGACGACCCCTCCCTTCGACCCGCCCTCCGACCGCGACGTCCAGGTCGTGTCGGCGCAGCTCGGCCGACCGGCACGCGACGTCATCGGGATCGCGGCACGGTGCGTCTGTGGCAACCCCACGGTCGTCTCCACGAAGCCCCGACTGTCGAACGGCACCCCGTTCCCGACGTTCTACTACCTGTGCCACCCCGCGGCCACCGCCGCGGTCAGCACCCTCGAGGCCAACCAGGTGATGCCGGAGCTGGCAGCACTGCTCGAGGACGACACCACCGCGGCCGCGTACCTCGCGGCCCACGAGTCCTACCTGGCCGATCGCGAGTCGATCGAGCACGTCGACGAGATCGTCGGCATCAGCGCCGGTGGCATGCCCACCCGTGTGAAGTGCCTGCACGCCCTCGTCGGTCACGCCCTCGCCGCCGGACCCGGCGTCAACCCCATCGGTGACCTCGCGCTCGAGCGCGCGGACTGGTCGCCCTCCCGGTGTGAGTGCCGGGCGTATGATGACGGTGCAGACGCTGGAGTCGGGGCGGGTGGCGGCGAAGTCTGACTCGACTCCGAAACCCCCATCCAAGGAGATCATCCCCCGTGCCCAAGATCCTCGTCGTCGGCGGCGGTTACGCCGGCTTCTACACCGCATGGAAGCTCGAGAAGCACCTTCGCCAGGGCGAAGCCGAGGTCGTCATGGTGGACCCGCTGCCGTACATGACGTACCAGCCGTTCCTGCCCGAGGTCGCTGCCGGTTCGATCGAGCCGCGTCACGCGGTCGTCTCGCACCGCCGCCACCTCAAGAACACCCGCGTCGTCACCGCGAAGGTCACCAAGGTCGACCACGCGACGAAGACCGCCACGATCACCCCGACCGAGGGCGAGGCGTGGGAGGAGTCCTACGACCAGATCGTCATGACCGCCGGCGCGGTGTCCCGCACGTTCCCGATCCCGGGTGTCGCGGACGAGGCCATCGGCCTCAAGACGATCGAGGAAGCCGCGGCGATCCGCGACAAGATCCTCACGAACTTCCACAAGGCGGCGAACCTTCCGGCCGGTCCCGAGCGTGACCGCCTGCTGACCGTCGTCGTCGTCGGTGGTGGCTTCGCCGGCATCGAGGTCTTCGCCGAGCTCCGCTCCTTCGTCACCGACCTGCTGAAGAGCTACCCGCAGCTCTCCTTCGACGAGACGCGGTTCCACCTGGTCGAGGCGATGGGCCGCATCATGCCCGAGGTCTCGCTCGAGACCTCGCACTGGGTGCTCAAGAACCTGGCGCAGCGCGGTGCGAACGTGCACCTCGAGACCCAGCTGGCCTCGGCCGTCGGTGGCGTCTGCGAGCTCAAGACGAGCGACGGCGCGATCGAGAAGATCGAGTCCGACCTCATCATCTGGACCGCCGGTGTCATGGCGAACCCGATGGTCAAGGGCACCGACTTCCCGCTCGAGCAGCGCGGTCGCATCCGCGTGCAGCCCGACCTGCGCGTCGTCGACGACAACGGCGTGATCGCGGACGCATGGGCCTGTGGCGACGTCGCAGCCGTGCCGGACCTCAGCGGTGGTGGCGTCGGCGGCTTCTGCGTGCCGAACGCCCAGCACGCCGTCCGTCAGGCGAAGCAGCTCGCGAAGAACCTGGTCGCGACCATCCGTGGCGAGGCCACGACCGACTACAAGCACGAGAACCTCGGCGCCGTCGCGGGCCTCGGTCTGGGCATCGGCGTGTTCCAGTCCGGCAAGTTCGCCATGAAGGGCTTCCTGGCGTGGGGCGCGCACCGCGGCTACCACGGCATGGCGATGCCGTCGTGGGAGCGCAAGTGGCGCGTCATCGGCGACTGGGTCGGGGGCTTCTTCCTGGGCCGCGACATCGCGTCGCTCGATGACCGTGAGACCCCGCGCGCTGCGTTCGAGGCCTTCGCGTCCCGTCCGAAGCCCGCGGCCGAGGCCCCGGCAGCTCCGGCCGCCGCTCCGGCTCCGGAAGAGGGTAAGCCCGCTGGTGCCGCCGGCCCGGCGTACGGCGAGCCCGCCAAGGACGTATCGAACGAGGCCGAGCCCGTGAAGGCTCCGGCCGACGCCAAGTAGTCCCAGCAGCAGTCCGCGAGAGGCGGTCACCCTTCGGAGTGGCCGCCTCTCGCGCATCGGTAGGCTGTTGCGGCCCGCCCCCGTGGCCCAATCGGTAGAGGCATGCGACTTAAAATCGCCGAGTTGTGGGTTCGAGTCCCACCGGGGGTACCCGTGCACGTCTCGGGAAAGCGACGTCGTGCCGCCAACCGTTCGCGGCACACTGTCGCCCTGGCGGGCAAGACAGCGCATCCGCGCGGAGATCTGTCGCTTCGGCGGGTGTGAACCGGCCCCAGCCCGGCCGGGAGGCCCGTGGCGCGCCCGCACCGCGCCTCCCGTCCGTCACACGCGTGCGTCTCGCGGAAGCGACGTCGTGCCGCCAACCGTTCGCGGCACTACGTCGCTTTCGCGGGCAGGACGGCGCGTCCGTGCGGACAACTGTCGCTTTGACGTGCGCGAACCAGGTCCGCGCACGAACATGTCTAGTCGACCCAAAGTTAGGGTTGCCTTACCTAACTCCTGTCCCTATGCTCAGGGAGTTAGGTAAGGCTACCCAAACTTGGAGACCACCCGAATGCACCTGTCCTCTCCTCGCGCCCGGCGTCTGGCCGCCGGCGCGACCGCCGTCGCCGTCGGCGCGACGATCGCCGCGGCCGCCGCGCTCGGCGCCGCCCCCGCGAACGCCGCCTCCGCCGACGTCACCGACGCGTCGCTGTCCTGGAGCCTCAGCAACGAGGCCAACGCCGGCGCCTACTTCGGCGGCTGCAACTTCCTGTCCGCCGGGGTCGCCGGCAACTCGGGTGCCTCGGCTCCGTGGACCGCGACCAACCCGTCGCCCGGCTACGCCGCTTCGGCCGGCAACGTCTCGATCGCTTACCCGAAGGCCGCGGGCGGTACCTCGACCCCGACCTTCGCCACGAAGTGCCAGACCGGCGACGGCGCCACGGTCCGCCCGGGCACCACGACCGCCGGGGTCCTGACGCTCGCCGCGGGGACGGGCACCGTCGACGCCGCAGCCGGCACCGCGGACATCGCGTGGGACGGCGGCTTCACGGTCGCGTTCTACGGCGGCCTGACCTACTGGTCCGCCGAGGACCCGGAACTGCACGTCGCAGCGGACGGCACGGGTGAGCTCACCGCGACGGTCTCGGGCTACGCGGCCTCGCGCGACGGGGGCAGCTGGGCGCCGCTGACGCCGCGCACGGTGCACCTCGCCACCCTCACCGACGTCGACGTCACGAGCTCGGGCATCACCGTGAGCCCGGACTGGCAGGGCGTCGAGCCCGCGTCGGCGACGAGCCTGAACAAGACGAACGCCGACTGGGGCTCGTGGCCGGCGGACTTCGTCGACTTCCAGAACGAGACCGGTCAGAGCTCGTACTGGTACACGTCCGGCGCGAACGACGCCGCGGCCAAGAAGCCGCAGCCGATCTCGATCGCGTACACGGCGGCCGAGGCACCCACGCCCGAGCCGACCACCCCGGTGACGACGGAGCCGACGACCGAGCCGAGCGAGCCCGGCACGCCGGAGCCGACGACCGAGCCGAGCGAGCCCGGTACGCCGGAGCCGACGACCGAGCCGAGCGAGCCCGGTACGCCGGAGCCGACGACCGTGCCGAGCGAGCCCGGCACCCCGGAGCCCACGACCGGCCCGACCACCCCCGCGCCGTCGCTCAGCACCGGTGGCACCACCACCTTCACGGTCGGCGACTCGGTGCCGCTGCGCGCCGAGGGCCTGCCGGCTGCGACGGAGTACTCGATCGTGCTGCACAGCGACCCCGTCGTCCTCGGCAAGGTGAACACCGACGCCGACGGTGCCTTCGCGACCTCGGTCGCGATCCCCGCGGACACCCCGGCTGGCGCACACACCATCGCGGTGGAGTCATCGGACGGCACCGCCGTGGTCTCGCTCGCCGTCACGGTCACCGCTGACGGCACCGTCGTCGTCGACCCGGTCGACACCACCACTGCCGTCACCACCGGCGCAGCCGTGAACACCGGAGGCACCGTCTCCGGCACCTCGGCCCTGCCGTGGATCGGCCTGTCGGCCGTCGGCGTCGTCGCCCTCGGCTCGGTCGCGTTCATCGCGTACCGCCGCCGCGTCACCCAGCAGGACTGACGCACCGGGATCCGTGGGGCGGTCGACCCCGCCACGCGGATCCCGACACCCAGGTGTCGGACGGGAGCGCGCCTCCCGTCCGACACGTCCGTCACCACCCCGGAAACGGAAGATGACCGCCCCTCGCACCAAGCCCCGCAGGCGGCGGCCCCGCCGTCGCGGCGGCGCGCTGCTCTGGATGATCGCCGTGCTCGCCGCGGCGACCCTCGTCGTCGGCGTGGTCGGTGTGGTCGCGGCGACCACCGGAGCGGCCTCGCCGACGGCGATCACCGGCACGTCGCTCGACGGCAAGCAGGTCACGCTCGACCCGGGCGAGTCGGGGACGGCGGCGTCTGCGTCGAACGCGGTCGCCGACACCGGCGTCCAGCTCGTGGTGCCGTCGGTCGGGCTCGAGGTGCCGCTCGGCGAACTGGACGCCGTCGACGGGCAGATCACGCCGCCGGGGTTCAGTGAGGCGTACCGGGTCCGCAATCTGGGGGTCCCGCTGGCGGACCGCGCGGACGGCACCGTGTTCGTCGTCATGCACTCGCTGCGGAACGGTGCGATCGGACCGGGCAACCTGCTCATCGACGTCGACGGGCAACGCTCCGAGGTCGCGGTCGGCAGCAGCGTCCGGATCGGCGACGCGCGGTGGACGGTGACCGGTTCCGAGCGGATCACGAAGGCGACCGTGGCCGCCGATGCCGACGTCTGGGCGGACGAGCCCGGCCGGCTCCTGCTCATCACGTGCCTGCAGCGGCCGGACGGCTCCGCCTCGGTCGACAACGTGGTCATCGAGGCCACGCTCGATCGCTAACATCGCCTGCGTGGTCGGACTCGGAAGCGCACTCGCGAACCTGCAGAACGCCCTCCGTCGGCCCGAGGCCCACGTCGAGGTCGTCGACGGCGAGACCGTCCCCGTCGGCATGCTCCTCGGCACGCTCGGTGCGCTGCTGCTCGACGCGGGCAGCTCCGTCACCGACGTCCGCTCGGCGCTCGAGAAGGCCCGCGACGCCGCCGGGGTCGGTCCGACCCTGGCGATCGGGGTGCTGCCGGCGCTCGTGATGGTGAGCGAGGTCTCGACCGGTGCGGCGACGATCGTGAACGCCGAGGGCGTCGAGCTGTCGTCGCGACAGGCTGCACGGGCGAACCGGGTCGTGCTCGGGTTGGAGAGCGGGTCCATCGCCCTCGCCGAGATCCCCGCGCGGGTCCGGGCCATCCGTGCCGGCACGGTCCCGCCGCCCGCGTTGCCGTGGATCCTCGGCAACGCGCTGACCTCCGCCGGGCTCGCCGTCGTGTTCCGGTGCCCGTGGTGGGCGATCCTGCTCGCACTCCTGGTCGGTGCGCTCGTCGGGGTCATCGGCCTGCTGCTCCGGCGCTTCCGCGAGGCCGTCGCGATCATCCCGTTCCTGGCGGCCTTCGTGTCGACGGCCATCGTCGGACTCGTCGCCGCGGGTGCCGGGTTCGAGCAGGTCCCGCTGTTCGCCGTGTGCGCCCCGGTGGCGGTGTTCGTCCCCGGTGCCCTCATCACGAACGCCCTGCTCGAACTGACCGCTGCGGACATCGTGACCGGGTCCTCGCGGCTGGTCCAGGGTCTCATCATGCTCGGCTTCATGGCGGCCGGCATCGCCTCGGGCAGTGCGCTGACCGGGCTGCACGTCGACCCGTCCTCGGCGGCGCTCGTCGGCGAGGTCGCCGGCGTCGGCACGGACCTGGCCGGGTGGGAGTCCGTGCCGTCCTACTGGGTGTCGTGGGTCGCCGTCGTGGTCCTGGCGGTCGGCCTCGGCCTGGTGTTCCGATCGGGCTGGCGGCTGACGCTCGTGTCGGTGGCGGTCATGGTCACCGCCTACGCCCTGGTGAGCGGGACGACGCCGGTGTGGGGGAGCGTCGTCGCGACCGGGGCGACGGCGGCCCTGTTGTTCGTCGCGACGCGGTTGCTCGAGCGGCTCGTGCCGGCGATCCCGGCGACGGTGTCGTTCTTCCCGGCGTTCCTGCTGCTCGTCCCCGGGACCGTCGGGCTGGTGGCGGTGGCCACGTTCGACCCCGAGTCCCTCGCGACGCCCCTGGCGACCTTCGTCAGCCTGTGCATCGGGACGAAGATCGGTGGGTTGCTGCCGGGCCTGTTCGCCCGGAACGCGCCGAGCCACACGTAGCGCCGGGTGGACGCGACCGGTGACGGACGGGAGGCGCGGGGCGGGGCCGCCACGGGCCTCCCGTCCGGCGCCGCGCACGTGCAGAACCCGCTACGGCTCGAGCAGTCGGCCCGCCGCCTGGTCCTCCGCTGCCGTCGCCTTGGCGAGGTAGTGCACCTTCTTGCCCGTCGCGTTGTAGGGCAGCTCGTCGACGAACCGGTACCGCCGCGGCCGCTTGTAGCGGGCGAGCCCGGGGTGCGAGCCCGTCCACTCTTCGAGCACGCCGGCGGCTGCGACGTCGTCGTCCGGTAGCCGTCCCGCTGCACGGACCACGTACGCCGTGACGACCTCGCCCCAACGCTCGTCCGGGATCCCGACGACGATCGAGTCGGCGACCCCCGGGTGCTCCTGCAGTGCAGCCTCGACCTGGACGGGGTGGACGTTCTCGCCGCCGGAGATGATCATGTCGTCCTTGCGACCGACGATCGTCACCCGCTCGTGCTCGTCCCACGTGGCGAGGTCGCCGGGGTAGAACCAGCCGTTCGCGAACTTCTCCGCCTCGAGCCCCGGGTTGCGGTACGAGTAGCCGGACTTCACGGTCCGGACCGCGAACTCGCCGATCTCGGAGCCGTCCTTCGGCACGGTGTCGCTCGGGTCGGCCAGGCGGTCCTCGTACACGCGCACCACCGCGACGTCGTCGTCCGTCGACGCGCGTCCGGTGGAGCCGGCACCGTCGGGGAAGTCCTCGGGACGCAGGAAGGTGTTCCAGAAGGTCTCGGTCGTGCCGTAGCCGTTGAAGATCCGCGGGGACAGCAGCTCCTGGTAGCGGAGTGCGGCGGCGCGGTCGAGCGGGGCACCCATCGTGACGATGCCGTGCAGGGACGACAGGTCGCGGGCACGAGCCTCTTGCGCGTTCGCGAGCTGCACCAGGTTCGGCGGCGCACCGATCAGGAAGGTCAGCCGCTCGGACTCGACCAGGTCGAGCACCCGCTCCGCCTCGAAGTGCCGCAGGGTGGTGAGCTCGGCGCCGACGTAGAACACCGGGTTCGGGCCGCCCGAGTACAGGCCGCCACGGTGGAACAGCGGCGACATGTTGAGCGTCTTGTCGAAGGGGCTGAGCGGGAAGTGCATGACGACGTCGTGGGCGCTGAGGACCTCGACCAGGCTCGGCAGGGGCACCGGCTTCGGTCGCCCGGTGGTGCCGGAGGTGTAGAGCCGGGTGGTCTCGTCGTAGGTGCTGCGGGGCTCGGTCGCGGCGAGCTCGGCGGGGGTGACCGGGTCGGCGGCGAGGAGGGCGGTGAACGGGACCCGCGCGTCGCGCGCGGCGTGGTCGTCGCGCGCGTCGGGGTCGTGCGCGTCGTGGTCGTGGTGTGCGACCTGGTCGTCGCCACCGACGACGACGATGTGGTCCGGACGGTGCGGCGCGGTCTCGAGCGCTCGAGCGATGTCGTCGCCGCGCACTGCGTCGTGCACCAGCACCACGGGCGCGGAGTCCTCGACGATGAAGGCGACCTCGTCGGGCGCGAGCCGGAAGTTCGTCGGCGAGAACACCGCGCCGATGCGGTGGCACGCCAGGTAGAGCATCGCGAACTCGGGCGAGTTGAACAGCTCGACCATCACGACCGAACCGCGACCGGCACCGTGCCGGACGAGCCACCCGCCGATGTGGTCGACGACGTCCCCGAGCTCCGCGTAGGTCCACGATCGACCCGTGTCCGGGTCGCGCAGCGCGGGCCGGTCCGCGAAGCGGTGGGTGTTCCGCGCGAAGCCGTTCGCGTACGTGTAGCTGCCCTCGAACACCTCGCGGAACCGCGTCGGGTCGTAGTCGGATCGGGTCTCGGTCATCATCGCTCCCTGGGGCGGTCGAACGGCGCGTCACGCACCGATCGTCACTGTATCCGCCGCGCGGGGACGGCGGACGGGAGGCCCGGTGCGGGTCAGGCGGCCGCGTCCGGTCGCGCGGTGCGCGCCCAGAACCAAGCCCCGATCGCGCCCGCCACGCAGGCCGCGCCGACCGCACCGAGCAGCACCGGCGACGCGTGGGTCCCCGCGGGACCCGAGTAGACCGCGGCGGTGAGCGCGACCGCGACGACCGCCAGTGCCACGTACCGGCCACGCGAGGCCATCAGGACCGCACTGCCGGCCGACCCGGCGAACGGCAGCAGTGTCGCGACGACGGCACCGACCCCGCCGACGCACAGGGTGATGGCGAACTCCGACGTCAACGCGGACCAGAAGCCCCCGCCCGCGGTCAGGCTGTGGAGCACCCACCCCGCGGTCGCGAGTCCGAGCAGCGCAACCGTCCGCCAGGTCGCGCTCCGGGCACCGGCGGCGATCCCGGAGCCCAGGCGCAGTGCGGCGGTGTCCAGGTCGGGGCGTCCCGACGGCACGAGCACCACTCCGACGATCAGGGCGGGGGAGAGGTCCGCGGCCCGCGTGATCCCGCACGCCACGAGCGCCGCGAGCACCAGCCACGGGGACACCCGGAAGCCCACCGCACGGTGGTCGGGCCCGGCTGCCCACCGGGTCACGAGCACCACGGCCGCCGTGAGCACCGCGGTGCCGAGCAGCACGGCGATGGCGAGGCGGACGTAGCGGGCCTCGAGCGAGACGCCCACGCCGAGCAGCGTGCACAGGGCGGCGACGGCCACCGCGACGGTGATGGACACCCACGTCGGCAGCACGTCGTCGGACCCGGTGCGGTCCGAGCGCGAGCGGTTCCGCCCGAGCAGTCCGGCGAAGGGCGAGCGGATGCGCCCGCGGGCAGCGGCCGCGACGAGCGCGAGGGGTGCGGCGATCAACAGGAGGAACCCAGCGGCGACGGCCGTGGCGATCAGGACGGTCCGCCACGAGAACGCGGCCTGGATCGTCGGAACGGTGCGGTCGTAGGCGGTGGCGGCGGTCCAGTCGCCCGCGGGGCCCGACCAGTCGGTGTGGCCGCCGCCGGAGCCCGCGGCCCCGGGGATGCTCGTGCCGGTCGGGTCGGTGCCGTCACCGGGCGCTGCCGCCGATCCGAGGCCGTCGTCGCCGGTGCCGCCTGCGTTCCCGGTTCCGGCGCCGGCCGGGGTCTCCGCGTCGCCGGGGGTCTGGCCGTCACCCGGTGCGGTCGTGGTGCCGGTGGTGCCGGAGTCGGAGTCGGAGTCGGAGCCGTTGCCGTTGGTGCCGGTGCCGGTGCCGTTGGTGCCGGTGCCGTTGGTCGGTGCGACGCCGCCGGTGCCGGAGGTGCCGTTCGGGGTGCCCGAGGCTGACCACACCGTGACCTGCACGGCAGCGGACGATCGCGAGTAGTTGCCGGCGGCGTCGTGCTGCGTCGCGGTGAGGTCGTGTCCGCCGGCCCGCAGCTGCGACCCCGCGGTGGAGCAGGACCAGGAACCGTTCGCAGCGACCTCGGCCCGGCAGACGGGTGCGCGGTCGACGTAGACGGTCACGTCGGCACCGGGTTCGCCGGTGCCGCGGACGACCGTGGCACGCGAACCGACGCGGTCGCCGTCGTCGGGTGCGGTGATCCGCGGGGCTGCCGGTGCTGTGCGGTCGACCGTGATCCGCACCGGGGCCGACGACGCACTGCGCAGGTCGGAGCGGTAACCGCGCGCCGTGCTGGCGGTCTGCGAGGCGGTCACGGTGACGGTCGCGTCGGACCGCAGCGCGAGCGAGGTCACCCACCGACCGTCCGGGCCGACCGGGGCGGTCTGCTGCGTCGACGATCCGGAGACCGACAGCACCACGGTGGAACCGGGGAAGCCCGCGCCGGAGAGCGCGCCGCTGGTCGGGTGGTCGGACGCGATGGTCGGCGGCACGATGACGTCGGAGGCCGGGGCACTCGCGGGCGGCTGGCTCGGCGTGGTGACGTCCCGCACCGTGAAGACCTGCTGCGGACCCGACCGCACCGTACCGAGGCACGACCACGAACGGTTCGGCTGCACCTGGGCCGAGCACCCGGCCGAACCGGTCGACGCGGGGCCCGCGACGCGGACGACGTGCGCCGGGGTCCCGGTGCCGTGGAACCGTGCGGTGCTGCTCGTCACGTCCCCCGGGTCGGCGATGGTCGGTGCGACGGGCGGTCGTCCGGTGGACGCGGGCGGGGGCGTGGGGGTGCCGGGGCGACCGCTGCTCGGCGGGCCCACGAGTTCGCCCGGTGCGGGGGTCGCGGTGCTCGCGGCGCTGACGCGTTCGGTGGTCGCCTGTTCGTGGGCCGCTGTGCCGGCGAACGCGGGGGCGGCCGCCGCCGCCAGCAATGCCGCGGCGAGGACGGCCGTGGCCGAGGCGAGCGCGACGAACCGGGTACGACGACGAGGGCCGTCGCCCCCGACGGCCCGGTCGTCCACGTTGTCCCCTCGCGTGCTCACCGGCTCCATCCCACGTGATCCGGGCCGCTGGGTCAATACACCTCGCGGATGATGTCCCGCATCCGGTCGTGTTCGCCCCGCAGCCCGAACGCCCGGTGTGCGTGACTCGGGAATCGCCCGTGAACCCTGATGGTCGACGCGAGCACCGCGGACGCGTCGGTAGACTTCACGACGGCCGTTCAGGCCACGCAGCACCGCGGATCCGAACGCGAGAAGGAGCACCCACGCATGGACACCGGACTCGTCACGACGCTGATCGTCGTCGGAGTGGTGGTGGTGATCCTGGTCATCATCGGGATCTACCTCTGGGTGACGTACAACTCGCTCGTCACGCTCAAGGTCCGTGTGGACGAGGCCTGGAGCGACATCTCGGTGCAGCTGAAGCGGCGCGCCGACCTGATCCCGACCATCGTCGACACGGTCAAGGGGTACGCCACCCACGAGAAGGCCGTCTTCGACGACGTCACCAAGGCGCGCTCCGAGACGCTGACGGCCGGTGACGCCGGCACGGCCTCCGCGGCCGAGGGACACATGCAGAAGGCGCTGAAGAGCGTGTTCGCGGTCGCCGAGGGGTACCCGCAGCTGCAGTCGAGCCAGAACTTCCTGCAGCTGCAGACCGAGCTCGTCGACACCGAGGACAAGATCCAGTCCGCCCGGCGCTTCTACAACGGCGGCGTGCGCGAGCTGAACACGAAGATCCGGGTCTTCCCGAACTCCACGTTCGCCAAGCGACGGGGCTTCGCCGAGGCGACGTTCTTCGAGACAGCCGAGCCGGCAGCCATCGCCGAGCCGCCGCGCGTCCAGTTCTGACCCCAGCCTCGCAGCTGCCGTGTACAGCGCCATCGCGCGGAACAAGCGCAACACCGTCGTCATCGTCCTGGTCTTCCTGCTGATCATCGGCGCGCTCGGGTTCCTCGGCGGCTACCTGGCGGGGAACGTTTCGATCGGCGTGATCGTGCTCGCCGTCGCCCTGGGCTACGCGGTGCTGCAGTACTTCTTCGCCGCTCGGCAGGCGACCGCCATCGCCGGTGGCATCGAGATCGACCGCACCTCCGAACCGCGGCTCTGGCGGACGGTCGAGAACCTGGCGATCTCGACCGGCATGCCGATGCCCCGGGTCTACGTCATCCAGGACCCGTCGCCGAACGCCTTCGCCACCGGGCGCGACCCGGAGCACGCCGTGGTCGCGGCGACGACCGGGCTGCTCCAGATCATGGACGACCAGGAGCTCCAGGGTGTGATGGCCCACGAACTCGGGCACGTCCGCAACTACGACATCCGGGTCTCGACGATGGTGTTCGGGCTGGTGGTCGCCGTCGGCCTGATCGCCGACGTGCTCCTGCGCATCTCGATCTTCAGCGGCCTGTCCGGCGGCCGGAACCGCAACTCGGACAACGGCGGTGGCGCGAACCCGGTACTGCTCATCGCCGGCATCGTGGCCGTCGTCGTGGCGCCGATCGCCGCCGCGGGCGTGCAGGCCGCGGTGTCCCGGCAGCGCGAGTACCTCGCCGACGCCACCGGTGCGATGACGACCCGTCACCCCGAGGGCCTCGCCCGGGCGCTCGAGAAGCTCGGCGCGTACGGCCGACCGATGCAGACGCAGAACTCGTCGATGGCGCACCTGTGGATCGCCGACCCGATGCGCCCCGGCGTGATGGACCGGCTGTTCTCGACGCACCCGCCGCTGCCGGACCGCATCGCACGGTTGCGGGCGAACGCCGACCGCTTCTGAGCCCGGTCAGGCCTCGACGGGGTCGAGTTGTTCCGTGGGTTCGGGGGCATCGGCGTCGTCGACGGCTTCGTGCGGGACCAGCGGGAGGCCGAGCGCACCGGCGACCGCGGCCGCAGCCGTGCCCCGATCGGTGACCTCGACCTCGTCGAGTCCCTGCCAGGCGGCGGTGCGTCGGAGGGTCTCGGCCAGCCGCTCGGCATCGAGGTGCTCGCCGGGCTCCTGCCACGCGGTACGGACCCGTAGGACGCCACGCTGCCGGTCGCTCTTCAGGTCGACCCGGCCGACGAGGCGGTCGTCCTGCAGCACGGGCAGCACGTAGTACCCGAACACACGCTTCGGCGCCGGTGTGTAGATCTCGATCCGGTAGTGGAACCCGTACATCCGCTCCGCCCGCCGGCGGAACCACACGACCGGGTCGAACGGGCTGAGCACCGCGTCGGCGGTCAGCTGCCGGGGCACCCGGGCATCGGGGTGGAGCCAGGCCCGCTCACCCCAGCCCTCGACCCGCACGGGCAGGAGCTCGCCGGCAGCGGTGAGCTCCGCGATGGCGCCGGCGGTGTCGTCCGACCGCAGTCGGTAGTAGTCGGCGATGTCCGCTCGGGTGCCGACCCCGAGGGCGCGGGTGGCGTGCCGGACGAGTTCGAGCACTGCGGCAGCGCGCGGCGGTGCCGTCTCGAGGAACCCGGCCGGCAGGACCTGCTCGGGCAGGGCGTACACGCGCTCGAAGCCCGACCGTCCGGCGCTCACGGCCTCGCCCCAGCGGAACATCTGCTCGAGCCCGAGTTTCACGTCGCTCCAGCCCCACCACGGACCACGGCGCACGTTCGACTCGTGCTCGACCGCGCTGGCCTGCATCGGCCCCTCGGCACGCAGGAGCGCGTGCAGCTCACGTCGGACCCCGGCGGTGCGGGTGACGCCGTCGATCCGGGTCGGGCCGGCGTCGCGCTCCCGCAGGGCGTCCATCCGCCAGCGGAACAGCCGCAGGTCGTCGCGCGGGATGAGGGCTGCCTCGTGCGCCCAGTACTCGGTGTAGGGCCCGGACCGGCCGAGGGTCAGTCGGTCGAGCGTGGACCGGTCGTACGCCCCCAGCCGTGCGAAGAGCGGCAGGTAGTGGCTGCGCTCGAACACGTTCACCGAGTCGATCTGCAGCAGCCCGAGCCGAGCGAACGCAGCGTTCACCGCACGCGTCGAGACGTCCGTCGCCGGTGGCCGACCGAACCCCTGCGCGGCGAGGGCGACGCGGCGGGCTTCGGCGGCGGAGAGCGAGGACCTGACCATGCGGCGACGCTACCGAACCCCGCCGACAGCGCGGCGTCCGAACGTATGCCGTATCTGGAACGCGAGGACGTTCGGATCGCTAGGATCGGCCCATGGCCTGGGGAAAGAAGACACCGCACGCGGATCCCGTCGTCGTCGATGACGCGGTGCCGCCCGGCATGCGGATCGCCGGCGCGTGGTCGTGGCGGATCCTCGTCGTGGTCGGCGTCGTCGCGGTGGTCATCTACCTGGTGACGCTGTTCAGCGAGATCCTCATCCCGTTCCTCATCGGCATCGTCGTCGCCGCGCTCCTGGTCCCGCTGTCGAACTGGATGCAGCGCCACCACGTGCCGAAGTGGCTCGCCGTCATCGTCAGCCTGGTCGGTGGGCTCGCCGCCGTCGGGGCGCTCATCTGGCTCGTCGTCGACCAGATCGCCGCCGCCTACCCGTCGCTCCGCGACCGAACCCTGTCGCAGTACGACAACATCCGCGACTTCGTGCTCAGCTCCGGGCTCGGGATCAGTCAGAAGGACCTGAACTCCTACCTCAACCAGGCGACCGACTGGCTGCAGAGCAACTCCGGCTCGATCCTGTCCGGAGTGGCCAGCGCGGGGTCGTCGCTGACGCACATCCTCACCGGCCTGTTCATCGTCATCTTCACGGTGATCTTCCTGCTCATCGACGGCAAGAACGTCTGGCGCTGGACGGTCCGGCTCTTCCCGAAGAACGCCCGCAGCGCGATCGACGGCGCCGGGGTCGCCGGCTGGACGACGTTGACGAGCTTCATCCGGGTGCAGATCTTCGTCGCGTTCGTCGACGCCGTCGGCATCGGCCTCGGTGCGTTCTTCCTGCAGCTGCCGCTCGTCGTGCCGATCGCGGTCTTCGTGTTCCTCGGGTCGTTCATCCCGGTCGTCGGTGCGATCGTCACCGGGTTCCTGGCGGTGTTCGTCGCCCTGGTCTTCAACGGCCCGGTGGCGGCGGTCATCATGCTCGGCGTGATCCTCGTCGTGCAGCAGGTCGAGGGACACATCCTGCAGCCGCTCGTCATGGGCAGCGCCGTCAAGGTGCACCCGCTCGCCGTCGTCCTCGGGGTCACCGCGGCGTCGGGTCTCGCGGGCATCGCGGGCGCGTTCTTCGCCGTCCCGCTCATCGCCACCGTCAACTCCATGGTCACGACCATCTCGAGCGGCCGGTGGAAGACGATGGACTCCGACCACGTGCTCGAGGCCAAGCAGGACGCGCACGACGAGAACGTCCGGACCAAGCGCCGGCGCAAGATCCTCAAGCTGCGCAAGCGCCGTGGCGACGTCCCGAAGCCGGGCACCGACGAGCAGCCGACCGCGGTCAAGGGGACGGCAGGCTGACGCTGAACGATCCCTCGTGTCACGGGTTCGCCGCGGACGCCCGGAACGACGATGATGGGGGAGTGACCGACACCAGCGCCTCCCAGCACACGCTCGCCGCGATCCCCACCCTCGCGGACATCGAGACGGCGCGGGAGACCATCTCGGGCGTCGCGCGCGTCACCCCGATGGAGACCTCGCAGTTCCTGGCCGAAGTGCTCGGTTCACCGGTGCACCTGAAGTGCGAGAACCTGCAGCGCACCGGCGCGTACAAGGTCCGCGGCGCCTACAACCGCCTGTCCACCCTGTCCGAGGAACAGCGCGCCAAGGGCGTCGTCGCGGCCAGTGCCGGCAACCACGCCCAGGGCGTCGCCCTCGCCGCCCGCGAGCTCGGCATCCCGGCGACGATCTTCACCCCGGTCGGCGTCGCGCTGCCGAAGCTGCAGGCCACCCGCCACTACGGCGCCGAGGTCGTGCTGCGCGGCCACTCGGTGGAGGAAGCCCTGAGCGCCGCCAAGGACTTCGCCGCGCACACCGGAGCGGTCTTCATCCCGCCGTTCGACCACCCCGCCGTCATCGCCGGCCAGGGGACCCTCGGCCTCGAGATCATCGACCAGGTGCCCGACGTCGACACCGTCGTCGTCCCGATCGGCGGCGGCGGAGTCATCTCCGGCATCGCCCTCGCCGTGAAGGGCATGGCCGAGCGGCTCGGACGACCGATCAAGGTCATCGGGGTGCAGGCCGAGAACGCCGCTGCGTACCCGTCGTCGATCCGCGCCGGCGAGCCCGTCACCATCACGACCACACCGACGATCGCCGACGGCATCGCGGTCGCCCGCCCCGGCGACCTGAACTTCCCGATCATCCGCGACCTGGTCGACGACATCGTCACGGTCTCCGACGACGACACCGCCCGCGCCCTGCTCGTGCTGCTCGAGCGTGCGAAGCTCGTGGTCGAGGCCGCCGGTGCCGTCGGCGTCGCCGCGATCATGTCCGGTGCGGTCCGCGACACCGGGCGCACCGTCGTGCTGCTGAGCGGCGGCAACATCGACCCGCTCATGATGGAGCGTGTGATCACCCGCGGTCTCGTCGCTGCGTCGCGCTACATCGGCATCCGCATCATGCTGCCGGACCGTCCCGGCCAGCTCGCCCGGGTCGCCCAGGTGATCTCGGACGCCGGCGCGAACGTGGTCGAGGTCCTGCACACCCGCCACGGACAGGGCCTGGTCATCAACGAGGTGGCCCTCGACCTGTCGATCGAGGCGCGTGGCCCCGAGCACGCACAAGAGGTCATCCAGCGCCTGCACGAGGTCGGCTTCCGCCCGGAGCTCCTCGAGCACTAGTCCTGCGTACGCGTCCTGCGACGACGGGCGGTGCGACAACGTCGACGTCGTGCGACACCGAGAACGTCGTTCTTGCGCGCGTGCAACTGTTGCGGCCGCTGGGGAGCGACAACGTCGCTGTCGTACGACGTCGGTGGTGTCGTTCCGAGTCAGGCGCGGGCCGTGGACGCGACCGACAGACGGACAGGAGGCCCGTGGCGGTGTCGCCCCGGGCCTCCTGTCCGTCTGTGGTGCTGCCTACGGCTCGTAGCGCTCGATCTTGACGACCTCGACCGCGATCTCCTTGCCGTTCGGCGCCGTGTAGGTGGCCTCGTCGCCGGCCTTGAGGCCGACGATCGCCGCGCCGACGGGGCTGACCGGGCTGTAGACGGTCAGGTCGGAGCCCTCGGCGACGATCTCGCGACTGCCGACCAGGAACGTCGACTCGTCGCCCGCGATGACCGCGGTGACGACGGTGCCGGGCTCGACCGTGCCGTCGAAGACGGCTTCGCTGACGGTCGCGTGCTTGAGGAGGTTCGTGAGGACGCGGATGCGCGCCTCGATCTTGCCCTGCTCGTCCTTGGCGGCGTGGTAGCCGCCGTTCTCCTTGAGGTCGCCCTCTTCGCGAGCGGCCTCGATGCGGCGCGCGATCTCGGCACGGCCCTCGCCGCTCAGCTCGTCGAGCTCCGCCTGGAGACGGTCGTGCGCCTCCTGGGTCAGCCAGGTGACCTGCGTGTCGTTGCTCATCTTCTGTCCCTTCGACCATGAAAAAACGAGACCGGCCGAGTGGTCGGTCTCGAGAGGCGAATCAGGACAGTCTAGGGAATCCAGCAGTCGTGGATCAAGCCGGTGACGCCACGGGTCGTGGTCGTCACCTCGGTGCTGACACTGCGGGTGCGCTGCTCGGACGGTGCGAGGGTGATCTCCTTCCAGCCCACGATCGAGTAGCTCTTGTCGAGGACCTGGACGGCGCACTTCGCCCGGACGCCCGGGTCGACGGAGACCTGCGAGTGCACGACCGTGCTGTGCTGGGAGAGGACCTCGTACCCCACGACGTCGTCGGTGAGGCCGCGGTCGGACTGGTCGAGACCCGCCCAGATCACCCAGGCGGCGAAGACCACGACCACGGCGATGGCGGCGGTGATCGCGACGGCCTTGCTGCGGCGCGCTCGGGCCGGGGTGCGGCCGTAGCGGTCGTCGAGGGTGGCGGTGCGGTGCTGTTCGGACAGTTCGGGGCTCCCGGGGTGATTATCCTGATCCCAGGGTAGTTCACGCGTCGCTGTGCACTTCCCGTCCCCGCTCGTCCTCCGCTCGTCCTCCGCTCGCCCACGCTCACCCCCGTGAGGAAGTCCCGTGCCGTACCGCTTGCTGGCCGTCCACGCCCACCCCGACGACGAGTCGAGCAAGGGGGCGGCGACCGCGGCGAAGTACGTGGCCGAGGGGCACGAGGTGCTCGTCGTGTCCTGCACCGGGGGCGAGGCCGGCGACATCCTCAACGACAAGCTCGGCGAGCCCGCGACGAGCCGTGCGCACCGCGACATGGCCGGGTACCGCCGCGGTGAGATGGCCGCCGCGCAGGCAGCCCTCGGCATCGACCACCTGTGGCTCGGTTACCACGACTCCGGACTGCCTGACGCCGAGAAGGGCGAGACCGTCCGACCCGGCACGTTCTCGACCGTGCCGCTCGAGTACAGCACCGAGGCGCTCGTCCGGGTCATCCGCCGGTTCCGTCCGCACGTGCTCGTCACCTACGACGAGAACGGCGGCTACCCGCACCCCGACCACATCCGCACGCACGAGGTGTCCGTCGCCGCCTGGACGGCAGCGGCCGACCCCGCTGCGTACCCGGCGGCCGGCGAACCGTGGTCGATCGCCAAGCTCTACTACGAGCGCACGATGAACCCGCGCCGCTTCCGCACGATCTTCGAGGCGCTGCAGGACCGCGACCCGGACAGCCCCGCGATCGAGCAGCTGCGCGAGTGGGTCGAGCGGTTCGCCGACCGGCCCGACCTCGCGACCACGCACGTCGACGTGCACGAGTACTTCGACCAGCGCGACGCCGCGCTCCGCGCCCACGCCAGCCAGGTGGCACCGGACAGTGCGTTCTTCTACTGGCCGAACGACCTCCTGGCCACGGTGTGGCCGACCGAGGACTACCAGCTCGTGGAGGCCCGCGTGCCGACCGAGCTCCCGGAGACCGATCTGTTCGCCGGGATCCCTGCCGACAAGGAACCGACCCCGTGAGCTCCATCGCGGCGGCACTCGCCGCCACCCCCAGTCCCAGCCCCAGCGTCGTGCCGGACGTGAACGTCACCCCCGGTGTCGTCGGGTTCATCGCCATCGCGCTGGTGGCGATCGCGACGATCGTCCTGGTCGTGGACATGACCCGGCGCATCCGCCGGACGCGCTACCGGTCGGAGATCCGCGAGCGTCTCGAGGCGGAAGCGAACGGCACCGCGGTCGACGGTCCGGCGACGGACGAGTCGGAGCGGCGTGCGGCCGAGGACGGCCGAGCCGACGTCGGGGACGACACCGAGCGCGGTTGACGCGCTAGCGCACCGGCCGGAACCGGGCGTACATGGTCGGATCGGGCGTACCTGGACGGATCGGGCGTACCTGGTCGAGAGTTCCGGGTGAGTACGCCCGGAACGACCAGGCATCGCGCGCGTTCTGGGAAGGAACGTGCGACCGTCAGCGCACCGGGTCAAGAGCGACGATGAGCACGCCGACCCACTGCGCGCCGAAGGCCACGACCGTCAGGGCGTGGAACACCTCGTGGAAGCCGAACTGGGTCGGCACCGGGTTCGGCCGCTTGAAGCCGTAGACCAGCGCGCCGACGATGTAGGCAGCGCCGCCGGACAGGATGAGCACCGTCATCGGGACGCTCGCCGCGAAGAACTGCGGCAGCAGCCCGAGCGCCGCGCACCCGAGCACCAGGTAGATCGGCACGTACAGCCACCGGGGCGCGTTGATCCACAGCACCCGGAACGCGATGCCGAGGGCGGCGCCGGACCACATCACCCAGAGCACGACCACCATCAGGGTGTGCGGCAGGGCGCAGATCGCGATCGGCGTGTAGGTGCCGGCGATGAGCAGCAGGATGTTCGTGTGGTCGATGCGCTTGAGCACCGCCTTGACGGTCGGCCCCCACGGGAACCGGTGGTACGTCGCGGAGACCCCGAACATGGCCAGCGACGTGGCCATGAACACCGCGCTGCCGACCTTCGCCGCGGTGCTGTCGGCCAGGGCGATGAGGACGATGCCCATCGCGATGGCGAACGGGAACGCACCGAGGTGGATCCACCCGCGCCAGGCGGGGCGGGTGTCCTCCGTGGTCGTCGCGGCCTCTTCGGTGAACGGGACGTGGGGGAGGGTGGCGGTCTCGTGCTCGTCCTGCATGTGCCGACTGTAAGCCCCGCGCCCGAACGGATGCCACGAGTTCCGGGGGAGCCGCACTCGGGACGCTCCGACCGACGGTGCACTACGCTCGGTGCGTGACCGGCAGGGTGGGATGGGCAGGACGAGGGATCCTCTACCGCGCCTACCAGAGCCGCATCCGCCGCCAGATCGAGGGCAGCGCGAAGCCGAAGCACGTCGCCATGATCGTCGACGGCAACCGTCGGTGGGCGAAGCAGCTCGGGCTCGAGTCCGCCGCGCACGGCCACCGCGCCGGCGCCGCGAAGATCCCGGAGTTCCTGACCTGGTGCGACGAGCTCGGCATCGAGGTCGTGACGCTCTACCTGCTCTCCGCCGACAACCTGACCGGACGTGCCGGAGCGGAACTCAGTGAGCTCGTCGGCATCATCGGCGACCTGGCCGGGGTGCTCGCCGACACCACGGACTGGCGCGTCCAGCACGTCGGGTCGAACGAGGGGCTGCCCGATTCGCTCGTGTCCGCGCTCGCGCAGGCCGAGGAGCGCACCGCCAGCCGGACCGGACTCCACATCAACCTGGCCGTCGGGTACGGCGGACGCCGCGAGATCGCCGACGCCATGCGCAGCATCGTGGAGTCGCACGGCGCGGGTGGCGGCACGATCGACACCCTGGCCGAGGTCCTGACCCCCGAGCTCATCGGCGACCACCTGTACACGCAGGGACAGCCCGACCCCGACCTGGTGATCCGGACCTCGGGCGAGCAGCGGCTGTCCGACTTCATGCTCTGGCAGAGCGCGCACAGCGAGTTCTACTTCGTCGAGGCGCTCTACCCCGACCTGCGCGAGGTCGACTTCCTGCGTGCCGTCCGCGACTTCGGGCTGCGGTCCCGACGCTTCGGCGGCTGAGGCGGCTGAGGCGGCTGAGGCGGCTGAGGCGGCTGAACCGGCTGAACCGGCTGAACCGGCTGAACCTGCTGTCCAGGCTGACTCGGCGGACGCTGCCCACACCGCGCACGGAGTGGCCACGTCCCGCGTCGCGTCGGCCGCGGCAGCCCCGTCCCAGTAGGCTCTCAGGGTTCGACACTGTGAAAGGTGCACCCCTGTGAACATCGACGAGTACGCCGCCGGCTTCTCCGAGGACCCCGGCTACCTCGACCACGCTGCGTTCGGCCCCGTGCAGACCGCCGTGCTCGAGGAGCAGCGCGTGCTCGGCACGATCCAGGAGCACATGCGATTCGGCGCCATGGAGACCCTCGACGAGCAGGACGCCCGAGTCCGCACGGTCGCCGCCCGCTTGGTCGGTCGCCGCGAGGACCAGGTCGTCTCGCAGACCGCGACGACGCCCGGCCTGCTGCACACCGCCTTCGGCCTGACCGGCGGCGTGCTGGTGTCGGCCGACGAGTACCCCTCGCTGCCGCTCGCGCTGGCGAGTGCCGCCTCGGCGACCGGCGGCCGCGTCCAGCCCGTCGTCATCGAGTCCGGTGCCGGGTGGATGACCCCCTCGCTCATCCAGGAGCGCCTGACCGACGACGTGACGGCCGTGGCGGTGTCGCTGGTCGACTGGCGCACCGGCTACCTGGCCGACCTCGCCGGCATCCGCGAGGTCATCGGAGACCGCCTGCTGATCCTCGACGCGATCCAGGGCTTCGGGGTCGTCGACGCCCCGTACGAGATCGCGGACGTCGTCGCCACCGGCGGCCAGAAGTGGCTGCACGCAGGCTGGGGCACGGGGTTCACCGCCTTCAGCGACCGTGCCCTGAACCGCCTGCGTCCGGCGCTGTCCGGCGCGCACGGCACCACCGGCTGGCCAGTGGACGTCCCCGCCGTGCGCCCGGGTGCCGCCGGCTACCAGATGACCCGCATCGACCCCATCGCGCAGGCCCGCCTCGCGGTGTCGCTGGACCGGCTGACCGCCGTCGGTGTCGCCGCCGTGCAGGAGCGCGTCACCGAGCGCGTCGAGCGCGTGTTCGCGATCGCGGACGAGTTCGGGCTCGAGGTCGAGTCCAGCCGTGACCCGCGCGAGCGCGCCGGCATCGTCGTGCTGCGGCCGGCCGAGGGACGCCTGACCGCGCTGTCCGCGGCGCTGCACAACCACGGCGTGACCGCGACGACGCGGCTCGGCGTCGCGCGGGTGTCGGTGTTCGCCTCGACGACGGACGAGACGCTGGACATGTTCCGGGACGCCTGCGTCTCGTACGCCACGCTGCAGTAACGCGCGCCCCACCGGCGGACGGGAGGCGCGGGGCGGCGCCGCCACGGGCCTCCCGTCCGGCATCCTGCCACGTCGACTGCCGGTGTCACGTTGTTCACGTGACCGTAACGCCGGGAACCGCGTGTCGCTGGCGGGGTGTCGGAGGGCGGACGTACGTTGTCCCCATCGGGCACCGCGCCCGATCGAAGCGGCCACAGTCGGTGCTTCGGGACCCGCTCCACGGCCGCGTTCGAGGACATGGACCGGGCTGCTCGCGGCCCGGGGATGGAGTGGTCGTGACCTCTCAGAACGTCTCTCGCGGAACCCAGCACCAGCCCACCGCGGACTCGTCCACGTCGGTCGCCCAGCGCACGTACGTGCTCGACACATCGGTGCTCCTCAGCGATCCGCGGGCGTTGTTCCGCTTCGCCGAGCACGCGGTGGTCCTGCCCGTGGTGGTCGTCAGCGAACTCGAGTCGAAGCGCAACGACCCGGAGATCGGGTACTTCGCGCGGCAGGCCCTCCGGCTGCTGGACGAGATGCGCATCGAACACGAACGGCTCGACTTCCCGATCGCGCTCGGTGACGGCGGTTCCTTCCGCGTCGAGCTGAACCACTCCAACCAGTCCGTCCTGCCGTCCGGGCTGCAGCTCGGCGACAACGACTCCCGCATCCTCGCCGTCGCCTCGAACCTGCAGAACGACGGGCTCGACGTGGTCGTCGTGTCGAAGGACCTGCCCCTGCGCGTCAAGGCGTCGTCGATCGGCATGGCGGCCGAGGAGTACCGCGCCGAGCTCGCGGTCGACTCCGGCTACACCGGCATCGCCGACCTGCAGGTCTCCGGCGAGCAGATGGCCGACCTGTACGAGAAGGAGGAGATCCGCTCCGTCCAGCTCGACGGCGTGCCGGTCAACACCGGTGTCGTCATCCACTCCGAGCGCGGTTCGGCCCTCGGGCGCGTGCACACCGCCGGTTCCGTCGCCCTGGTCCGTGGCGACCGCGAGGTCTTCGGGCTGCGCGGCCGCTCCGCCGAGCAGCGGCTCGCGATCGACGCGCTGCTCGACTCCGAGATCGGCATCGTGTCCCTGGGCGGCAGCGCCGGCACGGGCAAGTCCGCATTGGCCCTGTGCGCCGGGCTGGAAGCGGTGCTGGAGCGGCAGCAGCACAAGAAGATCATGGTGTTCCGACCGCTGTACGCCGTGGGTGGCCAGGACCTCGGGTTCCTGCCCGGTGACGCCGGCGAGAAGATGAACCCGTGGGCGCAGGCGGTCTACGACACCCTCGGGTCGGTGGTGTCCGACAACGTCCTCGACGAGGTGATCGAGCGCGGCTTGATCGAGGTGTTGCCCCTCACACACATCCGCGGTCGGTCCCTGCACGACGCGTTCGTGATCGTCGACGAGGCACAGTCGCTCGAACGGAACGTGCTGCTCACCATGCTCTCCCGCATCGGGCAGAACTCCCGCGTGGTGCTCACCCACGACGTCGCGCAGCGCGACAACCTGCGGGTCGGACGGCACGACGGCATCGCGAGCGTCATCGAGCGGCTCAAGGGCCACCCGCTGTTCGCCCACGTCACGCTGACGCGGTCGGAGCGCTCCGCGATCGCCGCCCTCGTGACGGACCTGCTGGACTCGCCCGACCTGGTCTAGCGCCCGGCTGTTCCCCTCACGCGAAAGCGACAGATCTCCGCGAACAGTTCGCGGAGATCTGTCGCTTTCGCGGAGGCGGCAGCGCGGAGGGGTCAGCTCGGAGGCGTCAGCTCGGGTGGGTCATGGACAGGACGTCGAGTGCCGCGTCGAGCTGCTCCTCGGTGACCTCGCCACGCTCGACGTGTCCGAGTGCCACGACGGCCTGGCGGACGGTGATGCCCTCGGCGACGGCGTACTTCGCGACCTTCGCCGCGGCCTCGTAGCCGATGACCCGGTTGAGCGGGGTGACGATCGACGGCGACGACTCGGCGAACGCCCGGGCCCGCTCGAGGTTCGCCTGCAGCCCGTCGATGGTCTTGTCGGCCAGCACCCGCGAGCTGTTCGCCAGCAGGCGGATCGACTCGAGCAGCGCCGTCCCCATCACGGGGATCGCGACGTTGAGCTCGAACGCACCGGACGCACCCGCCCAGGCGATGGTGGCGTCGTTGCCGATGACCCGCGCGCCGACCATCAGGGTGGCCTCGGGGATGACCGGGTTGACCTTGCCGGGCATGATCGACGAGCCCGGCTGCAGGTCGGGGATGTGCAGTTCGCCGAGCCCGGTGTTCGGGCCCGACCCCATCCAGCGCAGGTCGTTGTTGATCTTCGTCAGGCTGACCGCGAGCACCTTGAGCGCCCCGGAGGCCTCGACCAGGGCGTCGCGCGCGCCCTGGGCCTCGAAGTGGTCGACGGCCTCGGTGATCGGCAGGTCGGTGTCGCTCGCGAGCTGGGCGATGACCCGCTGCGGGAAGCCCTTCGGGGTGTTGATGCCGGTGCCGACGGCGGTGCCGCCGAGCGGGACCTCGGCGACGCGGGGGAGCGTCGCGGTGACCCGCTCGATGCCCAGGCGGATCTGGCGTGCGTAGCCACCGAACTCCTGGCCGAGGGTGACCGGGGTGGCGTCCATCAGGTGCGTGCGGCCGGACTTCACGGCGTCGGCCCACAACGTGGCCTTGGCCTCGAGCGACTCGGCGAGGTGCTCGAGCGCCGGGACGAGCGAGCGCAGCAGGGCTTCGGTCACAGCGACGTGCACCGAGGTCGGGAACACGTCGTTCGAGGACTGCGAGGCGTTGACGTGGTCGTTCGGGTGCACCGCGGTGCCGCCGATGTCCGACGCCAGCGTGGCCAGGACCTCGTTCATGTTCATGTTCGACGACGTGCCGCTGCCGGTCTGGTACACGTCGACGGGGAACTGGTCGTGGTGCTGCCCACCGATGATCAGGTCCGCCGCGCCCGCGATGGCGTCGGCGACGGCGGGCTCGACGATGCCGAGCTCGCCGTTCACGATGGCCGCAGCGCGCTTGATGCGGGCGAGCGCCACGATCTGGGCTGACTCGAGCCCGGTGCCCGAGATGGGGAAGTTCTCGACAGCGCGCTGGGTCTGGGCGCGGTACAACGCCGACTTCGGCACCCGCACCTCGCCCATGGTGTCGTGCTCGATGCGGAACTCGGTCTCGGTGGTGTCGGTCACGTCGTCGTGGTCCTTCCTGGGGTGCTCGCCGGACGCGGTCGCGTCGGGGGACTGCGCCGGCGCACGAGGTCTCCGTGGGTCACGGAACCGGCGCCGGGCGTCTCGTTCGACTGTACCGGTGCGACGGATGTGGGACGTGCGGGTGCGGCGCCGAGGCGCCGTCAGGCGTTGCCGACCACCGTGTCGATCGTGACCTCGCCCGTGCCGAGGTCGTAGGTCGCGCCGACGACGGCCAGCCGGCCCTCGGCGATCGCGTCGGAGACGGCACCGGAGCGCTCGAGCACCTGGCGGAGCGTGGCCTCGAGGTGGGCGGCGCCGATCGCTTCCTGCGGGAGCTCGGCGTCGGTGGCACGGACCTTCTCGACGCTCGGGGCGATTGCGTCGACCAGGGCCTGCAGGTGCGGCGCGGGGACCGGCTCACCCGAGCGGGCGGCGGCGACGGCTCCGCACCGGGTGTGGCGCAGGACGACGACGAGCGGGGTGCCGAGCGCGACGACCGCGAACTCGATCGACCCGAGCACGACGTCGTCGACGATCTGCCCGGCGTTGCGGATGGCGAAGAGGTCGCCGATGCCCGCGTCGAACACGTGCTCGAACGGCACGCGCGAGTCGGAGCAGCCGAGGACGGTCGCGAACGGCGCCTGCGACCCCTGGAGCTCGGTGCGGCGGTCGGGGTCCGTGCGGCCCATGCGGCGCTTGTCGGCGGCGAAGCGGGCGTTGCCGTCGACGAGCAGGCGCAGGGCGTCGGACGGGGTGGAGGCGGCGCGGTCGGGCATGGGGCTCCTCGGATCGGGTCGGATCAGGTCGAGTGGTCGGGCTGCGGGGTGTCCGGCAGGATCCGTCCGGCGGTCGCTACTGGGAGAACTGCTTGGTCACGGCCGTGGCCACGGTGCGGTACGACGAGTCGTCGGCGGTGCCGGAGAGCACGATCGTGTTGGCGCCGAACGTGGACACGAGCGAGTACGCGTGGTTGCCGGCATCCGAGCCCTCGGCCCGTCGGTCGTACACGGTCCACTTCGTGCCGTCGATGACGCGAGTGCCGGTCGACGGTCGCTGGTCGAGTTGGTTCGAGACCCACGAGCCGTTCGCGTCAACGCCCTGCTGCAGGCTGAGGTACTGCTTGTCCGGCGTCACGAACCCGACGGTCCAGACGTCGACGTCGTCCGAGGTCTTGTCGGAGAAGTCGGCGCGGTTCGACGTGAAGCCGCTCGGCAGGTCGGGGGCGGCGAGGGTGATGTCGCCGACGTGGGCATCGGCCGCGATCTGCTGGTAGTCGACGGTGCGGTCGACCGTGGTGTTCGGCCGCACGACCACGGCGACGAGGAACAGCACGATGCCGAGCGACGCGATGAGCGCGATCACCAGGTTGAAGGCCGTCTGGTGCTGGCGACGAGCGGTCCGTGCGGCGTCCTTGCGTGCCCAGGTCTCCTCTGCCGTCTCGGGTCGGCCGAGCTCGGCGACGATCGGGCGACCGTTCGCGTCGGTCATCGGGCGGAGCCGTCCTCGGCGCTGCTGGCCGCGCGGGCCGCGTCGAGCCGGGCACGAGCGCCGACGAGCCACTCTTCGCAGCGGGCGGCCAGGGCCTCGCCGCGCTCCCAGAGCGACAGCGAGCGCTCGAGGGTCGCGGAGCCCTGTTCGAGCTCGCTCACGACACGCACGAGTTCGTCGCGGGCTGCTTCGTAGCTCAGCGACTGGACGTCGGTCTGCTCGGGTTCCTGCTGGGATGGCACGACTCGATCCTACCGAGGGTCCACCGACTGACCGACGTGCCCGCTGCGCCTGGGGAGAACACCGGCCGGTAGGGTCGCGCCATGACAGATCTCCCCGAGGGCGTGGACTGGTACCCGGCACCGGACGGACCGAGCGCGGAGCGCGACGGGCTGCCGGGCCGCCGCTCGCTCGCGGTCGTCCTGCCCGGCGGCGGGTACGGCATGCACGCTCCGCACGAGGGTGAGGGGTACGCCCGCTGGCTGAACGGGATCGGCATCGACGCGGTCGTGTTCGCGTACCCGCTCGCCCCGCACCGCCACCCGGACGCCGTGGTGGCGACCCGAGCGCTCGTCCGCGACCTGCGTGCCGGACGCTGGGCGGGCCTCCCGTCCGATCCGCGGATCGTCGTGATCGGTTCGTCGGCAGGCGGGCACCTGGCGGCCCTCGTGTCGAACGCACCGACGCCGGCCGAGCGCGCCGTGTCGGACGTCGACGACCGACCCGACCTGACGGTGCTCTGCTACCCGGTGACGTCGATGACGGACCACCCGCACGTCGGCAGCGCCGACAACCTGCTCGGATCGGGCGCGAGCGTCCGCGAGCGGTCCGCGGTGGACGCGGACCTGCTCGTCGACGACCGGACCCCGCCGACCTTCCTGTGGCACACGGCCGAGGACGAGCACGTGCCGGTGACGCACTCGCTGTCCTACGCACACGCGCTGGCGCGGCACGGGGTGCCGTTCGACCTGCACGTGTTCGAGCGCGGGGTGCACGGCATCGGGCTCGCCGAGGGCCTCGGGCCGGCCGAGGCGTGGAGCACGCTGGCGACGACCTGGCTGCGCGACCGCGGCTGGTGACCAGGCCGTCGGCAATCCCGACGCGTCAGGCGCCCGAACCCGACCCGGTCGAACCCGACCCGTCGGGACCCGACCCGGTCGGACCCGACCCGGTCGGACCCGACCCGGTCGAACCCGACCCGTCGGGACCCGGCCCGTCCGGCTCGAGCGTTCCGGTCGCCGTCCCCGCGCCGAGCGTGACGTGCACCGGCGTCTGCCCGGTCAGGTCGTCGGACGACCGCACCACGCCGCCGTCGGCCCGCTGCACGATCGCGTAGCCGCGGCGCAGGGTGTCGCGTGGCGACAGCGCACGGAGCCTGGCGGTCAGGTGCCCGACCTCGGAGTGGCCCCGCTCGAGCCGACGATCGAGCAGCTCCCGCGACCGGGAGAGGTCGCGGGCCACTTCCTCCGCACGGGTGTCGACGAGCCACGCCGTCGACGCGAGCGCGGGGCGTGACCGGAGTGCTGCGATCCGGTCGGCCTCGACCGCGAGCGTCTGCGACAACCGCAGGCCGATGCGGGCGCGGGCCTGCCGGACGTTCGCGAGCTCCTCCGCGACGTCGGGCACGACGCGCTTGGCGGCGTCGGTGGGGGTGGAGGCACGGAGGTCCGCGACCTCGTCGAGGATGGGACGGTCGGCCTCGTGCCCGATGGCCGACACGATCGGTGTGCTCGCTGCTGCTGCTGCGCGGACGAGTCCTTCGTCGCTGAAGCCGAGCAGGTTCTGGAAGTCGCCGCCACCACGGGCGATGATGATGACGTCCACCGTCGGGTCGGCGTCGAGCTCGAGGATCGCCGCCGTGACCTCGCCCACGGTGCGCTCGCCCTGCACCGCGGTGTGGACGGTGCGGAACTCGACCTGCGGCCACCGGAGCTGCGCGTTGCGCTTGACGTCCTTCTCGGCGTCGGAGTCCTTGCCGGTGATCAGGCCGATGCGGTGCGGCAGGAACGGCAGGCGCTTCTTGCGTGCGGGATCGAACAGCCCCTCTTCGCCCAGGGTCCGGCGCAGGCGTTCGAGCCGTTCGAGCAGGTCACCGAGGCCGACGTGCTTCATCTCGACGACCTGCATGGTCAGCGAGCCGCCCTTGACCCAGTAGTTCGGCTTGACGGCCGCGACGACCCGGTCGCCCTGCTTGATGTCCGCCGGCACCCGGGACCGCACGCTCGACCAGATCGAGAACGACACCGTCGCATCGACCTCGACGTCCTTGAGCTTGCCGTACACGTTGCCGCCGGCGACGTTCCACTGCGTGATCTCGCCCTCGATCCACGCGGTGCCCAGCCGATCGATCCAGTCGCGGAGCTTCGCGCCGAGGAGCGCGACCGGCCACGGGTTGTCGGCCGTCGGCGGGCCTTGTTCGATCGCCACGTCGCTCCTTCTCGTGCTGGACGTCCATCGTGCCCGACACCGGTGACAGCGGGCGAGCGGCAGGTTCTCCACAGCCGGCCCCCGCGCCCAGGTCGCGTGCGTCCCGCTCACCTATCATCGGGGACGTGACGATCACCAACGGCCACACGGTCCCGCTCGCCCCTCCGCGTGTGCACGCGGCGCGTGGGCGACTGCGTGACGAGCCGGTCGCCGGTCCGAAGAAGGTGCTGCTCGCGGCACCCCGCGGCTACTGCGCCGGGGTGGACCGAGCGGTGGTGGCGGTCGAGAAGGCGCTCGAGCAGTACGGCGAGCCCGTCTACGTCCGCAAGCAGATCGTCCACAACGTCCACGTCGTGTCGACCCTCGAGCAGCGCGGTGCGGTGTTCGTCGACGACGTCGCCGAGGTCCCGCGCGGTTCGCACGTCGTCTTCAGCGCCCACGGCGTCTCGCCGGCCGTCGTCGCCGGTGCTGCCGACCGCGACCTGCACGCCATCGACGCCACCTGCCCCCTGGTCACCAAGGTCCACCGCGAGGCCACCCGGTTCGCCAAGGCCGAGCGGACCATCATCCTGATCGGGCACACCGGCCACGAAGAGGTCGAGGGCACGATGGGACACGCCCCCGACCGCACGATCCTGGTCAACGGACCGGACGACGTCGCCGCGCTCGACGTCCCCGACCCCGACAACCTCGTCTGGCTGTCGCAGACCACGCTGAGCGTCGACGAGACGATGGAGACCGTCCGCCTGCTGCGCGAGAAGTACCCCACGATCGCGAACCCGCCGTCCGACGACATCTGCTACGCCACCCAGAACCGCCAGGTCGCCATCAAGAAGGTCGCCCCGGGCACCGACCTGGTGATCGTCGTCGGCTCCGCGAACTCGTCGAACAGCGTCCGTCTGGTCGAGGTCGCCCTGGAGCACGGGGCGAAGGCCGCGCACCGCGTCGACTACGCGGAGGAGATCCGCCAGGAGTGGCTCGACGGCGTCGCCACCGTCGGCGTCACGAGCGGTGCGTCCGTCCCCGAAGAGCTCGTCGCCGAGGTCCTCGAACAACTCGCCGACGCCGGGTACGGCGCCGTGGAAGAAGTCGTGACCGCACACGAAGACCTGATGTTCTCGCTCCCGAAGGAGCTCCGCACCGACGCGTCGGGCAACCCGACGCGCGCGCTCGGCGGGCGTCGGGCATGAGCGGCGCGGACGGCTGGGGCTCGGTGCCGCAGCGCGAGCCGGGTCAGGTCGACGACACGGCGGCAGCCGGCCAGGAGGCCCGGGGCACGTCCCCGACGACGGCCGCCGGTGCCGTCAGCGGCCGGGTCCACGGCCGACCCGCCCCCGCGTACGGCGAGTACGCGCCCGAGGGATGGGTCAACCCGGTCCTGGTCGAACAGGAACGACAGGAGCGCGAGCAGCAGGAGCGCGACCGCCGCCAGCAGGCGGCGAGCCAGGCCGGGCAGGACGGCGCGACCGCGTACCGGTCCGGTGCCGGTGCGCCGACCGGCACCGTGCCTCCAGGCCGACCCGGCGCAGCCGGCGACCCGACCACGGGCGGGTCGCAGCGGTCCGCGTCGACGAGCCGGTTCGGCCGCACGCCCGCCGACTTCGTCCTGACGGTCGGGCTGCTCGCCTTCGGACTCATCTCCGTGGTGCAGTCCCTCGCGGTGACCAACGTCGCGTCGACGGTGCGTCGGACCCTCGAGACGCAGTACACGGCGCTGAACGACCCGAGTGCACTGAGCGGTGCCGCGATCATCGGGGCGATCACGAACGTCGTGGTCTTCGCGCTCGTGGCGTGGTGGTCGATCCGCCGGCTCCGGGCACGCAAGCGCACGTTCTGGGTGCCGATCGTCGGCGCGGTCGTGGCCACGTTCGTGAGCACCATCGCGTTCGTCGTCGTGGTGTTCCAGGACCCGCAGTTCGTGGAGTTCATGATGCGCCAGGCCGGCGCCTGACCCGAGCCGGGTACGCGCCGACCCGGAACGACGTTCTCGATGTCGTGAGACGTCGAGAACGTCGTTCCGCGTGGGCGACCGGGTCCAGCCGGTCAGGGCTCAGCCGGCCAGGAACGCCGCGACGGCGCCGTGCAGTGATGCCAGGTCCTCGACGTGCACGAGCTCGCGGATCGAGTGCATCGACAGCAACCCGACGCCGATGTCGATCGTCGGGATCCCGAGCCGGGTCGCTGCGATCGGGCCGATGGTCGAGCCACCGGGGATCGTGTTGACGTTGACGAACGGCTGCCACGGCACCCCTGCGGTGTCGCACGCGGCGGCCCAGACGGCCTCGCCCTTGGCCTCGGTCATGTAACGCTGGTTCGCGCTGATCTTCAGCAGCGGACCGGCGCCGGGGCGCGGACGGTTCGTCGGGTCGTGCTTCTCCGACTGGTTCGGGTGCACCAGGTGACCGGCGTCGCTCGAGAGCAGCCACGAGGCGCGGAACGCCCGGGCGGCCTCGGAGCGGGTGGCGCCGAGACCCTCCTGCACGCGGACGAGGACGTCCTCGAGGAACGGGCCACCGGCACCGGACGGGGTCGAGGAACCGATCTCCTCGTGGTCGAACGCTGCGAACACGGGGATGTGGTCGCCGTCCGCCGGGGCGTCCACGATGCCGCGGAGCCCGGCGTGCACGCTCGTCAGGTTGTCCATCCGGCCCGACGCTAGGAACTCGCGCTCGATGCCGATGCGGGCGGGGGCTTGGGTGTCGGCGAGGAAGAGGTCCCACGAGACTGCATCGTCTCCGAGGCGAGCGCGCAACCACTCCACGACCGAGGTCCCGCCGGCGTCGCCGTCCACGCCGACGATCGGCAGCGTGTGGCGCTGGCGGTCGATCTCCTTGCCGTCGTTCACCCCGCGGTCGAGGTGGATCGCGAGGTTCGGGATGCGGGCGACGGCATCGGTGCTGACGAGCCGCACGCTGCCGTCGGTGTCGACGACCCGGCCGGCGATGCGCAGGTCGCGGTCGAACCACGTCGACAGGAGCGCGCCGCCGTAGACCTCGACGTTCAGCTGCTCCCACCCGCCGGTGCGGACTCCGGGGTTCGGCTTGATCCGGAACCCGGGGGAGTCGGTGTGTGCGCCGAGGATCCGGAACGGGGTCGTCGCCGGTGCACCCTCCGGCAGGCGCCACGCGATGACCGCACCGTCGCGGACCACGACGTACGCACCGGGTTCGGTCGGCCAGGCGTCGAGCTCGAACAGCTCGGTGAACCCGGCTGCGACGAGGCGGTCACGGGCGGCCGCTGCCGCGTGGAACGCGGTCGGCGACTCGGTGACGAACTGGGCGAACTCGGAGGCGATGGCGTCGACGGTCACCTGCCCATCGTGGCATGCGGTGGAGTCGACCGGACGCAGAACGGGGCACGTCCGTCGGACGCGCCCCGTTCCTCCTGGCAGTTGCTCCCGGTGTCAGCCCTTGGTGTGACCGGCGGAGCCGAGCACCTTCGCGGCCTCGCCCACGCGAGCCGCCATGGCGGACTCGGCGACCTTGCCCCAGGCGCGGGGGTCGTACTGCTTCTTGTTGCCGACCTCGCCGTCGATCTTCAGGACACCCTCGTAGTTCCGGAACATCGAGTCGGCGATCGAGCGCGTGAACGCGTACTGCGTGTCCGTGTCGATGTTCATCTTGATGACGCCGTTGCGGACGGCCTCGTGGATCTCGTCGTCGGTCGAGCCGGAGCCGCCGTGGAAGACGAGATCGAGCGGGTTCTCGCCCGTGCCGTGCTTGGCCGCGACCGAGGCCTGGATCTCGCCGAGGAGCTCAGGGCGGAGCTTGACGTTGCCCGGCTTGTAGACGCCGTGCACGTTGCCGAAGGTGAGCGCGGCGATCCAGCGCCCCTTGTCGCCGAGGCCGAGTGCGTCGACGACCTTCTCGACGTCGTTCGGGGTCGTGTACAGGGCGTCGTTCGTGCCCTCGTGCTCGACGCCGTCCTCTTCGCCGCCGACGACGCCGATCTCGACCTCGAGGATCGCGTTGATGTTCCGCGTCTTTTCGATCATGGTCTTCGCGATCTCGATGTTCTCGTCGAGCGGCACGGCCGAGCCGTCCCACATGTGCGACTGGAAGATCGGGTTGCGCCCGGCGCGCACCTCTTCCTCGCTCGCCGCGATGAGCGGCAGGACGAAGCCGTCGAGGGCGTCCTTCGGGCAGTGGTCGGTGTGCAGCGCGACCGTGATGTCGTAGTTCTTCGCGACCTCGTGGGCGAACTTCGCCATCGCGAGAGCACCGGCGGCACGGTTCTTGATGGTGTGCCCGGCGAAGTAGTCGGCACCGCCCGTCGTCACCTGGAGGATGCCGTCCGAGCCGGACTCCTGCAGGCCCTGGAGGACAGCGTTGATGGTCTGCGACGAGGACACGTTGACCGCGGGGTACGCGAACTTGCCCGCCTTCGCGCGTTCGATCATCTCGGCGTACTGTTCCGGCGTTGCGATGGGCACGTGGATCTCCTTCGACTTCGGTGATGTCCCCGCCGATCGTAGTCAGAAGCTCTGGAGGCGCGGTGCGGGTTACGCGCTCGGCCCGCGTCCGTCGTGCACATGCGTTCACGGGCCCGGTGTCCAGACCGCCGGTCGGCCGCCGGTCGGTAGGCTCGGGTCGTGACTCCCTCTACGGAAACCGGCTCCCTGTTCCTCCAGCCCGACCGCAACCTGGCGCTCGAGCTCGTGCGTGCGACGGAGGCCGCCGCGATCCGTGCCCAGCCGTGGGTCGGGCGTGGTGAGAAGAACCTCGCCGACGGCGCCGCGGTCGACGCGATGCGCAAGTTCCTCGGCACCGTGAACTTCGACGGCGTCGTCGTCATCGGTGAGGGCGAGAAGGACAACGCCCCGATGCTCTACAACGGCGAGCACGTCGGCAACGGTCACGGCCCGGCCTGCGACATCGCGGTCGACCCGATCGACGGCACCTCGCTCACCGCCGCCGGCCGCCAGAACGCCATCTCCGTCATGGCTGTCTCGGACCGTGGCTCGATGTACGACCCCTCCGCCGTGTTCTACATGGACAAGATCGCCGCCGGCCCCGAGGGTCGCGGTGTCCTGGACCTCGAGAAGCCGATCGGCGACAACATCCGCGCGCTGGCGAAGGCCAAGGGCAAGGACCTCGAGGACATGGTCGTGGCCGTGCTCGACCGTCCCCGTCACGACGAGCTGATCCGCGCGATCCGTGCGACCGGTGCCGGCACGCGACTGCTGCTCGACGGTGACGTCGCCGGTGGCATCGCCGCCGCCCTGCCCGGCTCGACCATCGACATGTGCGTCGGCGTCGGTGGCACCCCCGAGGGCATCATCACGGCGTGCGCGATCAAGGCGCTCGGCGGTGTGATCCTCGGCAAGCTCCAGCCCAAGGACGACGAGGAGCGCGAGCGCGCCATCGCCGCCGGCCACGACCTGGACAAGGTCCTCGACCAGGACGACCTGGTCACGGGTGACAACACGTTCTTCGTCGCCACCGGCGTCACCGACGGCGTCCTGGTCGACGGTGTCCGTCGCTCGCGCGGTGTCATCCACACCGACTCGCTCGTGCTGCGGTCCCGCTCGAACACCATCCGTCGCATCCAGGCGGACCACCGTGCGGAGAAGTGGTTCTAGGCCGGACGCTCGTCCGCCGCTTCGGGGCGTCGTCGGTCTTCCGGCGGCGCCCCGCTGCACGGGCCCTTGCGTAGGCTCGACGCATGGCTGCGACAACGGCACGGATCGTCGGACTGGACACCGCGGGCATCCGCACGCTGCACGCTGAGGCGGACGGCACGGCCGACCGGCTGCCGCACGTCGTGCCGGTGGCGCCCGACCTCGGCGTGATCCTCGCCGACGATGACGGCTCGGTCCTCACCACGTCGGCGCTCGCCGAGATGGGGTGGACGGACGACGACGTCCTGCGTGCGGCCGTTGCTGCTGCGCAGGAGCAGGCCGGCGGTGACGTCGCGGTGATCCAGCCCGGCACGATCGTCATCCAGGACCCCGATCTCGCCGTGGTGCTCGTGCTCGCACCGCAGACGTTCCAGGGCATCGAGTTCCGCGGCAGCGCAGTGGTCTTCCCGGTCGCGCCGACGACGTTCATCGTCACCGGCGACCAGGACGAGGACGGGCTCCAGGTCGCGGCCGGTGTCGCCCAGCAGATCCTGGCCGACGACGAGGGCGAGGTCCTGAGCGGACCGCCCATGGTGCTGCGCGCTGACGGGTGGGTACGGTTCGAGCACCCCTCGCTCGACGGGGAACTGCGGACGATCCGAGCGCTGTGGACGTCGACGGTCGCGAACCTGCAGCAGGACGACCTGCAGGCGTCGTTCGATCGCCGGGGCGAGGAAGTGCACGTCGCTGCGGTGTCGGTTGCGCGGCTCGCCGAGGACTCCCCGGCCTTCTCGTACTCGTCGTGGACCCAGGACGTCGAGACGATCGTCGCCGCGGTCGACACCGTGGTGCTCGTCACACTCGACGGCCAGACGCAGCCCGTGCCCTTCGGTCGGCTCCGGGAGTTGGCGACCGACCTGATCGACGAGCTCGACGTCCGCCCCGCCCGGTACCGGCTCCGAGGGTTCCCGGAGCTCGGTGCCATCCGCGCAGCCCTCTGACGCCGTGGCCGCGTCGGGGGCACGCGTCCACGTCGATGTCCCCTGATATGGTCACATTCGCGCGCCTATGGAGAACAGGGCGAGAGATCGGACCTGGGGAGGAATGATGGGGCGGCCGTCGGGGTGGGATGTCGTCGATCAGGGTGATGATCCGGTCAAGGGTGATCCGTCGACGTTGCGGATGATGTCGCGGGAGTACCAGCGCATCTCCGACACAGCGGATGACGCCTCGACCCGGTTGCAGTCGGTGAAGGGGTCGGGGTGGCTGACCGACTGGGAGGGTGAAGCCGCCGACGTGTTCGTCGACGCGATCGAGGACACCCCGTCGGACCTGACGAAGCTCGTCGATTCGTACGAACTCGCCGCGACGGCGTTGTCGGGGTGGGCGGACACGGTCGATGACACCCAGTACCGGGCTGATGGTGCGCTCGCGGATGCGAAGGACGCCTCCGGGGACCTCGCCGCGGCGCAGGACCGGCTCTCCGATGCGCAGTCGAACCTGTCGCACTACCAGTCGGCGTCGAAGGACCTGTCGAAGGTCGCGGACGAGTACCCGGCCGGGTCCGAGGTGCCGGACGGGGTGGACGTGCCGTCGCCGGCGCAGTTGCGGGCGGCGTCCGACAACGCCGCCGTCGCGCAGGGGTCCGTGTCGTCCGCGCAGGGCGACATCGCGGCGGCGCAGTCGCGGATCGACGCGGCGAAGCGGCTCGTGGCGGATGCGAAGGGTGACTGGCAGGACGCGGAGCAGCGGACCGCGACGAAGATCGGTGAAGCGGCTGACGCGGGGCTGGGGAAGCAGTCCACGTGGGACAAGATCTTCGGGTCCGAGGCGTGGGAGACCATCGTGTCGGTGGCGAAGGTCGTCGTGGCCGTGGGCGGGATCATCGCGATGATCATCCCGGGGCCGTGGACGTTGATCATCGCGGCGATCGCGCTCGTGGTGTTGGCGGACACGTTGTACAAGATGAGCAAGGGTGAAGCCGACGGGTGGGACCTCGCCTTCTCCCTGCTCGACTGCGTCCCCGCGGCTGGCGCCCTGGGGCGGTTGGCGAGCATGGGCAAGTACGCCAGCGGCATGGGTGGGATCTCCCGCGCCGGCGGACGGGTCCTCGCCGCGGGGCGCTCGGTCGTCGGGAAGGTCACTTCTGCGATCCCGTTCGGACGTCGCGTCGAACTGCCCCTCGGTGTCAAGGTCAACCCGAACGGGCGGACCCTGGCGAGGACCGCGACCAAGGACGAGAAGGCAGCCTTCGGAGAGCAGCAGATGCACGACCTCTACGCTCGTTCCGGTTTCGAACGGATCGACACGAAGGGCAGCACCAATGCCAACGGACTCGACGGTGTGTACTTCGACAAGAAGACCGGCGACTACGAGATCGGCGAGGCGAAGTTCTCGAAGCACGATGACGCTGCTCCGAACGGCCTGTTGCAGAACACGAAACTGAGTGGTCGTCAGCTGAGTGATCAGTGGATCGACTCTCCAGCGGGGCGGGATGCCTTGACTCGATTGGAACGAGCCGTGGACGAGCGCCACTTCGACGCGATCCAGAAGCTGCTCGACGAGGGAAAGCTCCCCCGAAGTGTCGTCGTCGTCGGACATGATGGAGGTTCAACACGATTCATGGTCGATACGGGTGGAAAGGTGATCCCCTGATGCCGCTCTTCCGGCGCAAGACTGCATTCCGGCAGCGGGCCGCCGAGTTCGATGCGCGATACTGGCAGAGCGCCATCGAGGTGACCTCGACCAATTGGGAAGGGCGCAAGGCTGCCGCGCAGCGAGCAACCGATCCCACGAAGCGATTGAGCGCCGTTCGTGGCGAGTGGCACATGGGCCTCCGCTACCTGGCCGCGCAGTACTCCGCGGGCGTCGGCTTGGACGTCATCGGAGATGTCGCTGAATCGGTGGCGGATGCGTACTGCACGTGGGTCGACCTAGCGTCCTCCGACCAGAAGCCGTCGCCCAGCCTCGGCGACGGAAACGAGTACTACATCAGCGTGCTGCGGCTTCTCGGCATCACGATGGGCTGTGGCCGGACGACTCGTGCGCGGACGGTTCTCGAGACGGTGGTTCGGCAGGGGGCGGACCCGCTGTTCTCGGCGCTTGCGTCTGCGTCCGGACTTCAGCACTCCTGGGATCAGAACAAGCCTTCGACGCCGCGGCTCGCGCGGCCCCTGCTCACGGCGCTCGAGCAGCCAGTCGAAGCCAGCCATGCAATCGAGACGTACCTCGCAGACTGGCCGTCGCGGATGAAACCGATGGATTGGATGGGATCGCTGGAAGCAGTCGCCCCGGGCGACAGCTACGGTGCGGGATTCGTCGGGTATTGGGCGCTGGAACTGCCGGCGATCGCCAAAGCGACCGACATGCACCTCGATGAGATGAAATCGCCCTTCCTGCCGCTCGATCTCCTGTAGGAGGAGGGGCCCTGCGGGCCACATCTGAAATGACCTACCAGACGGCCCGACGCCGGTGGCGTTCTCGCGAGATGCCGCCGTTCACCGAGGCGTCACTGACAGTGTGCTGCGCTTGCTCTGGCGTGCGGTGGGTTGCTCGAGGCCGTCCGCGCGCTCCCCGGGCACTTCCACACACGAGCCGGCGCCCCGATGAGGGTCCGGTCGCAGTCAGGAGACCGACGCGTCGTCCTCGTCCGCCCACAGCGGGTCGCTGACGGTCCGGGGCAACAGTGCCTCCGGCGACGCAGGCCACGGCAGCCGCGTGACCGGCCAGTCGGAGGCAAAGAGCTCACGCCGCCCGGCATCGAACTCCTGCACCGTCTTGAGCTCGTCGTAGACCAGGGCGTACGCGGCGCGCAGGTTGTCGAAGTAGTCGTCCCACGAGTCGAACAGGGTGAACGCGACGTCGGCGACCAGGTCGATCGACGCCCAGGCATCGTCCTCGCTCAGGAGCCCGGCGGCGTACGCGCCTCGGACGGCGGTGACGGCGTTCTTGACGTCCATCGACCAGAGCAGCTTCGGCGGGCGGTCCGCTCGGCGTTCGAGCAGGCTCGACCCCGCCCAGGGATCGCTGCCGAGCAGCGAGGACAGTCGGGTGAGCCGAGCCTCGCCCTCGGCGGTGCGGCTCAACGCGAGGAACTGCCACGACACGCTCTTCGGACCGAGCAGGTCGACGGCGAAGGCCTGTGCGTCCCGCCCGCTGGCGACCTTGTAGGCCTCATCGAGTTCGCGGCGCAGGACGGTCACGGGCGGCAGGGGAATCGTCACGAAGGGAGAACGTGTGGCGTCCTGCAGGTACTCGCCGCCGAGTTCGATCCGCGCACCGTACGGGGCGAGGGACGCCGGCCACCAGCCCTCGTGGAAGTCGCCGAACGAGGTGAGCGCCAGCTGCTGCAGCCGGCGGACGGGCAGCTCGCGGGCGCCGGTGCGCTCCTGGTACCGCCGCTGTTCCCGCACCGGCAGTCCGATGTCACGCAGCGAGACGATGAAGGTCAACACGAACCACACGACGACGGCGATCAGGAAGCAACGCCACACCGCCTGGATGCCGTACCCGAAGTGCTGCCGGACCTCGTACGGCGCGAGGATCGAGATCAGGAGTACGGCGAAGAACGCGACGATCGCGATCGCCATGATGATCCATGCTGCGGCGCGGTCCCGTCGCCGCCCGGTCTGCTTCCGCGCCCTGGCGACCATCGCCCGGTGCCGCCAGCGTGGACGGACCGGGAACTCGCGGTCGCCGGGATGGTTCTGCAGTGGTTCCCCCATGACGAACGATCGTAGCGAGCGGCCGGTCAGTCCTCGTCGACCGCCCCCACCAGCTCCGGCGCCGTGAGCAACCGCGGCTCGTCCTCGATCGATGCCGGGTCCGCGATCACCTTCGACTCGTCGAGCAGCGACAACCGCCGTGCACTCGGCAGCACCTGCCGCTCGAGCGACCCCACGAACCGGTTGTAGTCGACGACGGAGCCCCGGATCGAACGACCGAGCTTGTCGACGTGCCCCGCCATCGTGGACAGCCGGCCGTAGAGCTCGCGCGAGACGCGGAAGAGCTCGTGCGCTTCTTGCGAGACGACGTCCTGCTGCCACGAGAAGGCCACCGTCTTCAGCACGGACCACAGGGTCACGGGTGAGGCGAGGGCGATGCGCTTGCGGAAGGCGTGGTCGAGCAGTCCGGGGTCGGCGGCGAGGGCGCTCGAGATGAGGGACTCGGACGGGATGAAGGCGACGGTGAGCTCGGGGGAGGCGTCGTACCCGGTCCAGTACTCGCGCGCGGCCAGGGCGTCGACGTGCGCTCGGAGCGCCTTGACGTGCTGCCCGATGAGCGCGTCGCGGCGAGCCCCCTCGGCGCCGGTTGCGGTCGCCGGGATCTCGGCGGCCTGCAGGTAGGCGCTGAACGGCACCTTGGCGTCGACGGCGATGGTCTTGCCACCGGGCAGGTGCACGACCATGTCGGGCCGGGCGGTGCCGGCCGAGGTGGTGACCGAGGACTGCACGTCGAAGTCGACCCGTTCGAGCAACCCGGCCGCCTCGACCACGTTGCGCAGCTGCGTCTCGCCCCACACCCCGCGGGTGCTGTTCGACGACAGGGCGCTGGCCAGGGTGTCGGCCGTGGCGCGCAGGCGTTCCTCGGACTCGGCGGCCGACCGGAGCTGCGCGGACAGGGCGCCGTACTGCTCGCTGCGGGACTGCTCGAGCTCGGCGATCTTCGTGCGCATGACGTCGAGGGTCTGCGCGACGGGGCTGAGGGCGGACAGCACCTTCGACTCGTTCTGGTTCCGGGCCGAGTCGGCGCCGTGCATGCGCTGCACGAGGTGCTCGAGCTCGGCCGCGCGCCGTTCGAGGGAGTCGACCTGTCGGCGGTACTGGGCGTCCTGCGCGTCGAGGCGTTCCTCGGCGTCGCGCCGGACCTCGTCGAGCCGCGTGCGGAGTGCCTCGGCGCTCGCGCGCGACGCTGCGGCGTCGACGCCGGCGCGCGACCGCGCGAGCGACCAGGCGACGACCGCACCGACGGCGATGCCGATCACGAGACCGATGACCAGGGCGAGGATCTGCATGTCGTGACCCTGGCAGAACCCACCGACACCGGGCCTCCCGGCCCACCGATCCCGGGTTTCCTGGCGCAGCGACGCGGCCACCGGCCCGGCGGGACCAGCCCGGCAAACCATGTCATGACATTAGGGCAAACACGGTGTACAGTCGTGAACGTCCGCCGATGAAGCCGCACGGAAGGTCCACCACGTCGCATGACGAACCCCGCTCCCCACGCCTACGACGTGATCACGATGGGACGCGTCAGCGTCGACATCTACCCGCAGCAGACCGGCCCGCTCGAAGACGTCACGACGTTCTCGAAGTCCGTCGGCGGCAGCGCGACCAACGTCGCCATCGCCGCAGCGCGCCACGGTGCCGACGCCGCGGTCATCACCCGCACCGGCAACGACCCCTTCGGCCGGTACATCGCCCGCACCCTGCCGGAGTTCGGCGTCGCGAACGCCTACGTCGAGACGGTCGAGGGGCTGAACACCCCCGTTGCGTTCTGCGAGATCTTCCCGCCGGACGACTTCCCGCTGTACTTCTACCGTGCCCCGAAGGCGCCGGACCTGATGATCACGGCGAAGTCGCTGCCGCTGCACGAGATCGAGCGGGCGAAGATCTTCTGGACCACGGTGACCGGCCTGAGCGAAGAGCCGAGCCGGCAGGCACACCACGTCGCGTACGAAGCGCGCACAGCCGCGCAGAACAGCACGAAGAACCACACCGTCTTGGACCTGGACTACCGCTCGATGTTCTGGTCGAGCCCCGAGGCCGCGACGCGCGAGGTCGCCGTCGCCCTCGAGCACGCCACGGTCGCCGTCGGCAACCGCGAGGAGTGTGAGGTCGCCGTCGGTGAGACCGACCCGGTCCGTGCGGCCGACGCCCTGCTCGAGCGCGGCGTCGAGATCGCCATCGTCAAGCAGGGCCCCAAGGGCGTGCTGGCGAAGACCCGCGACGAGTTCGTCGAGTTCCGCCCGCACCACATCGACGTCGTCAACGGGCTCGGCTCGGGCGACGGCTTCGGCGGCGCGCTGACCCACGGCCTGCTGCAGGGCTGGGGCCTCGAGCGGATCCTCGCCTTCTGCAACGCCGCCGGCGCCATCGTCGCGACCCGGTTCGAGTGCTCGACGGCGATGCCCACGAGCGACGAGATCGAGCAGTTCCTGACCGACAACCCCGCCGAGGGAACGACGCACACGAGCGCGGGTGCGACCAACACCGAGGAGAAGACCCATGCCTGAGATCAGCCCCGCTGACTTCCAGCGCCTCCGGGACATCCGCGCCGGACAGCCCGAACTGGTGCGGTCCGTGCTCGACGCTCGGCACAAGCGCTCCCTGCTCGCCGACGACGGCAAGCTCTTCATCGTCGCCGCCGACCACCCGGCACGCGGTGCCCTGGCGGTCCGGAACGACGAGTCCGCCATGGCCGACCGCTACGACCTGCTCGAGCGGCTCGTCACGGCGCTCGGTCACCCCGGCGTCGACGGGGTGCTCGGGACGCCCGACATCCTCGAGGACCTGGCACTGCTCGGCGCCCTCGACGGCAAGGTCGTCGTCGGGTCGATGAACCGCGGCGGGCTGCGCGGCGCGACGTTCGAGATGGATGACCGCTACACCGCCTACTCGGCGCAGGCCATCAAGGACTCCGGGCTCGACTTCGCAAAGCTCCTGGTGCGCATCGCGCTCGAGGACGCGGGCACGGCCCCGACGCTCGAGGCCACGGCCCGCGCCGTGAGCGAGGCCGCCGCACTCCAGCTGCCGATCATGCTCGAACCGTTCATGTCCGCGTGGCAGGACGGCCGGGTCGTGAACGACCTGACCGCCGACGCCGTCATCACCTCGATGGCGATCGCCGCGGGCCTGGGGGAGTCCAGCGCCTACAGCTGGCTGAAGATCCCCGTCGTCGACGACATGGAGCGGGTGATGGCGGCGACGACGCTGCCGACGCTCCTGCTCGGTGGGGACCCGTCGAGCAAGCCGCTCGAGACGTACGCCAAGTGGGCCGACGCCCTCGCGCTCCCCGGCGTGCGCGGCCTGGTCGTCGGTCGGACCCTGCTCTACCCGCCGGACGGCGACGTCGCCACCGCGGTCGACGTCGCCGCCGGCCTCGTCCACACCGGGAGCGCCGGCACCGGGAACGCCGGCACCACGCACGAACACGCCACCACACTCGAAGGAAGCAACGCATGACCACCACGGAGACCGCCACCACCACCGTCGGCCACTGGATCGGCGGCAAGCACGTCGAGTCCGCGTCGGGCAACAGCGCCCCCGTGTACGACCCGGCCCTGGGCGTCGCGACGAAGCAGGTCGCCCTGGCGAACGAGGACGAGATCCAGGCCGCCATCGCGAGCGCCAAGGCGGCGTTCCCGGCGTGGAGCAACCTGTCGCTCACCAAGCGCCAGCAGATCCTGTTCTCGTTCCGCGAGATCCTGAACCGCGACAAGGGCGAGCTCGCTGAGATCATCACGAGCGAGCACGGCAAGGTCATCGACGACGCCCTGGGTGAGATCGCCCGTGGGCAGGAGGTCGTGGAGCTCGCGACGAACATCCCGAGCCTGCTCAAGGGCGAGTTCTCCGACCAGGTCTCGACCGGCATCGACGTCTACTCGATCCGGCAGCCGCTCGGCGTCGTGGGCATCATCAGCCCCTTCAACTTCCCGGCGATGGTGCCGCTGTGGTTCCTGCCGATCGCGATCGCCGCGGGCAACACCGTCGTACTGAAGCCGTCCGAGAAGGACCCGAGCGCCGCCATCTGGCTCGCCGAGAAGTTCTCCGAGGCCGGTCTCCCCGACGGTGTCTTCAACGTCCTCAACGGCGACAAGCTGAGCGTCGACGGCCTGCTCACGAGCCCCGACGTCGAGTCGATCTCGTTCGTCGGTTCCACGCCGATCGCGCAGTACGTCTACGAGACGGGCACGAAGCACGGCAAGCGCGTGCAGGCCCTGGGCGGCGCGAAGAACCACATGCTGGTGCTGCCGGACGCCGACCTCGACCTGGTCGCGGACAACGCAATCAACGCGGGCTTCGGCTCCGCCGGTGAGCGCTGCATGGCGATCTCGGTCGTCGTCGCCGTCGAGCCGGTGGCCGACGAGCTCATCCAGAAGATCAAGGACCGCGCGGCCACCCTGCGCATCGGCGACGGTCGTCGCGGATGCGACATGGGCCCGCTCGTCACGAAGCAGCACCGTGACAAGGTCGCCTCGTACATCGAGGTCGCAGAGCAGGACGGTGCGGTGGTTGTGGTGGACGGCCGCACCGTCCGACCCGACGGCGACGAGAACGGCTTCTGGCTGGGCCCGACGCTGATCGACCAGGTCCCCACCACGAGCCGCGTCTACACCGAGGAGATCTTCGGCCCGGTGCTGAGCGTCGTCCGCGTCGCCACGTACGAGGAGGGCCTCGAGCTCATCAACTCGGGTGCGTACGGCAACGGAACCGCCATCTTCACCAACGACGGCGGCGCGGCGCGTCGTTTCCAGCGCGACGTGCAGGTCGGCATGATCGGCATCAACGTCCCGATCCCCGTGCCGGTCGCGTACTTCTCGTTCGGCGGTTGGAAGAACTCGCTGTTCGGTGACCACAAGGCGTACGGCGCCGACGGCGTGAGCTTCTTCACCCGCCAGAAGGCGATCACGAGCCGCTGGCTCGACCCGTCGCACGGCGGCATCAACCTCGGCTTCCCGTCGAACAACTGAGCCGCAGCATGGCGAACGAACAGCACGAGCACGAGCACGAGCAGTGGTTCATCCCGAAGGGGAGCCGGCCGGAGGCCGGCTGGACCGACGTCGTCGACGGCCGCATCGCAGGATGGGCGCACACCGGGCTCCGGACCGGCACCCTGACGGACGGTGACCCGACCGGCACGCGCGAGTTGCGCCTCCCGGCCGACGCCGTGGAGCGCATCGTCGTGCCGCTCGCCGGGTCGTTCCACGTGACCTACGCGGGCGCCGCCGGGGACGGCGAGCAGGCCCTGCAGGGACGCGCGAGCGTCTTCGAGGGCCCCACCGACGTCCTGTACCTGGGGTCCGGCACCGCGGCGACGATCACCGGCGCAGGCCGGTTCGCGGTCGCCGAGGCGCCCACCGACACCGTCGAGCCGACCACGTACGTGGCCCGGCAGGACGTGCCGGTGGAGCTCCGCGGTGCCGGGCAGTCCAGCCGCCAGGTGCACAACTTCGGCACCCCGGCGGCCCTCGGCGCCGACAAGTTCATCGTGTGCGAGGTGATCACGCCGGCCGGCAACTGGTCGTCGTACCCGCCGCACAAGCACGACACCAACGTGCCGGGCAAGGAGTCGAACCTCGAGGAGATCTACTACTACGAGTCCGCGGTCGCACGCGGCCTCTCCGCTCCGGCCACCGCCGACCCGTTCGCCCTGCACCGGACCTACGCCTCGGACGACCGTCCGATCGACGAGTTCCGCGAAGTGCGCACCGGTGACATCGCGCTGGTGCCGCACGGCTGGCACGGTCCCGCCGTCGCTGCTCCGGGCTACGACATGTACTACCTGAACGTGATGGCCGGGCCCGACCCGGAGCGCGTCTGGAACATCACCGACGACCCGGCCCACGGCTGGGTCCGCCAGGCCTGGGCGAGCGAGCAGCTCGACCCGCGCCTGCCCTACGAGAAGGAGTCCGCGTGACCACCACCACGCGCGAAGCCGGCGCGACGCGCCGGATGACCGTCGGCCAGGCACTCGTCGAGTTCCTGGCGAACCAGTGGACCGTCGACGGCGACGTCCGCGAACGCACCATCCCGGGGATCTTCGGCATCTTCGGGCACGGCAACGTCGCCGGCGTCGGACAGGCCATCAAGCAGCTCCACGTCGAGCAGCCCGGCCTGCTGCCGTACCACCAGGCCCGCAACGAGCAGGCGATGGTCCACGAGGCCGTCGGCTTCGCCCGCATGCACCGCCGCCGTGCGACCTTCGCAGCGACCGCGTCGGTCGGCCCGGGTGCCGCGAACATGCTCACCGCTGCGGCGCTCGCGACGACGAACCGCCTGCCCGCACTGCTGCTGCCGTCGGACACGTTCGCGACGCGCACCACCGACCCGGTGCTCCAGCAGATCGAGCTGCCGCACGACACCTCGATCCAGGTGACGGACGCGTTCCGTCCGCTGTCGCGCTACTTCGACCGCGTCGAGCGCCCCGAACAGCTGTTCTCGATCGCCCTCGCCGCGATGCGCGTGCTCACCGACCCGGCCGAGACCGGTGCCGTGACCATCGCCCTGCCCGAGGACGTGCAGGCCGAGGAGTTCGACGTCCCCGTCGCGTTCCTGCAGCCGCGCGAGTGGCACATCCGTCGGCCGCTGCCCGAGCACGGGCCGCTGGCGCGTGCGGTCGCCGCGATCCGGGGCGCCCAGCGTCCGGTGATCGTCGCGGGCGGCGGCGTGCTGTACTCCGGCGCGGAGCACGAGCTCGCGGCCTTCGTCGAGGCCACCGGTATCCCGGTCGGTACCTCGCAGGCCGGCGGCGGCTCGCTCGTCTGGGACCACCCGCAGTACCTCGGTGGCATCGGCGCGACCGGCACAGCCGCCGCGAACGCGGTCGCCGCGCAGGCGGACGTCGTGATCGGGATCGGCACGCGCTACAGCGACTTCACGACCGCGTCGCGGACCGCGTTCCAGAACCCGGACGTCACGTTCGTGAACGTCAACGTGGCCGCGTTCGACGCGTACAAGCACGGTTCGCAGCTGCCGCTGATCGCGGATGCCCGGGAGGCCCTGGTCGCGTTGACCGCGGCGCTCGCGTCGTCCGGGTCGTCACCCGCAGAGCCCGCGTTCGTCGTCGACGCCGCCTACGCTGCGGAGATCGCGTCGCTGAAGGAGGCGTGGGACGCAGCCGTCGACGGCGCGTTCACGCCGTCCGGCGCCGATCTGCCCGGTCAGCCGGAGATCATCGGCGCCGTGCAGTCGGTGTCCGACCCGCGCGACGTCGTCATCCAGGCGGCCGGCTCGCTGCCCGGCGACCTGCACAAGCTCTGGCGCGTGCAGGACGCCCTCGGCTACCACGTCGAGTACGCGTTCTCGTGCATGGGCTACGAGATCGCCGGCGGCATCGGCGTCCGTCGTGGCGCCCCGGACCGCGACGCGATCGTCATGGTCGGCGACGGCAGCTACCTCATGCTGCACACCGAGCTCGTCACCGCCGTGGCCGAGGGCATCAAGATCATCGTCGTGCTCATCCAGAACCACGGGTACGCGTCGATCGGGCACCTGTCCGAGACCGTCGGGTCCGAGCGCTACGGCACGAAGTACCGCTACCTGGACGAGACGCAGTCGTTCGACAACGGCGACCCGCTGCCGGTCGACCTCGCGGCGAACGCGCGGTCGTACGGCGTCGACGTGATCGAGGTCCAGCCCGGCCCGGACAGCATCGAGGACCTCAAGGCCGCGGTGCGCCAGGCGAAGGCGAACGACCACACCACCCTCGTGCACATCAACTCGGACCCGCTGGTCTACGCCCCCGAGGGCGACGGCTGGTGGGACGTGCCGGTGGCGCAGACCTCGACGCTGTCGAGCACGCAGACCGCCCGCGCCGAGTACGAGCAGCAAGTCGCCGCGCAGCGCCCGCTGCTCGGCTGAGCACCACCGTCCACCACACGCACCACATCCAGAAAGCAGACGACTCTCGTCATGACCGACACCGCCACCGCCACCGACGCCATCCGGATCGGCACCGCCCCCGACTCGTGGGGCGTCTGGTTCCCCGACGACCCCAAGCAGGTGCCGTGGAAGCGCTTCCTCGACGAAGCGGCCGCAGCCGGGTACGAGTGGATCGAGCTCGGACCGTACGGCTACCTGCCGACCGACCCGTCGCAGCTGTCGGACGAGCTCGAGTCGCGCGGGCTGAAGCTGTCCGCCGGAACGGTGTTCACCGGGTTCCACAAGGGCGAGGACCAGTTCCAGCGTGCCTGGGACCAGGCCGTGGCGGTCGCGGGTCTGGCGGCGAAGCTCGGCGCCCAGCACCTCGTGACGATCCCGGACCTGTGGCGCTCGGACGCCACGGAAGAGGTCCTCGAGTCGCGCACCCTGACCGACGAGCAGTGGGACCGCCTCGGCAAGGGGCACGACCAGCTCGGCAAGGCGCTGCTCGAGGAGTACGGCGTCCACCAGCAGTTCCACACCCACGCGGACAGCCACGTCGGCACCTACAAGGAGACCGTGCGGTTCCTCGAGGTGACGAACCCCGAGTACACGAACCTCTGCCTCGACACCGGCCACTTCGCGTACTACGGCGGCGACAACCTCAAGCTCATCGCCGCACACCCGGAGCGCATCGGCTACCTGCACCTCAAGCAGGTCGACACCGACCTGCTGTTCGACGTGCTGAAGAACGACGTGCCGTTCGCCACCGCCGTGTCGCAGGGGATCATGACCGAGCCGCCGCACGGCACCCCGGAGCTCGGCCCGATCATCGAGGCGGTCGCGAAGATCAACCCGGACATCTTCGGCATCGTCGAGCAGGACATGTACGGCTGCTCGGTCGACGCCCCCGGCCCGATCGCCGAGCGCACCTTCCAGCACATCTTCGGTTCCACGTCCGCCGCCCGCGTGTCCTGACCGGCCCCAGCAGCCGTCCACGCAGCGTCATCTACCCCAGGAGCACCGCCATGAGCACCACTGACAACCTCCGCGTCGCCGTCGTCGGCGCGGGCGCCATGGGCAGCGACCACATCCGTCGCATCACCTCGACCATCGCCGGCGCCGACGTCGTCGCGATCGTCGACCCGGACACCGGCCGTGCGACCGCCGCCGCGGCGAAGGCGCCCGGCGCGATCACCGCGGCATCGTTCGAGGAGGCGCTCGACGCCACCCCGATCGACGCCGTCATCGTAGCGACGCCCGGCTTCCTGCACGAGCCGGTCCTGGTGCCGGCGATCGAGCGCGGTCTCGCCGTCCTGTGCGAGAAGCCGCTGACGACCTCGGCCGAGGACTCGTTGCGGATCGTCGAGCTCGAGCAGGCGACGTCCGACCGTCCGAAGATCCAGGTCGGCTTCATGCGCCGCTTCGACAAGGGCTACCAGGAGCTGCGCGCCCTGCGCGAGTCCGGGGCCAACGGCGCCCTGCTCGCGCTGCACCACGCGCACCGGAACCCGACCACGCCGCCGAACTTCAGCGAGTCGATGCTCATCCACGACTCGGTGATCCACGAGATCGACATCATCCCGTTCATCACGGGCGAGGCGATCACGAGCGTCGAGGTCAAGAAGCCCCGCAAGAACTCGCTCGCGCCAGCCGACCTGCCCGAGCCGCAGTTCGTGTTGTTCACCACCGAGTCCGGCACCATGGCGATCGTCGAGATCAACGTGAACGCCCAGTTCGGCTACCAGGTCACGACCGACGCGGTGTTCGAGTCCGGGGTCGCGTACATCGGCCGCGAGACCTCGCTCAACCTCGTGTCGCAAGGCGTCTCCGGCCAGGGCGTCACCCCGTCGTTCGTCGAGCGCTTCGGTGCCGCGTACGACGAAGAGGTGCAGCGCTGGGTCGACGCCGCGCGCACCGGTGGCATCGACGGCCCGAGCGCCTGGGACGGCTACACGGCGTCGGTCGTCGCCGAGGTCGCCGTGCGTGCGCAACAGTCCGGTGCGCTCGAGCCGATCACGTACGCCACGGCGAAGCCCGCGTTCTACGAGACGGCCTGATCGATGCCGAAGATCGCACTCGACCCCACGCCCTACCACCACGACCTGTCGCTGCTGGAGTTCCCGCAGAAGGTGGCCGACCTCGGCTACGAGTACCTGCAGCTCACCCCGCACAAGGACTTCATCCCGTTCTACCGGCACCCCACGGCCGACGACGACCTCGTCGACGCGTTCGCCGCGGCGTGCACGACGGCCGGGGTCCAGGTCGCGTCGGTCCTGCCCGTCCTGCGCTGGGCCGGCCCGGACAAGGAGGCCCGCGAGGCCGCCGTCAAGAAGTGGAAGCGGGTCATCGAGATCACGAAGCGCCTGGGCGTGGACACGATCAACACGGAGTTCTCCGGCCGCCCCGAGCGTGCTGAGGAGTCCGAGGACCAGTTCCACTGGGCGATGGAGGAGCTCCTGCCGATCATCGAGGACTCCGGCATCCGGGTCCTCATCGACCCGCACCCCGACGACTTCGTCGAGGACGGGCTCGAGGCGCTCCGGGTGATCCGCGGGCTGAACTCGAAGAGCATCGGCTTCGTCTACGTCGCATGCCACACGTTCCACTACGGCGGCAACATGGACGAGATCATCGACGCCGCGGGCGACTCGCTGCAGCTCGTGCACGTCGCCGACGCGTACGACCACCACCGGTCGCACGGCCTGCGCTACATCACCAACCCGCCCGGCAACCCGGTCCGCGTGCACCAGCACCTGCCGGTCGGCCAGGCGGACGTCGACTTCGACGCCTTCTGGGCCGCCCTCGACCGGGTCGGCTTCACGGCGCGCGAGGACACCGTCGCGGTGTCGAGCGTCTTCGCCGAGGACGAGAACGCCGACCAGGTCTCGCGCTTCCAGCTCGACACGATCAAGAAGGGACTCACACGATGACCGACACCCTCTCGTCACCGGCGACCACCGACGCCGACGTCCGACCCGTCACACTACAGGCCGCGTCGCAGACCGTGACCGCCCTGTGGAACGACTCCGCCGACCCGCGCGAACTGTCCACCGCGATCCACGAGTACGGCGCCGTCGGGGCGACCTGCAACCCGGTGATCGCGTACACCTGCATCAAGCAGGACCCGGAGACCTGGGTGCCGCGCATCCGCGAGATCGCCGCGGAGCACCCGACCGCGGGGGAGTCCTGGATCGGTTGGAAGGCCGTCGAGGAGCTCTCCATCGCGGCAGCCGAACAGCTGCTGCCCGCGTTCGAGGCGTCCGGCGGCCGCAACGGTCGCCTGTCGATGCAGACCGACCCGCGGTTCCACCGCGACGCCGACGCCCTGGTCGAGCAGGCCGTGCGGTTCTCGCAGCTCGCCCCGAACATCATCGTGAAGATCCCCGCCACCACGGTCGGCATCGCCGCGATCGAGGAGGCCGCCTACCGCGGGGTCTCGATCAACGCGACGGTGTCGTTCACGGTGCCGCAGGTCGTCGCCGTCGGTGAGGCCATCGAGCGTGCGCTCGACCGTCGTGCCGCCGACGGGCTGCCCGACCAGGAGTTCGGCCACGTCGTCACGCTGATGGCCGGCCGGTTCGACGACTGGCTGAAGACCGTCGTCAAGCGGGACCACGTCATGGTCGACCCCGGCATCCTCGAGTGGGCCGGCGTCGCCGCGGTGAAGAACGCCTACCGGGTGTTCCAGGAGCGTGGCTTCCGGTCGCGCGTGCTCGTCGCCGCCTTCCGGAACGCCCTGCAGTGGTCGGAGTTCCAGGGCGGGGACCTCGTCGTCTCGCCGCCGTTCCAGTGGACGAAGGACATCAACGCGAACGCGTTCCCGTTCCGTCCGGACGCCATCCACGACGAGGTGCCGGCCGACGTCATCGCGGCTCTGCGCGCGGCGACGCCCGAGTTCGCGCGCGGGTACGACGTCGACGGCATGACGATCGACGAGTTCGACCGGTTCGGGGCCACGGTGACGACGCTGCGCCAGTTCCTCGACGCCGACGCGCAGCTCGACGCCCTGGTGCGGGACATCATCTTCCCGCCGAACTGAGCCACTTCGTGAGCAGAAGACGTCGGGTCGCCCCAGGTGACCCGACGTCTTCTGCTCACGGTCTTTGTACTGACAAACCACGAGCGATCCCGTACGATGGTTGTCGCGCTCCAATCGGCGCCCACGAACGAAGGAGTTCCCATGGACAGCATCGGTGTCGGCCTCGTCTCGGTCGGCTGGATGGGGCGGCTGCACTCCCGCGCCTACCGCGCCCTGCCGGACCACTTCCCGGAGCTCGGCGTGCAGCCCCGCCTCGTCGTCGCCGCGGACCCGATCGAGGCCGCACGCGACCAGGCCGTCACCCGCCTGGGCTACGAGCGGGCTGTCGCGGACTACCACGAGGTCCTCGCCGACCCGGCCGTCGACGTCGTGTCGATCTGCTCGCCGAACTTCCTGCACCGCGAGATGGCGGTCGCCGCCGCCGAGGCCGGCAAGCCGTTCTGGATCGAGAAGCCGATGGGCCGCTACGCCAGCGACTCCCGGCAGATCCACGAGGCCGTCCAGCGCGCGGGCGTCATCACGAGCGTCGGGTTCAACTACCGGCACGCCCCCGCGATCGAGCGGGCGCGCGAACTCGTCCGCAGCGGCCGCCTCGGTCGGATCACGAACGTGCGCGGGTCGCTGCTCGCCGACTACTCGTCGGACCCCGCGGCGCCGCTGACCTGGCGCTTCGAGCGTGAGCGTGCCGGTTCGGGCGTGCTCGGCGACCTGCTCTCGCACGGCCTCGACCTGGCGCAGTACGTCGTCGGTCGGATCGCCAGCGTGAGCGCGCTCGCCGAGACCTTCATCCAGGAGCGCCCGAAGCCAGCAGCGGGCATCGTCGACCGGAGCGCCGCCGCCACCGGCGACCTCGGCCGCGTCGAGAACGAGGACTACGCCGCCCTGCTCTTCCGCTTCGAGGACGGCGCCGTCGGCACCATGGACTCGAGCCGCGTCATGCGGGGGCCGCACGCCGAGTACACGCTCGAGATCTACGGCACCAAGGGTTCGGTGCGGTGGGACTTCCAACGGCTCAACGAGCTCGAGGTGTACCTCGACGGCCAAGAGGTCGACGGCTACGCCACGCACTACGTCGCCGCGGGTGACGGCGAGTTCGCGCGCTTCCAGCCCGGCGCCGGCACGGCCATGGGCTACGACGACCTGAAGACGATCGAGGCCGCCCAGTTCATCGCGAGCGTCCGCCGCGGGGAGCAGCTCGCCCCGTCCGTCGCTGACGGGCTGGCTGCTGCGTCCATCGTCGAGGCGGCGGAGGCGTCCCTCGCCGACGGTGCGTGGCACGACGTCGCGCGCGTCGACGGACCGCTCACCTACGCGGCGGCGACCCCCGTGCTCTAGACGGTCGCGGACGACGGACGGGAGGCGCGGTGCCAGCTGGCACCGCGCCTCCCGTCCGTCTGTTGCTGGGTCTCGATCCATGTTAGTTTGTCAGGACAAAGTCCCGAACTGCAGGAGGCACCATGCCGCTCGTCCGTATCGACCTCGCCACCGGCCGCACGCCGGAGGCGGTGCGCGCCATCGCCGACGCGATCCACCAGGCCATCGTCGGCGTGTACGCGATCCCCGTGCGCGACCGGTTCCAGGTGATCACCGAGCACCCGGCGCAGCAGATCATCGCCGAGGACGCCGGCCTGGGGTTCGAGCGCACCGAGGGCGTCGTCATGATCCAGGTCTTCACGCAGCGCGGGCGCACCGACGAGGCGAAGACGACGCTGTACGCGGCCATCCACGACGCCCTGGCGGCGATCGGTGTCGCGTCCGAGGACGTCTTCATCGGCTACGTCGAGAACGGGCCGCAGGACTGGTCGTTCGGCTTCGGCCGTGCCCAGTACGTGACCGGCGAGCTCGGCGTGCCCGCGCCCGCTTGAGCGGGGCCGTCCGTCCCGGTCCCGAGGTTCCGAAATCTCGGCATCTCGAGGCGTCCGGCGCTCGTCCGTGGAACCTCGGCGTCACGCACGCGGCAGTTCGTGGAACCTCGACGTCACGCGGGCAGCACGAACTGCCTACTTGTCGACGAGGGTGACCTCGAACGAGTAGCGGTCGGGGCGGTAGCAGTGCACGCCGTACTCGACCGCGCGGCCCGAGGCGTCGTACGCCGTGCGGCTCATGGTGAGCACGGGGTCGCCGTCCTCGATCTCGAGCAGACCGGCCTCTTCGTCGGTGACCGCGCGGGCACCGATCCGCTGCTTCGCCACTCGCATCGTCACACCGCGGCCGCGAAGCAGCTGGTAGAGCCCGTGGTCCTGCAGGTCTTGGTCGGTGATCTCGAGGAACTCCGGCGGCAGGTAGTTCTCGAGGATCGCCATCGGGACGTCCTCGGCGAACCGCACGCGGCGGATGTGCGCCACGATCGTGCCGGGCTCGATGCTCAGGGCTGCGGCGACCTCGTCCGAGGCAGGGACGTCGTTGCGCTCGAGGAGCTTCGTCGCCGGTGCCTGTGACCCCTGGGCCAGGTCGTCGTACAGGCTCGTGAGCTCGACCTTGCGGGTCACCGGGCCGTGCACGACCTGTGTGCCGATGCCGCGGCGGCGGACGAGCAGACCCTTGTCGACGAGGTCCTGGATCGCCCGGCGGATCGTCGGGCGGGACAGCCCGAGGCGTTCACCGAGCGCGATCTCGTTCTCGAGACGGGCGCCGGGAGGCATCACACCGGAGCGGATCGACTCCTCGATGCGCGAGGCCACCTGGAAGTAGAGGGGCATGGGACCCGACCGGTCCAGGTCCATGAACAGGTCGGACGGCAGCTGGCCTTCGTTGGTCATCGCGGTCCTTCGGGGAATTGCGGGTTCGGCAGCGATGCCGAGGGATTGTCGTGACAATACCACCGGGTGCCCTGCTCCCCGGTGTGCCACTCCCGTCAGTGCTCGACCGCAGCCTTCAGCTTGGCGAGGCCCTTCTCGAAGTCGCCGCCGAGGAACTTGTCCATGTTGACGAACACCCCCATCACGCGCGACATCAGGTTCTGCGGGCTCGTCATCGACCAGACGACCCGCGTGCCGTCGGTCGCTTCGTGCAACCGGAACGCCACTGCGCTCGACGACTTGAACGGTGCGGTGAACTGCAGGTCGACGTCGACCTCGGTGGCATCGACTCGGGTGACCGCCATCGACCCGGCGCCGGCCTTGCGGTTGCCCTTCCAGGCGTAGGTCGAGCCGACCGTCCCCGGTTCACCGGTGTACGTCCGCTGCAGCGCGGGATCCTGCCCCTCCCACGGCGACCACTCGACCCAGCGGTGCAGGTCTGCCAGGTACGGCGTGATGTCCGTGGCGCGAGCCGTGATGACGGTCTCGCGTTCGATCGTGGTGGGCGCTGCCATGCGCTGAGCGTAGTGCCGCGGTCGAGGGCGCAACAGGGACCTTCGGCTCGGCCGGCTCGGCCGGCTCGGTCAGCTCAGTCGGCGAACACCATCGGGCGGTTCGACAGCCGGGGCTGCGGCGTCGAGGCCTTGGGCTTCTCGGCACGGGCCCGGACCGGGGCGATCGTCACGCGGGTCGCTGCCCCCAGGGCCTCGACCGTGTCGGTGCCGTGGTGGCCGGCGGCGTGGATGACGATCGCGGCGCACGCCTCGGCATCGGCGGCGGCATCGTGGTGCTGGAAGCCTTCGAACCCGGCGGCCATCGCGGCGACCGGCAGACGGTAGGAGTCGAGCGTGTAGGTCTTGCGGGCCACCGCGAGCGAGCACATCGAGTGGTGCTCGGCGAGGTCGATGCCGGTTGCCGAACACCCACCGGCGATGACGCCCATGTCGAACCGAGCGTTGTGCGCGACCAGGACGTCACCCTCGGCGAAGGCCACCAGGTCGGGGTACTGCTGCTCCCACGTCTTCGCGCGAACGACGTCCTCGGCGACGATCCCGTGGATCCGGGTGTTCCACTCGAGGAACGCGTCGTGTCCGAACGGCGGGCGGATGAACCACGACGCCCGGTCGACGACCCGGCCCGCGCGGACCTTGACGAGTCCAACGGAGCACGCACTGGCGGGCGAGCTGTTCGCGGTCTCGAAGTCGATCGCGGTGAAGTTCAACGGCACGGTTCCGATCGTCGCACGGGGCGCCGACATCGCCGGAAGCCGCCTCGGCGTTGCGGCCGGACGCTCAGCGGCGTCGTGCCGAGCGGGAACCGCTGCGCCGGCGTCGTGCCGTCGCTCGCCAGGTCGCCGTCCGACGGGCTCGTTCGCGCTTCCAGTGCGGCGCGAGCAGGGTGCCCACCATCTCGAACGCCACCGCGACGCCGTCCAGTCGCCAGCGCAGCGGCAGGCGCTCGACGTGTTCGGTGAGCCCGGCGGTCAGGTCGCCGGTGATGACCGGGAAGCCGGAGTTCCGGGGGAGCGGGATCCCGCGGAAGCGGTCCTCCTCGGCGTAGTCGATCGTGTCGTCCTCGGGGTCGTAGACGACCAGGACGTCCGCCTCGAGCTCGGCCATCGCGTCGTGCAGCTGCTCGAGTTCAGCGCGGGAGGCCTGCTCGAGGGCGTCGAGGGTCTCCGGTGCGAAGCGCTGGCGCAGCCCCGGCGCTCCCATGCCCACCGAGTGCACACCGCGCTCGTCGCGTTCGAACCACATCGACGTCCTCCTGTCCCGTCGCCCGGTCCGGACGACGGGGACCACGCTGCCACGACCGGCTCGCGCTGGTTCTGGCGGACGGACTGGAGGCCCGGGTCGGCTCCGGCGGGCCGCCGCCGGTAGGCTGTTCTTCCGTGGCTCTCACCATCGGAATCGTCGGTCTCCCGAACGTCGGCAAGTCGACCCTGTTCAACGCCCTGACCAAGAACCAGGTCCTCGCCGCGAACTACCCGTTCGCGACGATCGAGCCGAACGTCGGGGTGGTGAACCTGCCCGACTCGCGGCTCGACCAGCTCGCCGAACTCTTCCACTCGGAGAAGACCGTGCCCGCGCCGGTGTCGTTCGTCGACATCGCCGGCATCGTCAAGGGTGCGAGCGAGGGTGAAGGGCTCGGCAACAAGTTCCTCGCGAACATCCGCGAGGCCGACGCCATCGCGCAGGTCGTCCGCGGCTTCACCGACGACGACGTCGTGCACGTCGCGAACAAGGTGTCCCCGAAGGACGACCTCGAGGTCATCAACACCGAGCTGATCCTCGCCGACATGGAGACGATCGACAAGGCGCTCCCGCGGTACGAGAAGACCGTGAAGCTCAAGCAGGCCGAGCCGATCGTGCTCGAGACCGCTCGCGAGGCCCGTGCCGCGCTCGAGCAGGGCACCCTGCTGTCCGCCACCACGATCGACCTCGCGCCGATCGCCGAGCTCGGACTCCTGTCGGCCAAGCCCTTCATCTTCGTGTTCAACGTCGACGAGGCGATCCTGACCGACGACGCCCGCAAGGCCGAGCTCGCCGCCCTCGTTGCCCCGGCCCAGGCCGTCTTCCTCGACGCCCAGGTCGAGTCGGAGCTCATCGACCTCGACCCCGCCGACGCGGCCGAGCTGCTCGAGTCGACCGGGCAGACCGAGTCCGGCCTCGACCAGCTCGCCCGGATCGGCTTCGACACCCTCGGGCTGCAGACCTACCTGACGGCCGGTCCGAAGGAAGCCCGTGCGTGGACGATCGGCAAGGGGTGGAAGGCACCCCAGGCTGCCGGCGTCATCCACACCGACTTCGAGAAGGGCTTCATCAAGGCCGAGGTCATCTCGTTCGACGACCTGGTCGAGACGGGCTCCATCGCCGAGGCCCGCGCTGCCGGCAAAGCCCGGATCGAGGGCAAGGACTACGTCATGCAGGACGGCGACGTGGTGGAGTTCCGCTTCAACAACTGACCCCGCTGCGGGTGCGCCAGGATGAGCGCATGACGAACCCACAGGCAGGTTGGTACGACGACGGTTCCGGCACGATGCGGTGGTGGGATGGTTCGGCGTGGACGGAGCAGGTGCAGCCGAAGGCACCGGGCGCGGCTGGCATCGGCGGAGTGATCGACCGTATCCAAGCGGAAGCCGCGGCGGGCGGGCAGCCTCGGCCGGCGCAGAACGGCATGAGCTACGTCGTGCTGCAGGTGGTGCTGCGGGAGAAGTTCTTCGGGACGGGTTCCGGCAACCTCACCGAGTTGGAGAAGGCGATCAACGCGCAGGCGGCGCTCGGCTACCGGCTGCACACGATCACGACGGCTTCGTCGGGCAGTACTGGGTTCGGTGGCGGAGACAGGTTGCAGGCCACCATGGTGTTCGAGCGGATCAACTGAGGAGCCAGGATCGGCTGATGGCGCGCCTGGTCAGAGCGGCACAGCTTCGTCGAGGACGCGTGCGAAGTGCTCGTCGTCTTCGATGTCGTCGGTGAGGACGTCGACTTCGAACCCGGTGAGGCGCTCGACCGCGTGCGCGAATCCGCCGAGGTCGAACAGCGAAGCCGCGGGCGTCAGGCTGACCAAGAGGTCGATGTCGCTGTGCTCGGTGTCGTGACCGCGAACAGCCGATCCGAACACACGGACGTACTCGAGGCGGAAGCGCTCCGCCTCGTTGAGGATCGTGTCCGCAAAGACCACGAGCGGGATGCTCGGCCGGGCGCGAGCAGCGGTGAGGATGCGATCGAGCGACTCTGGGCGAGGTCGACTCCGTCCGCTCTCGTAATCGAAAATCTCCAGGAACTCCACTCCCGCGGCTTCGGCGAGGTCGGCCTGCGAGAACCCGATGTCCTCGCGCGCAGCACGGATCAGTTCCGCGGCGTGGTCGAGTCGCGTCGTCGCTTCCGTCACGGTCATCGACTGTAGGTGGACCGCGGCGGCTCCGGGAGGGAGCTGAGGGGCTAGATTCAGACCGTCCGAGCGCCCGAGGAGGCCCCATGTCGTACGTCGTCGACTTCGTGAACGTGTCCACGGTGGGTCTGGAGTCCTCGCCGGTCGCCGACGCACTCGCCGGGCTCCGGGCCAACGAGGCGCGGTACTTTGCGAACAAGTACGACCACGTGTTCACCACGCACGCCGCGGCGGACGTTCCGGACCTGGTGGGGTACGTGCGGCGGGTGCTCGAGGAGGAGCGCGGGCTGGTCATCGCGTCGCCACCGCTCGAAGCGACGGAAGCGCTCGTCGACGGCGTGCGCTGGACCTACGTGTTCTACGAGTCCGGCTTGGCGATCAACGTGCTCTACACGCTCGAACCGGGCGGCAAGCGTGCGGTCGGCTTCAAGCTGTCCGACGGGATGGACGTGCCCGAGGAACTCGCCGACAAGTTCAAGTTCGCGCGGCAGAAGTCGAAGCTCGCCGGCACGATCCGCGGCTCGTTCTTCGTGGTGAAGGGCGAGTACTGACGTGGCGAAGCAGCCGTGCATGCAAAATGTTTGGTACGGCAGGCAACGCTGATCGACCCTGGTCGCCACGAACCGGTGATGAAGGGCAGGGCATGGGCTATGACGGCGACTCTGGTGAAGACTGCGGTGATGCACGGCCTGTACGTCGGGTTCACGGGCGACAGCTCCCGAGCGCGGGCGATGCGGGAGCTGTTGAACGAGAAGCGGGCATCAGCGGCACAGCGGGCGGCAGCCGAGGAGAGGCGGACGCCAACGTCCTCGACATCGCTGCAACGGAGATGTTCAGTGGACCGGTAGCGTCTCCGCGCGTCCTGGCCGAGTACGAGCGGCTCGTTCCGGGGGCGATCCTCATCTCGGCCGGTCACCCCGTCGGAGCGCTCGCAGCGATCGTGCCCGGCGTGCTCGGGGCGGCATCGCAGGTCGTCGCTGCTGCCCGTCGAGGTGTGTGACCGTCGCACGGTCGGTCGCAGGTACGACGAAGCGCCGCCGGGGAGCCCGGCGGCGCTTCGCGTTCGTACTGGTGGAGCCTAGGCCGCGAGGGCCATGTCCCCTGCGTGCACGGACTGTGCCTGCAGCAGGGTCCGGCTGGCCTCGCCGGCCCAGGAGCGGCCCGGGACGGTCCAGCCGGCCTCGCCGACGGCGTCCAGACGGGTGCCGCGGGTGACGAAGGTCTGCAGGTCGTCGGCCGCGATGCGGACGAGGTACTCGCGCTGCGAGCGGTCGTCACGCACGGGGAACTCGGCGATGCGGTCGGGGGTGATCGTCGGGGCCGCGAGTGCGGTCCCGAACACGGTGATTCGTTCGTTGCTGGTCATGGTGCTGTACTTCCTGGTCATTCGGCGCCAGGGCGACTCGGTGTCGGCGGACGTCTCAGTCCGGCGCGACGCATCGAGTGCGGGGCGCGCACGTCGAGTTTCAACGTGCTGCTGATCCGTTCGGATCAAGCGGTGGTCTCGGTTGGAATGCGACTCGGGCGAGTCGGTCTCGAGACGTTGGTGTGCGCGAGTCAGATGGGTTCGCTGCAGTGCACCAACCAAGAACTATACGCACCCGAAGCGCAGAAGTCCAGCGCAGACCAGGAAGACGGTTCAGGACGCCAGGAACGCGTCCCATCGCGAGCCACCCGCAGTCACGTTGCCGGAGCCGTCGAGCCGAGCAGCGGCCGAGGACGGCTTGCGCGAAGCCTGCGCGTGGATGAGTTCGTCGAACGTGCCGGAGAACCCGAGGCGGGGCAGTGCTGTGGCGACGGCGTGCAGGTCGTCGGTGGACCACCGTGAGAACCCGGCACCGGAGACGTCGAGCGAGGTGGCGACCTCGAGCAGGTGCCCCTCCACGTCGACCACGGGGTCGACGGAGGTCCACATGTGCCGCTCGATGACCTCGCCGACGCGTCGAGCGCGCGCTGCGTCCCACCCGGCGCCGAGGGCGAAGACGGAGCCCACGGCACCGCCGGCCTCCTCGAACGGCACGGCGTGGGCGTCGAACGACGGTGTGACGCCGAGGTCGTGCAGCATCGTCGCGACGAAGAGCAGTTCGGGATCCGGTTCGAGGTCGACGGTCGGGGCGAGCAGGACCGCCCACGCCCACGAGCGCAGGCAGTGGTTCACCAGGGCGGGGGAGGACCAGGTGCGGACGACGTCCAACGCCCGTGCGGCGACGGGGGAGGGCGGGGTGAGCAGGGCTTCGACGTCGAGCGACATGGCACGACAGTAGCGGTGCGACGGAGCCGTAACGGCGCGGAAACGTGCCGGGCCCGAGCCGGAAACAGCGCACCGTTAGCTTTCGGATCACTGAGTACCCGCTCAGCACCCGACCTCCTCCCGAAGGACCTGCACCCATGCAGCACCGCCTCCGGCTGCGCCCCCGCGCGACGATCGTGTCCTCGACACTCGTCGCCGCCGGGGCGATCGGCCTCGCCGCCCTGACCGCCTCGCCGGCCCAGGCAGCACCGACCGCGACGACCGCGACCATCGACGCCCCCACCACCGCGACCGTCGGCACCGCCTTCGACGTCGACCTGACGATCCCGGCGACGACCGACGTCTACGCCTACGAGATCACCCTCGACGCCGACGCGGAGTCCGTGTCGTACGTGGAGGACAGCGTCACCGGTCCCGACGGCGGCTTCGACAGCGTCGAGCAGGACGGCGACGCCCTGACGATCGTGCACACCCGCCTCGGGACGTCCCCGGCACTCAGCGGCGACCTCGCTGCCTCGATCGGCCTGACGCCGACCGCATCGGGCAGCGTCGACCTGGCGGTCACGAGCATCACCCTCGTCGGATCCGACGGCACCTCGACGACCCTCACCGACCCGGCGAGCACCACGATCTCGGTCGCTGCAGCGCCGACGGCGACCCCGACGGCCGCGCCCACCCCGGGCGCCACCGCCACGGCCGACCCGGGCACCGGCGCGGGCGACCCCGACCCGACGACCACCGCCGGCCCGACCAGCGGCGCCACCGCCGTGGCCGCAGCGGGCGGCGACCGTCCGACCGGCGGCGAACTCGCCTGGACGGGCGCCGACGTCGCCCCGTGGATCGCCGCGTCGCTGGCCCTCCTCGCCGCCGGCGGGACCCTGATCACCCTGCGTGCGCGCCGCGCCCGCCGCGAGCGCACCGGAGCAGCCGAATGACCGCCACCAAGCCGGACGCCAGCAAGCAGGCGATCACCAAGCTGGACGCCAGCAAGCAGGCGATCACCAAGCCGGACGCCAGCACGAAGCACGCCCGGAAGCGAACGGCCGTCGCCGGCGCCTCGCTCATCGCCCTCGTCGGCACCGTCCTCGCCGCGACCCCCGCGATCACGGCCGCAGCAGCACCGGCAGCGGTGGACGCCAGCCCCGCCGCGATGCTCGCGCCGTACTACACGGACCTCGACCTGACCGGCGACGACCAGGTCACGAAGGCCGACCTCGCGGTGCTCACCGAGCACCTCGGGGCCACGAGCGCCAGCGGTGACTGGGCGACGGTCAGCGCCGCGGACTCCGACGCCGACGGCACGATCACCGTCGCGGACGTCGCGGCTCTGTCCCAGCGGATGATCTACGACGACGGTCCGTTCACGCTCGTCGAGGCGTCCACCATCGACATGCAGGCCGCGATGAACGCCGGGGTCACCACCTCGGTCGCCATCACGCAGGACTACCTCGACCGCATCGCCGCGTACGACCGCACGAAGGTCGACTCCGCGTCGACCGGCCGCGCGCTCAACTCGATCGTCACGACGAACGCCGAGGCCCTCGCCGCCGCGAAGACGGCGGACACCGAGCGTGCCGAGCACGGCATGACGAGCATGCTGCTCGGTGTGCCGATCGCGGTGAAGGACAACTACGACACCAAGGACATGCCGACCACGGGCGGCTGCGGCTGCTGGGACGACAACCAGACCGACACCGACGCCACGATGGTCGCCGGACTGCGCGGTGCCGGTGCGGTGATCCTCGCCAAGGCCAGCCTCGACGAGTTCGCCTACGGCTTCGTCTCGGAGTTCTCGTCGAACCAGCCCGCCGGTTCGTCGCTCCTGGTCGCCAGCCCGTACAACACGGCGCAGACCGCCGGTGGCTCCAGCGGTGGGACCGGTGCGGCGATCGCGGCGAACCTCGCCGGCATCGGGTTCGGCACCGACACCGGCGGCTCGATCCGCATCCCGTCGACGTACAACCAGCTCGTCGGCATCCGCCCGACGGTCGGCCTGGCCAGCCGCGACGGCATCATCCCGCTCGCACTGTCGCAGGACACCGGTGGGCCGATCGCCCGCTCGGTGACCGACGCGGCCGTCGCGCTCGACGCCGTGACCGGCGTGGACGCGGCCGACCCCGTCACGAGCGCCCAGTCCGGCAAGGTGCCGACCTCGTACACGTCCTCGCTCGACGCGGACTCGCTCGACGGCGCCCGCATCGGCTACGTCACGAGCATGGTCGGCACGAACGCCACGGCCAAGCGACTGTTCGACGCGTCCGTCGCGAAGCTCGAGGCCGCTGGCGCGACCGTCGTCCCGATCACCGCGACGACGGCCTTCAACCGGGTCCTGTCCGAGGGCAGCGGCAGCACGAACGAGTTCAAGCACGACCTGGACGAGTACGTCGCGAAGCACCTCGACCCCGACGTGACCGCCCGGTCGCTGCAGGGCATCCTGGCCTCGGGCGAGTACGTGCCGAGCCGCAAGTCGACCTACGAGTCCCGCGACCTGATCACCGACGCGCAGTACCAGGCGTGGGCCGGGCCGACGGGATCGCACACGACGCAGCTCGCCACCGGCAAGCAGCTCGTCACGCAGATGCTCGACGACCAGGACCTCGACTCGCTCATCTACCCGTCGGGCACGCCCTACGGCACGCAGTCGACGAACATGCGTCTGAGCCCGAACACCGGCATGCCGGCGATCACCGTCCCGATGGGGCAGGCGACCGCGGCCGACGGCACGATCACCGGTGCCGGCGTGAACCTCGAGTTCCTCGGCCGCTCGTTCGACGAGAGCACGCTGATCGGCCTCGGCTACGCCTTCGAGCAGGAGACGAAGGCGCGCACCACGCCCGCGCTGTACCCGGCGCTCGGCTGAGCTGAGCGGGTCGCGTGACGCGACCACAGGACGGACGGGAGGCCCGTGGCGACACCGCCACGGGCCTCCCGTCCGTCCGCTCCGTCAGTTCAAGGTCGGGGTGTCCTCCGGCACGACGCCGTCGGCGTACAGGTCGGTCGCCAGGTCGCGGAGCGCCCGCAGCGCGACGCGCTGCGTGAGCGGCCCGTACGAGATGCGGGCGACGCCGAGGGCCTCGTACTCGGCAGCGGGCAGGGCTCCCGGCAGACCGATGACCGACAGCTTGCCGCGGCCGAGGCCTGCGACGAGCTGCTCCACGACGTCGCGCTGGATCGCGCCGGGCACGAAGACGAGCGCGGCGCCGTTGTCGAGGAACGCCTTGCCGCGAGCGATGGCGTCCGCGATGCTCTCGTCGATCGGACGGTCGCCGCCGCGGGCGATCGCGTCGGTGCGGGCGTTCAACTGGAAGTCGACGCCCTCGGCCTGGGCAGCGGCCGTGATCGCGGCGACCCGGGCGACGGCCTCGTCGAAGGGACGCAGACGGTCCTCGACGTTGGCGCCGACGACGCCCGAGCCGATCGCGCGGCGAATGGTCTCGGCGGGGTCCTCGTAGCCGTCGTCGAGGTCAGCGGTGACCGGCAGGTCGGTCGCGGCGGCCACGATCGCGGCGCCCGACAACGCGAGGTCGAGGGGCATCCCGCCGTCCTCGTACCCGTACGACGCGGCGATCGAGTGCCCGGCGGTGGCGATCGCCTTCGTGCCGGGCAGGTCGCTGACGACCTTCGCGGTGATCGCGTCCCACACGTTCACGACGCGGAGGATCTCCGGGGCTTCGTGCAGCTGCTTGAGGGTGGTGGCCTTGTCGGCGGTGCTCGTGCTCATGGGACCGACAGTAGGCGGGGCGACGCCCCGCGTCCCAGGGTGCGCGGAAGACGACGCTGGATGACAGGCGGGCTCGCGCCGGGCCTCCCGGTCGGTGCATGCTGGGACGCATGGCGAGCGACGAGCAGGACCCGGTCGGCACGCTCCGCGGGGTCCGCACGAGCATCAAGTGGACGCGGTACGCGCCCGACGTGCTGCCCCTGTTCGTCGCCGAGATGGACCACGACGTCGCGCCGGAGATCCGCCAGGCCCTGATCGAGCGCGTGTCGCAGTCCGACCTCGGTTACCTGGACGGACCGGGGCCGCTCGCGCCCGCGTTCGCGCAGTTCGCGCTCGACCGCTGGGGCTGGGAGATCGATCCGTCCCGCATCCACCTGGCCACCGACGTCAGCGTCGGCATCGTCGAGTCGCTGCGGCTCGCGCTGCCCGACGGCGGTCGCGTCGCGATCACGCCGCCGGTGTACCCGCCGTTCTTCGAGCTCGTCGACGAGGCCCGATGTCAGGTGGAAGAGGTCCCGCTGCTCGAGCAGTGGGGGCAGTACCGACTCGACCTCGAGGGACTCGAGCGGGCGTTCGCGAGCGGGGTCGGGGTCTTCCTGCTCTGCAACCCGCACAACCCCGTCGGTCTCGTGCACGACCGCGCCGACCTGCTCGCGATCGCCGAACTCGCGGCGAAGTACGACGTGCTCGTCATCAGCGACGAGATCCACGCACCGTTGACCCACCCGGGCGTGCAGTTCACCCCGTTCGCGGCCGTCGCCGAACCCGTCGGAGCCCGCAGCGTCTGCGTGACCTCGGCGAGCAAGGGGTGGAACCTCGCGGGCGTGAAGTGCTCGATCATCGTCGCCGGTGACGACCGCACCGCCGCACTCCTCGACACCCTGTGGGAAGAGGTCGCCTGCCGCACGAGCATCCTCGGGCTGCACGCGAACCTCGCCGCGTTCACCGTCGGGACCACCTGGCTCGACGACGTGGTGTCCCGGATCGTGGCCAACGACCGGCTGCTCGCGAAGCTCCTCGCCGAGCACCTGCCCGGCGTCGTCTACACGCGGCCGCGCGCCGGGTACCTGGCGTGGCTCGACTTCCGCGGGATCGGGCTCGGCGACGACCCGGCCGTTCCACTGCGCGAGAACGCCTACGTCGCGCTGAACTCCGGGCTCGGGTTCGGGAGCGAGGGGCGCGGGTTCGTCCGCCTCAACCTGGCGTGCTCACCGGAGACGCTGCGCGAGGCCCTGTTCCGCATCGCCTCGGCGTACCCGTCGAGTGCGCAGGAGGGGCTGGTCTGGCACGTCGCGTGAGCGCCCGGGTCAGTCGACGTACTGGTTGCGCCCGACGACGCGGATCTGCAGCTCGTCGGTGCGGTCCATCGCCAGGATCTCGCGGGCGACGAAGCCGACGGCCGGCCAGCGGTCGACCTCGGTGACCATGAAGCCGTCGATGAACACCTGCCACGCGCCGCGCTCACGGACCGCCTGCACCTCGTACGTCGCCATGCCGCGAGCGTACCGAAGCGGGCCGGTGTCGTCAGCGCCGATCGCGCTTCAGCGCCGATCGCGCTTCAGCGCCGCTCGAGCTTCAGCGCAGCTCGAGCGTCATGTGGACGTCGGCCCGGACGTAGGGGCTCGGGACGAGCTCGTCGTCGCGCAGGTGCCGGAAGCCGAACGCCTCGTACAGGTGCACGGCGCTGGCCAGCTGTGCGTTGCTCTCGAGGTCGACCCGCTGCGCACCGAGCTCCCGGGCGCGGTCGAGTGCAGTGGCGATGAGCTTCCGACCGGTGCCGTGCCCCTGGTGCCCCGGAGCGACGGCCATCTTCACGAGCTCGAACACCCCCGGCGTCGTCGGGACGATGCCGATGCACCCGATCACCTGGTCGTCGAGTCGTGCGACGAACACGGCGCCGCCGGGCTCGACGACGTGACCGACGGGGTCGCCGAGGAACTTGCGGTCCTCGTCCTCGAGCGCGAAGAACTGCGTGATCCAGGCCTCGTTGAGGACGCGGAACGCCTCGGCATCGGCGGGGGTGGCGAGGTCGGTGATGGTGACGGTGGAGATCGCTTCGGGCATGCGTCCATCCTCCGATCCCGATGAGGTCGCGTCCAATACTCGTTCGCTTCGATCGATAGGCTGCGTGCATGGATCGGGATCCGGACGTCGACCTCCGTCAGCTTCGCGCGTTCCTGGCAGTGGCGGACGAACTGCACTTCGGGCGCGCTGCAGAGCGCCTCCGCATCGCACAGCCCGCGCTGTCCCAGCAGATCCGCCGCACCGAACGCGAACTCGGCGTCGACCTGTTCGTCCGCACGAGCCGCAGCGTCGCCCTCACCGCCGCCGGCCAGGCGCTGCAGGGGCGTGCGCGGTCGTTGCTCGGGCAGGTGCGCCGTGACCTCGACGAGACGGTCCGGGTCGGGCGCGGTGAGGCCGGCCGGCTCGACGTCGGCTTCGTCGTCTCCGCGCTGCCCCTCGGGCCGATCGAGCGCGTGCAGGCGTTCCGTGCGCGGTACCCGCTGGTCCGTGTGGACCTGACCGAGGGCTACTCGTCGACGCTCCTCGCCCGGATCGTGCGGGGCGAACTGGACCTGGCCGTCGTGCGCGACCCGGACCCGGACCCCGCCGTGCGGCTACTGCCGTTCCGGACCGAGGCGTTCGTCGCGGCGGTCCCGCGCGGACACCGGCTCGCGGGCCGTGCGTCCATCCGCGGCACCGAGCTCGTGGACGAGCCGTTCGTGTTCTTCCCCGCCGTGGCCGGTTCGCTCGCGACCGAACGGAACCTCGCCCCGGTCACCGCCGGTGGCCGACGGCCCGTGGTCGTGCAGGAGGCAACGACCTGGGCAACCGTCTTGCACCTGGTGGGCGCGGGACTCGGCGTGACCGTCGCTCCGGAGAGTGCCGCGCTCGCCGCACCGGACACCGTCGTGCTGCTGCCGCTGACCGACAGCGATCACCGCAGCGAGCTGTCGTGGGCGATGCGCGCCGACGACGACCGCGAGATCCTGCGGAACTTCGTCGAAGCCGACTGAGCGAAGCCGACTGAACGACGCCCGGCAGGAAGCGCTCCGCTCAGCCGAGCGCGAGGACCGGCGCCCGGTGGTCGCCGAGCTCGTCGACGTGCCACGGCCGTGCACCCCGCAGGGTCAGCCCGAGCTGCACGAGCACGAACCCGACGTGGGGTTCGACGTCCGGGTCCCACGGCCCCTCGACCCCGAGGCCGAACGCACCGAGTTCGTCGTCGGCCTCGTCGCGCAGCGTGAGGCGCCAGCGGCCGTCGCCGAGTTCCTCGACCACGGCCCAGCGGGCGGTGCCGAAGCGGCTCACGCCGACTTCATGATGTCCGCGGTGAAGTTCTGCACGCGCTGCAGCAGCGAGGCGCCGCGCATCGCGATCGTCGCCGGCGGGTTGAGGTGCGGAGGAGCGGTGCGGATGAGCATCGAGCACCCGAGGTCCTCGCAGATGTAGGTGCCGATGGTGTTGCCGTTGCGCCCGGCCTCGCCCGCACGGGGTGCCGAGAACAGCCGCACCTGCGTCGCCGGCTGCGGGGAGTGGCAGAACGAGCACATCGCGGCGATCCCGGCGCGCAGGGACCCGCCCGCGGACCGGACGATGATGCCCACGGGGCGGTCGTCGATCCAGGACACGATGTACCCGCGGCGGGCGGCCTGCGGGTCGCGCCAGCCCAGGAACTCGCGCTCGTCCCAGAGCATCTCGTGCAGGCCCGGGATCGGCAACTGCTCGAGCTCGTCGGGGGTGGCGTTGACGAACGAGGATCGGATGTCGGCTTCGGTCAGTGGCTTCACGGTTCGATCACCATATGCCTCGCCTCCGACACGTGCTCGCTCAGGACAGCCTTGCGGGCGACGGTGCGGTCTCGGATCGCCCCGTCAGGACAGCCTGGAGGCCCGGATCGCCCCGAGCGCGCTGCTCCCGTCCGCCACCAGGACGGCCCGGCGCAGGGCGTCGCGTCCGACACGTCGGGCCGCGGCGTCGTCGGCGGCGAACTCCACGAGGACGCGCGTCGAGCGCGCCATGGCGCGCGCACCGGGCACCCACGGGACCGCACGTTCGATCGATTCGGCGACCGCGACCGCAGCCGCGTGGTGCTGCGTCAGGTGGGCGCGCTCGTGGGCGACCACGGCCTCCAGTTCGTCCGTCCGCAACCGGTCTGCCAAGCCGGTGCTGACCAGCACACCGCCGCTCCGCCCGGGCACGGCGCAGGCCAGGGCGTGGTCCGCGTCGACGACGGCCACCGGGGTGCCGTCGATCTCGCGGTGCGGCGCGACGCCGGAGCGCATGGCCTGGCGGACGGCCTCGTGCTCGGGCCCGGGCCGGACGCGGACGGCGACGACGAACGCGATGACCGCGAGCAGTGCGACGCCGACGTTGAAGCCGTGCGTGGGGGAGCCGTCACCGCCGAGGAGCTCGGTGAGCGGGCGGTCGGCGAGCGCGACGAGCGCGATGCCGGCGACGAACCCGACGACGCCGAGCAGCACCGCGAGTGACCAGCACACCAGGGCGGTGCGCGGCCGGTCGATGGTCCAGGCGGATCGGGTCAGCACCCTCGGGGCGAACACGACCACCAGCAGGGCGAGGACGATGAGCGCGATGCCGGCGACGACCACGGAGCGACCCCGGTCAGGAACGTGCGCGGGCGTCGAGGGCGCGGCGCAGGGCCTCGAGGTCGTCGGAGGCGAGCGAGCCGGTGAACTGCAGCAACGCTGCTTCACGGTCGGCCGAGGCGGCGAGCGCACTCGACATGAGGGACGCCGTCTGTTCGTCGCGACTGTGCACGGCACGGAAGCTCAGCGGGGCGTCGTCGTGCTCCTGCCGCTCCACCTGGCCCTTGCGGCCGAGCCGGTCGAGGACGGTGAGCACGGTGGTCAGCGCCGGCCGGGGCTCCGGGAAGGCATCGAGCACCTGTCGTGCGGTGAGGCCGTCGGTCACGGAGCGGAGCGCGTCGAGCACCGCTTGCTCGAGCTGCCCCCTGGGGCGTGATCGCTGTCCGGCCATCCCCGCATTCTACGAGATGTCGAAGGCCGGCATGCGACACACGTTCGTAACGCGGTCTCGGTATGCTCGGCGCGGACAACTGAACACACCGGCCGCTCATCCGTCGCGGGAGACGCCCTGCACGTGCCCTCGGGCGCACGCACGGGCACCGAAGGAGCAATCCCCCCGTCAATCTCTCAGGTCCCACACCGCAGCGGACAGGCCACTCTGAAAAGCAGACGCTCAGTCGTCTCGCCCACGGTGAAAGCCGCCGGACCTCACGGGCCGCGGTGAAACTCTCAGGCCCATGACAGAGGGGGAGTTCCACCCGGCGATCGTCGCCGGGCCCTGCTGATGCCAGGAGAACTCCGCCATGAGTCCGACGCCACTGCGTTCGTCCCCGCTCGAACCCGCGCACGAAGCCGCCGGTGCGACCTTCACCGACTTCGCCGGGTACCGCATGCCCGTGCGCTACTCGTCCGACCTCGCCGAGCACCACGCCGTGCGACAGTCGGCCGGGGTCTTCGACCTGTCGCACATGGCCGAGATCGGCGTCACCGGTCCGGACGCCGTCGTGTTCCTCGACCACGCGCTCGCTGGCTCCTTCGGCGCGATGCCGCTCGGCCGCGCGAAGTACTCCCTGCTGCTCGCCGAGGACGGCGGGATCCTCGACGACCTCGTCGTGTACCGCACCGACGACGACGTGTTCCTCGTCGTCGCGAACGCCTCGAACCGCGAGGTCGCCGTCGCCGCACTGTCCAGGCGCACCGACGGCTTCGACGTCGCGGTGTCGGACGACTCGGACAGCACCGCACTCGTCGCGATCCAGGGCCCCGCGGCCGCCGGCACGCTCGACGCCCTCGTCGTCGCCGACCGCCTGCAGCCGGAGAGCCCCCTCGACGACCTCGGCTACTACCGCGCCCTGCACGCCGTGTTCGACGGCTCCGAGGTGCTCGTCGCCCGCACCGGGTACACCGGCGAGGACGGCTTCGAGCTGTACAGCGCACCCGAGGTCGCCCCGGCGATCTGGGACGCGCTGCTCGAGGCCGGCGCCGACCGCGGTGTCGTCCCCGCCGGACTCGCAGCGCGCGACACCCTGCGGCTCGAGGCCGGCATGCCCCTGTACGGACACGAGCTCGGCACCGACGTGCGCCCCGCCCAGGCAGGCCTCGGCCGCGTGGTCGCGAAGACCGGTGACTTCGTCGGCGCTGCCGGTGTCGCGCCGTCGGACGACGCCCGCGTGCTCGTCGGGCTCGTCACCGAGGGCCGCCGCGCCCCGCGTGCCGGCTACGACGTGGTGCACGACGGCACGGTCGTCGGCACCGTCACCTCGGGTGCCCTCTCGCCGACGCTCGGCCACCCGGTCGCGATGGCCTTCGTGGACCCGGCGCTCGCCACCGAGGGACAAGTCCTGCACATCGACGTCCGCGGAACGGCCATCCCCAGCACCGTCACCGCGTTCCCCTTCTACCGCCGTCCTCAGAAAGGCTGATCCCGTGAGCGACCAGACCGCACTCCAGTACACCGCCGACCACGAGTGGCTCCTCGTCGAGGGCGACACCGTCACCGTCGGCATCACCGACCACGCCGCCGAGCAGCTCGGTGACGTCGTCTACGTCGAGCTCCCCGCCGTCGGCACCGCCACCACCGCGGGCGAGCAGATCGGCGAGATCGAGTCCACCAAGAGCGTCGGCGAGCTCTTCGCGCCGATCGAGGGCGAGGTCGTCGCGGTCAACGACGCCGTGGTCGACGCCCCCGACACGGTCAACCAGGACCCGTTCGGCACCGGCTGGCTGGTCAAGATCAAGGTCGACGGCACCTCGTTCCCCGAGGACCTGATGGACCACGACGCGTACCGGGCGTCCATCGCATGACCGGCCCCGACGACCAGCAGGAGTTCCAGAACCTGCAGACCTCGTTCGCCGACCGCCACATCGGCACCACCCCGGCCGACCAGCAGGCGATGCTCGACACCGTGGGCCGGCCGTCGCTCGACGCCCTGGTCCGCGCCGCGATCCCGGAGTCGATCCACGCAGCACCCGTCACCGACTCGGTGATCCCCGCCGCCGTCGGCGAGACCGAGGCGCTCGCCGAACTCCGCGCCAAGGCCGGGCGCAACACCGTCCGCCGCGCGATGATCGGGCTCGGGTACCACGGCACCCACACCCCCGCCGTGATCCAGCGGAACGTGCTCGAGAACCCGAGCTGGTACACGGCCTACACGCCGTACCAGCCGGAGATCTCCCAGGGCCGGCTCGAGGCGCTCATCAACTTCCAGACGATGGTCTCCGACCTGACGGGCATGGCCACCGCCGGCGCCTCGATGCTCGACGAGGGCACCGCCGTGGTCGAGGGCATGCTCCTCGCCCGCCGCGCCTCCAAGGTGAAGGGCGACGCGTTCCTGGTCGACGACGACCTGCTGCCGCAGACCCGCGCGCTGCTCGACCACCGCGCCGACGCCGTCGGCATCACGCTGCGTGCGTTCGACCCCGTCACCGGGCCGACCGACGAGCAGCTCGACGGCGCCTTCGGCGTGATCGTGCAGTACCCCGGTGCCTCCGGCCGGATCGTCGACCCGTCGTCGATCATCGAGCGCGTCCACGCCGGTGGCGGCATCGCCGTCGTCGCGGCCGACCTGCTCGCCATGACCCTGCTCGCCAGCCCCGGTGACCTGGGTGCCGACGTCGCCGTGGGGACGAGCCAGCGCTTCGGCGTCCCGCTCGGCTTCGGCGGCCCGCACGCCGGCTACCTCGCCGTGCGCACCGGGCTCGAACGCCAGCTGCCCGGTCGCCTGGTCGGGGTGTCCTTCGACGCCGACGGGGCGATGGCCTACCGCCTCAGCCTGCAGACCCGCGAGCAGCACATCCGCCGCGAGAAGGCGACGAGCAACATCTGCACCGCGCAGGTCCTGCTCGCCGTGATGGCCTCGATGTACGCCGTCTACCACGGGCCCGAGGGGCTGCGCTTCATCGCGAACCGGGTCGCCCGGACGACGTCGGCGCTCGCCGCGGTCGCCCGCGACGCCGGGCTCGAGGTCGTGCACGACGCGTTCTTCGACACGCTCACCCTGCGGGCCACCGGTCGCGCCGGGGCGGTCGTCGCCGCAGCGCAGGACGCCGACTTCCTGCTGCACCAGGTGGACGAGGACGTGTTCCAGCTCTCCGTCGACGAGACGACCACGCCCGACGACGTCACCCGACTGGCGGGCGTGTTCGGGGCCGTGGACGTGACCGTCCCCGCGACCGAGGCGGCCGTGCGGGACGCGGCCACGGGCCTCCCGGCCGGTCTGCTGCGCGCGAGCGAGTACCTGACGCACCCCGTCTTCAGCGCCCACCGCAGCGAGACCCGCATGATGCGGTACCTGAAGCACCTGGCGGACAAGGACTACGCGCTCGACCGGGGCATGATCCCGCTCGGCAGCTGCACGATGAAGCTCAACGCGGCGACCGAGATGGCCGCGGTGACATGGCCGGAGTTCGCGAACATCCACCCGTTCGCGCCGCGCGACGACATCGAGGGCTACCTCGACATGATCGGTGACCTGGAGTCCTGGCTGGCCGAGGTCACCGGGTACGACACCGTGTCCCTGCAGCCGAACGCGGGCAGCCAGGGCGAGCTCGCCGGACTCCTCGCGATCCGCGGGTACCACCTGGCGAACGGCGGCACCGAGCGCACCGTCTGCCTCATCCCGTCGAGCGCGCACGGTACGAACGCCGCGTCCGCGGTGCTCGCCGGCATGCAGGTCGTCGTGGTCGCCTGCGACGAGAACGGCAACGTCGACCTCGCCGACCTCCGCGCGAAGACGGAACAGCACGCCGACACCCTCGCGGCGCTGATGATCACGTACCCGTCGACCCACGGCGTGTACGAGCACGACATCCGCGAGATCTGCGACGCCGTCCACGACGCCGGCGGCCAGGTCTACGTCGACGGCGCGAACCTCAACGCGCTGCTCGGCCACGCCCGCTTCGGCGATTTCGGCGGCGACGTCTCCCACCTCAACCTGCACAAGACCTTCTGCATCCCGCACGGCGGCGGCGGACCCGGTGTCGGTCCGGTCGCGGCGAAGGCGCACCTGGCGCCGTACCTGCCGGGGCACCCGTTCGCGCAGCAGGCCGACCGACGGCCCGGTTCGACCGCGGCCGAGGCCGACGACCGCCTGGCACACGCCGGCGGCCCGGTCAGCGCGGCACCGTACGGCAGCCCGAGCATCCTGCCCATCACGTGGACGTACGTCCGGATGATGGGGCTCGAGGGGCTCACCCGTGCGACCGAGGCAGCTGTACTCGGGGCGAACTACATCGCGGCCCGACTGCGCGACGCGTTCCCGGTGCTCTACACGGGCGAGGACGGCCTCGTGGCGCACGAGTGCATCCTCGACCTGCGACCGTTGCGTGACACCACCGGCATCACCGTCGACGACGTCGCGAAGCGCCTGGTCGACTACGGCTTCCACGCCCCGACCATGTCGTTCCCGGTCGCCGGCACCCTGATGGTGGAGCCGACCGAGAGCGAGGACCTGGCCGAGCTCGACCGGTTCGTCGACGCGATGCTCGCCATCCGTGCCGAGGCCTCGGCCGTGGAGCGCGGGGAGTGGCCGGCGGACGACAACCCGCTCGTGCACGCCCCGCACACGGCGTCGTCGGTGATCTCGGGGGAGTGGGCGCACGCGTACACCCGCGAGCAGGCCGTCTACCCGCTGCCGGGCATCAGTGGCCGCAAGTACTGGCCGCCGGTCCGCCGGATCGACCAGGCCTACGGTGACCGCAACCTGGTGTGCGCGTGCCCGCCGGTGGAGGCGTTCGCCTAGCGACCCGCGTCCTCGACGCACCAACGAGATGACGGGAGGCCCGTGGCGGACCCGCCACGGGCCTCCCGTCCGTCGTCAGCCCGGTCAGGCGACCGGCGTGACGGGCAGGTGCTGCGCCCACCAGGCGAGGACGTGCTCGAACCGCTGCACGCGGTGCCATGGTGTGCCGGAGCGGGAGAGCTCGTGGCCCTCGCCGGGGAACACGAGGAACGACGCGTCGATCCCCGCGCGCCGGAGGGCCACGAACTGGCGCTGCCCCTGCTCGATCGGGCAGCGCCAGTCCGCTTCCGAGTGCGCGACCATGAACGGGATGGTGACCTGCGCGGCGTACGTCAGCGGGCTCCGGCGACGCTGCTCTTCGGGGTCGGCACCGACGTACGCGTCGGCGAAGTACCAACCGATGTCGGAGCTGCCCGCGAACGAGTCCCACGCGTTCACGGCGCGCTCGCTCCACGCGGCCACGAACCGCTCGCCGTGGTGCGCGGCGACCCAGCTCGTCATGAACCCGCCGTACGAGCCGCCCATGATGCCGACGCGTGCCGCGTCGAGGTCGGGGCGTTCGAGCGCTGCGTCGAGCAGGGCGAGCACGTCGTCGACGTCGACGGTGCCCATCGCCCCGATGACCGCGCGGCCGTGGTCGAGTCCGTAGCCACCGGACCCTCGCGGGTTGCCGATGACGACGGCGTACCCGGCGCTGGCGTAGACCTGCGCCTCGTCGAAGAACGCCCAGGTGTCCTGGCCGAACGGTCCGCCGTGCACCACCCGGAGGACGGGGTGCGGCCCCTCGCCCTCGGGCAGGACGACCCAGCCGTGCACCGGGGTACCGTCCGGAGCGGTGCCGGTGAGCTCCTCGATGCGGCGGACACCGGGGGCCGATGCCTCGGACCGGAGCGGGGCCGCGTAGTCGGTGAGCACCGGCGGGAGGGCATCGTCGGTCACGGTCAGGTCGACCACGTGGACCTCGCCGGGCGAGTCCGTCGTGGCAGCCGTGGCGACCAGGACGTCCCCGTCGACGTCGAAGCCCGAGACGACCAGACGGCCGCCGAGGACGACCCCGAGCTCGTCGAGCCGGAGCGGAGCCGTCGTGCCGGCGGGGACACGACGGACGGTGACGGTGCCGCGGTCGAGCACCTGCACGAGGACGTCGTCGCGGTGGAACGCCGGCGTCCCGGAGACGTCGACCGTCTCGCGGGCGGTCAGTCGGACCGGTTCGGAGTCGTGCGCTGCGACCCACAGCCCTTCGGGTTCGCCGACCAGCCGCCCGTCGCGGTGCGACGCCCCGACGTAGTGGACGGTACGGTCCGGGGTGATCGCGATCGAGCTGACCGAGCCCTCGGTCCGGATCGCCAGCGCCATCGTGCCGTCGGACGCGTCGACGCGGTACAGGTCGTCGTCGTGGGTCTCACGCGCACCGAGGTCCCGCGGGGCGACGACGAGGAGCGCGCCGCCGTCCGGGTACCAGGCCGGTGCGGAGACCGAGCAGGGCGCGCTCGTGAGCGGGGAGTCCACCGGTGCCGCTGCGGGGTCGGTGACGTCGACGACCACGATCTGCTGCGGCTTGTCGAGCAGGTACCCCGTGCCGTCGACGTGGAAGTCGAGTCGGGACACGAGCCGCGGCGCCTCGGCGTCCGTCGCCGGACGACGGTCGCCGCCGGGGACCTCGGAGCCGTAGCGGCCGGGTTCGGGGAAGCGTGCGGTCACGGCGACGCGTGTCGAGTCGGGCGACCAGACCGGGGTGCCGGCGCCGAGCGGCAGGGCGGTGACCACGCGGGCCTCGCCGCCGTGCACCGGCGCCACGGCGAGCTGCGGGTGTGCGACGCCGTGGTCGTCCTCGACGGACCGGAGGAAGGCGAGGGCACGACCGTCGGGGGACAGGGCCGGCGAGGAGTCGCGGTCGCCGGACGTCCAGCGGACCGTGCCCTCGGTGGTCACGCGTTCGATGGTGCTGCGGTACGCGTCCTGGTCGAGGTCCGGACGGGAGACCGCGACGAAGGCGGCTCCGCCGTTCCCGGGATCACCGCTGACGGTGGGGGAGGAGGGGACGTGGAGATGGGGGATGTCGTTCGCGAGCACGTGTTCACGGTACGGCTGGTGCGGCGCCGATGCCCGGGTCCTGAGGCGGCCTCGGAACAGGTCTTCCTTGCACAGAACTGTGTCGCAGTGCAACGAATTTCATGCAGATGCAACAAAAGCGCGAGGGCGTTCAGCAAGCGCGCGAATCTTGCATCTTCTCGCAAGGATCGTGCAAGTTGGTTACCGGCTTGTAACCGTTCGCTCCAGGGTTTGGAGGCTGCTGTCCACCTTGCCTACAGTGCAGATGTCAAACGCGCCCGGGTGACACCGCTGTGCCCTTGCGCGTCCCATGCACCAGGAGGAACCTTGATCAAGAAGCGCGCCGGGCTCACAGCCCTCGCCGTGCTCGGGGCCACAGCACTCGCCCTGACCGCCTGCTCCAGCAACAGCAACAGTGGGGGTGGCTCGGGCTCGTCCAACGCCTCGGGCATCGTCACGACCAACGGCAGCGAGCCGCAGAACCCGCTGATCCCGTCGAACACCACCGAGACCGGTGGCGGCAAGATCATCGACTCGCTCTTCGAGGGCCTCGTGTCCTACGACGCCGACGGCAAGTCCGTCAACGAGGTCGCGAAGAGCATCGACACCGATGACTCGAAGACCTTCGACGTCAAGCTGAACACGAACTACACGTTCACGAACGGCGAGAAGGTCACCGCAGAGTCCTTCACCAAGGCCTGGAACTGGGCCGCGCAGAAGTCGAACGCCCAGGGCGCCAGCTACTTCTTCGAGAACATCGAGGGCTACGACGCCGACAAGGACTCGGAGCTCACGGGCCTCAAGGTCGTCGACGACGACGAGTTCACCGTCACGCTGAAGTCGGCCCAGTCGGACTTCCCGCTGTCGCTCGGCTACTCGGCGTTCGTGCCGCTGCCGTCCTCGTTCTACGACGACACCAAGGCGTTCGGTGAGAACCCGATCGGCAACGGTCCGTACAAGCTCGACGGCAAGAAGGCCTGGACGCACAACCAGTCCATCAAGCTCGTCACCAACAAGGACTACGAGGGCAAGCGCAAGCCGAAGAACGGTGGTCTGACGATCACGTTCTACGCCTCGCAGGACACCGCGTACTCCGACGCGCAGGGCGGCAACCTCGACGTCCTCGACGCCGTGCCGGACAGCGCCTTCAAGACGTACAAGTCGGACTTCCCGGACTCGAACGTCAACCAGCCGGCCGCCATCTTCCAGGCGATCTACCTGCCGTACTACCTCGACCACTGGAAGGGCGAGGAAGGCACGCTGCGTCGTGAGGCCGTCTCGATGGCCATCAACCGCAAGCAGATCACCGACAAGATCTTCGACGGCACGCGCACCCCGGCGAAGGACTTCACGTCGCCGGTCATCGCGGGCTGGAACGACGACCTCGACGGCTCCGACGTCCTGGACTACAACGAGTCCGAGGCCAAGAAGCTGTGGGCCGAGGCCGACAAGATCTCGAAGTACGACGACACCCTCACCATCACGTACAACGCCGACGGTGGGCACGAGGCGTGGGTGACCGCGGTCACGAACTCGATCTCGAACACGCTCGGCATCAAGGCCGAGGGCAACGCGATCCCGACGTTCCAGGAGGCCCTCGACCTCCAGACGAACGACAAGCTCACGGGCGGCAGCCGCACCGGTTGGCAGGCCGACTACCCGTCGCTGTACAACTTCCTCGGCCCGACCATGGGTGAGGGCTCGTCGAACAACTACTCGCGGTACGACTCCAAGGAGTACAACGAGCTGCTCGCCGAGGGCCGTTCGGCCGCCACGGTCGAAGAGGGCAACAAGGCCTTCGACCAGGCCCAGGAGCTCCTGTTCAAGGACCTCCCGGAGATCCCGCTCTGGTACTCGAACGTCACTGGTGTCTGGAACGCCGACAACGTGTCCAACGTGAAGTTCGGTTGGAACTCGGTGCCGCTGTACTACGACATCGAGGTCACGAAGTAACACCGCTCTCCTCGAGAGCACCGCGTGGGCAGGTATCCTGCCTCGCGACCACCGGACGGGGGTTCGGGGACCGCAACGGTCCCCGAACCCCCGTACCTCGGCGGCAACACCTTCCCCCACCACATCGGGCGCCGCCGCCCGAACCGGACATCCGTGCCGACCCTCGGAACGTCCACCCCTCACCACAATGAACCTGATCGACATCGCTCCGGACCGGGCAGGGATCTGATGCTCTGGTACCTCGGAAAGCGCCTCCTGCAACTCATCCCCGTGTTCTTCGGGGCCACGTTCCTCATCTACTTCATGGTGTTCTCGCTGCCCGGCGACCCCATCGCAGCGCTGTTCGGCGACCGCCAGCCGTCGCCGCAGGTCATCGAGACCCTGCGCCAGCAGTACAACCTGGACAAGCCGTTCATCGTCCAGTACCTGCTCTGGATCGGCGGCGTGTTCCGCGGCGACCTCGGTGTGACCTACTCCGGTCTGCCGGTCAGCCAGCAGCTCGCCTCGGCGTTCCCGATCACCGCTCGTCTCGCGATCCTCGCGCTCGTGTTCGAGGCCGTCGCCGGCATCGTCGTCGGTGTCGTCGCGGGTCTGCGCAAGGGCAAGCTGTTCGACGCCACAGCGCTCGTCGTCTCGCTCCTGCTCATCTCGGTGCCGACCTTCGTCGTCGGGTTCGTGCTGCAGTACGTGTTCGGCATCAAACTCGGGTTGTTCCGGGTCACGGTGTCCGGGCAAGCGCCCTGGGACGAACTGATCCTGCCGGCGATCGTGCTGGCGTCCGTGTCGTTCGCCTACATCGTGCGGCTCACCCGTGCGAGCGTGGCCGAGAACACCACGGCGGACTTCGTGCGCACCGCCACCGCGAAGGGCCTGCCCCGTCGTCGTGTGGTCGGCGTGCACATCTTCCGGAACTCGCTCATCCCCGTGGTGACCTACCTGGGTGTCGACATCGGCAACCTGATGGTCGGCGCGATCGTCACCGAGGGCATCTTCAACATCAACGGTGTCGGCGGCACGGTCTTCCGCGCCGTCAAGCTCGGCGAGGGCCCGACGGTGGTCTCCTTCGTCGCCGTGATGGTCATCATCTTCATGCTCGCCAACCTCCTGGTGGACCTGCTCTACGCCGTCCTGGACCCGAGGATCCGCTATGCCAAGTAACGCCGCACCCCGCTCGGCGACGCACTTCGTCGCCCCGCTGGAGGAAACGCCCCTGCAGGCGATCGACCAGGTCAACGAGGACGAGAAGACCCGTTCCCTGTGGACCGACGCCTGGGAGTCCATGCGGACCCGCCCGACGTTCTGGATCTCCTCGATCCTGATCCTGCTGATCATCGTCGTCGCGGTCTTCCCCGGGCTCTTCGCCCACGTCGACCCGCGTGCGTCGAACCTCGACAACAGCGACGGCGGGCCCGAGGCCGGGCACATCCTCGGCTTCACGCGTCAGGGCTCCGACGTCTACGCCCGCGTGATCTGGGGCGCCCAGAACTCGCTCATCGTCGGCATCGTCGCGACGGTCTTGGTGTCCATCGTCGGCATCGTGATCGGTGCGCTGGCCGGGTTCTACGGCGGCTGGCTCGACACGATCGTGTCCCGCATCGGTGACATCTTCTTCTCGATCCCCACCGTCCTCGGTGCGATCGTGATCATGTCGGTCATCCCCGCGCGGAACGCGATCACCGTCGCGCTCGTGCTGTCGGCCTTCGCGTGGCCGCAGATCGCCCGCATCATGCGTGGTGCCGTCCTGAGCGCCAAGCAGGCCGACTACGTCATGGCGTCGGCGGCCCTCGGCGTCAGCCGGTTCAAGACGCTCGTGCGCCACGTCATCCCGAACTCGCTGGCTCCGGTCATCGTGGTCGCGACCGTGTCGCTCGGCACGTTCATCGTGGCCGAGGCGACCCTGTCGTTCCTCGGCATCGGACTGCCGCCGTCGGCCCTCAGCTGGGGTCTCGACATCGGCACGGCGCAGACGTCGATCCGCACCAACCCGTCGACGATCTTCTGGCCGTCGGCCGCGCTGTCCATCACCGTGCTCGCGTTCCTGCTCCTCGGTGACGTGGTGCGCGACGCGCTCGACCCGAAGGCGAGGGCCCGCCGATGAGCGAGACGCTGACCAACCCCACCGGCCGACGCACCAACGCCGACGGTGCTCCGCTGCTCGAGATCCGCGACCTGCAGGTCGGCTTCAAGACGCAGTCCGGTCTCGTGCAGGCCGTGCGCAGTGTCGACCTCACCCTCGAGCAGGGCGAGCGTCTGGCCATCGTCGGCGAGTCCGGTTCCGGCAAGTCGACGAGCGCCCAGGCGATCATCAAGCTGCTGCCCGGCACCGGCCAGGTCACCGGCGGGTCGATCAAGTTCAACGGGCGCGAGCTCGTCGGGCTGAGCGACAAGGAGATGTCCGAGATCCGCGGGAAGGAGATCGGCTACGTCCCGCAGGACCCGATGTCGAACCTCAACCCGCTGTGGTCGATCGGTTTCCAGGTCGAGGAGGCGATCCGTGCGAACGGCATGGCCACCGGCAAGAAGGCCGTCCGCGACCGCGCGATCGAGGTCCTGAAGGAGGCCGGCCTCGGCGATGCCTCGACCCGCCTCAAGCAGTACCCGCACGAGTTCTCCGGCGGTATGCGACAGCGCGTGCTCATCGGCATCGGTCTGTCGAGCCGCCCGCAGCTGCTCATCGCCGACGAGCCGACGAGTGCGCTCGACGTCACGGTCCAGCGCGTCATCCTCGACCACCTCGAGAGCCTGACCCGCGACTTCGGCACCTCCGTGCTGTTCATCACGCACGACCTCGGACTCGCCGCCGAGCGCGCCGAGAAGCTCGTCGTGATGTACAAGGGCCAGGTCGTCGAGGCCGGTCCCTCGAAGGAGATCCTGGCCAACCCGCAGCACCCGTACACGCAGCGCCTGGTCGCTGCGGCGCCCTCGCTCGCGAGCCGCCGCATCCAGTCGAAGGTGCAGCACGAGCGCATCGAGATCGCCGACGCCGGCAGCGACGACGCCGAGCTCATCGCCCGGGCGCAGGAGCGCGAGCACCGTCCGGCCGAGGACCTCATCGTGGTGAAGAACCTCGAGAAGATCTACAAGCTGCGCGGCAAGAGCCTCGCCACCCGCGAGCTCAAGGCCGTCGACGACGTGTCGTTCGCGATCCCGAAGGGCACCACCACGGCGCTCGTCGGCGAGTCCGGCTCGGGCAAGTCGACCGTCGCCAAGCTGGTGCTGCAGCTCGAGAGCATCTCGAGCGGCACCGTGCAGTTCGACGGCATCGACATCGGCGCCCTGAAGGGCAAGGACCTCTTCGACTTCCGCCGCCGCGTGCAGCCGGTGTTCCAGGACCCGTACGGCTCGCTGGACCCGATGTACAACGTCGGGAACACGATCGCCGAGCCGCTCGCCACGCACAAAGTGGGCGACAAGGCGTCGCGTCGGGCCCGCGTGCTCGAGCTGCTCGACCAGGTCGCGCTGCCGAAGTCGATGGTCAACCGCTACCCGAACGAGCTCTCGGGTGGGCAGCGGCAGCGCATCGCCGTCGCTCGCGCGCTCGCACTCAAGCCGGAGGTCATCGTCCTCGACGAGGCCGTCTCCGCGCTCGACGTGCTCGTGCAGGGGCAGATCCTCGACCTGCTGACGGAGCTGCAGACCGAACTCGGCCTGACCTACCTGTTCATCACGCACGACCTGGCGGTCGTCCGCCTGGTCGCGGACAACGTGTGCGTCATGCGCCAGGGCAAGATCGTCGAGAAGGCGACGACCGACGAGGTCTTCGCCGCCCCGAAGGAGCAGTACACGAAGGACCTCCTGGCCGCCATCCCCGGCGCCGGGTTCGAGTTCGGACGCTGATCCTGCTGGACACGAACGAGGCCGGACGTCCCGTCGTCCTCCGCGCTGGTCGCGGAGGCGCCGTGGCGGCCGGCCTCGTCGCCGTCCTGGGCCTCTTCCTGCTGGTCGACGCGGCCGTGCGCGGCAGCTGGATCGTGGTGCTCGACGCCGTCGGACCGATCGCCGTGCTCGTCTGGGTCCTGTGGGTGCTCACGTACCGCCCGTGCATCCGCATCGACGACACGGCCGTCACCGTCGTCAACCCGCTCCGCCGCACCGTGGTGCCGTGGCACGCGGTCGCCGACGTCAAGCTCCGCTGGCAGATCGTCATCGAGACGGTCGCGGGCCGTCGCGTGCAGTGCTGGGGCGGCCCGTCGCTGCCCCGGCCGAAGCCGGCCCGGCGCGGCGAGCGTGCCGTGCTGCGCCAGCCGGACGAGATGACCGTGCTGCTCGACCGCTGGGCTGAGCAGCGTGCCGTCGCCGGTGACGGCGACGCCGTGCGCGGCTGGGACCGCCCTGCCGTGATCGTCGGCGCGGTCGCGCTGGCGCTCCTCGTGGTCTCGCTGCTGAGCCTGACGCTGGGCGGCTGACGCGGCTCGCGATCGCGACCACGAGACGGACGGGAGGCCCGGTGCACGACGTGCGCCGGGCCTCCCGTCCGTCTGCTGGTCACGTCAACTGCCGCGCTTGGTGAGCAGAGATGGTCGGGTCCGCGAACAGGACCCGACCATTCCTGCTCACGATGTGGAGCGGTGAACGTGACCCGCGTCGTCAGACGACCGCGCCGACCCGCTCGGTGAGCAGGTGCTCCTGGTCGGTCTGGATGCACGCGACACCACGGCCGTGCACGTCCTGCAGGCGTGGGTCGACGGTACGGCACTGCTCCTGCCGGCCCTCGTCGAGGAGCTGGTAGAGCGGGCAGCGGGTGCGGAACCGGCAGCCGTCGATGCGCTCGGTGGGGGAGGGCAGGTCGCCGTCGAGCAGGATCCGCCCGCGGGCGGCCTCGGCGGACGGGTCCGGCACCGGCACGGCCGACAGCAGCGCCCGCGTGTACGGGTGCTGCGGATCGGAGAACACCTTGTCGCCGTCGCCGTACTCGACGATGCGGCCGAGGTACATGACCGCGACGTCGTCGGCGATGTGCCGCACGACGGACAGGTCGTGGGCGACGAACAGGTACGACAGGCCGAGGCGGTGCTTCAGGTCCTCGAGCAGGTTGATCACGCCGGCCTGCACCGAGACGTCGAGTGCCGAGACGGGCTCGTCGAGCACGAGGATCTTCGGCTCGACGATGAGCGCCCGGGCGATGCCGATGCGCTGCCGCTGGCCGCCGGAGAACTCGTGCGGGTACCGGTCGATGTAGCTCGGCTCGAGCCCGACGAGCTCGAGGACCTCGCGGACCCGGCGGCGGATCTCGTCCTTCGCGACCCTGTGCACCGTCAGCGGTTCACCGATCACCGAACCGATGTCGAGCCGGGGGTCGATCGACGCCATCGGGTCCTGGAACACGACCTGGATGTCGCGGCGGATCGCCAGGCGGTCCTTCTTCGACAGCGACGCGGTGTCGACGCCGTTCACCCGGATGGTGCCCTGCTGGGCGCCGGCGAGCTCGAGGATCTCCATGATCGTGGTGGTCTTGCCGCAACCGGACTCACCGACCAGCCCGAGCACCTGCCCGCGCTTCAGCGTCAGGGAGATGCCGTCGACCGCGTGCACCTCGCCGATCTGCCGGCGGAAGAGCGCGCCCTTGGTGAGCGGGAACGTCTTGACGACGTCGGTGAGCTCGAGGACGACGTCGTCGCCGTGGTCGACCGCCGCTTCGGGGATGTCCTCGGGGCGGGGGAAGATCTCCGACCGCTCGAGGGTGCCCGCCGCGATCTCGTCGCGACGGATGCACGCGGCGGTGTGGTCGTCGAGCAGCGTGCCGTTGCCGATCGTCGGGACGGTCCCGGTCAGGACCGGGTTGTCGCCGCTCTGCGGGACGGTCGGCTCGACCAGCGCGGGCTCGCCGTCGCGGCAGGCGTCGATGACCGCCGGGCAGCGGTCGGCGAACGGGCAGCCGGTCGGCTTCTGCGTGAGCAGGGGCGGGCGGCCCTCGAGCGGGACGAGCCGTTCGGTGCGGGCCGCGGTCATGTTCGGCATCGAGCGGAGGAGCCCGATCGTGTACGGCATGACGGGTTCGCGGAACAGCGGCTCGACCGGTGCCGTCTCGACGATGCGGCCCGCGTACATCACGGCGACGCGGTCCGCGTTGCCGGCGACGACACCGAGGTCGTGCGTGATGAGGACCACGGCGGCACCGGTCATGTCCTTCGCCGTCTGCAGCACGTCGAGGATCTGCGCCTGGATCGTGACGTCGAGCGCGGTGGTCGGCTCGTCGGCGATGATCAGCTTCGGGTCGTTCGCGATGGCGATGGCGATCATCGCGCGCTGCCGCATGCCGCCGGAGAACTCGTGCGGGAACGCGTCGAGGCGCCGAGCGGGGTTCGGGATGCCGACGACGCGCAGCAGTTCCTCGGCGCGGGTGCGGGCGGCGTGCTGGGTGAGGGAGCGGTCGTGCAGTCGCAGCCCCTCGATGATCTGCTGGCCGATCGTGTACACGGGCGTCAGAGCGGACAGCGGGTCCTGGAACACCATCGCGATGTCGCCGCCGCGCAGGCGGGACATCTCGCGGTCGTTCTTGCCCAAGAGCTCCTGGCCGTCGAAGCGGATGCTGCCCTCGACGTGGGCGGACGACGGGAGCAGACCCATCACGGCCATCGAGGACACCGACTTGCCGGAGCCGGACTCGCCGACGATCCCGAGGAACTCGCCGGGGGCCACCGTGTAGTCGACCCCGCGGACGGCGTAGACGGGCTTGGTCTTCGGGTTGAACGTGACCGACAGGTCGGACACGGTCAGCAGCGGCTCAGTCACGGTTGGCTCCGGAGGTGGGGTCGATGGCGTCGCGCAGGGCGTCGCCGAGCAGGCTGGTCGAGAGCACGGTCGCGACGAGGGTCGCGGCGGGCAGGACGAACAGCCACGGGCGGGTGACGGCGGACTGGCTGCCGGCGGCGAGCAGGGTGCCGAGCGAGACGTCGGGGATCTGGATGCCGAAGCCGAAGAAGCTCAGCGAGCTCTCCGCCAGGATCGCGGCCCCGACGCCGAGCGTCGCGTCGATGATGAGCAGGGACGCCACGTTCGGCAGGATGTGCCGTCGGATGATCGTGAACGCCGGGACGCCCATGAAGCGGGCGGCCTTGACGTAGTCGCGTTCGCGCAGGGACATCGTCTGGCCGCGGATCACGCGGGCCATCACCATCCAGCTGAACACCGCGAGGCCGACGATGAGCGCCACCCACGTCAGGTTCTTGAACACCGGGCTGAGGAGCACGAGCGCGTAGAACGACGGGATCACGAGCAGCAGGTCGATGACCCACACGAGCACGCGGTCCACGGTGCCGCCGAAGTAGCCGGCGATCGCACCGACGATGCCGGCGATCAGCGTGGCGGCCGGACCGGCGATGAGGCCGATGAGCAGCGACTTCTGCAGGCCGACGAGCGTCTGCGCGTAGATGTCCTGGCCGATGTCGTTCGTGCCGAACCAGTGCGCGGCGCTCGGCGGCATGCCGAACGCCAGACCATCGGAGTCGACGGCGTTCCAGTGGTACAGGTGCGGGCCGACGAAGGCCCACAGCAGGATGAGCAGCAGGGCGCCGCCACCGATGCGGGCACGCCAGGTGCCGAACACCTTGCGCCAGAGCGGCGTGCGGCCGCCCTTGACCTCGATGACGTGCGCCGGGGTGCCGGCGTTGCCGTCACCGGGGTCGCCGGCGGTGGTCGTGGTCGTGGGGTCGAGAACAGACACGGGTCACACCCTCACTCGCGGGTCGAGCGCGGCGTAGAGCAGGTCCGCGAGGGTTCCTGCGATGAGCACGAGGATCGCCGTGAAGAGGATCGTGCCCGAGGCCGCGTTGATGTCGTTGTTGGTGATGCCCTGGACGAAGTACTCGCCCATGCCGTGCCAGCTGAAGACCAGCTCGGTGATGCTCGCGCCGGTCAGGATCAGCCCGAACGAGTACGCGAAGAACGTCGACATCGGGATGAGGGCGACGCGGACGCCGTGGCGCATGATGGCCGATCCGCGCGTCCGGCCCTTCGACCGCGCGGTGCGGATGAAGTCGTTCGACAGCACGTCGAGCATCGCGGAGCGCTGGTACCGCGAGTACGTGGCGACGGCGCCGATGGTCAGCGAGATCGTGGGTAACAACAGGTGGATCAGCCGGTCGCCGAGCACCGGGAAGAACCCGTTCACCCCCGGCGTGTACTCACCCGTGAACCGGATCACCTGGGTGCCGAGCCCCTGGTTCATCGCGGTCGCGAGGATCATCAGGACGACCGCGATGACGAAGGTCGGGGTGGCGAGCACGGCGAACGACAGGTACGTCGAGACCTGGTCCGACGTGCGGTACTGGCGGACGGCGTTCCACACGCCGAGCAGCACCCCGAGGATCGCGCCGAGCAGCGTGCCGATGACCAGCAAGCGCAGGCTCGTGCCGGAGCGGGCGACGATGTCGGCAGTGACCTCGGTGCCGCGGGTGCTCATGCCGAGCGACCCGTGCGTGACGAGGTTCGACCACCAGGTCCACGTCCGGACGATGAGCGGGGTGTCCGGATCGGCACCGAGCTTCCGCAGGGACGCGTCGATCGTGCCCTGGGGCACGGCCGGGTTGCGGCCCAGGAACCGGGCAGCCGGGTTCAGCGTGCTGCTGGCGAGGATGTAACCGAGGGTCGTCGCGACGATCGTCAGGACGATGTAGTTGACGATCCGCTTTGCGATGAAGGCAAGCATGTACTGGGACCTCGTGGGGTGCGGCCGTCCGTCCGGACGGCGTTGTCGGTGGCGACAGGTTAGCCGCTCGCGACGGAGGGGTGGGACTTCCGTTGTGACGCTATGCAACATTCGTTACGAGCATGTTTCGATTCCCCACATCAACCCTTGTGGAGCCTTCGGATGTGACTAGGGTTCTCAACCAACAGGCGTGGCGGCGGGGGTCGCCGCGTTCCAGCGCGAACTGCGCGAACCACAACGAAAGGGAATCCTCGCCATGCGAAAGAGGATCAAGGGCATCGCCGTGCTGGCCACCGCTGCGGCTGCGGCCGTCGTGCTGGCCGGCTGCTCCGGCGGTGGACAGGCGGGCAACAGCAGCTCCGCGGTCGCCGAGTCGTCGCTGAAGTCGACCGGCTGGACCGTCGCGGACCGCGCGGACGTCAAGGACGGCGGGTCGATCACCCTGCCGATCGACACCGCTCCGGCGAACTTCCAGATCAACAACCTCGACTCCGGAACCGTCGACGACCAGACGATCTCCGGTGCGTACCTGCCGGGCTTCATCCAGTTCAAGGAGAACGGCGAGTGGGAGGTGAACAAGGACTTCGCGACCTCGGTCGAGCTGACCAAGGACTCACCCCAGACCGTCGAGATCAAGATCAACCCGAAGGCCGTGTGGTCTGACGGCACCCCGATCAGCGCGAAGGACGTCATCGCCAACTGGAAGGCGCTGAACGGCACGAACAAGGCCTTCGCGCCCCTCGCCACCAACGTGTGGGAGGACGTCGACTCGGTCAAGCAGGGCTCGGACGAGCGCGACGTCATCATGACGTTCTCGAAGACGAACGCCGACTGGGCGAGCGTCCTGGGCTCCATCTACCCGTACTGGGCCGTCGACACCCCCGAGCACTTCAACACCGCCTGGGCCAAGGGCCCGTACGCCGCTGACGGCAAGACCTACGTCTCCGGTGGCCCGTACATCGTGAAGTCCTTCGACGCCAACGGCGGCGTCCTCACGTTCGAGAAGAACTCGAAGTGGTGGGGCGACCCGGGCAAGCTCGACACCATCGTCTTCAAGACGGTCTCGCGTGACGGTGTCGCGCAGGCGTACGGCAACAAGGAACTCGACGCGTTCAACCTGAACGGCAGCGCCGACAACCTCAAGACGGCGAACTCCCGCTCCGACTCGAAGATCGAGCGCTCGCTCGGCACCACGCAGCGGCAGATCACGCTGAACGGCACCTCGGACGTCTTCAAGGACCAGGACGTGCGCCAGGCGTTCGCCCAGGCCATCAACCGCAAGGTCCTCGCCCAGGCGATCCTGTCGCCGGTGAAGAGCCCGGGTGACGTGCTCAACAACCTGACGTACCTGCCCGGTCAGGAGGGGTACAAGGACGACGTCTCGTCGGTCTACGGCTACAGCACCGACAAGGCGAAGTCGAAGCTCGAGGACGCCGGCTGGAAGGTCGGTTCGGACGGCTACGCGACCAAGGGCGGCAAGGAACTCGACGTCCGCTTCGTGATCCCGTCGGACAACCCGAACTCGGCGAACGTCGCGCAGCTCGTGCAGCAGCAGACGAAGCTCGCCGGCTTCAAGGTCACGATCGACACCGTCCCGTCGGACGACTTCTTCACGAAGTACATCACCACCGACGGCCGTGACTTCGACGCCACGTACTTCGCGTGGCAGGGCACCCCGTTCCCGATCTCGTCGCTCAAGTCGATCTACTACCCCGCCGACGCCGGCCAGAACTACACCGGCGTGACGGACGACTCGCTCGGCGCGGCATGGGACAAGGCGAACGCCGAGCTCGACGCCGACGCCCGCATCAAGGACGCGCAGGCGATCGACAAGAAGATCGTCGCCGTCGCCGGCACCATCCCGCTGTTCGCCGAGCCGTACGCCTGGGGTGTGCGCAAGGACCTCGTGAACTACGGGCCCGCGCAGTTCCAGCAGTACTCGGTCAAGTGGCAGGACGTGGGCTACACCAAGTAGTCCCGCGGTCGCACGACCCGCATCGACACCCTCGACGTCGCACGACGTCGGGGGTGTCGTTCTGCGTCGGCGGGGGAGTGGACGCCGGGACGCTACATCCGGGCCGCCGCCAGCGACGCCGCGATCCCGAGCACGACGAACGCCAGGACCGTCCAGCCGTGCACCCGGTGGGTGATCGGCGCCGCCGTCACGGTCGCGGGCGGCGGACCGTCCTGCGGAGCCGGGGTGGGCACGAGGGCCAGCATCCGCGCGGCCGCAGCGTCGACGTCGAGGTGATCCGGGCCTCCCGGTCGGCCCTGGACCTGGGCGGTGAGCCGCGCGGTCGGGCGCGTCGCGATCCAGACGCGGCGGACGCCCTCGCTCGTGACGACCTCGATGCCGTACTTCGTGCGCACCTCGGTGACGCGCGACCACGTGTAGGTGCTGGTGCGGCGGACGTCCACGATCCGCAGGTGCTCGGGGGTCAGCTCGATGCGCGGCCGCCAGAGCGCGGCCCACGCCACGAACGCGATGCAGATGCTCGGGACCGGGACGAGCCACGGGGTGCCGCCACCGAGCAGTGCCAGGGGGACGAGCGCCACCGCGACGACCCAGAGGACGATGGCGAGACGACGGAGACCCGGGGCGACGATGGTGGTGTGCACCGGACGAGGTTACGAGATGCCTCCCCGGAGACGCCCGGGGAGCGGGTGTGACACACCAGCGCGTATCTCCGGACGACCCGATTCCCCGGGGAGGCAGATCCTGCGTGGACCTCTCGTGCCGACAATGGTCGTCGCCCCCAGTTCGGGTGTCAATACCCCATGGCGACGGATTCCGGGATTCCCCACGCCGGGAACGGCCGAAGCCGCGTGATCCGCGGGATCTGCGGGATCCGCGGGATCCGGTTACGAGACCAGCAGTTCGATCTGTTCTCGGATGGTCTCGGCCTTCGGGAACCGCAGACCGACCAGCCCGACGTGCCGCCACCGCACGATGCCGTCGGGGCCGATCACGAACACCGATCGGCGAAGTCCGATCCCCGGCGCACGCACGCCGTAGTCGCGGATCACCGAGCCGGCGGTGTCGCTCAGCAGGGGGAACGTGAGCGAGGAGCCGCGCGCGAACGTCTCGTGCGAGTCGAGGGCCTGCGGGCTGATGCCCCACACCACGGCGCCCAGTTCGTCGAACTCGTCGAGCTCCGCCTGGTAGCTGCACAGCTGCGCGGTGCAGACGGCCGTCGCGTCGCCGGGGTAGAAGGCGAGCACCACGGTCCGGCCGATCTCCGACGACAGGTCGTACTCGTCGTCGGTGCGGACCCCGTCGCGGACGATCATGCCCGGCAGGGTGAACGTCGGCGCGGACTCGCCGACCTCGGGGATGCTCATGTGCTCACGCTACGAGAACAACCGGGGGAACGCGCTCGCGACCCAGGGGTACCCGACGAACACCGCGGCGTCGAGCAGGCAGTGCGTGATGATCAAGGGCATCAGGCGGCCCCACTTCGTGTAGATCCAGCCGAACACGATGCCCATCACGGCGTTGCCGACGAACGCGCCGAAGCCCTGGTACAGGTGGTAGCTCCCGCGCAGCAGTGCCGTCGACAGGATCACCTGCCACCGCCCCCAGCCCAGGTCGCCGAGCCGGGCGTAGAGGTACCCGATCACGATGACCTCCTCCTGCAGGCCGGAGCGGATCGCGGACAGCAGCAGGACCGGCACCGTCCACCAGTACGAGTTCAGGGCAGCGGGGTCCACGTTCACCGTGATGCCGAGCGCACGCCCGGCGAAGTACAGGGCGAGCCCCGGGATCCCGATGCACAGCGCGATGAGCGCCGGACCGCCCAGGTCGGGCTTCACCCGGAACCGGTCGATGCCGAGCCGGGACAGGTGCGGGCGGGACGTGCTCCACAGCAGGAAGCAGACGAGCGCGACCGGTGCCAGGTCCACCGCGATGCCGAGCAGCTGCCGGGCCAGGTCGACGTACTGCACCGTCGTCGACGACGTGTTGAGCGCCGTGGACTGCTCGCCGAGCGGGGTCGTCTGCGACAGGTCGTCGATGATCTGGAGGATCGAGTACAGCGCGCTGGCACCCAGTGAGAGCAGCAGCACGATGGTGATCTCGACCCACGTTCGCCGTCGGCTCATCTGCTGTACTCCTGACGGTTGCGAACTACCGGTAGACTGGCGTGTCGGGCGTTCTGCCCGCGGGTGCGGTGCCGACAAATCACTGGCCCGACACTCTCCCAGAAATTGAAGGATGTCCTGTATGGCGCTCGCCACCCGGTCCGACCTGCGCAACGTCGCCATCGTGGCACACGTCGACCACGGCAAGACCACCCTCGTCGACGCGATGCTCACGCAGACCAACTCGTTCGACGCCCACTTCGAGGGCGAAGACCGCATGATGGACTCGAACGACCTCGAGCGCGAGAAGGGCATCACGATCCTCGCGAAGAACACGTCGGTGCTCTACAACGGCAAGCACGCGACCGAGTTCGGCGCGGACGGCCCCATCACCATCAACGTGATCGACACCCCGGGTCACGCCGACTTCGGTGGTGAGGTCGAGCGAGGCCTCTCCATGGTCGACGGTGTCGTCCTGCTCGTCGACGCGTCCGAGGGCCCGCTGCCCCAGACGCGCTTCGTGCTCCGCAAGGCGCTCGCCGCCAAGCTCCCGGTGATCCTGCTCGTCAACAAGACGGACCGCCCCGACTCCCGCATCGACGAGGTCGTCTCCGAGTCGCAGGACCTGCTCCTCGGCCTGGCGTCCGACCTGTCGGACGAGGTCGACGACCTCGACCTCGACGCGATCCTCGACGTCCCCGTGGTCTACGCCTCGGGTCGTGCCGGTGCCGCGTCGCGCAACAAGCCGGCCGACGGCTCGCTGCCCGACAACGACGACCTCGAGCCGCTGTTCGAAGCGATCCTGCAGCACGTCCCCGCGCCGAAGTACGACGACCAGCACCCGCTGCAGGCCCACGTCACCAACCTCGACGCGTCGCCGTTCCTCGGTCGTCTCGCGCTGCTGCGCATCTTCCACGGCACGATGAAGAAGGGCCAGACGGTCGCGTGGGTCAAGCACGACGGCACCGTCGTGAACGCCCGCATCACCGAGCTCCTCATCACCAAGGCCCTCGAGCGCTACCCGGCCGAGTCGGCGGGCCCCGGTGACATCGTCGCCGTCGCCGGCTTCGACACGATCACCATCGGTGAGACGCTGACCGACCCCGAGGACGTCCGCCCGCTGCCGACCATCACGGTCGACGACCCGGCGATCTCGATGACGATCGGCACGAACACCAGCCCGCTCGTCGGCAAGGTCAAGGGCCACAAGCTGACCGCCCGCATGGTCAAGGAGCGCCTCGACCGCGAGCTCATCGGCAACGTCTCGCTCAAGGTCCTCGACATCGGTCGCCCCGATGCGTGGGAGGTCCAGGGCCGTGGTGAGCTCGCGCTCGCCATCCTGGTCGAGCAGATGCGTCGTGAGGGCTTCGAGCTCACCGTCGGCAAGCCGCAGGTCGTCACGAAGCGTGACGAGAACGGCAAGCTGCAGGAGCCGTACGAGCACATGACGATCGACACGCCGGAGGAGTACCTCGGCGCGATCACGCAGCTCATGGCCGCTCGCAAGGGCCGCATGGAGAACATGACGAACCACGGCACCGGCTGGGTGCGCATGGAGTTCATCGTCCCGTCGCGCGGCCTGATCGGCTTCCGCACGTCGTTCCTGACCGAGACCCGCGGCACCGGCATCGCCAACGCGATCTCGCACGGCTACGACGAGTGGGCCGGCCCGATCCAGACCCGCATCAACGGCTCGATCGTCTCCGACCGTTCGGGTGTCGTCACGCCGTTCGCCATCACGAACCTGCAGGAGCGGATGACGTTCTTCGTCAACCCCACCGAAGAGGTCTACGAGGGCATGGTCATCGGCGAGAACTCGCGCGCCGACGACATGGACGTCAACATCACGAAGGAGAAGAAGCTCACGAACATGCGTTCGGCGAACGCCGACTCCTTCGAGTCGATGACGCCGTCGCGCCAGCTCTCCCTCGAGGAGTGCCTGGAGTTCGCGCGCGAGGACGAGTGCGTCGAGGTCACCCCGGCCGTCGTCCGCATCCGCAAGGTCGAGCTCGACGCGCAGGCCCGCCAGCGCTCGTACGCCCGCCTGAAGCGTCAGGACGCGTAAGCACCAAGCGACGCGTCGCGTCAGCAAGAGCACGACCTGAGGAGGTCGGGGGTTACGGTGGATGCCGTGACCCTCGACCTCCTCTCGCTGTACCAGGACCTGCACGCCCACCCCGAGCTCGGTTTCCAGGAGCACCGCACTGCGGGCATCGTGGCCGACCGCCTCGCCGAACTCGATGGCATCGAGGTGACCACCGGCGTCGGTGGCACCGGTGTCGTCGGCGTCCTGTCGAACGGCGAGGGCCCGGTCGTGTGGCTCCGCGCCGACATGGACGGCCTGCCGGTCCAGGAGCGCACGGGTCTGTCCTACGCCAGCCAGCACCGCGGCACCGACGAGGACGGCAACGACGTCCCGACGATGCACGCCTGCGGCCACGACATCCACGTCACGTGGCTGCTCGGCACGCTCGAGCGCCTCGTCGCCACGAAGGACCAGTGGAGCGGCACGGTCGTCGGCGTCTTCCAGCCGGCGGAGGAGGTCATCTCCGGCGCCCGCGCCATGGTCGAGGACGGCCTGGTCGACCGGTTCCCGAAGCCCGACGTCGTGCTCGGTCAGCACTCGGCTCCGGCCCCGGTCGGCATCGTCGCGATCGGTTCCGGCCCCGTGATGGCGTCGAGTGACCGGCTCACGGTGACCTTCAACGGTCGCGGGGCGCACGGGTCCGCGCCGCAGGCATCCCTCGACCCGGTCGTCACCGCCGCGTCCGCCGTCGTGCGGCTGCAGACCGTCGTCTCGCGCGAGGTCTCGCCGAGCGACGCCGGTGTGGTCACCGTCGGCAGCTTCCACGCCGGCACCCGCGCCAACATCATCCCCGACCAGGCCGTCATCGAGATCTCGACGCGTGCCCGCAACGAGGAGACCCGTGCGCGGATCATCGCGTCGATCGAGCGGATCGTCCGTGCCGAGAGCGACGCCGGCGGGCTGCCGGAGCCGACGATCGTGCGGTCGCCCGGTGCCGAGGTGACCGTGAACGACGCGGAGTCCGCTGCCCGGGTGCTCGCGGCCGTCAGCGCCGCCGTGCCGGGTGCGCGCGAGCTCGAGATCGGGCTGGCGATGGCGTCGGAGGACGTCGGGCAGCTCGCGACGGCGGCGGGCGTCCCGCTCGTGTACTGGTTCACGGGGATCACCGACCCGGAGCTGTTCCGCCGTGGCGAGGACATCCCGAGCAACCACTCGCCGTTCTACGCGCCGCAGGCCGAGACCGCGATCCCGGTGGGCGTCGATGCCCTGGTGGCCGCGACGCGCGCCTACGTCGCCTGACGCTTCCTTCCCATCGCGCGGGCGGTGGGAAGCGGGAACGGGCGTACCTGGTCGGAACGAAGGACCAGGTACGCCCGTTTCGGCCAGGTACGCGCGAGGCGGACGGGAGGCGCGGGGCGGCCCCGCCGCGCGGGTGACCGTCCCGGGGACAGGACGTTCACAGCCAACTCGCGCCGTGCCTCCCGGCTCACCCGTTACCGTCGGCGCATGCGTTCCCTCCGTACCCCGCTGATCGCCGCCGTCGCCGCCGGCATCGCCCTGGCCGGACTCACCGGCTGCTCGTCCGACTCCGTGAAGCAGGCGACGGACCTCGGGTCCTCGGTGGCCTCGACGGTCGCGGACGGCGTCGCGGGCATCGACGGCAAGGCGATCCAGGACGGCATGTCCTCGGTCGCGGGCGGCATCGACGGGGCGCTCGACACGGCGCTCAAGGGTGCGAACGTCACCTCTGACGGCAAGGTGCCCGACGGGTTCCCGTCGTCCGACGTGCCGCTCGTCGACGGCACGGTGCTCGGCGGGGGAGCGGGACCGAACGGCTCCGGGTGGGTCGTGCAGGTGCGCGCCGGGTCGGTCGACGACTTCGCCTCCGCCGCGCAGCAGCTCGCCGACGCCGGCTACACCGAGTCGGCGAAGCGTGCCGACTCGTCGAGTGCCTTCGGGATGTTCCGCAGCGACGGGTACCGCGTCGTGCTCACGTTCTCGGACGGCGACGACGGCGTCACCGCGACCTACATCGTCACGGCCCGCTAGTCCCGTACCCTTGGGGGCGATGTCGAAGGCCTCCGTCACGCGCCCCGAGCGCGTCCTGTTCGTGCACGCCCACCCCGACGACGAGACCCTGTCGTCCGGCGGGACGATCGCGACCCTGCTCGAGCTCGGCGCCGAGGTCACCGTGTTGACGGCGACCCGCGGTGAGCGCGGCGAGATGCTCACCGAGCGGCTCGCACCCCTGGCCGGCGACGCGCAGCGCGTCGCCGCGCACCGTGAGACCGAGATCGACGCGGCGCTCGCGGCCCTCGGCGGCCCGGCGCACCTGTGGCTCGGCGGTCGCGGTGCGCGGCCCACCGACCTGCCGGAACGACGGTACGTCGACTCCGGCATGCAGTGGGGGCCCGACGGCCGGGCGACCGCCGCCGACGACGCCCCCGTCGACTCGCTGACCGCCGCCGACCTCGGCGAGGTCGTCGACGACGTCCGTGCCGCGATCCGCTCCACCGGTGCGGACGCGGTCGTGAGCTACGCCGACGACGGCGGGTACGGGCACCCCGACCACGTGCGTGTGCACCACGCTGCTCGGTACGCGGCCCGGGCGGAAGAGGTCGCGTTCTCGATGATCGTCGCCCCGGACACCGGTGACGCCGACGTCACCGTCGACGTCCTGCCGGTGCGGGCGAAGGTGCGTGCCGCGGTCGAGCAGTACCGCTCGCAGGTCACGGTCGACCCGGTCGACCCCGCCGACCCGACCGCGCTGTCGTGGGTGATGCCGCACGGCGTCCGCGAGCACGCCCCCGCGGTCGAGGCCTTCCGGCACGACGCCGACCCGCAGCCCCCGGCGCCGCAGACCTACGCCGAGATGTCCGGTCAGGGCAAGGTCGCCGCGGTCGCCGTCGCGCTCGTGCTCGGGCTCGTCACCGGCGGCCTCGGCACCGTGACGCACCAGCAGACCGTCGGCGCCGCCGTGTTCCCGATCGGCACGGTGATCACCACGCTGCTCGTGATCGGGCTGACCGTGGGCATCCGGCTGCTGTACCGGTCGCGGGCGATGGTCGCCGCGATCGGCATCGGCATCCTCGTCGCCACGCAGGTGCTCGTCTCCGTCGGCGGCCAGGGCTCCCCGCTCGTGCTGGCGAACGCGGCCGGGTACGTCTGGACGTTCGCGCCCGCCGTCATCGCCGCCCTGGTGCTCGCGTGGCCGGACCTGTCGGGGCTGCGGTCCCGGACGGCCCCGGGCCGCGAGTAGACTCGAACCCGCTCGTCGAAGGGAGCACCCGAACCGTGACCTACGTGATCGCCCAGCCCTGTGTCGACGTCAAGGATCGTGCCTGCATCGACGAATGCCCCGTCGACTGCATCTACGAGGGCGATCGCTCGCTGTACATCCACCCCGACGAGTGCGTCGACTGCGGTGCGTGCGAGCCGGTCTGCCCGGTCGAGGCCATCTACTACGAGGACGACCTGCCGGACGAGTGGGCCGACTACTACAAGGCCAACGTCGAGTTCTTCCAGGAAGTCGGCTCGCCCGGTGGCGCCGCGAAGGTCGGTGTGATCCACAAGGACCACCCGGTCGTCATGGCCGAACCGCCCCGCGGCTGAGCCGGACACGCACGTGGCGCTCGACCTGCCCGACTTCCCCTGGGACCAGCTCGTCCCGTTCAAGCAGCGTGCGGCCGGGTACGAAGGCGGCATCGTCGACCTCAGCGTCGGTTCGCCCGTCGACCCCACCCCCGAGGTCGTCCGACGCGCCCTCGCCGACGCCACCGACGCGCACGCCTACCCGCAGGTCGCCGGCACCCCGGCGCTGCGGCAGGCCATCGCCGACTGGTACGGCCGCCGGCACGGGGTGCAGCTGACCGAGGCGCACACCCTGCCGACGATCGGGTCGAAGGAGTTCATCGCCGGCCTGGCGCTCTGGCTCGGCATCGGCGCCGGCGACACCGTGGTGTTCCCCGCCGCTGCGTACCCCACCTACGAGCTCGGCGCGGCCCTGGTCGGTGCGGACGCCCTCGCCTCGGACGACCCGGCGGCGTGGCCGGCGACGACGAAGCTGGTGTGGCTGAACTCGCCCGGCAACCCCGACGGCCGCGTGCTCTCCATCGACGACCTGCGCGCAGCGGTTGACCGCGCCCGCGAACTCGGTGCCGTCATCGTCGGCGACGAGTGCTACGCCGAGCTCGGCTGGGACCCGCAGTACGCGACCACCCCGACCCCCACGATCCTCGACCCCCGGGTCGTCGGCGACTCGGTCGACGGCGTGCTCAGCGTGTACTCGCTGTCGAAGCAGTCGAACCTGGCCGGGTACCGTGCGGCGTTCGTCGCCGGTGACGCCCGGATCCTCGCCGACGTGCTCGCGGTCCGGAAGCACGCGGGGCTGATGCCACCGCTGCCGGTGCAGGAAGCGATGATCGTCGCACTCGCGGACCAGACCCACGTGCAGCAGCAGAAGGCCCGCTACCGGGCGCGCCGGAACATGCTCCGACGGGCACTCGAGGACGCCGGCTTCCGCATCGAGCACAGCGAGGCCGGCCTGTACCTCTGGGCGACCCGCGGTGAGCCGGCGCTCGACACGGTGTCGTGGTTGGCCGACCGCGGGATCCTCGTCGCACCGGGCACGTTCTACGGCACAGCGGGCGGGGAGCACGTCCGGGTGGCCCTCACGGCGACCGACGAGCGCATCGCCGCGGCGGCCCAGCGGCTGGCCAGCAGCCGTCGGCTCGGCACCGCGTAGCGCGGGGACGGACCCCGCGACCGGCCGGATCGTGCATTCCGCCCGGAGCGCAACCGGGGGTTCCCACCAAGTCGTGACCATCGATGTGTGCACGAGCGACAGACGCCGCGATTAGGCTGTCAACGTGACTGACACTGCCAACGACGCTCAGAAGACGGCCACACCGCCCACGACGCCCGTGCCCGTGAGTCCCGCCGCCGAACAGACGGGCGAGACCGCGACGCTGACGTACCCGGGCGGCAGCGCGGAGTTCCCGATCCTGCCGAGCGTCGACGGCGCGTCCACGATGGACATCTCGACGTTCAAGAAGCAGACCGGGATGAACACGCTCGACTACGGGTTCGTGAACACCGGGTCGACCAAGAGCGCGATCACCTACATCGACGGCGACGAGGGCATCCTGCGGTACCGCGGGTACCCGATCGACCAGGTCGCGTCGAACTGCACCTTCCTCGAGGTCGCGTGGCTCCTGATCTACGGCGAGCTGCCCGACGAGTCCGAACTCGCCGACTTCGACGCCCGCATCCGTCGGCACACCCTGCTGCACGAGGACCTCCGGCGCCTGTTCGACGCGCTCCCGCACTCCGCTCACCCGATGTCCGTGCTGTCCAGCGCCGTCAGTGCCCTGTCGACGTACTACGAGGACGACATGGACGTCGACGACCCGGAGAAGGTCGAGCTGCAGACCGTGCGGCTGCTCGCCAAGCTGCCGGTCATCGCCGCGTACGCGCACAAGAAGTCCATCGGGCAGGCGTTCCTGTACCCGGACAACGGGCTGTCGTTCGTCGACAACTTCCTGCGCCTGAACTTCGGCACCATGGCCGAGACCTACCAGCCGAACCCGGTGCTGTCGAAGGCCCTCGACCGGCTCCTCATCCTGCACGAGGACCACGAGCAGAACGCCTCCACCGCGACGGTCCGCCTGGTCGGCTCGACGAAGGCGAACATGTTCGCCTCGATCTCGGCCGGCATCAACGCCCTGTACGGGCCGCTGCACGGTGGCGCGAACGAAGCCGTGCTCGAGATGCTGCAGCAGATCAAGGACTCCGGAGAGCCCGTGCAGCGCTTCGTCGAGCGGGTGAAGAACAAGGAGCGCGGCGTGAAGCTCATGGGCTTCGGACACCGCGTCTACAAGAACTACGACCCCCGCGCGAAGCTCGTCAAGGAGTCGGCGGACGAGGTCCTCGAGTCCCTCGGCGTGCAGGACGACCTGCTCGACATCGCGAAGGAGCTCGAGCAGATCGCGCTGAGCGACCAGTACTTCATCGACCGCAAGCTGTACCCGAACGTCGACTTCTACACCGGCATCATCTACAAGGCGATGGGCTTCCCGCCGCGCATGTTCACGGTGCTGTTCGCGATCGGCCGCCTGCCCGGCTGGATCGCGCAGTGGCGCGAGCTGAACAACGACCCGCTCAACAAGATCGGTCGCCCGCAGCAGCTCTACGTGGGTGCGCCGAAGCGGGACCTCCCCGCGCGGTAGCCGCTTCGTGAGCAGAAATGGTCGGGTCCCGAGATGGGACCCGACCATTTCTGCTCACGAAGTGCCGGACGGGAGGCCCGTGGCGGCCTGGCCACGGGCCTCCCGTCCGACGCGTCCTACGCGTGGAGCTCGGTGTTGAGCTGGATGCCCTCGCCCTTGCGTTGCAGGGCCTCGACCGCGCCGGACAGGCTGTTGCGCCGGAACAGGACGTTCGGGGTGCCGGACAGCTCGGCGGCCTTGACGGTCTTCGGTGTGCCGTCCGGGTTCGGTGCGGCGCCGACCAGGACGACCTTCGTGCCGGCCGTGACGTACAGGCCGGCCTCGATGACGGAGTCGTCGCCGAGGGAGATGCCGAGACCCGCGTTCGCACCGAGCAGCGCGCGCTCGCCCAGGGAGACCCGGTGTGTGCCGCCGCCGGAGAGCGTGCCCATGATGGACGCACCACCGCCGATGTCGGTGCCGTCGCCGACGACGACGCCCTGCGAGACGCGGCCCTCGATCATGGCGTCGCCGAGCGTGCCGGCGTTGAAGTTCACGAAGCCCTCGTGCATGACGGTCGTGCCCGGTGCCAGGTGCGCACCGAGACGGACCCGGTTGGCGTCACCGATGCGGACGCGGTCCGGCACGACGTAGTCGACCAGACGCGGGAACTTGTCGATGGCGTGCACGGCGATGCCCGCGCGCTGCAGCGACGGGCGCAGGCGGGTCAGGGACTCCGGGTGGACCGGCCCGGCGTTCGTCCACGCGACGATCGGCAGGTACCCGAAGACCCCGTCGAGGTTGATGGTGTTCGGACGCACGTGCAGGTGGCTCAGCAGGTGCAGGCGCAGGTACGCGTCCTCGGTGCTGGTCGGGGCGGCGTCGATGGTGACCTCGGTGGTGACGGCCTCGATCCGGACGTCGCGGCGGGGGTCGTCGCCGACGTGCGCCTGCAGTTCAGCGGGGACCACCGCGTCGGTCGGCAGCGGGCCGAGGTGGGTCTCCGGGTACCAGGTGTCGAGCGTCGTGCCGTCGGCGGCGATCGTCGCGAGGCCGTGGCCCCAGGCGTGCGTCGGGCGGTCGGCGGTGGCGGTCGGGTCGGTGGCAGCGGTCGTGTCGGTCACCGCACCAGGGTACCGACGCACTGGACGGGAGCACCGGACCGACCGGACGGACGCTGCGGAACCGCACCGTGCCTCCCGGGCCGCCGTGCCGTGGGCCAGCGCGACGGGGGCGACGGCAGATAAGGTGACCGCATGCCGGAGCAGCTCGACCTCACCGCCTCGTCCATCGACATCACCCGTGCCATCTGCGACATCGAATCGGTGTCGGGGAACGAGCAGGCCCTCGCTGACGCGATCGAGGCGGTGCTCGCACCGCTGCCGCACCTCGAGGTGATCCGGGACGGCGACGCGATCGTCGCCCGCACGAACCTCGGCCGCGACCGTCGCGTCGTCATCGCCGGGCACATCGACACCGTGCCGCTCAACGACAACCTGCCGACCGAGTTCCGCACCGCCGAGGACGGCACCGAGATCCTGTGGGGTCGCGGCACCGTCGACATGAAGGCCGGCTGCGCGGTGCAGCTCAAGCTCGCGTACGACCTGGTCGAGCCCTCGGTCGACGTCACGTGGGTCTGGTACGACCACGAAGAGGTCAGCGACCTGCTGAACGGCCTCGGCCGTCTCGCCCGGACCCGTCCGGAACTGCTGGCCGCCGACTTCGCCATCCTGGGGGAGCCGTCCGGCGCGCAGATCGAGGGTGGCTGCAACGGCAACCTCCGCGCCGAGATCCGCACGTTCGGCAAGCGCTCGCACAGCGCCCGCAGCTGGATCGGCGACAACGCGATCCACAAGACGGCACCGATCCTCGCCACGCTGGCCGCCTACGAGCCCCGCACCGTCACGGTCGACGGGCTCGAGTACCGCGAGGGCCTCAACGCCGTCGGGATCAGCGGCGGCATCGCGGGCAACATCATCCCGGACGAGGCGATGGTGCACGTGAACTACCGCTTCGCGCCGTCGCGTTCGGCCGACGAGGCCGTGGCGCACATCCGCGAGCTCTTCGACGGCTACGACGTGACCATCGTCGACCTCGCCGCCGGTGCCCGCCCCGGCCTCGACGCCCCGCTCGCGCAGGACTTCGTGTCGGCGGTCGGTGGCCCGGAGCCCCGGCCGAAGTACGGCTGGACCGACGTCGCCCGCTTCTCGGCGCTCGGGGTGCCCGCGGTCAACTACGGCCCCGGTGAGCCCGTCTTCGCCCACCACGACGACGAGCAGGTCCCGGTCGCGCAGATCACCGCGGTCGAGGCCGGCCTCCGTCGGTGGCTGACGGCCTGACGACGGCCGGGGCCACCCGGCCGACCCCTGCACGCACCCGTTGGCGCGCCCGCTACCGGGTGGTGCCGTGGTGGGTCCGCATCACGGTCGTCTACGTGCTCGCCCGGTTCGTCACCGGACTGATGATGCAGGCCTTCGCGAGTGTGCAGGCGGCGAACTCCTTCACCGTCCAGCACCCGGCGTACCTGTCGTTCGCGTCCATCTGGGACGGCGCCTGGTACCGCGTGATCGCGACCGGCGGCTACCCGTCGACCCTGCCCGTGGATGCGGCAGGGCACGTGACCGAGAACGCGTGGGCGTTCATGCCCGCGTACCCGTTCCTGGTGCGCGGCCTGATGCTGCTCACCGGAGCGTCGTTCGAGTTCGTCGCGGTGGCGGTCTCGCTGCTCGCCGGGCTCGGCGCTGCGCTCGTGTTCCGTCGCCTGATGGGGCGCTTCCTCGACCCGGCGCGGGCGACCTTCGCCACCGTGCTGTTCTGCGTCGCGCCCGTGTCGGCGATGTTCCAGGTGGCGTACGCCGAGTCGATGGGGCTGTTCCTGCTGCTCGTCGCGCTGCTGCTCATGGTCGACCGGCGGTGGTGGTCGATGTTGCCCGTCGTGCTCCTGCTCGGCATGACCCGGCCGACCGGGCTCGCGTTCGCGCTGCTCGTCGCGCTGTTCGTCGGCGCGTGGGCGATCCGGCCCGCGTGGGTGCGGTCGTCGGAGCCGCTCACCCTGCGCCGCCTCGTGCCGCCCGCCGTGGTCGCGGTCGTGTCCGGACTGGTCGGCCTGGCGTGGCCGGCGATCGCGTGGGCCGTCACCGGGGTGCCCAAGGCCTACACCGACACCGAGCTCGCCTGGCGGTCGTCCTACGTCGGGTGGCAGGAGCTCGTGCCGTTCGCGCCGTGGATCCAGGGCTTCGGGTGGTGGTTCCACCAGCCGGCCGGCGGGATCCTGCTGGCCGTCGTGGTCGTCGGCTTCGTGGCGTTCGTCTGCATGCCCGCGGCACGGGTGATCGGGATCGAGCTGCGGCTCTGGGGCATCGCCTACGTCGTGTACCTGCTCGCCGTGTTCTTCCCGCAGTCGAGCACCTGGCGGATCCTGGTGCCGATCGCGCCGCTGCTCGGCATCGTGGCGCTGCCGCGGTCCCGCGTGTACCGGGTCGCCGTCGTGGTGGCGTTCGTCGGGCTGCAGTGGGTCTGGCTGTACTACTGCTGGTGGATCGACGGCTACGACTGGACCCCGCCGTGATCGGCACGGCGCTCACGGGCCTGGGCACGGGCCAGGAGCCGTGCGGCGGGACCGCTCCGCTCGCGCTTCGGCACCGTCGCTGACATCGGCTCCGGGTCACCCGGCCGCCAGTTCGCCGCCGCCACGACCATCGCGTTGACGGTGGCGATGAACGGCACCGCGAAGAACGCGCCGACGACACCCGCGATCGTCGTGCCCGCGGTCACCCCGAGGACGACCCCGAGCGGGTGGACCTTGACGGCCGTGCCGGTCAGGAACGGGTGCAGGACGTGGCTCTCGAGCTGCTGCACGACCACCACGATGCCGAGCATCACGAGCGCCGGCACCCAGCCGTTGAAGACCAGGGCGATGAGCACCGCGACCGCACCGGCGACGATCGCCCCGACGACCGGGACGAACGCGCCGAAGAACACGATCACGCCGATCGGGATCGCCAGCGGGATCTGCAGGGCGAGCGCGCCGATGGTCACGCCGAGGGCATCGGTGACGGCGACGACCAGCTGGACGCGGATGAAGCTCGTCAGGGTCTTCCAGCCGGCGTGCCCGGCGACGTCGATGCGAGCACGTGCGCGCCGTGGGAAGAGCCGGACGACCCACCCCCAGATGCGCGGGCCGTCGATGAGCACGAACAGCGTCGTGAACACGATGATGAACAGCCCCTCGAGCACGTGCACGGCGCCGGTTCCGGCGGCCTGGAACCCGGACAGGATCGTCGCGGCGTGCGCCTGCAGGTAGTCGAAGCCGTTCGACACCCACGAGTCGACGTCCTTCGCCGTGATCCCGAACGGCTCGCTGTCGAGCAGGGTCCGCAGGGACTGCACGCTGTGGTGGAGCCGGCGTTCGAGCGACGGCAGGTCGGACCGCACCTGCTCGGTGACGAGCAGCGCCAGCCCACCGAGCGCCAGCACCAAGGCCACCAGGCTCGACAGCACCGCCGTCCACTTCGGCCACCGGTGCCGCTGCAGGAACGACGACATCGGCATGAGGAGCGCGCAGACCAGCAGCGCGATGAGGAACGGCACCACGATGTCCTGCAGCAGCACGACCAGCGCCACCAGGACGGCGAGGCCGGCACCGACGACGAGGATGCGCCAGGTGAACGCCGCGCCGATCCGCAAGCCGGCGGGCACTGCGTCGTCGGACCTGCCGGTCGGCTCGGACCGGTCGGGTCGTCCGCGGGGGGACTGACGGCGCATGGAGCGGATGTTCGGCATCCGCCAAGGTTACGAACGGAACCCGCGAAGAACCGCCGATCCGACACCCCCAACCTGGGCGGTTTCGCAGTTGCCCCATCAATACGAGATAATGAGCGGGCATGTACTGCACGAAAGGGGACATCTGATGGCAGCCATGAAGCCGAGGACCGGTGACGGGCCGATGGAGGCTGTTAAGGAGGGTCGACTCATCATCGTGCGGGTTCCGCTCGAAGGAGGAGGCCGCCTGGTCGTCTCGGTCAACGATGCCGAGGCCAAGGAACTCCATGACGCACTCGCTGAGGTCGTCTCGGCCTCGTAGTCGAAAGCACCAGAACGACGGGTCCGGAGCGTGTACGCGCCGGGCCCGTCGTCTGCGTCTGGGGTGCCGCGCCGTCGGCGTCCGCGCCCGTCGCGCTGTCGGTCGGGTCCGGCAGGATGGCCTCGTGCCGAGGACCCACATGCCGATCCGCCGTGTCGAGGAGTACCGCGACCCGGACCCGATGCCGCGCGACGTGTGGCCAGCGACGCTGCCCCCGGTGCGGCAGCTGCTCGACGAGGGACTCGACCTCGACCCGGTGACGGTGTTCGTCGGCGACAACGGTGTCGGCAAGTCCACCCTGATCGAGGCGATCGCGCTCCGGTTCGGCATGTCACCCGAGGGCGGCTCCACCCTGGCGAACCACTCGACGCGTCCGTCCGAGTCGTCGCTGTGGCAGCACATCATCCTCCGCCGTGACTTCGGTGCGCCCCGCGGCGGGTTCTTCCTGCGCGCCGAGACCATGCACGGCTTCTTCACCTACCTCGAGGACCACCCCAACCACTCCCGCCCCGAGCCGGTGTTCCACGAGCGCAGCCACGGTGAGTCGTTCCTCGACTTCGTCATCGACCGCGCGCAGTGGCCGGGGCTCTGGATCCTCGACGAACCGGAGTCGGCGCTGTCCTTCTCCGGGTGTCTGACGCTCATCGCGCTGCTGCGGTCGATCGTCGACAGCGGGGTCGGGCAGGTCGTGCTCTCGACGCACTCACCGGTCCTGGCGGCGTTCCCCGGCGCGACGATCCACGAGGTCGGCGAGTGGGGGTTCCGGCGCACCGAGTGGGAGGACCTCGACCTGGTGCGCAACCAGCGGTCGTTCCTCGAGTCCCCAGAGCGGTACCTGCGGCACCTGGAGTGACCGGTGGGGACGGCTGCTACGCGGTGACCTTCGTCAGCTGCAGCAGCCCGTCGCCGGCCGGCGAGAGCGCACTGCGCACCGCACCTGACGTCGACACCTCGGTCAGCAGCAGCCGGAAGTCGGTCGTCGCCCGGTCGCGCTTGACGGGGTCGGCGACGCGTCCGCGCCACAGTGCGTGCGGCACCAGGACGGTCCCACCGAGGCGCGCGAGCCGCAGACCGTGCTCGACGTACTCGATGACGTGCTCGGGGTCGGCGTCGACCAGGACGACGTCGTACGACGCCTCGTTCATCCGGGGGAGCACCTGGTTCGCGCGACCAGGGATGAGCCGGATCCGAGCGGGGGCGGTGCCGGCACTGATGTAGGCGTCGCGGGCGAACTGCTGGTGGTCGACCTCGACGTCGATGGTGGTCAGGGTCGCGTCCGGCGCGCCGCCGAGCAGGTACAGCCCGGAGACTCCCAGGCCCGTCCCGATCTCGATGATGCTCGTGGCTCGGGAGGCTGCGGCGATGACGCCGATCTGCGCGCCGATCGCGGGCGAGATCGCCTCGACACCGAGCTCCAGGGAGTGCTCACGAGCGCGGGCGATCGCCTCGGACTCCGAGACGATGTCCTCGGCGAACTTCCAGTTCGACTCTTTCTCTGACACGCACACTCCGTTCGGTTGACAACTCTAGGGGTGCATCGGAGCCGTACGGGTTAGGCTCGCTCACGTGAACATCCCGCTCGACAAGATCCTGATCATCGGGATCATTGCCGTGCTCTTGCTCGGGCCGCAGCGCCTGCCGATGTACGCCCAGAAGTTGGCCGAGTTCGTGAAGGCCGTCCGCCGGTTCGCCGACACCGCGAAGGAGCGGATGCGCGACGAGATGGGCCCCGAGTTCGACGACATCGAGTGGCAGAAGCTCGACCCGCGACAGTACGACCCACGCCGGATCATCCGCGATGCGCTCCTCGACTCCGGCAGTGCCAGCAGCGCCGCCGCGGTCCAGACCGCGCAGGTGACCGCCTCCAAGGTGCGCGCGACGGCTCCCGTCGTGCCGTTGGCTGCGGGAGAAGCGCCACCCTTCGACGCGGAAGCGACCTGACGCCCGTCACCTGACCGGACGGCAGACGGGAGGCCCGTGGCGGATCCGCCACGGGCCTCCCGCCCTTCCTGTGGTGACGTCTACTTCAGGTCGGCGAGGAAACGATCCGTCCAGGCGAGTGCCGGTGCACTCGGGACGGAGCTGCACGTGGACGACGCCGTGGTCGAGGCGCAGGGCGTGTCCCGGTCGAGCGACCAGTAGTGGATCCCGGCGAGGCCGTTCGCCTTCGCGTAGGCGGACAGGGTGTCGACGTCGGCGAGGGTGAAGACCTCGTCGGTGGTGTCGTTGACGCCGATCATCGGGGTGACCTCGATCTTCGACGACGCGATGCCGTACGTGTGCTGCAGGTTCGTCACGGCCTGGATCGACGACTTGCCCATCTGGCATGTGGAGCCGGAGAGCACGCAGTTCGCGGCGGTCGCGCGGCCGAAGTCCATCGTCATGAGGTTGATCGTGTAGTTCGTCAGGGTCGACGCCTTGATCGCCTTCACGGTGGCGTCGCCGGTGCTGTTCAGCCCGCCGTACGAGCCGTCGCTGGCGGCCAGGGTCGCGAGCGTGAACGAGAAGCGCATGCCCGGGTACTTCGCCTGGGCGAGGGCTGCGGCGCTCACCAGGTTCTGCACGTCGGCGGCGGACTGACCGCTCTCGATGTCGAAGTCGACGCCGATCATGTGCGGGGTCGCGTACCGGGCGATGAACGACTGCAGTGCGGCGCCCGAGCACTTGAACGAACCGGCGGCTCCGCCGGTGCTGACGATGTAGTTCACCCCGGCGGCATCGAGCTTCGGGATGTTGGCGTTCGCGAAGGCATCCGCCGCGACGCCGCCCCAGTTCTCGCTGCCGCACGTGCCGGTCGCGAAGGCGAGGGTGATCGCCTTGAGGCCGGGCTCGCGGGTCGACACCAGGCTGTTGCTCGAGCCGACCACCGGGATCCGCGTCCCGGTGACCGCGGTGTTCATGACGTTCGTGTTCCAGTCGAGGTTCACGGTGATGTCCTTGTACGGGCTGAACACCAGTCCGCTGGCCGTGCCGCCGCTCCCGCCCGTGCCGGGGGTCGTCGTCCCCCCGCCGGGAGGAGTGGTGCCGCCGCCCGTGCCGGAGCAGGCGCCGGTCGACGTCCACGGCTGGCCGCTGCCCGTCGCCCCGGCGTGCGTCGCGGGGTCGTCGCCCTGCGTCCACCAGTTCGCGGTGTAGTTCGATCCGTTCTCGCTGACGGTGGCACCGCCGGAGTAGGCGGTGCCGGCGGTCCACGCGGTCGCGCACGACGGCGTCGCGGCGATGGCCGGTGCTGCGGCGAGTGATCCCCCGGCGATCACTGCGGCGACGGTGGCCACGAGGCCGATCCGTACTCGGGTGTTCTGGTTCACACGGTTCTCCTGTCCTCGGCCGGACGTCGTCGTCCGGCGGGTGGAGCCCAGGCGGTCACATTCCGCAAGGGCATTGTGCAATGCCCTTGCATAATGCTCCGGGGTGGAACGACCTGTCCATGAACGAACGTACAGGCGTGCGCCGAGCGGATGGCAGGACGCCCGTCGTCAGTCGCGGGTGGCGACGATCGTGTACGTCAGGGGGACCCGGTCGCGATCGGCGTCGGGCCACGCCCACGAGCCGTCACCGGTGTCCTCCATGCGGGGACTGAAGCGCCAGGGCAGGGTGCGCCCCTCGTCCAGGCGGCGGAGTCGGAGTCCGGCGTCGAGCAGGGCGTTCACGATCTCGGACAGCGGGTGCGGCCACTCGAACGTACGGGTGTTCGCCACGGTGCCGTCGCCGGCGTAGGTGCCGGCGTCGTCCCACTGCTGCGCGGTGCCGTCCGGGAAGTACCGGTACCGGGTGACGAGTTCGTCGGCGGTCTCGTCGAGGGCGTAGAGCGCGGGGTGGCCGTCGCGGATGAAGAACACCCCGCCCGGGCGCAGCAGGCCGGCGACCTGTGCTGCCCAGCGGTCGAGGTCGGCGAGCCAGCAGATCGTGCCGATGCTCGTGTAGACGACGTCGAAGTCACCGGTGACCGCGGCACGGGCGTCGAGCACGTCGGTCTCCACCCAGGTGACGTCGAGGCCGAGCCGTGTCGCGAGGCCGGCGGCGGAGGCGAGCGCCGCGGGGGAGAAGTCGACACCGGTCAGTCGGGCACCCTCGCGGGCGAGCGACACGGTGTCGGTGCCGATGTGGCACTGCAGGTGGCAGACGTCGAGGTCGGCGAGCGTGCCGTCCGGCAGCCACGGCGTCAACACCGGCAGGTCGTCGCGCACGACGTCGGAGCGGTGCGCCGGGTCGGACAGCTCGTCCACGGCGTAGGCGCCCTCGTGGATGGGGACCCGGTCGTCCCAGTTCGCCCGGTTCGTGTCGCGGGCGCGGTCCCAGTCGACGCTGACGTGATCCATGCTCATGCTGATGAGCCTAGGACAGCGAGAGACCCAGCTTCCGTCCGGCCAGTCCGCGCCCCATCGTCGTGATGCCGTCGGCGATCGCGGCGAGGGCGACGGCCGCGGGGTCCTCCGGCGCGCCGAGGACCACCGGCAGGCCGGTGTCCCCGCCCTCGCGGAGCGGCACGGACAGCGGCACGCTGCCGAGCACCGGCACGGGGGCGTCCTGCCCGCGGGACAGCCGTGCGGCGGTCTCGGCGCCACCGCCCTCGCCGAACAGGTGCAGGACCGAGCCGTCGGGCTGCACGAGCCCGGCCATGTTCTCGATGACCCCGATCACCCGCTGGCCCGTCTGGCGTGCGACGATCCCGCTGCGCTCGGCGACGTCGGCCGCGGCTGCCTGGGGTGTGGTGACGACGAGGACCTCGGCGTGCGGGAGGAGCTGGCCGACCGAGATCGCGACGTCGCCGGTACCGGGCGGCAGGTCGAGCAGGAGGACGTCCAGGTCGCCGAAGAACACGTCGGTCAGGAACTGGTTCACGGTGCGGTGCAGCATCGGGCCGCGCCAGGACACCGCGGTGGAGGCGTCGTCGACGAACATGCCGATCGACACGACCTTCACGTCGTGGGCGACGGGCGGCAGGATCATGCTGTCCACCCGGGTCGGACGCGGCGCGACGCCGTGCTCGTCGGTCAGTCCCATCAGCCCGGGGATGCTGAAGCCGTGCACGTCGACGTCGACGACCCCGACCCGCAGGCCCCGGCGGGCGAGCGCGACGGCGAGGTTGGCGGTGACCGTCGACTTGCCGACGCCGCCCTTGCCGCTCGTGACGGCGATCACCCGGGTGAGCGAGTCTGCCGTGAACTGGATGCCGTTCGGCCGGCCGGCCCGCAGGCGTTCGGTCAGCGCGGCGCGCGTCGCGGGGGCCATCACCGACACGTCGACGTCGACCGACGACACCCCGTCGACGGAACCGGCGGCGACGCGCACGTCGCGCTCGATGGTGTCGGCGGCGGGGCACCCCACGATCGTGAGCTGCAGGTCGACGCGCACCGCGCCTCCTGGCTGCACGTCGACCCCACGGATCATGTCGAGCTCCGTGACGGGCCGACGGATCTCGGGGTCGATCACGCGGCCGAGCGCAGCGAGGACCGCCGTGCCCAGCTGCTCGTCGGCAGGAGCCGCCTCAGCCACGGGTGGAGCTGCCGGGCTCGTTCGCGTAGCCGGCGTCGTCGGCGTCGCGCCGGTCGAGTTCCTCGAGCAGGGACCGCAGCTCGGCGCGGATGAAGTCCTTCGACGCCATGTCGCGCATCGCCAGCCGGAGCGCGACGACCTCGCGCGCCAGGTACTCGGTGTCCGCCAGGTTGCGCTCCGCACGCTGCCGGTCCTGCTCGAACTGCACGCGGTCGCGGTCGTCCTGCCGGTTCTGCGCGAGCAGGATGAGCGGGGCGGCGTACGAGGCCTGGAGCGACAGCACCAGGGTCAGCGCGGTGAAGCCGATCGCGGCGGAGTCGAACTGCCACGGCTTCGGCGCGAGGGTGTTGTAACCCATCCAGACCACACAGAACAGGGTGAGGCCGATGAGGAACCACGGCGTGCCCATGCCTCGTGCGATGCCCTCCGTCGCGCGACCGAACGTGTCACCGCGTCCGCCACGACGGCGGGTCGGGAGCACGCGCGTGCGCATGCCCTTGGGGGAGTCGAGGCGGACGTCGGAGCGCTCGCGATCACGACGGTTCTCATCCGTTCGGGCCACGGGTGGTCCTCCTTCCCGTCGTCACGGGTGTCTTGCGCGGGCGTTGGCGTGGAAGCGGTGAGGGTTCCCCCTCGCCCTGACTTCGCCAGTCGTCCGGCAGGACGTGGTCGAGGACATCGTCGATCGTCACCACCCCGACGAGGCGGTGGGCGTCGTCGACCACGGGGACGGACAGCAGGTTGTAGGTCGCCATCACGCGGGTGACCTCGGCAGCGCTCGCGTCGACCCGGACCGGTTCGGTCTGCTGGTCGATGAGCGTGCCGAGCCGTTCGTTCGGCGGGTAGCGGAGCATGCGCTGGAAGTGCACCAGCCCGAGGAACCGACCGGTCGGCGGCTCGTACGGCGGCAGCGTGACGCACACCGCGGCACCGAGCACCGGGGCGAGGTCGTGGCGGCGGACGAGCGCGAGCCCCTCGGCGACGGTCGCGTCGGCGGAGACGATGACGGGCTCGGTGGTCATCAGACCACCGGCGGTGTCCGGCTCGTACTCCAGGAGCATGCGGACGTCCTGCGCCTCCTCCGGCTCCATGAGCTGCAGGAGCGCCTCGCTCCGTTCGTCGGAGAACTGCGCGAGGACGTCGGCGGCGTCGTCCGGCTGCATCTGGTCGAGCACGTCGGCCGCGCGGGAGTCCTCGAGCCGCGACAGGATCTCGACGCGCTCCTGGTCGGGCATCTCCTCGAGCACGTCGGCCAGCCGGTCGTCGGGCAGCTCTTCGGCAACCTCGAACCGGCGTTCCTCCGGCAGGTCGAGCAGCGTGCTCGCCAGGTCGGCGGGCACCAGGTCGGAGTACGCCGCGATGACGTGCTCGGCGGACTGGGCCTCGCCGGGGAGCTCGTCCTCGGTGACCTCGTTCCACGTCGCGAAGGTCGTCGGGCCCTTGCCGAACGGTGACGGGGTGGTCTTCGGCTTGCGGAGGAAGAGCTGCGCGACCTCCCAGTCACCCTGCCCGCGGTCCTCGATCGCGACGTCCTCGATGGTGGCGCGGATGCGCTGGTTCTTGATGAGGACCTTGCGACCGAGCATCTCGGCGATCACCCGGACCTCGCCGCCGCGCTGCTCGAAGCGGCGCATGTTGACGAGCCCGGTGGTGATGACCTGGCCGGCACCGATCGAGGTGATGCGGCCGACGCTGACGAAGATGCGGCGCTTGCCCGGCACCTCGACGATCAACCCCACGACGTGCGGGGGATCGGCCCGGCGGTAGACCACCAGGACGTCCCGGACCTTGCCCACGCGGTCGCCCGCGGGGTCGAAGACGGAGCACCCGGCGAGGCGGGCGACGAAGACCTTCGTGGCGCTCACCCGACCCAGCGTAGTCGGTCGCGTGCTGGCGCTTCCCCGGCGGTGCACGTGCGATTGCAAGGTGCGCGGTGAATGATGGCTGTGTGAGCAATCAGAGTCCCTTCGCCGGCAGGACCGCCCAGGCCTTCCCGACGCTGCCCAAGGGCGACGTCCTCGGCACGTACGACAGCTACCCCGATGCGCAGCGCGTCGTGGCGAAGCTCGCCGACGCCGACTTCCCGGTCAACCAGCTCTCGATCGTGGGCAACGACCTGAAGACCGTCGAGCGCGTCACCGGCAAGATGACCTACGGCCGTGCGGCGATCGCCGGAGCACTGTCCGGTCTCTGGCTCGGCATCTTCTTCGGCATCGTGCTCACCCTGTTCTCGCCGAGCTCCGGCGGCCTGATCCTCGCCGCTGCGATCATCGGCGCCGCGTTCGGCATGCTCTACGGCATCGTCTCGTTCGCGATCACCAAGCGACAGCGCGACTTCACGAGCGTCCACCAGGTGCTCGCCACGAACTACCAGATCGTCGTCAACCCGCAGCTGACCGGTCAGGCGCAGCGGATCCTCGGCGAGCACGGCGCGACGCCGTCCACGCACTGGAACGAGCAGCCCCAGCAGGGCGCCCCCGGCGCACCGGTGCAGGGACAGCAGCCGTGGCGTCCCGCCCCGCCGCAGCAGCAGTCGCCGTACGGCGGACACGCGACACCCCACCAGCAGCCAGGAGGCCCGCAGCAGCCCGGCACGTCGGCCCCAGGCGGTCAGACGGATGCGCCCACGGCGCCGGGTGCGTCGAGCGCGCCGCGGTACGGCACGAACGACGGGCCCCGGTACGGCGAGAACGCCGACCCGTCCGCTGCCGCTCCCGCCGACCGACCCACCTCGGGTGGGCCGGCGATCCCGGAGCGTCGTCCGCAGGACCCGCCGCAGTACGGCGAGCGGGTGCCCGGTGCGACGCCGCCGGCACCGTCGTCTTCGTCGACCCCGTCGTCGCCGTCATCGCCGTCGTCCCCGAAGGGCGACGAGCGCGCCTGACGCCTGCGTGCTCGGGGCCGGTGTGCTCGGGCTACAGCACCTTCGAGTAGCAGATCGACAGCGGGGCGCCGACGTACGGACCGAAGTTGGCGATGCGCGTGAATCCCTCGCGCTCGTAGAACCCGACGGCGCGCTTCTGCTCGTTCCCCGTCTCGAGCACGAGCGCCGGTGACCCGAGGTCCAGCGCGGCCTCTTCGAGCCGGCGCAGCAGCGTGGCCGCCACACCCGAGCCGCGGGACTCCGGCCGGACGTACATGCGCTTGATCTCGGTGATGCCGTCGTCGACGACCCGCAGTCCGCCGCACGCCAGCGGAGTGCCGGCCTCGTCGCGCGCCAGGAAGAACACCGCGATGGAGTCTGCCGTCGGCTTGTCGCCGGGTTCGGTGTCGCCACCGTAGGCACGGTCGATCTCCAGGCGCTGCGCGGCCCGGAGTCGCTGCGCGTCGGGGGAGTCGAAGTGCTCGACCTCGATCGAGAACTGCGGCGTGCGGGCGTCGGAGGAGGCGTCGGGCGTCGTCACCCGCTCAGGCTAGCGGCCGGAGCGGGCGATCCACCCCTCCACTTCCGAGGGGGTCCGGGGGATGCCGATCGACAGGTTCTCGGCGCCGTCCTCGGTGACCAGGATGTCGTCCTCGATCCGGACGCCGATGCCGCGGAACTCCTCGGGCACGGTCAGGTCGTCCTGCTGGAAGTACAGACCGGGCTCGATCGTGAACACCATGCCTGGCTGCACGACGCCGTCGATGTACATCTCGCGACGGGCCTTCGCGCAGTCGTGCACGTCGAGGCCGAGGTGGTGGCTCGTGCCGTGCACCATGTAGCGGCGGTGGAACTGGTTGTCCGGTTCGAGCGACTCTTCTGCCGAGACGGGCAGGAAGCCCCACTCGGCGGTCTTGCGGGCGATGACCTCCATCGCCGTGGCGTGCACCTGGCGGAACGTGATGCCCGGCTTGACGATGGCGAACGCGGCGTCTGCTGCCTCGAGCACTGCGTCGTAGACCATGCGCTGCACGGGCGAGAACGTGCCGCTGACCGGCAGCGTGCGGGTGATGTCGGCCGTGTAGAACGAGTCGACCTCGACCCCGGCGTCGATGAGGATCAGGTCACCCGGCTGCACGGCGCCGTCGTTCCGGGTCCAGTGCAGGATGCAGGCGTGGTGGCCCGAGGCGGCGATCGTGTCGTAGCCGACCGTGTTGCCGTCGGCGCGAGCCCGACGGTTGAAGGTGCCCTCGACGATGCGCTCGCCCCGCTGGTGTGCCAGGACGGCGTCGAAGTCGGCGATCACGTCGTCGAAGCCGTGCTTCGTCGCGTCGACGGCCTTGCGGAGCTCGCCCACCTCGTACGCGTCCTTCACCAGGCGCTGCTCGGACAGGTCGCGGGCGAGGACGTCGTCGGTCGCCGGTGCGTCGTCGGTCTCCGGTGCGCCGCCGACGGCGCTGCCGAGTCGTGCGTCGAGCGTGCGGGTCAGGTCGTCGTCGGCCTCGCGCACGAGCAGCGCCGAGGCGTCGAGTCCGTCGGCGACGTCCGAGAAGGCACCGAGGTCGGCCGTGGCCAGCCCGAGGTCGGCGGCGACGGCGTCGAGCGAGGGACGCGGGCCGACCCAGAACTCGCCGATCTCGGGGTTGGCGTAGAACTCTTCGGAGTCACGACCGGCCGTGGCGCGGAAGTAGAGCGTGGCGTCGTGCCCGGAGCCGTTCGGCGACATCACGAGGACGGAACCGACGACCGTGTCGGTGCCCCACCCGGTCAGGTGCGCGAAGGTGGAGTGCGGGCGGAACGGGTAGTCGCAGTCGTTCGAGCGGACCTTGGCCTGCCCGGCGGGGACGACGATCGTGCGGCCCGGGTGCAGCTCGGAGATGCGGGCCCGACGCTCGGCGGCGAAGGCGGCCTGTTCGCGGGGCTCAGGGATCGTCTGCTCGCGGTCGGCCCACTGCGACCCGATGAAGTCCTTGAAGGTCGAGGACCCGGGGGTCGTGGAACGGTTGCTCGTCGCGCGGGGAGTCGTGTCGGCCATGTCCCCATCATCGCACCGCGCTGCACCGGCGTCCTGTGCGGCCCCTCACCTGTGGATAGCATTGTCGACGTGCCCGACCCGTTCATCGACCTGCACGCGCACTCGAGTGTCTCCGACGGCACCGAGCGACCCGCGGAGCTCGTCCGAGCGGCCGCGGCCGCCGGCCTGGACGCCGTCGCGCTGACCGACCACGACACGACCGCCGGTTGGGCCGACGCGTCCGAGTCCGCACGCGAGCTGCCGCTGACGCTCCTGCCGGGTCTCGAGCTCAGCACGCGCATCGGCTTCCGCAGCGTGCACGTCCTCGGCTACCTGGTCGATCCGCACGACCCGGGCCTCGTCGAGGAGACCGACCGCATCCGCTCCGGCCGCCTCTCCCGCGCGCACCGCATGGTCGACCGCATCGGCGAAGACCACCCGATCACCTGGGCCGACGTCCTGGCCCAGGCGAGCCCCGGGGCCACCATCGGCCGCCCGCACATCGCCGACGCGCTCGTCGCGCGGGGCCTCGAGTCCGACCGGAGCGCGGCGTTCCGCGGCATCCTGCACCCGGCGTCCGGCTACTACGAACCGCACGAGGCGCCGTCGCCCCTGCGCGGCGTCGAACTCATCCGACAGGCGGGCGGTGTGCCGGTCATCGCGCACCCGGCAGCCTCGTCGCGGGGGATCGTCATCGACGAGCCGATGCTCCGCGACCTCGTCGACGCCGGGCTCGGCGGGCTCGAGGTGGACCACCGCGAGAACCTGGCGCACGGCAAACGCACCCTGCTCGACTGGGCGTCGCGCTACGGCTTGTTCGTCACCGGTTCGAGCGATTACCACGGCACGGGCAAGCCGAACCGGCTCGGCGAGCACCGGACGGCTCGGGTCGCGTTCGACGCCATCCTGTCCGAGGCCACCGGCAGCGCCCCCGTGGTCGGCCCCGGCTCGCGCCTGTCCTGACCCGAGGCTCGTCTCACCGAAGCGACAGTTGTCGCTCGGCGCGGCCTGACCTCTCCGCGAAAGCGACAGATTCCCGCCGACAGTTCGCGGCGATCTGTCGCTTTCGCGGACGCAGTCGGCGGGTGGGGACGACGAAGGGCCCGTCGCGTCAGCGACGGACCCTTCGGTCTGGAGGCGCTACTCGCCGTCCGACGAACCCTGCGGTGCCGAGGCGGTCGCCGAGGCATCGCCGGTGCCGGCTCCGCGACGGCGGCGACGGCGGCGACGCTTCGCGGCGCCGTCGGTGGTCCCGCCCTCGGTGGCCGACGTGTCGTCGGTGGGCGCGGAGGTCGGAGCCGCGGACTCGGCGGCGGGAGCCTGCGAGGCGGGCTGCTCGGAGCCTCCTGGCCGGGTGCGGCTGCGCGAACGCGAACGCGACGCGTCCCGCGGACCGGAGGCCGGACGGTCGCTGCTGCGCTTCTCGGCGGGGGCACCGGCCGACGCGGCGTGCGACGAGGCACCGGGCAGACGGCCCTTGGTGCCCTTCGGGATGTCGAGTTCCTCGAACAGGTGCGGCGACGACGAGTAGGTCTCGACGGGCTCGGGGATGCCGAACTCGAGGGCCTTGTCGATCAGCGTCCACTTGTGCAGGTCGTCCCAGTCGACGAACGTGACCGCGATGCCGGTCTTGCCGGCACGGCCGGTACGACCGGCGCGGTGCAGGTAGGTGTCCGGGTCGTCCGGGATCGTGTGGTTGATGACGTGCGTGACGTCGTCCACGTCGATGCCGCGGGCGGCGACGTCGGTGGCGATGAGCACGTCGCGCTTGCCGGCCTTGAAGGCGGCCATCGCGCGCTCGCGCTGCTCCTGGTTGAGGTCACCGTGCACCGCTGCGGCGTTGAACCCGCGGTCCTTGAGCTCCTCGACCAGCTTCGCCGCCGCACGCTTGGTGCGGGTGAAGATCACGGTCTTGCCGCGGCCCTCGGCCTGGAGGATGCGGGCGATGACCTCGTCCTTGTCCAGGGAGTGCGCGCGGTAGATGAGGTGCTTGATGTTGGCCTGCATGAGGCCCTCGTCCGGGTCGGTCGCCCGGATGTGCACCGGACGGCTCATGAACCGGCGGGCGAGGGCGACGATCGGCGCGGGCATCGTGGCCGAGAACAGCATCGTGTGCCGTACCTCGGGGATGGCCTGGAAGATGCGCTCGATGTCCGACAGGAAGCCCAGGTCGAGCATGCGGTCGGCCTCGTCGAGGACGACTTCCTGCACGTGGGACAGGTCGAGGAGTCGCTGGCGCTGCAGGTCGATGAGGCGCCCGGGCGTGCCGACGACGATCTGGGCGCCGGCCTTGAGCTGCTCGATCTGGCCTTCGTACGCCTTGCCGCCGTAGATCGCCGCGACGGTGGTCGGGCGGTTCGAGGTGGCGACCTCGAGGTCCTCGGTCACCTGGACCGCGAGTTCGCGGGTCGGGACGACGACGAGGGCCTTGACGCCGGGGGCCGGGTCGGCGCCGAGTCGCTGGATGAGGGGGAGGCCGAACCCGAAGGTCTTGCCGGTACCGGTCTTGGCCTGGCCGATGATGTCCTGGCCGGTGAGGGCGAGCGGGATCGTCTGCTGCTGGATCGGGAAGGGCTCGAGGATGCCCTTGCCCGCGAGCGCGTCGACGATGTCCTGCTCGATGGAGAGGTCTGCGAAAGTCAAAGAATCACCTTAGTTCTGGTGGAAGTCCGGGCCAGTCTACCGATGGGCGGGTGGAGCGGGGCGCGAGGCGGTTCCCGCTATGCTCTCCGGGTGGTGTCGTGGTGGAACCGGAAGCGCGCGGCGCAGCTCGCAGCAGCGTGGCTCGCGTCGCGGAACCCGCGCAACGCAAGCCAGGTCAAGCGTCTGGCGCTCGACGACGTCACCCCCGAGCTCGACGTCTACCTGGGCCAGGCGGCGTACCTGCAGCTCTCCGTCTACGAGACGATGGGTCGCGCCGGTGCCTCGGCGCCGACGCTGTCCGGTCGCCTGGTGACCGGTGTGCTCGCGACGACGGCGCTCGACCGGCACCGCACGATCGTCGCCGAGATCGAACGGGGCGGTTCGGACCCGGCGGAACTGATGGCGCCGCACCGCGAGGCGATCGACCGGTTCCTCGAGCGCACGAGCGGCGCGGACTGGTACGAGTCGATGCTGACCGGCTACGTCACGGCCGGCATCCTGAACGACCTGTTCGGCAACCTGCTGCGGTCGCTGCCGAACGACGTGCGGCAGCGGTTGCGCTCCGTGTTCGACGCGCGTGAGGAACCCGCGGTCGTCGAGGAACTGACCGCCCGCATCGAGGACGACCCCGAGGTCGGCTCGCGCCTGGCGATGTGGGGTCGGCGTCTGGTCGGCGACACCCTGCTCGTGGCGCGGTCGGCGTTGGCGTCGCACGCGCGCGAGGACCAGGAGCGGCTCGAGCCGGTCTGGACCGAACTGATCGCGGCGCACACCCGACGGATGGACGCACTCGGCCTGACGGCCTAGGCGCGGCGGTCCCGTGCTCGGCTCAGGCCCCGCGGGCCTTGAGTCGTTCGTAGTACTCGACGTCGCTCTTGTCGCGGCGCGTCCCGAGCAGCCACTCGACGACGAGGGCGACGACGCCCGCGCCGACCAGGGCCACGACCCAGATCCAGGTGGCGTCGTACCGCCAGCCGGCCCAGGTCAGTGCCTCCCACAGCACGGCAGCGGCGATGCCGCCCACGGCGGGCCCGATCAGGACGCCACGACTGGCGCGCCACGGCAGGACCACGTGCGCGATCCCGCCGATGATCAGGCCGCCGAGGACGGCGAAGAGCAGTTCCACGTCGTCAGGCGACGAAGCCGATGCGGCGTGCCTCTTCCGCGCCGACCTCGACGTACGCCAGGGCGGCGACCGGAACGATGAAGCGACGGCCCTTCTCGTCCTGGAGCGACAGGTGCGTCGCCTTCGACGCGAGGGCCTCAGACACGGCCTTCTCGATCTCGTCGGCGGTCTGGGCGGTCTCGAACGCGATCTCGCGCGGGCTGTTGATGATGCCGATCTTGATGTCCACGAGCACAGCGTATCCGAGCGGTCCCGGAGGACATCGGACGTTCGCCGCGGGCGCACTCGGCGGCCCGGGTACGCGCCGCGCCCGCGTCGGGCCGGATGGTGTCGGCGGTCGTGGGTACCGTACGAGCGTGCCGCAGACCACGCTGACGCCAGCCCCCGCAGACGTCGGCGTCGCACGCGCTCTGGTCGACGACCCGTCCCAGGCCGCCGTGCTCGCGCTGCCCGACGGCCGACACGCGGCGGTCATCGGCGCTCCCGGCACGGGCAAGACGACCACGCTCGCCCGGCTCGTCGCCGACCGGTTGCGCGGACCGCACGCGATCAGCCCCGACGGGCACGCCACCGTGCTCGCGCTGACCTCGTCGCGGACCGCTGCCACCGCCCTGCGTGACCGCCTCGCCGCCGCCGTCGACCGCGTGGTGCCCGGAGCGCTCGCCCGGACCGTGAACTCGTTGGCCTTCCAGATCGTCGCGCGCGCCGCCGCGGTCCAGGGGCAGGAAGCGCCCACGCTGCTGACCGGTGGCGAGCAGGACCGCATCATCGCCGACCTGCTCGCCGGTCACGAGCTCGACGGCACCGGTCCGGACTGGCCCGAACCCATCACCGCGGTGGTGCGCGAGCGCGCCGGGTTCCGGACCGCGCTGCGCGACGTCATGATGCGTGCGGTCGCGGCGGGCGTCGAGCCCGAGGACATGCGCGAGCTCGGCGACGAGGGCGGTCGACCCGAGTGGCGGGCCGTCGGTGACTTCGTCGACGAGTACCGGGCCTCGGTCACCGCGTTCCGTGCGACCAGCCTCGACTCCGGTGAGCTCGTCGCGTTCGCCACCGCCGCCGTGCTGCGGGGGGAGCTGCCCGCGAGCGTCGCCGCCCTCGGACTCATCGTGGTCGACGACACCCAGGAACTCGTCGAGGGCGAGGTGGCACTGCTCGGTGCGCTCGCCCGGTCCGGTGTGCAGGTCGTCGCGTTCGGCGACCCGGACATCGCCGCCTCGGCGTTCCGCGGGGCCGAACCGGACGTGCTCGGGCGCCTGGCCGTGCGGCTCGGCGTGGACCGGGTCGACGAACTCTTCCTCGGCACCGTGCACCGGTACCCCGCGCCGATCCGGTCATTGGTCTCCGGGATCACGGGGCGCATCGGCACGGCGGCGGCCGGTCGGCAGCGCGCGGCGGCGGCGAGTGACGAGGACGCCCGAGCCGACGCCGTCGTGCACCTCGAGGCGGCGAGCCGGTCGGCGCTGCTGGTGGCCGTCGCCCGACGGCTCCGGGAGCACCGCCTGCTCGACGGTGTGCCGTGGCACCGGATGGCCGTCGTCACCCGCAGCGGCGCCGCGATCCCCGAGCTCGTGCGTGCGCTCTCGGTGGCCGAGGTCCCCGCGACCGCCGGTGCCGCGCCCGTCCGCCCCCGTGACGACTCCGCGGCGCGGGCGCTGCTCGACGCCGCGGCGGTCGCCCTCGGGGTCCTGCCCCTCGACGCCGCCCTGGCCACGGCGTTCGCCACCGGGCCGCTCGGCGGACTCGACACCCTGGCGATGCGCCGACTGCGGCTCGCCCTGCGGCGCGAAGAGCTCGCCGGCGACGGCACCCGCACGGCCGACGAACTCCTGATCGACGCGCTCGGTGCCCCGGAGCGTCTGGCCACGGTCGACGCCGGCTTCGCCAGACGGGCGACCCGACTCGCACGCAGTCTGGTGCAGGCACACGCCGACGCCGAGGCCGGATCGAGCATCGAGGAGATCCTCTGGGGCCTGTGGGAACGCAGCGGCCTCGCGAAGTCGTGGGGCGGGCAGTCCGCAGCCGGCGGGGTCGGAGCGGGCGAGGCGGACCGGCACCTCGACGCCGTCGTCGGCCTGTTCACCGCCGCCAAGCGGTTCGTCGAACGCACCCCGGACGCCCCGGCCCGGGTGTTCGTCGACGACCTGCTCGGCGCCGACCTGCCCGAGGACTCCATCGGCCCCGACCGCACCGCCGGCCGGGTCCGGGTGCTCACCCCCTCGGCGACCATCGGACTCGAGTGCGACGTCGTCGTGGTGCTCGGGCTGCAGGACGGCGTGTGGCCGAACACCCGGGTGCGCGGCAGTCTGCTCGACCCGGACGGCCTGGTCCGTGCGGCGTCGGGGGCCGAGCGTTCGCCGATCGACGACCGCGCCGCGGTGGTCGCCGACGAACTCCGCTTGTTCGCCCGCGCCGTCTCCCGAGCGACCACGCAGGTCGTGATCGGCACCGTCGCCAACGACGACGAGTCCCCGTCACCGTTCGTCCGCCTGGTGCCGGTACCGCCGGACCGGCAGCCGACCGTGCACCCGCTGTCCCTGCGCGGACTGGCCGGGTCCCTGCGACGTCGGGTCGTCCTGTCCGGCGACCACGAGGCCGCCTCGGCGTTGGCCCGGTTGGCCGAGGCCGAGGTCCCCGGGGCCGCACCGGACGACTGGTACGGCCTCGCCGAGCCCACCACCGACGAGCCGCTGGTCGACCTCGACGCCGACCCGGCCCCCGAGGTCGAGGGCGGCGAACCCGTCGCGCCGACCGTGTCCGTCTCACCGTCGCGCATCGGCACGTTCGAGGAGTGCCCGGTGCACTGGTTCGTGCAGACCTTCGGGGGCGGTGCGCCGAGTCCGGCGATGGGGATCGGCACGATCGTGCACGAGGCGATGGAGCACGCGACCGAGATCGACGTCGAGTCGCTGTGGGAGCGGGTCGAGGCCCGGTGGGACGAACTGACCTTCGAGTCGCCGTGGGTGGCCGATCGGGAACGCGCGCGCACCCGCCGCATGATCGAGGGGCTCAGCGACTACTTGCGAACCTTCGCGGGCGCCGGCCGCCGGTTGCTCGGCGCCGAGACCTCGTTCGCCTTGGTCACCGGCCCCGCCCGGATGCGCGGCAGCATCGACCGCATCGAGGTCGACCCCGAGGGCCGCGTCAGCGTCGTGGACCTCAAGACCGGACGCTCGATGCCGAGCGAGAAGAACGACATGCCGGAGCACCCGCAGCTCGGCGCGTACCAGCTGGCGATCGAGGACGGCGCGGTCGAGGGCGTTCCGGCCGGCTCGCCCATGACGGACGCCCGACTCGTGTTCGTGCAGAACCCCCGCGGCGGGCAGGCCTACTCGGAGCGCACCCAGCACGCGTTCGACGCCGAGGCGCGCGACGCGTACCGGGAGCGCCTGCACGGGGTCGCGCGCGGCATGGCCGGACGGACCTTCCTGGCGAACGTGGACGACCACTGCGAGAAGGCCCGGACCGGCGTCGAGTGCCGCATCCACGTGGTCTCGGAGGTGACCTGGTGACCGACACGACCGACACGACCGACACGACCGACGCGACCGACGCGACGGACGTCCTCGTTGCGCCTGTGGTCCAGCACGGCGCCGACGCCATCGCCGACGCCCTCGGCCGCCCGCGCCCGACCGCTCAGCAGCGCGCCGTCATCGAGTCCCCGCTCACCCCCGCCCTGGTCGTCGCCGGAGCCGGCAGCGGCAAGACCGAGACGATGGCGTCGCGCGTGGTCTGGCTGCTCGCGAACGGGATGGTCCGCCCCGACGAGGTCCTCGGCCTGACCTTCACCCGCAAGGCCGCCGGCGAGCTCTCGGTGCGCATCAACGACCGCATCCGTGCGCTCGAGGACGTCGGTCTGATCACCCCGGGCGACGCCTTCGAAGCGCCCACGGTGTCGACCTACAACGCCTTCGCGAACGCCGTCTTCCGCGAGAACGCCCTGCTCGTCGGCCGCGACGGCGAGTCCCAGGTCCTGACCGAACCGTCCGCCTGGCAGCTGGCCCGCCGCGTCGTGGTGGCCGCGCGTGACGACCGTCTGGCCGCCCTCGACCGCGACGTCGACACCCTCACCGCGGCCGTCGTGGCGCTCGCCGGGGCCACGTCCGAGCACCTCGTCGAACCCGAGGACCTCCGCCGGTTCGCCGTCGAGTTCTCCGACCTGCTCGAACTGCCCGGCAACCGTGGCAAGCCGTACAAGGCGATCACCGACGCCGTCGCGGCGATCGGTGCGCTGGAGCCCCTGGCCGACCTGGTCGCGGAGTTCCGGCGGCAGAAGGTCGACCGCGGCTTCGTCGAGTTCTCCGACCAGATCGCGCTGGCGCTCGCCGCGGCCGAGTCCGCGCCGCGGGTGGTCACGGACCTGCGGCAGCGGTTCGGCGTCGTGCTGCTCGACGAGTACCAGGACACCTCGGTGGTGCAGACCCGGTTCCTCGCCCGGCTGTTCCGCGGGCACTCGGTGATGGCCGTGGGCGACCCGCACCAGTCGATCTACGGGTTCCGCGGTGCGAGCGCCGCGAACCTCGCACGCTTCCCGCACGACTTCGGCGGCACCGAGCCGGATGCGGTCCGGCCGGTGACGTTCGCGCTGTCGACGAGCTGGCGGAACCCGGTCGACGTCCTCGCGGGGGCGAACGCGATCGTGGCGCCGCTGTCCGAGGCATCCGAGGTCGACGTCGAGCGCCTGTCACCGCGACCCGGTGCGGACGCCGGGACGGTCCGGGCGGTGTTCCCGGAGACCCTGCCGGAAGAGGCCGACGAGGTCGCCGCGTGGTTCCAGGGCCACCGGAAGCGGAACCCGACCGGGTCGATGGCCCTGCTGCTCCGTGCCCGCAAGGACCTGGCGTCGTTCACCGCGGCGCTCGGAGCGCGCGCGGTGCCCTTCCACGTGCTCGGCACCGGCGGCCTGCTCCAGCGCCCCGAGATCGTGGACCTGGTCGCGTGCCTGCGGGTGCTGCACGACCCGGCTGCCGGCAACGACCTCATCCGGTTGCTCGCGGGTGCCCGGTGGCGGGTGGGCGCGGCGGACGTCGTCGCCCTGCACCACCTCGCGCGGTGGCTGTTCCAGCGCGACCACACCCAGCAGCGGCTCGACGACGAGCTGACGGCGGCGTTCCGCGCCTCGGTGGCCGCGGGGGAGCACGGTTCGATCGTCGACGCCCTGGACTTCGTGGCGACCGCACCGGACGAGCACGGCGCGCTCGACGGCATCACGCCCGCCGGCCGCAGCCGGATGCGGGCGCTCGGCACGCAGCTCGCGATGCTGCGGTCGCGGGCCGGCAGCGACCTGGTCGACTTCGTGACGCTCGTGGTGCAGGAGATGCGGCTCGACATCGAGGTCGCGGCGCACGAGCAGGGCAGCGGGGCGTACCTCGATGCCTTCATCGACGAGCTCGCCGGGTTCGTGTCCACCGACGACCGTGCCGACCTCGGCTCCTTCCTGGGGTGGATCGACGCCGCCGCCCGCCGTGACGACATGGGCCCGCGCTCCGAGGAACCCGAAGCCGGCACGGTCCAGATCCTGACGATCCACGGTTCGAAGGGCCTCGAGTGGGACGCGGTCGCGGTGCCGCGCATGGTCGAGGGTGGCCTGCCCGCGCGGCCGCAGGAGGGTTCGTCCGGGTGGCTCGGCTTCGGCCGTCTGCCGTACGAGTTCCGGGGGGACGGCGCCGAGCTGCCGAGCCTGGCGTGGCGCGGGCAGGAGACCCAGAAGGACGTCACGACCGCGATCGACGCCTTCAAGGAGCAGGTGAAGGCCCGCAACGAGGACGAGGAACGCCGACTCACGTACGTCGCGCTGACCCGTGCCCGCCACGACCTGCTCGTGTCCGGTTCGTTCTGGGCCGGCGGCGTGCGCCCCACCGAGCCGAGCCGGTACCTGCACGACCTGGTCGACGCCGGGGTCGTCGACGGCACCGCGGTCCCGGAGACCACCGTGTACGACGAGAACCCCCTCGGCGAGGACGGCGCGCAGCAGCTCTGGCCGCACGTGCCGTTCGGGCAGCGTGCGCCCCGGGTGCTGGCGGCGGCCGAGCGGGTGCGGAACGCCAACCCCGGTGCCTCCGGCCGGTACGCGGCCGACATCGACCTGCTGCTCGCCGAACGACGCGCGACCCGGAACGCGAAGCACGCGGTCGTGGTCCCGCACCGCGTGCCGGCCTCCGGCTTCAAGGACTACCTGACCGAGCCGGACACGGTGGCCGAACGCCTGCGGCGGCCGATGCCGGAGCGTCCGTACCGAGCGACCCGGCTCGGCACGCTCTTCCACCAGTGGGTGGAGCAGCGTGCCCGGACGGGCGGGTCGCTCGAGACCCTCGACGTGTGGGGCGACGAGCTCGACCTCGACGCCGATGACCTGGTCGACGCCTCGCCGGACGCCGTGGTCACGGACGACGACGCCCGACGACTGGCCGACTTCCAGGCCACCTTCGCCCGCTCACGGTGGGCCGGCCGCACGCCGGTCGAGGTCGAGCGGGAGATCCACATCCCGTTCCTCGGGCACAGCGTCGTCTGCAAGCTCGACGCCGTCTACGAGATCGACGGGCGTGCCGAGGTCGTCGACTGGAAGACGGGCAAGGCACCGTCCGGTGCCGACGACCTGGCCCGACGGACGCTGCAGCTCGCCCTGTACCGGGTGGCCTACGCCGAGTTCACCGGTCGACCGCTCGACCAGGTCGACGCCGTCTTCTACTTCGTCGCGGACGACCTCGAGGTGCGTCCGACCGAGCTGCTGGACCGTGCCGGACTCGAGCGCGCCTGGACGGCCGCGATCGGCTGACGGGCACTCGGGACACCGCGCTGCTGGGTCGCCGGGTCCCGGCTGATCGACGACGTGACCGCCCGGCAGACGTGACCGCTCGGCGGAGCGCCCCGCGCCCGTCCGGCAACGCACTGGAGGCCCGGTGCCGGCCCGCCGGACCGGCACCGGGCCTCCAGGCGGTCGCGGACACCGCGTCCCGTGCGACCGTCGTCGGCCGCCCGGCCGACGCGTGGGGTCAGCCGTGTCGGCGTTCGGTCGACGACAGCAGCTGCTCGACCTCGCCGATCTCCATCGTCTCGGGGGACACCGACTGCAGCGGCTCCGCGCTCGGCGCGTGCACGGCGTCGACCAGCCGGTGCATCATGGCGACCGCGTCGTCGACGACCTCGGTGCTCTTCGCCTGGACGCCGTGCAGCAGCCAGTGCGCCGTCTCGAGTTCGTGGTGCACGCGGGCGCGCTGCGCGAGCTGGCGGTCGCGTCCGCCCCCGTTCGCCTCGTAGGCGCTCAGGACGGTGTCGAAGGCGTCGCGTCGGCCGGCGAGCACCCAGGCGAGGTCCTTCGCCGGGTCGCCGAGTCGGAGCTCGCCCCAGTCGAGGATCCCGCTGACGGCGTCGCCGTCGACGAGCAGCACGCCGGTGCCGATCGATCCGTGCACGACGGTCGGGGTGAACTGCCACAGCTGCTGGTCGCGCGCGGCACCCTCCCACCGTTCGACCAGGGCGGCGGGCACGAGCTTGGTGGCGACGGCGCGGTCCATCACGGACACGGCGGAGCGCAGCACCTCGAACGGGGTGAGCGACGGCAGGCCGGCGTCCGAGACGAAGCTCGTCGGCAGCTGGTGGATCGCGGCGAGGGCGCGGCCGACGCTCGTGGCGAGCTCGGGGCGCTCGGCGAACGACGCGAGCGTCGGGTGCGCGCCCGGCAGCCGGGTGGTGACGATGGCGCGGGTCGATCCGATCGGCGCCTGACCGCGGTACTCGGCCACACCGAACGGGAGGCGCGTGCGGATCCCGGCGCTCAGCGCACGGATCGCGACGAGGTCGGCCGACTGCCGGGCTTCAGCCCGCTGGTTCCGGGGACGTCGGATGACCGTCAGGGCGCCGTCGGCGTCGCGGAGGAGAGCCGACTCGTAGTCGCCGGCCGCGGCCGAGCCGAGCGTGCGCGTGCCCGTGACGACGAGGCCGGGCACGGCCGTCGTCGCCAACGCGGCTAGAGTGAACTGGGATCCCGCCATGCCCTCAGGGTAGGTGCGTGACGCCTGCACCGGTGCACGCCACGCTGTTCCCGAAGCCTTCCCAGTACGCCTTGCCGCACGCCCCGCCCGCAGGCCTCGCCTGCACCCGAACCGAGGAGCCCTCTGCCGTGACCGTCGAGTTCGCCTCCCGGCTCCCGCTGTCCCGCAACGAACTCGACCGCGACGCCGAGTTCCGCACGACGCCGGACCTCGACCGGGTCCTGCGCGAGGACTCCGCGACCCGGTACCTGCCGGTGCACGGCTCGGAGATGCTCCGGAACGCCGACGGCACCCTGCGGTTCGTGACCGCGGCCGACGTGCCCGACGGCACCGTGACGCTGTACCTCGGCCGCGCCGTGTCCGACGCTGCCGACGCCCCCGCCGGCACCCGCTTCGTCGCGGCCTTCGTCGACGACGCCACCGCGTCGGCCATCGAACCGTCCGACGACGCGTGGGAGAGCCTGCGCATGTTCGGCACCGAGCTGTCCCCGCGCGACCAGGGCCTGGCTGTCGAGGCCGTGGCGATGGCGAACTGGCACGCCGTCCACGGCTTCTCGCCCCGCACCGGGTCCGCGACCGACGTCGTCACCGGCGGCTGGGTCCGCCGCGACCCCGAAGGACACGAGCACTTCCCGCGCACCGACGCCGCGATCATCGTCGGTGTCGTCGACGCCGACGACCGCATCCTGCTCGGCTCGAACGCCGCGTGGGACGCCAACCGCTACTCGCTGCTCGCCGGGTTCGTCGAACCGGGGGAGTCGCTCGAGGACGCCGTCCGCCGCGAGGTCTTCGAGGAGTCCGGCGTGCACGTCGAGGAGCCCGAGTACCTCGGCTCGCAGCCGTGGCCGTTCCCCGCGTCGCTGATGGTCGGCTTCCGTGCCCGCGCGGTGGACGGCGACCCGTCCACTGCCCGGCCCGACGGCGTCGAGATCCTCGACGTGCGCTGGTTCTCGCGCGAGGACATCCGGGAGCGTGCGGGGGAGACCCTGCTGCTGCCCGGTCGGACCTCGATCGCCCGCGCCATCATCGAGGAGTGGTACGGCGGGCCGCTGGACCTGCCGTGAGCAGCGCTGGTCGTGGGCCGGTGCCAGCTGGCGCCGGGTCGGCCGGGTCGGCCGGTTCGACCGGTTCGACCGGTTCGACCGGGTCGGCCGGTTCGGCCGGTTCGGCCGAGGTCCGTCCGCCGTCGCCCGATGAACTCCTCGCCGCTCTCGACACCGAGCAACGAACCGTCGCCCGGACCCTGCTCGGCCCCGTCGCGGTCCTGGCGGGCGCCGGCACCGGCAAGACCCGTGCGATCACCCACCGCATCGCCTACGGGGTCGCGACCGGCACCTACGCGCCGAACCACGTCCTCGCGCTGACGTTCACCACCCGCGCCGCCGGGGAACTGCGGTCGCGGCTCCGCTCGCTCGGCGCCGGCACGGTGCAGGCTCGGACCTTCCACGCCGCGGCGATGGCGCAGCTCAGCTACTTCTGGCCGGACACCGTCGGCGGGCACGCACCGAAGATCGTCGAGTCCAAGGGCCGGATGATCGCGCACGCCGCGGACACCGTCGGGATGTCGGTCGACACCCCGGTGCTGCGCGACCTGGCCGCCGAGGTCGAGTGGCGCAAGGTGCAGATGCTCTCGCTCGAGGAGTACGAGGCCGCTGCCGCCGGGCGCGTGATGCCGCGCGACACCTCACCGCGCCGGGTGATCGACCTGATGAAGGCCTACGAGCGCCTGAAGGACGACCGCCGACAGCTCGACTTCGAGGACGTCCTGCTCGCCACGCTCGGCATGGTCGAGTCGGAGCCGCGGGTGGCGTCCTACGTGCGGCAGCAGTACCGGTTCTTCGTCGTCGACGAGTACCAGGACGTCTCGCCCGTGCAGCACGACCTGCTGCGGGCCTGGCTCGGCGGCCGCGACGACCTGTGCGTCGTCGGCGACGCCAGCCAGACGATCTACTCGTTCGCCGGTGCGTCGAGCGACTACCTGCTCGGCTTCGGCTCGGAGTTCCCCCGCGGATCGGTCGTGCGACTCGAGCGGAACTACCGCTCCACCCGCGAGGTCGTGCACGCCGCCAACGCCCTGATGCGCGGGCAACCGGGCGCGCTCGACCTGGTCGCCCAGACGGACGAGTCCGGTCCCGACCCCGTCGTGGTGCCGTGCGTGCACGACGGCGACGAGGCGCAGACCATCGCCCGACGCATCGCGGAACTCGTCGCCGGCGGAGCGTCGTACGGCGACTGTGCGGTGCTGTTCCGCGTCGGCGCCCAGTCCGCGGCCCTCGAGTCCGCGCTCGGCCGCAACGGCATCCCCTACCGGGTGCAGGGCGGCACGCGCTTCTTCAACCGGCCCGAGGTGAAGCTCGCGGTGCACCACATGCGCGGCGAGGCGATCCGGCAGACCGACGACGAACTGACCCGCCGTGTCCGCCTCGTGCTGCAGGTCAGCGGGTGGACGTCGACCGCCCCCGAGGGCACCGGCGCCGTCCGCGAGCAGTGGGAAGCGCTGCAGGCGATCATGGGCCTGGCCGAGGACGCCCCCGCCGGGACGACCATGCAGCAGTTCACACAGGACCTGGTGGACCGTGCCGCGACCCACCACGAGCCCGAGGTCGACGCCGTCACCCTGGCGACCCTGCACTCGTCCAAGGGCCTCGAGTGGCCGAACGTGGTCATCGCCGGCGCCGCCGAGGGGCTCCTGCCGATCTCGCACGCCACGACGGACGCCGAGGTTGACGAAGAACGGCGCCTGTTCTACGTCGGCCTGACCCGTGCCCGGCGGACCGTGACGATCACGTGGTCGAGACAGGGTTCCACGCGTGGGGGAGCCCGTGCTCCGAGTCGGTTCCTGGCAGCGCTCGGCACGCGCACCGCGGATGGAACGGCACCGACCAGCGGCTGACGGCCAGGTCGTCGCGGTCGAACACCACCTGGTCCGGGTCGGCACGTTGCGACCGGAGCGGCAGGCGCTGCACGAGCAGCCGGGTGGTGGCCGCGGCCACCGCGGCGGACCGCCACGGTGACAGTGGCGCCGGTGGTCGTCCCCACAGCTGCGACGCGATCGCGGGCCACGCCGGGTCGTCGTCCACGCGTGCGAGCTCCGCGCACTGGAGGCACGGGCCGGCCCCCGGGACCACGAACGGCCCGAGGCGGATGCGTCCGTCGCCCACCACGACCGCCAGGTGCGGCACGCCCCTGCGGGTCCAGGCGGCGCGGAGCGCGGGGTCGACGACGTGGTCGGCGACCACCACGGCGAGCCGGGGTTCGTGCTCCGGCAGGTCGACGGGGCCGCCCCGCGGGGACGAGGTCCGAGCGACGGTCACGCCCTCGCCGGACAGGTGCGCCGCGATCGTGTCCGCCAACCCGCCGGCCCCGTGCACCTCGACCCGTTCGAGCGGTTCAGGCAGGACGTCGATCACCGCGGGGGACGCCGCCCCGAGCACGCGCGCGGCGACGTCCGGTGGGCAGCCCGAGCTGACGGCGAGGCCGCTCAGCGCCTCGCGCCCCGTCTCACGCCGCAGGGCACTGAGGAACCGTTCCTCGCCCGCGGTCGGGACGTCGACGACGGCACGAGGCGGATCGACCCCGAGCTGCACCGTCGTGGGGTCGCGCCAGACGAACTCGAGTGTCGGATCGATGCGGATGCCCATGACCCCACGGTGCCCGAGTCGGGGGCACGCGTGGGGCCGGGTGGTGGATCTGTGGAGAACTCGGCGGGGCCGGACTCAGCTGGGCTGGCCGCCGGGGCGGTCCTCGTCGGTGCCTGTTCCGTCGGAGCCGCTCTCGCCGGTGCCCGTTCCGTCGGGGCCGCTCTCGCCGGTGCCCGTTCCGTCGGTGCCCGGGGCGCCGTCGTCGATCCGGCCGGACTCGTCCTCGTGCGGACGGGCGCCGGTGGCGTCGTTGAGCAGGTCCTCGAGCGCCTTGTCGAACGCGTCGTCCTCCTCCGTCTGCGCGGGGTTCCGCAGTCGGGCGACCAGGGCGTCCGGCGCGTCGACGTCGTCGGACGTGGGGACCAGGTCGAAGTGCGACCAGAGCGCGTCACGCTGCTCGGCACCGAGCTCGTCCGTCACCCGCTGCCACATCGCGGCGGCCTCGCGCAGACGGCGGGGTCGCAGTTCGAGGCCGACGAGCGTCGCGAACGCGGACTCGGCGGGTCCTCCGGCTGCCCGGCGACGGCGGACCATCTCGGCGATGGCACCGCTCTTCGGCAGCCGGACGGTTGCGGCGGCGGTCACCGTGTCGACCCAGCCCTCGACGAGCGCGAGCATGGTCTCGAGACGTGCCAGCGCAGCGTCCTGCTCGGGCGTGCGCGGCGGGATGAGCGCACCCGAGGCGAGCGCGTCCCGCAGCTGCTCCTGGTTGGTCGGGTCGATGTCCGCGGCGAGCTCCTCGACGCGGTCGAAGGGGATGTGGATGCCCCGCGCGTAGTCGGTGATCGACGAGATGATGTGCAGTCGCAGCCACCGGGCCGAACGGAAGAGCCGTGCGTGGGCGAGTTCGCGGACCGCCAGGTAGATGCGGACCTCGTCCTCGGAGACGTCGAGCCCCTCGGCGAACTCGGCCACGTTCTGCGGCAGGAGTGCGGCCACCTGCTCGTCCAGCAGCGGGACACCGACGTCGCCGCCGGACACGACCTCCTTCGACAGCTGGCCGACCACCTGGCCGAGCTGGATGGCGAAGAGGGCCCCGCCGACGCCGCGCATCGCCTTCGAGACGTCGCCGAGCATCGCCTTGAGTTCTTCCGGAGCACGCTGGTCGATGGCCTCGGTCAGCGCATCGGCGATGCTGAACGCGACGGGCTCGGCGATCTGGGTCCACACCGGCACCGTCGCCTTCGCCCACTGCTCGCGCGTGTACAGGCTCGGCGTGGCGGTGAGCTCGGCCACGGTGGTGACCTCGTCCAGCCACAGCGCGGCGACCTGGAACGCCTGGTCGGCCGCCTGCGAGGCCACCGGGTCGACGGCGTGCCCACCCTCGCGGGCGATCGCGGTGGCGCGCTCGGCGGTCGCGGAGAAGTCGATGCCGTCGCCGCCGGACTGCGCGGCCCGCTGCAGCTGGCTCATCAGGTTCGCGACGAAGGCCGGGTCGTTCGGCAGGCCGGCTGCACCGGCGAGCTGCGACGGGTCGATCTGGCCCTCGCCCGAGAGCAGCTTGCGCAGCATCTCCTGGAAGTCGTCGTCCGGCCCCGGCTGTGGTTCATCAGGCATGCCGACTACGCTAATCGCTGCTCACGGGGCCGCACCTGGGATGCCCCCGTGGGAACGCCCGAACCGCTGCGCCGAGGGCGAACAGTCCCGCCACACGGCGCGGACGACCGCCCCGCCGTCAGGCCCGGCGACCGCCCCTGGAAGGACCCCGCGTGACCCTCTTCACCCCCGCGCCCCGTCGTCGCTCGCGTGCCAGGACCGTCGGGTGGGCGTTCGTGATCGGCGCCGTCGTGCTGGGGATCCTGGCGAGCGTGTTGCCGAGCCCGTACCTGATCGAGGTCCCCGGACCGGTCTACAACACCATCGGGACGCAGAAGCAGGGCACGGGCAAGGACGCGAAGGACGTCAAGCTGATCCAGGTCTCCGGACACGAGACCTACCCCACCGCCGGGGCGCTCGACATGCTGACGGTCGGCATCCAGGGCGACGCGACGAACCGTCCGTCGTGGACCAGCGTCGTCCGGGCGATCTTCACGAAGTCCGAGGCCGTGATCCCGGTCGAGGCGATCTACCCGACCGGCACCACCACCGAGCAGGTCAACCAGCAGGACTCCGCCGACATGCAGGCGTCGCAGCAGTCCGCCGTGGCCGCAGCACTCATCCAGCAGGGCAACGACCTGCCGACGGAGCTCGAGGTCGGCACCGTGCAGAAGGGTTCGGCTGCTGACGGCCCGATCGAGAAGGGCGACGTCATCACGGCCTTCGACGGCACCTCGCTCACGACGAACGCCGACGCCACCTCGCTGCGGGAGCTCGTCGCGAAGCACGGCACCTCGACCCCGGCCACCGTCACCATCGAGCGCGACGGTGCGACGAAGGACGTCCGGGTGACCCCGCGCGACGAGCAGGGCACCGCGCTCCTGGGCGTCGGCGTCACGGAGAAGTACGACTTCCCGTTCGACGTCTCGATCAAGCTGCAGGACGTCGGCGGCCCCTCGGCCGGCATGATGTTCGCGCTCGGGATCATCGACGAGATCACACCAGGCAAGCTGAACGGTGGCAAGCACGTCGCGGGCACGGGCACGATCACCGCCGACGGCGAGGTCGGAGCCATCGGCGGCATCCGGCAGAAGCTCTACGGGGCGCGGGAAGCGGGAGCGACGGTGTTCCTCGCCCCGGCAGACAACTGCGGCGAGGTCGTCGGGCACGTGCCGGACGGGCTCGACGTCTACAAGGTGTCGACGCTCGACCAGGCCGTCACCGACCTGCAGACCATCGCCGACGGGAAGAGCACCGCGAAGCTCGCCCGCTGCGGTTCCTGACCGGGTTCCTGAGTCCTCGCACAGTTTCACAGTCCGCCCGGTCCAATAGGATCAGTGCACTGACGGCCCGCCGCGAGCCGGGCCCGCCGGTCCGACACGTCTGGAGCACATCAAGTGACGACAACCTCGTCCACCTCGGGGCGGCGTTCGCCGCGGGTCCCGATCGTGGTCACGATCATCGTGCTGGCCGCACTGGTGATCGGCTTCTTCATCTTCGCCAGCCTGTACACCGACTACGCGTGGTTCGCGCAGCTCGGGTTCCAGCAGGTCCTCACGACGCGGTGGATCGCGGGGACCCTGATGTTCCTCGCGGGCTTCCTGGGAATGGCGATCCCGGTCTTCCTGAGCATCGGACTGGCCTTCCGGTACCGCCCGGTCTACGCGAAGCTCAACTCGCAGCTGGACCGGTACCAGCAGGTCATCGAACCACTGCGCCGCGCCGTCATGATCGGCATCCCGGTGGTGCTCGGCATCTTCGCCGGGCTGTCGACCTCGGGGCGCTGGAGCATGGTGCTCGAGTACTTCAACCGGACCCCGTTCGGCAAGACGGACCCGCAGTTCGGCCTGGACATCGGCTTCTACGTCTTCGAGCTGCCGTTCTGGCGCTCGATCGTGGCGTACTCGTCGGCCGTGGTGCTGATCGCGGGGCTCGCCGCCCTCGCTGCCTGCTACCTGTACGGCGCGCTGCGCTTCGGGGGACGTGAAGTCCGGATCTCCCGAGCAGCGCGCATCCAGCTCGCCGTCACTGCCGCGCTCTACATCGCGCTGCAGGCCGTGAGCCTGTGGCTCGACCAGTACGCGGCGCTCACCAAGTCGAACTCGCTCATCACCGGTGCCCAGTACACCGAGGTCAACGCGGTCATCCCGGGTCGCGAGATCATGGCGGGCATCGCGGCGATCGTCGCGATCCTGTTCATCGTCACCGCGGTGATCGGCCGCTGGCGCATCTCGATCGTCGGCACCGGCCTGCTGCTCGTCGCCGCGATCGTCATCGGTGGCATCTACCCCTGGATCGTCCAGCGCCTGCAGGTCAAGCCCTCGGAGCGTACGTACGAGTCCGCGTACATCGAGCGGAACATCAAGGCCACGCGTGACGCCTACGGTGTCTCCGACGTCAAGGAACAGAACTACGACGCCACGACCGAGGCCAGCTCCGGCGCCCTCGCGCAGGACGCCCAGACGACGGCGAACATCCGCCTCATCGACCCGAAGATCGTCTCCGACACCTTCAGCCAGCTCCAGCAGTACCGGCAGTACTACCAGTTCCCGGACGAGCTCGACGTCGACCGGTACGACGTCAAGGGCGAGACCGAGGACACCGTCATCGCGGTGCGCGACATCGACCTCGACGGCTTGAGCTCGGCTGCGAACACCCAGTACAACCGGGCGTTCGTGTACACCCACGGCTACGGCGTGACCGCGGCCTTCGGCAACCAGCGCGCGAGCGACGGCAAGCCGGTCTTCCTCGAGTCGGGCATCCCCTCGAACGGTGCGCTGGGTGACTTCCAGCAGCGCGTGTACTTCGGCGAGACCTCGCCGGCGTACTCGATCGTCGGCGCGCCGAAGGGGTCGAAGGACGTCGAGCTCGACTACCCGTCCGGCTCCGACGACGACAACGGCGGCAACGCCACCACGACGTACTCCGGCGACGGCGGACCGAGTTTGGGCAACTTCTTCAACCGACTCGTCTACGCGGCGAAGTTCCAGTCGGAGCAGGTCCTGCTGTCGGACGCGGTCAACAAGGACTCGCAGATCCTCTACGACCGCGACCCGATCACGCGCGTTCAGAAGGTCGCTCCGTACCTGACGGTCGACAGCGACGCCTACCCGGCGATCGTCGACCACCGCATCCAGTGGGTCGTCGACGGCTACACGACGAGCGACGCCTACCCGTACTCGCAGAGCCAGAGCCTGTCGGACAGCATCGCCGGTTCGGAGTCCTCGGCGTACCGCACCGACCAGGTCAACTACATCCGCAACTCGGTGAAGGCCACGGTCGACGCCTACACGGGCAAGGTGACCCTCTACGCGTGGGACACCAAGGACCCGGTGCTGAAGACGTGGGAGAAGATCTTCCCGACGTCGGTGAAGTCGGTGTCGAGCATGAGCGCCGAGCTGCTGGACCACGTCCGGTACCCGACGGACCTGTTCAAGGTGCAGCGGTCGATCCTCGGCACGTACCACGTGACGAACGCGAACTCGTTCTACTCGGGTGACGACGCGTGGAACACGCCACAGGAGCCCACAACCACTGGGTCGACCGACACGGATGCGAGCGCCGCGGACACGTCGACGACCACGAACGCCCTGGGCGCGCAGACGACGACCACCGCGAGCAAGGCGAACCTGCAGGATCCGTACTACCTGACGATGAAGGTGCCGGGGCAGGAGACCGCGTACAACCTGTACACGACCTACATCCCCCAGCAGTCCGCCGGGGCGAACAACCGCAACGTGCTGACCGGGTACCTGGCCGCCGACTCCGACGCGGGAGGTGCGGGCAAGGGCAAGAAGGCGTCGGGCTACGGCAAGCTCACGTTGTTGACGATGCCGAAGACCGACAACATCCCGGGCCCGGCGCAGGTGCAGAACCTGTTCAACTCGGACACCACGGTGTCGCAGGAGCTGAACATCCTGAAGCGCGGCAACTCGACGGTAAAGCAGGGCAACCTGCTCACCCTGCCGGTCGGCGGCGGCTTCCTCTACGTGCAGCCCGTGTACGTCCAGTCGACGTCGAGCGGTTCGTACCCGCTCCTGCAGAAGGTGCTCGTCGCGTTCGGCGACAAGATCGCGTTCGAGGACACCCTCGACGAGGCGCTCAACTCGCTGTTCGGCGGTGACTCGGGTGCTGCTGCCGGAGACTCCGATGCCAGTGGTTCGGGGAGCGACTCCGGTTCGGGCTCGTCCGACGCCGGCTCCGGCTCCGACTCGGGTTCCGGTTCGACCGGTGGCTCGACCGGCTCGGGCACCGTCGACAACGACGCGCTCCAGAAGGCGCTGTCCGACGCGAAGGCCGCACTGCAGGACCGTCAGGACGCCTACGCCGACAACGATCTGGTGGCCGCAGCCGAGGCCGACAAGCGCCTGCAGGACGCGATCGAGGCCGCGACCGCGGCCGAAGACGGCAGCTGACACGCCGTGGCGGGGCACACGATTTGTGCCCCGCCACGACCGTGTGTAGGCTATTCAATGTGCCGCGGGGTGGAGCAGTTCGGTAGCTCGCTGGGCTCATAACCCAGAGGTCGTAGGTTCAAATCCTGCCCCCGCAACCAAGCGTCACACGAAAGCCCCGGTCCGAAAGGACCGGGGCTTTCCTCGTTCGTGGACGCATCCCTGGACTCGTGCATGCCGGAGTGCGCCCAAGGGCGTCGGATCCCGCCGAGTACGCTCGGCGGATGGGCACCCTCACGATCGCCGCCGCGCAGTTCGCTCCCGTGGACGACCCTGCAGCCAACCTCGAGACCGTCCGGACCGCGGCAGCCGACGCCGCGGCGCGGGGAGCGGCCCTGCTCGTCACGCCGGAGTACTCGTCGTACTTCAGCGCCGACATCGACGACCGGTTCGTCGCCGCAGCGCAATCGCTGGACGGCCCGTTCGTTTCCGGGCTCCGCGACATCGCCCGCGACACCGGTGTCGCACTGATCATCGGGATCGCCGAGACGACCGACGCCGAGACGACCGACGCGGCGACCCCGGCAGGCCCCACGCGCTTCCGCAACACCCTGGTGGCGGTGCTCCCCACCGGCGAGCTCGCGGCGATCTACCGGAAGGTGCACCTCTACGACGCCTTCGGCTCGCGAGAGTCCGACCGCATCGAGTCCGGCGACCCGGAGCAGCTGCCGGTCTTCGAGTTCGAAGGCCTCCGGATCGGGCTCGAGACCTGTTACGACCTGCGCTTCCCCGAGGTCACCCGGCGGCTGGCGGCACCCGAGCACGGTGCGGCCGACGTCGTCGTGCTGCCGGCCGAGTGGGTGCGCGGCCCCGGCAAGGAGCACCACTGGCGGACCCTGCTCACCGCGCGGGCGATCGAGAACACCGTTTGGGTCGTCGGTGTCGGCCAGACGCCGCCGATCGGCATCGGCGCCTCGGTGGTGCTCGACCCCTCCGGTGTCGCCGTGGCGTCAGCCGGCTCCGCGCCTGGCACGCTCGTCGCGACCGTCGACACCGCCGTGACCGAGGCGGTCCGGCAGGTCAACCCGTCGCTGGCACTCCGCCGGTACGACGTCGCGCTGCGCGCCCGGCCTGGAGGCGCGGCTCGCCACTGACCGGCAGCTCCCGTCCGATCCGTGGTCGCGACTGCGCCGGTGGCGGGACCGGGCTCAGGACGGCGCGTGGAGGCGTGCCAGGCGGCCCGCGGCGTCCTCGAGGACGGAACGCCGCTTGCAGAACGCGAAGCGCACGAGGGACCGGTAGCCCGCGGCGTGGTCCGGCCGGACGAAGGCCGACACCGGCACGCCGACGACCCCGGCCAGGGCGGGCAGTTCGAGGCAGAAGGCCCGGGCGTCGTCGTACCCGAGCGGCGCGGTGTCGGCGATGACGAAGTACCCGCCGTCCGGGCGCATGACGTCGAAGCCCGCTGACCGAAGCCCTGAGGCGAGCAGTTCGTGCTTGGCGGCGAGTTCGGCGGCGATCCCGGCGAAGACGGCGTCGGGCAACCGCAGTCCGACGGCGACGGCCGGCTGGAACGGTGCGCCGTTGACGAAGGTCAGGTACTGCTTCACCGTCGTGATCGCGTCGACGAGCGTCGGGGGAGCGGTGAGCCAGCCGATCTTCCAGCCGGTGGTGCTGAAGGTCTTGCCCGCGCTCGAGATCGACACCGTCCGCTCGGCGGCTCCGGGCAGTGTCGCGATCGGCGTGTGCGGGACGGTGAACGTCAGGTGCTCGTAGACCTCGTCGGTGACGATGAGGGCGTCGTACCGCGTCGCGAGTTCCACGATCGTGCGCAGGACCTCGTCGGGCAGGACCCGGCCGGTCGGGTTGTGCGGCGTGTTGACGAGCACGACGCGGGTGCGGTCGGTGAACGCCGCGCGCAGGGTGTCCTCGTCCGGCAGGAAGTCCGGAGCGGTGAGGGGCACGGTGACGTGGGTGCCGCCGGCGAGCCGGACGAGTGCACCGTAGGCGTCGTAGAACGGTTCGAACGTGATGACCTCGTCGCCCGGTTCGACCAGGGCGAGGAGCGTCGCGGCGAGGGCTTCGGTGGCGCCGGCGGTGACCAGGACCTGCCGGTCGGGATCGACCTCGAGGCCGTACCACCGCTGCTGGTGTTCGGCCACGGCGGTGCGGAGGTCGGCCGTCCCGCGTCCGGGCGGGTACTGGTTGACGCCGTCCTGGACGGCGCGGACCGCGGCCTCGAGCACCTCGGCCGGGCCGTCCTGGTCGGGGAAGCCCTGCCCGAGGTTGATCGCGCCGGTGCTCGCGGCGAGGGCGCTCATCTCGGCGAAGACGGTGGGCGCGGGGACGCCGTCGGGTCCCAGGAGCATCGCTCCCTCGGCTGCTCGCAACCAGGGTCCTGCGTGCCGCATGTGGTTCCCTCCGGTGACGGCGACGACGTGTCGCGCTGAAAGGACCCCAACTTAGCTGGCCGTCCGGCGGCGATCCGGGGACGGACCCACAGCCCACGCATAAGATCGGCAGAGGATGCTTCCAGCGTCGCCAGAAGCACCGCTCAGGTGGTTGCGACAGACTGCACGAGCTTGAAAGGAGCACGTCCAGCATGACCGACACCACGCCCAACGGGCAGGGCGACGACCGCCGTCCGGACGATGCGGCATCGCCTGCCGCCAGTGAGGACGCCGCCGCAGCGGCCACGAAGGGGACCACGTCGATGCCGAACGACTCCGAGCAGTTCAACGACGCCGAGCAGCCCGACAACGCCGAGCGGTCCGCCGACTCCGCGCAGCACGCGGCTCCGTCCGACGACGCCACGAGCGCCGACCACACCGACGTGATCCCGTCGGCGACCGACCACCCCACGGACCGCTACACGGCCCCGTACCCGACGCTCTCGGGCGACCAGCAGCGCGATGCCGGCCAGCAGCGCGATGCCGGCCAGCAGCGCGATGCCGGCCAGCAGCGCGATGCCGGCCAGCAGCGCGATGCCGGCCAGCAGCCGGCCGGGTACGGCCAGCAGACCTCCCCGTACGGGCAGGCGTCCCAGTCCGGCCAGCAGCCCGCCGCCGACCAGACGAGCCAGTACGGGCAGGCCCAGGCGAGCCAGTACGGGCAGGCCCAGCAGCCGCAGTACGGGCAGGCCCAGCAGAGCCCGTACGGCCAGCAGCCCCAGTACGGCCAGAACCAGCAGTCCCAGTACGGTCAGCAGTCGCAGTACGGCCAGCAGGGCCAGTACGGCCAGCAGAGCCAGTACGGCCAGGCCCAGCAGCCGCAGTACGGCCAGCAGCCGACCGCGGGCCAGCCGCGGTACGGCGAGTACGCCCAGCCGGCCTCCGCCGCTGCCCCCGCGTCCTCGTCGGAGTACGCGACGGCGTCGGCGCAGGCGCCGCAGTCCGCCACGAGCGCCTTCGGCGACGTGGACGGCGCGAACCAGCGCAACGGCCACTACTTCGCCGACGGAACGGCGGGTGCAGCGGCCACCACGACCACCACCCGCTCCGGGCGCAGCAAGCTCGTCCTGCCGATCATCGCCGGACTGGTCGTCGCGGGTCTGGTCGGCGGCGGCGCCGGGTGGCTCGCCGGGTCGTCGCAGGGCGGCACCGTCACGTCGTCGTCCGGTTCGTCGCAGGGCGGCAACCTCACGGTCAACGACTACGACTCCGCGACCGTCGTCACCGCGGTCGCTGCTCAGGCGACGCCGTCGGTCGTGACGATCAACGTCTCGTCCAGCAACGAGGCCGGCACCGGTTCGGGCGTCGTGATGAGCAAGGACGGCTACATCGTCACGAACACCCACGTGGTGACGCTCGACGGCGACAGCTCGAACGGTTCGATCACCGTGACGACCTCGAACGGCAAGATCTACGAGGGCAAGCTCATCGGCACCGACCCGACGGTGGACCTCGCGGTCATCAAGATCGACGCGACCGACCTCAAGCCGATGGAGTTCGCCGACTCCACGAAGCTCAACGTCGGTGACACCGCGGTCGCGATCGGTGCGCCCCTGGGCCTGTCGAACACGGTCACGGACGGCATCGTCTCGACCCTGAACCGCAGCATCCAGGTCACGTCGAGCGCTCCCAGCGAGGGCGGCGACTCGAACGAGGGCGGCAACGGCGGCAGCGGCCCGTTCGACTTCTGGGGCAACGGCGACAACGGCAGCAGTTCGTCCGCGAACACCACGGTCTCGCTGCCCGTCATCCAGACCGACGCATCGATCAACCCGGGCAACTCCGGTGGCGCCCTGCTCGACGCGAAGGGCAAGCTGATCGGCATCAACGTGGCCATCGCCTCGGCCGGCAGCTCGTCGTCGTCGGACTCGGCGGCCGGCAGCATCGGCGTGGGCTTCTCGATCCCGTCGAACCTGGTGAAGCGCGTCGCGAACGAGATCAAGGACAAGGGCTCGGCCACGCACGGCCTGCTCGGTGCCACCGTCGGCGACGCCTCGGAGAACGCGAGCGCGACCCAGATGGGTGCGCTCATCAAGTCGGTCTCGTCCGGCGGTGCGGCGGCGAAGGCCGGTCTGCAGAAGGGTGACGTCGTCACGAAGATCGGTTCGGCGACCGTCTCGGACGCCACCGACCTGACGGCACAGGTCCGGTACTTCGCGGGCGGCGCGTCGACGACGATCAGCTACCTCCGGAACGGGCAGTCCCGCGAGGCGGACGTGACCCTGGGCACGTACGACAGCAAGGGCTGACGCCACCACGGACAAGACGGGAGGCCCGGTGCACGACGTGCGCCGGGCCTCCCGTCCGTCTGCGGGTCGCGTCGCGGGCGCCCCGCAGGTTCCGGGTTCGGGTCTTGATAGGCTCATGGTCGCTCTGCGGGGCGGCACCGCCCCGGTGCGTCCCGTGCACCCAGCCAGCACCCCGAGGTACGCATGCAGACAGACGGACAGCCCCTGCCGGGCGTCTCGTACGTGATGCCCGTGCTCAACGAGGTCACCGAGGTCCGCGCTGCGGTCGCCAGCCTGCTCGATCAGGACTACGCCGGCGTGTTCGAGGTCATCCTCGCGCTCGGGCCGTCGATCGACGGCACGAACGAGCTCGTCGCCGAGATGAGCGCCGCCGATCCCCGCATCCGGGCGATCGACAACCCGGCCGGGTCCACGCCGGCCGGACTGAACGTCGCGATCACGGCGTCGGTGCACCCCGTCGTGGTCCGCGTCGACGCGCACTCGGTGCTGCCCCCGGACTACACGCGCATCGCCGTCCGGACCCTGCTCGAGTCCGGTGCGGACAACGTCGGTGGCATCATGCGCGCCGAGGGCCGCAGCCCGTTCGAGCGGGCCGTCGCGCTGGCGTACGGCAGCCGCGTCGGACTCGGCGGCACCCCGCACCACGTCGGTGGGACCGCCGGCCCCGCCGAGACCGCGTACCTCGGCGTCTTCCGCCGCGACCGCCTGTTCGAGGTCGGCCTGTTCGACGAGGGCATCAAGCGCGGCCAGGACTGGGAGCTCAACCGACGCCTGCGCCAGACCGGCGGCACCGTGTGGTTCACGCCCGAGCTGGTCGTCACGTACCGCCCGCGACCGAGCCTGAAGCGCCTGGTGCGGCAGTTCGTCGCCACCGGATTGTGGCGGGGCGAGCTCGCCCGTCGGTTCCCCGCGAACAACGGCCTGCGGTACTTCGTGCCGCCGGCGATGGTCGCCGCCATGGCCGTCGGGATCCTCGCCGGCGTCGTCGGTGTCGTCGGCGCAGCCCTCGGCAGCCCGGTCGCCTGGGCGCTCCTCGGGTTCGCCGTGCCCGCCGTGTACCTGCTCTTCGTCGTCCTCGGGTCGGTCGCCGTCGCGCGCCGGTCCGGGGTGGCGACCTTCCTCTGGTTGCTCGTGGTGCTGCCCTGCATCCACGTGGGATGGGGGCTCGGTTTCATCATCGGGTTCCTCACCCGTACCTCTGAGCTGACCACCCACACCGGACGGTGACCCCATGACCGACCACGCCACCCACGGCCGCGGATCTGCACGCCCGACGTCGATCGCCGAGCTGCGGGCCGTCGCCCAGCCGGACGAGGTCCGCGCCCGCGCCAATGCCGAGCACTGGACGGCGTCGTTGTACCTGCGCGACGTCTCGCCGTACCTGACCTGGGTGCTGCTGAAGACCCGCGTCAGCGCCAACCAGGTGACCGGCCTGATGATCCTGGTCGGGTGGAGCATCGCCGCGGCCCTGCTCATCCCCGGCATCTGGGGCGCAGCGCTCGCCCTGGTGCTCGGACAGCTGCAGATGCTCGTGGACTGCTGCGACGGCGAGGTCGCACGGTGGCGTGGCACCCGCTCGCCCGCCGGGGTGTTCCTGGACAAGGTCGGGCACTACACGACCGAGGGACTGATCCCGGTCGCGCTGGGCATCCGGGCCGCCACATGGCCGATCCACGGTGCCGACTGGATGTGGACCACGATCGGCTGCGCACTCGGCCTGGTCATCGTGCTGAACAAGGCCCTCAACGACATGGTGCACGTCGCCCGGGCGAACGCGGGGCTCGACAAGCTCGTCGACCGACGCGACGCCTCGACCGCGCCGTCCGGCCGGAAGCTCGCCTCGCTCCGCCGCCTGGCCCGCTTCCTGCCGTTCCACCGCCTGTACCACTCGGTCGAGCTGAGCATGCTCGCGTTCCTGTTCGCGCTCATCGGACTGGTGATCGGCGACACGCTCGCCAGCCGGATCCTGGTCGGGGCGCTGCTGCCGCTGGCCGTGCTGGCGGCCGTCGGACACTTCCTGGCGATCATCGCGTCCAAGCGGGTCAAGGCGTGACCGACGACGCGGTGACCGACGACGCGGTGGCCGACGACACGGTGACCGATGGCACCGTGACCCCGAGCACCGTCCGCCGCCACGCGGTCGCGCACCCGAAGCGACCCCGAGTCGCCGTCGTGAGCCTGTCGCAGGGCACCCGGCCCGACGACCTGCGCCGTGGGCTCGACAGCGTGCTCGCGCAGCAGGGCGTCGAACTCGACGTGGTCTGCGTCGGCAACGGCTGGGAGCCGACCGGCCTGCCCGACGGAGTGCGGACGCTGGCGCTGCCGGAGAACCTCGGGATCCCGGCCGGCCGCAACGCCGGTGCCGAGGTCGTCGACGGGGACTACGTGTTCTTCCTGGACGACGACGCCTCGATCCCCTCGGTGACGTTCCTGCAGGACGCCGTCGGCCGCTTCGAACGCGACCCGTCGCTCGGCCTGGTCCAGCCCCGCGTGGTCGACCCGACCGGCGCCGCGAACCCACGGCGCTGGGTACCGCGCATCCGCAAGGGCGAGCCGGACCACTCGTCGCCGGTGTTCTCGGTGTGGGAGGGCGCCGCCGTGCTGCCGATGGACGTGTACCGGGTGGTCGGGGGCTGGGGCGCGGAGTACTTCTACGCGCACGAGGGCATCGAACTCGCGTGGCGCGTGTGGGACGCCGGTCGACGTGCCTGGTACGCCGGCGACCTGGTCGCCCACCACCCGGCCATCGACCCGGCGCGGCACACCGAGTACTACCGCCTGAACGCCCGCAACCGGGTGTGGCTGGCCCGACGGAACCTGCCAGCACCGCTCCGGCCGCTCTACGTCGGCTCGTGGGCCGCGATCCAGACCGCGCGCTGGTGGCGACACCCGCGGCGCCTGACGACGTGGTTCGCCGGCATCCGCGAAGGATGGACCACCGACTGCGGACCGGCCCGACCGATGAGCTGGCTGACCGTCGCCCGGATGACGCTCGCTGGGCGCCCGCCCGTCGTCTGACCACCCCGAACCCCACCGCCACCGCAGAACGGGAGACAGTCCATGCCGATCACCAGTGACGTGCGGACCGCCGTGCGCCTGGCCCAGCGCCTGCTCGCCTCGCGCCGGAGCCGCCGGGCGCTCGCCCGTCGCCTGCCCTCGGTCGCGGTGCCGGCGCCCGGCACGATCGAGATCGCGGTGTACTTCGCCGACGGCCCCGTGAACATGTACCAGGTGCGCCAGTGGTACGCGCCGCTCGCTGAACTGGCGAAGACGCACCCGGTCGCGATCATCGCGCGCAGCCCGGGCACGATGACCACGCTCATCGACGAGTCGCCCGTCCCCGCCGTGTACGCCCGTCAGGTCGTCGACCTGGAGCAGTTCGTCGAGACCCAGGCGCCGAAGGTGGTGCTCTACGTCAACCAGAACGCCCGCAACTTCCAGATGATGCGGTACGGGCGTATGTGGCACGTCTTCGTCAACCACGGCGAGAGCGACAAGATGTACATGACGACGAACCAGTTCAAGGCGTACGACTACGCGTTGATCGCCGGGGACGCCGCGCGTGGCCGGCTCGCCGAGGCGCTGTGGGACTACGACCTCGACGCCAGGACCATCGCGATCGGCCGCCCGCAGGCCGACCACTTCGCCGGCGCGGCACCGTACCCCGCCGACGACCGGACCGTCGTGCTGTACGCACCGACGTGGGAGGGCGACCGCGGCGCCGCGGCGTACGGCTCGATCGCGTCCCACGGCACCACCATCGCCGAGCAGGTGCTCGCGTCGCCCCACCACCGCCTGGTGTACCGCCCGCACCCGCGGAGCGGTGTGCTCGACCCGGCGTACCGAACGGCGCACGAGCGGATCGTCGCGGCGATCACGGCGGCGAACGCGGCCGACCCCGCCGCGCACCACGTCCACGACGAGGGCGGCGAGCTCGGCTGGCAGCTGGCCGACGCAGACGTGGCGATCACCGACATCAGCGCGATGATCTACGACCGCCTGGCGGTCGGGAAGCCCCTGATCGTGACCCGCCCGGTGTCGCCGGAGGCCGACGTGGACGAACGCGGCTACCTGAGCGATGCCAACTGGCTGACCGCGGCCGATGCGCCGTCGGTGCTCGCGCGGATCGACGCCGCCGTGGGGGACGCAGCCGAGCTCGCCAAGCTGCAGCAGTGGGTGGCGCGCTACTTCGGCGACACCACGCCCGGTGCCGCGACGGCCAGGTTCCACGCTGCCGTCGAGTGGCTGCTGGAGCGTTGGCGCACCGTCGCTGCCGAGCGCGGCGAACGCTGAGCCGCGTCCGGAGTCGGTCACGGGTGCAGCCCCTGACCGACCAGTGACATCCGCCACACGTACTCGGAGCGGTCCGGACGGCGCCAGCGGACGATCACGACGCCGGTGTCCTGCGGATCCGCGCCGAACACGGCGACGGACAGACGTCGACCCGGTTCGAGCCGGTGCACCGCCAGCGGCGGGCTGTAGCCGTTGCCGAGGTGGGTGAGGGTCAGGCCGTCGACCGGTTCGTCCCCGGTGTTGACGAGGTCGTACCGGCGCGGGGCCTGCGAGCGGTCGATGGTGAACGGGACGGCGTACGCGGGTGCTGGGTGGTGCATGGGGGGAACGTTAGGGGGAGGGTCCGACGGTGGGGCCCCGGCGCAGCACCCGGGAACCCGTTGCTGTGGAGGGGGCACCGTGGTGCCCTGGTTGTGGAGGGGGAGTACCCGACCGGTCAGACGCCGTAGTCGGCGGAGTACTGCGCCAGCGCTTCCTCGATGGTGCCGTCGAGCTGCAGCCGGCCCTTGTCGAGGTACAGACCACGGTCGCAGAACCGGCGCAGGTCCTTGTCGCTGTGGGACACGAAGAAGAGCGTCCGACCGCCGGCCAGGAGCTCCTCGATCCGCTTGTAGCACTTCTCGCGGAAGGCCTTGTCGCCGACGGCGAGGACCTCGTCCACCAGGATGACGGGCTCGTCGAGCCGCGAGATCACCGCGAACGCGATGCGCACCTTCATGCCGCTCGACAGGTGCTTGTACGGGGTGTCGACGAAGTCCGCGATCTCGGCGAAGTCGATGATCTCGTCGAAGGCGCCACGGATCTCGGCGCGCGACATGCCGTGCAGGCCGGCGGTCAGGTAGACGTTGTCGCGGACGGACAGGTCGCCGACGAACCCACCGGTGATCTCGATGAGCGGCGCGACGCCGGCCCCGACGTCGATCCGGCCCTCGTCCGGCAGCATCACCTGCGCCACGAGCTTCAGGAGCGTGGACTTGCCCTGACCGTTCCGACCGACGACGCCGATCGCCTCGCCCGGACGGACGTCGAACGACACGTTGCGGAGCGCCCAGAACTCGTCGGCACGCTTGCGGCGGCCGCGTCCGGCGAAGAGGTCCTTGAAGTTGCGGCTCGCCCGTCGGTTGCGCTTGAAGCAGATGCCGGCGTCGCGCACGGAGATCACCGGCGCGACGGTCTCGGTGCGTCGGGTCTGGTCGGTGGCGGTCATCACAGCTCCTTCAGCACGCGGTGCTCACTGCGTCGGAACACCGCGAAGCCGATGACCAGGACGATGCCCGTGATGACCACCGACGCCCCGACCTCGAGCCAGTCGAGCTGGCTCGGGAAGAACGCGGCGCGGTACATCCCGAAGATGCCGGTGAGCGGGTTGACCGCGGCGATGGGGCGCAGGGCGTCGGGCAGCGCGTGCGTGCCGTAGATGATCGGCGATGCGTAGAACAGGAAGCGCAGGACGAGCTTGGTCGCCCGCTCGAGGTCGCGGAAGAAGACGACGAGCGGCGCGACGATCAGGCCGAGGCCGTACACCAGCGCGCACTGCAGCACGATCGCCAGCGGGAAGAAGACGACCTGCCAGTGCAGGTGCGCACCCGTCGCGATCGCGAAGGCCGCCAGCACCGGCAGGCTCAGCAGGAACTCGATGCCCTTCGACGCGTCGATCCGCGCGACCCAGATGGTGCGGGGGATCGTCGTCGAGCGGATGAGCTTCGACTCCTTGAGGAACGCCCGGGTGGAGTCCGAGACGCCCCCGGTGAACCACATCCACGGCAGCAGCGCGGAGAGCAGGAAGACGATGTACGGGTCTTCACCGACCGAGCCGCGGTGGAACACCTGGGTGAAGACGAACCAGTAGATCGCCGACATCACGAGCGGGTCGAGGATCGACCAGACGTACCCGAGCGCCGACGTCGAGTACCGGACCCGGAGGTCACGGACGGTCAGCAGCCAGAGGGCATGACGATAGCGCCGACCGGCGCTCCGGGTCGCCGCTGGTGCGGCAGCCGCGGGCACGGTCGGCGCGCTCGCTGTGGTCACGGTTTCCCTTCGGGCGGAACCGCCGAAGGGGTCCTGACGGAGGTTCAGGCGAACAGGTTGTTCGCGCGCTCGAGGTCCTCGGCGAAGTCGATCTCGACCGCGTACAGGTCGGAGATGTCGATCGGGGACCAGCGTAGCCCGTCCTCGGCGATGGCAGCCTCGATGCCGCCCTCGAAGTACTCCTGGTCGTCGACGCGACCGAGCTGGCGGATGAGGGCCTGCTTGTCGTTCGCCGACACGTAGTTGATGCCGACGGCTTCGCCGAGCCCGCCGACGACCTGCTTGGAGAGCTTGTGGATGAAGCCCTCGGCGTCGACGGTGTACTTGACCTCTTCGTCGGAGACCTTGTCGGTGTTGACGCTGACGAACGAGTGGTCCTCGTCGATCATGTCGGCCGCACGGACGAGCGCCATCGGGTCGAAGACCACGTCGCCGTTCATCCAGAGGACACCGCTCTTGCCGGTCGCCTTGAGGGCGCGCAGCAGGCTCTTCGAGGTGTTGGTGGAGTCGTAGGACTCGTTGTAGACGAAGGACGCGTCGGGGAAGGCCTCGACGATGTGCTCCGACTTGTAGCCGACGACGATCGTCACGCGGGCGCTCGAACCGAACGCGGCGCGGATGTTGTCGAACTGCTGCTGCATGATGGTGCGGCCGTCACTGAGCTCCGTGAGTGGCTTCGGCAGGCTGCGGCCGAGCCGGCTGCCCATCCCCGCTGCGAGGATCACGATCTGCGTGGTCATGCTGGTCCCTTCTGGTGTCCGCCCGCGCGCCCTGGGGCACGGGCGGGCCTCGTCGAGTCTGCTCGCGGAACGTCCGAGTTCGCCGAGAACCGGACGCCGCTGGCCACGGGGGCCGGCTGCTGCGCGGTGTCGGAGAGCCCGCCGGAGCAGGTTTCCAAGTGGTGAACACTCCTTCGTGCCCTGGTGAATGATACGGAAACACCCGCTCAAGGGGTAGGTCTGCCGCGCTTCGTACTCATTTCGTGACACTGGAGCGGGCGGTTCCCCGCTGTCCGGAGACCGTTGGTACGGTTGGGCGATGGCCGCCAGAGCAGAGAACGAGGACGTGTACGCCACGACCGACGCTGCCTGGATGACCGAAGCGAGTGACACCGACGAGCAGGACGCCGACGAGCGTGCCGCCGACCGGGTGGACGCCGCGGCGGGGGACGACGCCGACGACGACGACATGGGGGAACCGGATGCGCGCGACGCCTCCGTTGATGACGAGATGACCGACGACACCACGGCCGCCGACACCACGGCCGCCGACACCGATCCGGTCACCGAGCCGCAGTCGGACGCAGCGCCCGGTACCGCAGCGCCCGGTACCGCAGCGCCCGGTCCCGCGGCACGTGCCGCGGCAGCGGCCCCGACGACGACCACCGGCGCCCGACCCGCCAAGGCGCGCACCACGAAGCAACGCACCAAGCGACCGGCGAAGGCTGCCGGCACGTCCGGCACCGTGCCTCCCGGCCCCACGGCGAGCGACGCGACGTCCGCGACGGACGCGACCGCGCACACGGCCCAGGGCGCACCGGAGGCGGACGCACCGGAGACCGACACCGCGTCGAGCCCCGCCGCGAAGCAGCGTGCCCCCCGGGCCACGGCGCCCAAGGCCCCGCAGAAGCTGCAGCCCGTCGTGCTCGCCGCCGACGGCCTCGTCAAGCGGTACGGACAGACCCTCGCCGTCGACGAGGTCGACCTCGAGATCCGCCAGGGCTCGATCTTCGGCGTGGTCGGCCCCAACGGCGCCGGCAAGACGACCACCCTGTCGATGATCACCGGTCTGCTGCGTCCCGACGCCGGATCCGTGACGGTCCTCGACCACGACGTCTGGGCCGACCCCACGGCCGCCAAGCGCAGCCTCGGCGTGTTGCCGGACCGCCTGCGGCTGTTCGACCGCCTCACCGGTGCGCAGCTGCTCTACTACTCGGCCACCCTGCGCGGCCTCGACGGTGCCACGGCCCGTGAGCGCAGCACCGACCTGGCCGAGGCGTTCGGGCTCGGCGAGGCGCTCGGTCGCCAGGTCGCCGACTACTCGGTGGGCATGGCGAAGAAGATCGCCCTGGCCGCCACGCTCATCCACTCGCCGCGGGTCCTCGTGCTCGACGAACCGTTCGAGTCGGTCGACCCCGTGAGCGCTGCGACCATCACCGACATCCTGCGCCGCTACACGCGCGGGGGTGGCACCGTCGTGCTCTCCAGCCACTCCATGGAGCTCGTGCAGCGCACCTGCGACTCCGTCGCCATCATCGTCGGCGGCAAGGTCCTCGCCTCGGGGACCATGGCCCAGGTGCGCGGTCGCAAGAGCCTCGAGGACAAGTTCGTCGAACTCGCGGGCGGCCGCGTCGTGGCAGAGAGCATGGAATGGTTGCACAGCTTCTCCGGCTGAGGGCCGACCTGCTCGCGGGCGAGGTCCGCGGCAGCGCCCGCCGGTCCGTGTTCGTCGTGCTCGGCAGCCTCGTCGGGCTCCTCGCCGCCGTGTTCGTCGCGACGCAGACGGTCGCGCTGCGCTCCGCCGACCCCGACACGGCCCGCGCGGTCACCGTGCCGGTCGGCACGCTCATCGCGTTCGCGTTCACCGTCGTCCCGCTCGTCGTCGGACGGAGTGACCAGCTCGACCCGCGGCGCTTCGCGGTGTTCGGCATCGGCCGTCGCGGGCTCGCGATCGGCCTCGTCGTCGCAGGCCTGATCGGCGTCCCGGTGATCGGGGTCGTCGTCGTGGCCGTCGCCCAGTCGATCGCCTGGGCGCGTGACGCCGGCACCGGTGTGCTCGCGGTGATCGGCGGCCTGCTCGCGATCGCCACCTGCGCGCTCCTGGTCCGCGTGTGCTGCACCGTCGGCTCGCGGCTGATCGGTCCGCACCGGTCCCGCGACGCCGGGTGGCTCGTCGCGCTCGTGATCATCGTGCTCGCGATCCCGGCGGTCTCGCTGCTGCTCCGCGTCCATTGGCTCGACCCCGAGGGCACCGAGATGCAACGCGTCGCGGACGTCGCGGGGTGGACGCCGTGGGGCGCCGCCTGGGCCGTGCCCGCCGAGGTCGCCAGCGGCCACGTCGGCACCGGGTTCCTCAAGCTGCTCGTCGCGATCGCCGTCGTCGCCCTGCTGACCTGGGCGTGGTGGGCACTCGTCGGTCGGGCGCTCGACACCGTCGACGGTCGCACCCGGACCCGGCGCTACCAGGGGCTCGGCTGGTTCGACCGGCTCGGCTCGACGCCGGTCGCCGCCGTCGCCGCCCGCGCCCTGACCTACTGGGTGCGCGACCCGCGGTACCGCACCTCGTACCTGATCATCCTGTTCGTCCCGCTCGTCGTCATCCCGCTCGGGGTCGCCGGGGTGCCGTGGCACTGGACCGCGCTCGTGCCGTTGCCGCTCATGGCGCTGATCGCCGGGTTCCTGCCGCACAACGACGTCTCGTACGACAACACCGCGGTGTGGCTGCACGTCGCCTCCGGGGCTCCCGGGTGGAGCGACCGTCTCGGCCGTGTCGTCCCGGTGCTCGTCGTCGGTGCGCCGGCGATCGTGGCCGGCTCGGCGGTGTCCGCCTGGTTGTTCGACGACTGGACGGTGTTCCCGCTGCTGATCGGCGTGAGCGCCAGTGCCCTGCTGTCCGGACTCGGGCTGTCGAGCGTCGTGTCCGTCCTGCTGCCCTACCCGACCGTGCGGCCGGGTGACCACCCGTTCCAGCAGCCACAGGCCGCGGGAGTGACGGCGACGGTCGCGCAGTCGATGATGGTGATCGGCATCGTGCTCTGCACCGTCCCGGCGGCGTGGCTCGCGGTGCTGGCCTTCGTCCGCGGCGCCGAGCCGTGGTCGATGCTGACGCTCGCGGTGGGCATCGGGATCGGCGTGGTCGTGCTCGTCATCGGGATCTTCGCGGGCGGGCGGCTGTTCGACCGGCGCGGCCCGGACCTGCTGGCCGCGGCGCAGCGCAACTAGCGTTCCGGAACGAGCGCGAGGTGCGCAGACCAACGTGCGCAGACCAACGTGCGCAGACCGTCGTACCCTGGACCCATGAGCATGACGGAACCAGGCGGCGGCCTCGACGTGATGGACCGGGAGCTCGAGAAGCTCCTCGAAGACGAAGCGATCGAACCCGGCGACCACGAGCGGTTCTCGCACTACGTCAAGAAGGACAAGATCCTGCAGTCCGCCCTGTCCGGCAAGCCGGTCAAGGCGCTGTGCGGCAAGAAGTGGATCCCGGGCCGCGACCCGGAGAAGTTCCCGGTGTGCCCGGACTGCAAGGCCATCTACGAGAAGATGAAGTCCGAGTAGACGTAGCCCGCGCATCGTGAGCAGAAATGGTCGGGTCGCCTTCGGGGACCCGACCATTTCTGCTCACCAAGCGATGCGCAGCGGCGCGCTAGATCACCAGGGTGGGGATCGCGGGGTCGCCGCGACCGATGCGCGCGGCGTCCGCCGGCAGCTCGGCCTTCGCCTGCTTGTGGTGCGCTCGCGCGGCCTCGACGCCCTGTGCTCCGAGGAACGCCGGATCGACCTCGCCGCCGGTGACGACGGGCACGAGCAGCGGGCGCTCGTCGGGGCCGACCTGTCCGGCGGTGAGCACGACCTCGGCCGTGGCGACACCGTTGCGCAGGCGTCGGCCGGCTTCCTTGCGGCCACCGATCGAGGCCTTGTCCGCCGACTTCTTGGCAACGGCGACCCAGTCGTCGCCGTCGGGGGACTGGTGCGCCACGAGCTTGAAGACCATGCCGGCCGCGGGGTGTCCGGAGCCGGAGACGACCGAGGTGCCGACGCCGTACGAGTCGACGGGGGCCGCACGGAGCGCCGCGATCGTGTACTCGTCCAGGTCGTTCGTGACCGTGATCTTCGTGTCGGTCGCGCCGAGCCGGTCGAGCTGCGCCCGGACGGCCGCGACGACCGAGGGCAGGTCGCCGCTGTCGATGCGGACACCGCCGAGCTTGCCGTCGGTCAGCCGGACGGCGGTCTCGACGGCCTGCTCGATGTCGTAGGTGTCGACGAGCAGCGTCGTGCCGTTGCCGAGGGCGTCGAGCTGCGACCGGAACGCCTCTTCCTCGGAGTCGTGCAGCAGGGTGAACGCGTGCGCCGCGGTGCCCATCGTCGGGATGCCCCAGGTGCGGCCGGCCTCGAGGTTGCTCGTCGCGCCGAACCCGGCGATGTACGCGGCCCGTGCTGCGGCGACGGCGTTCCACTCGCCGGTGCGGCGCGAGCCCATCTCGGCGAGCGGACGCCCGTCGGCGGCGGACACCATGCGCGCGGCGGCCGAGGCGATGGCGGAGTCGGCGTTGAAGACCGACAGGGCGAGCGTCTCGAGCACGACGGCCTCGGCGAACGTGCCCTCGATCTGCAGGATCGGGGAGTTGGGGAAGTAGACCTCGCCCTCGCGGTACGCCCGGACGTCCCCGGTGAACCGGTAGTCGGCGAGGAAGGCTGCGGTGCCCTCGTCGATGACCCCGCGGTCGCGCAGGAACCCGATCTCGTCGTCGCCGAAGCGGAAGTCGCCGAGGGCGGTCAGGAACCGGCCGAGACCGGCCGCGACGCCGTAGCGACGACCGTCGGGCAGCCGCCGGGCGAACACCTCGAAGACGCAGCGCCGGTGGGCGGTGCCGTCCTTCAGGGCCGCGTCGACCATGGTGAGTTCGTACTGGTCCGTCAGGAGCGCGCTGGTCACCTCCCCGACACTACTGCGAGCGTCGGTACGCTGGTCACCGTGACGGATGCACCGATCGGAGTCTTCGACAGCGGGGTCGGCGGGCTCACGGTGGCCCGCGCGATCATCGACCAACTGCCGCGCGAGAGCATCCGGTACGTCGGCGACACCGTGCACTCGCCGTACGGCCCGAAGCCCATCGCGGACGTCCGCCGCTACGCGCTCGAGGTCATGGACGACCTGGTGGAACTCGGCGTCAAGGCACTCGTCATCGCCTGCAACACCGCGTCGTCGGCCGTGCTCCGCGATGCCCGCGAACGGTACGAGCAGGCGTACGGCATCCCGGTGGTCGAGGTCATCCAGCCCGCCGCCCGCGCCGCCGTGAAGCAGACCAGGACCGGGCGCATCGGCGTCATCGGCACGGTCGGCACCATCACCTCGCGCGCCTACGAGGACGCCTTCGCCGTGGCCTCGGACGTCAGCCTGACCCTGGCGGCGTGCCCGCGCTTCGTCGAGTTCGTCGAGGCGGGGGACACCTCGTCGCCGGAGCTGCGCGAGGTCGCCGCCGGGTACCTCGACCCGATCCGCGCCGCCGACGTGGACACCCTCGTGCTCGGCTGCACCCACTACCCGCTGATGTCCGCTGCCATCCAGTACGTGATGGGCCCGGACGTCACCCTGGTGTCGAGTGCCGAGGAGACCGCCAGTGACGTGTACCGCCGGCTCGTCGAGCACGGCCTCGAACGCACCTCCACCACCGCCCCGACGTACTCGTTCGAGTCGACCGGCGACGACGAGGACGGGTTCCTGCGGCTCGCCCGCCGGTTCCTCGGCCCCGAGATCGTCCGCGTCGGCCACCTCGAGACCGGCGCCATCACGCTGCCCCGTGGGCGGGCCTGAGCGGCGACCAGCCGCCAGCCGCCGCCCGCCCCGATGACCCGCACCGCGCCTCCAGGCCGGACCGAAAGGACACCATGACCACCCGCATCGACGGCCGCCAGGCCGAGGAACACCGTCCCGTCACCATCGAGCGGGGGTGGAGCACGCAGGCCGAGGGCAGCGCGCTCATCTCGTTCGGCAACACCAAGGTGCTCTGCACCGCCTCGTTCACGAACGGCGTGCCCCGTTGGCTCGCCGGCAAGGGCACCGGCTGGGTCACCGCCGAGTACTCGATGCTGCCGCGGTCGACGAACGAGCGCATGCAGCGCGAGTCGATCAAGGGCAAGGTCGGCGGCCGCACCCACGAGATCTCCCGGCTGATCGGGCGTTCGCTCCGCGCCGTGGTCGACACGAAGGCCCTCGGGGAGAACACCCTGGTCATCGACTGCGACGTGCTGCAGGCCGACGGCGGCACCCGCACGGCGTCGATCACCGGCGCCTACGTGGCGATGGTCGACGCGATCGAGTGGGGCCGCGGCAAGGGCTTCATCGGCAAGAAGGCCACCCCGCTCACCGACAGCGTGCAGGCGATCTCGGTCGGCATCGTCACGGGCGAGCCGATGCTCGACCTGGCGTACACCGAGGACTCCGCCGCCGACACCGACATGAACATCGTCACGACCGGGTCGGGCAAGTTCATCGAGGTGCAGGGGACCGCCGAGCACGCGCCGTTCGACCGCGACGAGCTGAACGTCCTGCTCGACCTGGGCCTGGCCGGCAACCAGTCGCTCGCGGCGATCCAGAAGACCGTGCTGGGGCTGGCGTGACCGGCACCGTCGTCCTGGCCACCCACAACCAGGGCAAGGTCGTGGAACTGCGCGAGATCCTCGGGTCGGCGCTGGGCGAGGGTGTCGAGCTCGTCGGGTACGACGGTCCCGAGCCGGTCGAGGACGGCGACACCTACGCCGCGAACGCCCTGATCAAGGCCCGTGCCGCGGTCGCGCACACCGGGCTGCCGGCGCTCGCCGACGACTCCGGCATCGCGGTCGACGCGCTCGACGGTGCCCCGGGCATCCACTCGGCGCGGTACGCGGGCACCCGGTCGGACGCCGACAACATCGCGCTGCTGCTGCAGAACCTCGACGGCGTCGTGGAGCGGACGGCCGCCTTCGTGTGCGCGGCCGCGTTCGTCACGCCCGACGGGTTCGAGCACGTGGTCGAGGCGGTGTGGAACGGCGAGGTGCTGACCGCGCCGGTCGGCGACGGCGGACACGGCTACGACCCGGTGTTCCGGCCGGACGACGCCGACCGCTCGTCGGCCGAGCTCACCCGCGACGAGAAGAACGCCCTGTCGCACCGCAGCAAGGCGTTCCGGGGCATCGCGCCGGTCGTGCGGGAGCACTTCGGGCTCTGAACTGCCCACCTGCGACGACGACAGGCCCACACCGAACGGTGTGGGCCTGTCGTGTCCGGTCCGGCGTACCGCTACAGCTGCGGGTCGACGGCCGTCGACTCGGCCTGGTGCTCGCGCTTCTTCGCCTTGCGGGCGTTCCGGATGTACGTCAGCGCCATCGGCACGACGGTGACCAGGACGGCGGCGAGCAGGATGATGTCGATGTACTCGCGCACGATGTGGGCGACGAACGGGATGTGCCCGATGAAGTACCCGAGGAACGTCACACCGACACCCCAGACGACGGCGCCGATCGCGTTGTAGAGCGAGTACTTCTTGTAGTCCATGCGGCCGACGCCGGCGGCGATCGGCGCGAAGGTGCGGACGACCGGCACGAAGCGCGCCAGGATGACCGCGAGCGGGCCGAAGCGGTGGAAGAACGCGTTGGTCCGCTCGACGTTCGCCTTGGAGAACAGACCGCTCTCCTTGCGCTCGAAGATCGGCGGACCGGCCTTCTTGCCGATGTAGTAGCCGAGCTCCCCACCGAGGAACGCCGCCGCGCCGATCATCAGGGCCGCGACCCAGATCGGGATGCCGCCGATCTCGCCGCCGCGGTCGAACGCGAACAGGCCGGTGATGACGAGCAGGCTGTCGCCCGGGAAGATGAAGCCGATCAGCAGACCGGTCTCGGCGAAGACGATCGCACAGACGACGAGCACGGCGACCGCCCCGAAGTGGTCGAGGATGTACTGCGGATCCAGCCATGGGATCAGGGCGAGTGCGACGGAGTGCATGTCTCTTCCGGTCGTGCAGATGCGGTGACGGGAGGGTCACCCGCACGACGAGGGTACCGTCCGCGCGTGACCGGAACGTCCCTCGGTGGTATGAGATGCGCGAGCACGCAACGGTCGGTGCGGAAGGAGGGACTCGAACCCTCACGCCTGGGGCACAGGAACCTAAATCCTGCGTGTCTACCGATTCCACCACTCCCGCGAGCAGCGGCAGTCTACCGAGCGGTCGCTGGTCGCTGGTCGCTGGTCGCTGGTCGGTGGACGTCGGCCGGCGTCGGCGGACGTCGGCGGACGTCGGCGGACGTGGGTGCGTGCGCACGGTGCGCCGGACGTCACCTGGTGCGGGTTTGGCCGCTTCGTGCGCCGCAGCAGGTGCGCGCGGAGCGGCCAGCGGCGTTGTGGGTGACCGTGTCGACACGGTGCGGTGTTCGTGGCGGGGGTGCGCCGGGCCTCCCGGGCGGTGGTGGCGCGCACGTGCGCACGGTGCGCCGGACGTCACCTGGTGCGGGTTTGGCTGCTTCGTGCGCCGCAGCAGGTGCGCACGGAGCGGCCAGCGGCGTTGTGGGTGACCGTGTCGACACGGTGCGGTGTTCGTGGCGGGGGTGCGCCGGGCCTCCCGGGCGGTGGTGGTGCGCCCGTGCGCACGGTGCGCCGGACGTCACGTGGTGCGGGTTTGGCAGCTCCGTGCGCCGCAGCAGGTGCGCACGGAGCGGGGAACCTCGCACGAAGCGGCGGGACGCGCACCGTGCGCCGGCCGCGCAGCGCGCAGCACGCAGCACGCAGCACGCAGAACGCAGCACGCAGCGCCCCGTGCGCCGGCCGCGCAGCGCGCGCGTCAGCGGAGCTGGCGCGGCAGGTACCGCGGCACGTACCGCAGCAGCACTCCGGCACCGATCAGGCCGAGCACGCCCATCACGCCGCTCGCGACCGCGATCGTCGCGACGGCCGTCACCCCGGAGATCACGAGCGGTGCCGCTGCCGACCCGAAGTCGCCGGTGAAGCGCCAGGCTCCGAGGAACGGCGCCGGGTCGTCGCGCGGAGCCAGGTCGGCGCCGAGCGTCATGAGGATGCCGGAGCCGACGCCGTTGGCGAGCGACATCCCCATCGCGATCCCGACGAACCAGCCGACCCGCGCGTCGAGGTGCCCGCTCCAGGCGAGCAGGAAGTAGCTGATGCTCAGCCCGAGCATGCAGGGGAGTGCGCTCGCCAACCGTCCCCAGCGGTCCATGATCTGGCCGCTCGTGTAGAACAGCGCGAAGTCGACGGCACCGGCGATGCCGATGATCAACGCAGCCGTCGAGTCGTTCAACCCGACACTGACCGCCCACAGCGGCAGGATCACCTGGCGTCCGGCACGCATCGCGCCGATGAGCGCGGCGCCGCTGCCGAGCCGCAGCAGCACGGCCCGGTTCGTGCGCAGGGTGCGGAAGAGGCCGTGCGCCTCCTTGCCGACGAAGACCGCGCCGGTGTCGGTGGACGGCTCGGTCACGCCGGTCGCGTCCGACCCCGACCGGGAGGCCCGTGGCGGCATCCGCAGACCGCGTGCGCCCGTCGCCGGGTCGCGCAGCACCAGGAGCACGGTCGCCGCCGCCAGGCAGCACACGACGTGGATCCAGAACGCGCTCGCGGTGGTGCCGGTCAGGTGGATCACACCGGCGGCGAGGAAGGGCCCGACGAAGTACCCGAAGCGGAAGACCCCGCCCAGGCTCGACAGCGCCCGGGCACGGATGCGGACCGGGATCGCCGTGGTCATGTACGCGTGCCGTGCCAGGGCGAACACCGCGGTCGAGACGCCGACCAGGAACACCCCGAGGGCCAGCACCCACGCGTTCGCCGCGGTCGTGCAGACGACGAGGCCGCCGACCGACACCAGGGCGGCGCCGATCATCGCGTTCCGCTCGCCGATCCGCGCGACGACGATGCCCGACGGCACGTCGCCGATGAGTTCGCCGACCAGGATGAGCGACGCGACGAAGCCCGCGAACGCCAGGGTCGCGCCGAGGGAGTCCGCGGCGATCGGGATGATCGGGATGATCGCGCCCTCGCCGATGGCGAACAGCGCCGCGGGCAGGAACCCGGACAACAGGACGGACCGGAAGTCGAATGAGTCGTTCCCCGTCGTGGCCATCGCAGGGACAACGGTACGCCAGCGGTACGGGTTCGTCGGCGGGTTACCCTGGAGGCATGCGTGTTCTGGCGGCGATGAGCGGTGGGGTCGACTCGGCGGTGGCTGCTGCCCGGGCGGTCGACGCCGGGCACGACGTGGTCGGTGTGCACCTGGCGTTGAGCCGGATGCCGGGCACGCTCCGGACCGGCAGCCGCGGGTGCTGCACGATCGAGGACTCGATGGACGCCCAGCGCGCCGCGTCCGCCCTCGGCATCCCCTACTACGTGTGGGACTTCTCGGCCCGGTTCAAGGAGGACGTCGTCGACGACTTCGTCGCCGAGTACCAGGCCGGTCGCACCCCGAACCCCTGCATGCGGTGCAACGAGCGGATCAAGTTCGCGGCGCTGCTCGAGAAGGCGCTGGCCCTGGGCTTCGACGCCGTCGCGACCGGGCACTACGCCTCGATCGTCACCGGCCCGGACGGCTCCCGCGAACTCCACCGTTCGGCCGCGTGGGCGAAGGACCAGTCCTACGTGCTCGGGGTCCTGACCGCCGAGCAGCTGCAGCACGCGATGTTCCCGCTCGGGGCGACCCCGTCGAAGGACGAGGTCCGGGCCGAGGCCGCCGAGCGTGGGCTGACGGTCGCGCAGAAGCCCGACTCCTACGACATCTGCTTCATCCCGGACGGCGACACCCGCGGCTGGCTCGCCGACCGTGTCGGCAGCGAGACCGGCGACGTCGTCGAGCGCGACGGCACCGTGGTCGGTTCCCACGACGGCGCGCACGGCTACACGGTCGGGCAGCGCCGCGGACTGTCGCTCGGGCGCCCCGCCGCCGACGGCAAGCCCCGGTTCGTGCTCGAGATCCGCCCGAAGGACAACACCGTCGTGGTCGGTCCGAAGGAGGCCCTGGCCGTGTCGTCGATGTCGGGCTCCCGCTTCACCTGGGCCGGCACCGCACCGGCCGACCCGCAGACGCCGTTCGCGTGCGACGTCCAGATCCGGGCGCACGCCGACCCGGTGCCGGCGACCGCGCGGGTGCAGGACGACGTGCTCGTGATCGACGTCGACGAGCCGCTGCACGGGGTCGCCCCAGGCCAGACGGCCGTGGTCTACGTCGGCACCCGGGTGCTCGGACAGTGCACGATCGACAGCACCGTCAGCGCCGTCCCCATCGACTCCTGAGACCGCCGCTCCCGGGGAGTGGGCTCGCTGCGTCCAACGACAGTGGTTCGCGGTAGAACTGAGTACATGGTGATGCCCGAGCGCGATCTTTCGCAGATCCCGGCAAGAGCGATGCTGGAGGAACTCCAACGGCGAAACGATGCGCGGATGTTACGCGAGGCTGTGCGTTGGTTCGACGCTCAACGCTCGCTTTCGATCGACGCCCTGAGCCAGATGGAGAGCGAAGACGAAGCACTCCTAGCTCGCGAAGCCCTCACCGGACTTCGACGCGAGTACTACGACCGCGACGATAGCGTCGTCCCAGACAACAAATACGACGATGTCTTGCGTATCCTGACGATGCTCGAGAACGCGCATCCTGATCTAAAGAGATCAGACAGCCCGACCCAGACCGTCGGCGGGCAGGCGCAGACCACGCAGTTCGCACCGGTCGAGCACGCCGAGCGGATGCTCTCGCTCGACAACGTGTTCAGCCCGGACGAGCTCACCGAGTGGGCCGTCAAGGTGCAGCGCGACGCCGGTGCCGAGCGTGTCCGGTTCCTGACCGAGCTGAAGATCGACGGCCTCGCGATCAACCTGCGCTACGAGCACGGCCGGTTGGTGTCGGCGGCGACCCGTGGTGACGGTGTCGTGGGCGAGGACGTCACCGGCAACGTCCGGACGATGGGCACGATCCCGGACCGGCTGTCGGGGACCGGCCACCCGCCCCTGGTCGAGGTCCGCGGCGAGATCTTCTTCCCGGTCGCCGAGTTCGACGAGCTCAACGCGAACCAGCGCGAGGCGGGGGAGCGCGTCTTCGCCAACCCGCGCAACGCCGCCGCCGGGTCCCTCCGCCAGAAGGAAGAGGGCAAGTCCGAGGCGAAGCGCGCACTCATGGTCGACCGGCTCCGGCGCTTGCGGATGCTGGTGCACGGCATCGGCGCGTGGCCCGTGCGCGAACTCGAGCAGGAGACCGACGTCCGCTCGCAGTCCGAGGTGTACGAGCTGCTCGAGACGTGGGGGCTGCCGACGAGCAGCCACTACCGGGTCTTCGACACCATCGACGAGGTGAACGCCTTCGTCCGCTCCACGGGCGACCGCCGTGCCTCGGTCGAGCACCAGATCGACGGCGTCGTCATCAAGGTCGACGACCTCGCCCTGCACGAAGAACTCGGCTCGACGTCTCGTGCGCCCCGGTGGGCGATCGCGTACAAGTACCCGCCGGAAGAAGTCCACACGACGCTCACCGACATCGTGGTGAGCGTCGGCCGCACGGGTCGTGCGACCCCGTTCGCAGTGATGGCCCCGGCCGAGGTCGCCGGGTCGGTCGTCCGCCAGGCCACCCTGCACAACCAGCAGGTGGTCAAGGCGAAGGGCGTCCTGATCGGCGACACCGTCGTGCTGCGGAAGGCCGGCGACGTCATCCCCGAGGTACTGGGTCCGGTCGTCGAGCTCCGCGACGGCACGGAGCGCGAGTTCGTGATGCCGACGCACTGCCCGGAGTGCGGTACCGAGCTCGCCCCCGCGAAGGAAGGCGACATCGACCTCCGCTGCCCGAACGCGAAGAGCTGCCCCGCGCAGGTCCGCGGTCGTGTCGAGCACATCGCATCGCGCGGTTCCCTCGACATCGAGGGCCTCGGCGAGGTCGCAGCCGCAGCGCTCACGCAGCCGCTGCACCCGGAGACCCCGCCGCTCGTGACCGAGGCCGGGCTGTTCGACCTGACGATGCAGGACATCGTCCCGATCGAGGTGATCGTCCGCGACGCCGAGACCGGCATGGAGAAGGTCGACGACGCCGGTGACCCGAAGCGCGTGACCCCGTTCAGCCGCGCGCGCAAGAAGACCGACCCGCCCTTCGACGCCGACGCCCGCGGTGCGGACTACACCGGCGAGCCGAGCCGCTTCCCGTCGAAGAACGCGTTCGAGATGCTCGCGAACATCGACGCGGCGAAGACGAAACCACTCTGGCGCATCATGGTGGGGCTGAGCATCCGCCACGTCGGGCCGGTCGCGGCGCGGGCGCTCGCGAACCACTTCGGGTCGCTCGACCGGATCCGCAGCGCCTCGCGCGAGGAACTCGCGGCGGTCGACGGGGTCGGCGGGATCATCGCCGACGCCCTGCTCGCGTGGTTCGAGGTCGACTGGCACCGCGAGATCATCGACCGCTGGACGACGGCGGGCGTGCAGTTCACCACGCCGGACCACCCCGGCCCCGGGGGCGCGGCGATCGAGGGCGGTGTCCTGAGCGGCGTCACGGTCGTGGCGACCGGGTCCCTCGAGGGGTACACGCGCGAGGGCGCGCTCGAGGCGATCATCACCGCCGGCGGCAAGGCGGCGTCGAGCGTCAGCAAGAAGACCGACTTCGTGGCCGCGGGTCCCGGGGCCGGGTCGAAGCTCACGAAGGCCGAGCAGCTGGGGCTCCGGATCATCGACGCCGAGCAGTTCCACCTGCTCGTGACCGAGGGGCCGAGCGCGCTCCCCGAGTCAAAGGTGCCCGCGCCCGAGGGCTGAGCCGGGGCGACGAGCACGACCGCGACGCGGCCGCACACTGCGGCGCGCCGTCGGACGCACCCAGTTCGGGGGACAAGTTGCATCGCGCATGACCGATCCTCGGGCATTCTCCTTACACTCGACAGAGCATCACCCGTCGTCTGCAGGGAGACGGCGGGACGGCCTTCCAGGGGGAGACCCGATTGCTGCTCATCGCCGCGGCTCTGCTCACCGCCTCGATGCACTCGCTCGGAGTGGTCGAGGCCCCCGTCGCGCCTCCGACCCATGCCGCCCCGGCCACCGTGACGGTCGCGCTCGTCTCCGAGCAGCACCCGGTGCCCCTGCCGGTCATGACCGGGGGACAGATCGACGTCGACACCGTCGCCGACGCGCACGGTCGGGCGTTCCTCGACGACCTCGGTGTCCTCGGCGCCGGTGACCTGCGCCGCGCCGCCGACGACCGTCGTGTCGTGGCCACCGCGCAGGACGACCCGCCCGCGGCGGCCGTCGTCGCGCAGTGGTGGGCGGGACTCGGCGCCGACGAACAGGGCACGCTCCTGATCCACGTGCCGTCGATCATCGGCAACCTCGAGGGCGTGCCGTACGCCGTCCGCGACCGCGCGAACCGGTCGACCCTGACCACCGGACTCGCCGACCCCGACACCGGCGCCGCGCACGCCGCGATGCTCGGACAGGTGCGGGACTCGTTGCGGCGCGAACCCGGTGACCCGCAGCGGTTCCTCATCACGCTCGACACCCGGGCGGCGGGCCGAGCGGCGATCAGCATCGGTGACCTCGACACCGCGGCGGACGTCACCGTCATCGTCCCCGGGATGTTCTTCACCGTGACCGGGCAGATGGCCGACTTCACGAACACCGCCAACGACCTGGCGAGCGAACAGGCGACCCTCGCGCCGCTGGCCGCCGGTGGCTCCGGCGACGGGACGGGCGTCGCCGTCGTGGCGTGGATGGGCTACCGCACGCCCGACCTGTCGAACATCATGTCGCTCAGCCTCGCCGACTCCGGGGCGCAGCGACTCGAGCGCACCGTCGACGGCCTGCGGCAGATCCGCGACGGCGACCAGCCCCGGCTGAACATCGTGGCGCACTCGTACGGGTCGACGACGGCGCTCATGGCGCTCGCCTCCGGACGGATGAGCGCCGACACCCTCACCGTGCTCGGGTCACCGGGCAGCGACGTCCGGTCGGCGGCGGACCTGGACGTCGCCTCGGACGAGGTGTTCGTCGGTGTCGCGCACAGCGACCCGATCGCGGGGTCCGGGTACTACGGCACGGACCCGGGCGGTTCGTCGTTCGGCGCCACCGTGATGAACCTGGCCGGCGGTGCCGACGCACTGGCCGCCGGGGAGCTGTTCCGCCGTCCGGTCGGGCACAACGACTACCTCAAGCCGGGCACCGCATCGCTGCACGACGTCGCCCTGATCGGGATCGGCCGTGGTGACCTCGTCCGCGAGCAGATCCGACGCGGCAGCACCGGTGACGACGGCGTCGTCGGCGCGTCGGTCGACATGTACCTGGTCCGTCCGCAGGACCTGCAGCCGCGCGACTGACGGGGCGAGGCCCTGGGCGTGACCGGATCGTGACCGGCGGCCGACGTGCCGGGGCCGCACCGGGCCTCCCGGCCGGATCCGCGACCCCGCGCGGATCGCGACCCGCGACAGGTGTTGCCTGAGCGGCAACCTGAGCGACGGCGCAGCCTCAGTCGGTTCCACGGCAGAACCAGTACAGCCCGCCTCCCTACGGTTCGGGGCATGCGTGTGGTGCGATGGCCTGGTGCTCTCCTGATGTTCGTGGTGATGTCCGTGCTCGCCGGCATGCTCGTCGCCGTCGCGGTGACGCCCGCGGTCGCCGTCGCGGGTGAGGGCACCTCGGGTGCGGTCGCGTTCTTCGAGGACCTGCCGAGCTACCTCGACGTGCAGACGCCGCAGCAGGTCTCGTCGGTGTACGCGACGAAGGGCGGCAAGCAGGTCAAGATCGCGTCGTTCTACGCCGAGAACCGGACGAACGTCACGGCCGACCAGATGGCGGACACGCTCAAGCAGGCCGCCATCGACACCGAGGACCCCCGCTACTACGACGAGGGCGGCATCGACGTCCTCGGCACGCTGCGCGGAGTGGCCGCGACGGTCGTCGGCGGCGACGTCCAAGGCGGATCGAGCATCACGCAGCAGTACGTCAAGAACGTCCTGGTGCAGCAGTGCGAGGAGCTCACCGGCAAGGACCAGGCCGCCACGGCGAAGAAGGTGGAGGCCTGCTACGAGGACGCGGCCGGCGTCACGCCGCAGCGGAAGCTGCAGGAGATGCGGTACGCGATCGCCGTGAACAAGAAGTACTCGAAGGACGACGTCCTGACCGGGTACCTGAACATCGTCGGGCTCGGCGGTCGGGTGTACGGCGCCGAGGCCGGTGCGGAGTACTACTTCGGCGTGCACGCGAAGGACCTGTCGCTGGTGCAGTCGGCCACGCTCGTGGCGATCCTCAACAACCCCTCGAACCTGCGCATCGACGTGCCCGGTGACAAGGCGAACGGGCAGGCGAACGGCTACGCGCTCACCAAGGAGCGACGCGACTACGTCCTCCGCCGCATGCAGGCGCACGGGTCGATCACGAAGGCCGAGATGACGAAGGCCATCGCGACCCCGGTCACGCCGAAGATCACCGAGACCGCGAACGGCTGCTCGACCGCGGCGACGAACTACGACGCCGGCTACTTCTGCGACTACGTCCGCGACCAGGTGCTGCAGGACCCGGCGTTCGGCAAGACCGCCGCGGCGCGCATCGCGACGCTCGACACCAAGGGCCTGCAGATCCACACCTCGCTCGACCTCGACCTGCAGGGCCAGGCGCAGACCGCACTGTCGACCTACGTGCCCGCCACGATGGCCGGCGTCGACGTCGGCGGCTCCAACGTCACCGTCGAGCCCGGCACCGGACGCATCATGTCGATGGTGCAGAACACGTCGTACACGCAGGGCGACAACGCCGCAGCGGGGTCGACCGCGGTGGACTACAGCGCGGACTCCGGCTACGGCAACTCCGGCGGGTTCCAGACCGGCTCCACCTACAAGGTCTTCACCCTGGCCGAGTGGCTCGCGACCGGCCACACGCTCTCCGAGTCGGTGTCGACCACCGAGCACACGTTCCAGAACTCGGAGTTCACGAACTCGTGCCAGAACGTCAGCGGTGGGACGTGGCCGGTCGCGAACGCCGAGTCGGTGCCGGCGTCGATGACCGTGCAGGCCGCCACCGTCGAGTCGATCAACACCGCCTTCGGCGCGATGGGGAAGCAGCTCGACCTCTGCAAGATCGCGCAGCTCGCGCAGTCGATGGGCATCCACCGCGCCGACGGCGGTGCCCTCGGGCAGACCCCCTCGTCGATCCTCGGCGTCAACGAACTGTCGCCGATCGACCTGGCCGAGGCGTACGCCGGCTTCGCGAACGGCGGCGTCGTCTGCACGCCGACCGCGATCGACTCGGTCACCGAGGCGGACGGCACGAAGATCACCCCGACGCCGTCGTCCTGCACGCAGGGGGTCTCGGCGGACGTCGCCGGCACCGTCGACTACGCGCTGCAGGGCGTGCTGTCGGGCTCCGGCACCGCCGCCAGTGCGAACCCCGGCGACAGCGTGCCGAAGTTCGCGAAGACCGGCACCACCGACGGCGACGTGCAGAACTGGCTCGTCGCGTCGTCGACGAAGTACACGAACGCCACCTGGATCGGGAACGTGCAGGGGAGCGTGAGCCTGGCGAACTGGCCGTTCCTGCAGGGCACCACCGGGTACAGCGCGAAGTTCGGGGTCGGGAAGTCGATGATGGCGTACCTGGACCAGACGGTCGGCGGGGATGCCCTGCCCACGCCGAGCCAGGCGATGATCGGGCAGGCGAGCCACTCGTCGCAGTCGTCGCAGTCCTCGACGTCGTCGGGGTCCGGCGCGTCGCAGGCCGACCAGTCGACGCCGACCACGCCGACGCAGACGGCGGCCCCCGCTGCGCCAGCCGCTCCTGCGGCGCCGGCTGCACCGGCGGCACCCGCCGCCACGGCGGCTCCGGCAGCGGGTGACCAGAACGGGAAGTGACCGCTCGGGTCCACGCCGCCGGGAGGCCCGTCACCGGTCCGGCGGACCGGTGACGGGCCTCCGGGCAGCCGTCCACGGCCGCGCCTGCGTGATCGACCGCAGCCAATAGACTGTCGGACGTCCACGAACCGATCGACGGAGCACCATGCCTGACATCACGAGCGAGCAGGTCGCGCACCTGGCGAACCTCGCACGTATCGCACTCACGCCCGACGAGATCGAGAAGCTGACCGGGGAGCTGTCGCACATCGTCGAGAGCGTCGCCAAGGTCGCCGAGGTCGCGACCGACGACGTCCCGCTGACGAGCCACCCCGTGCCGCTCGGCAACGTCACCCGACCCGACGTCGTCGGCCAGACGCTGACGCAGGAGCAGGCGCTCTCCGGAGCGCCGGACTCCGACGGCGAACGGTTCCGAGTGACCGCCATCCTGGGAGAAGAACAGTGACCGACATCACGCGGATGAGCGCCGCGGCGCTCGCCGACGCCCTGGTGGCGCGCGACGTCTCGAGCGTCGAGGCCACGCAGGCCCACCTCGACCGCATCGCCGCCGTCGACGGCGACGTGCACGCCTTCCTGCACGTCAACCAGAACGCCATCGCCGTCGCGAAGTCGATCGACTCGCGTCGCTCGGCCGGCGACGACCTCGGGCCCCTCGCCGGTGTCCCGATCGCGATCAAGGACGTCCTGTGCACGCAGGACATGCCGACCACCTCGGGCTCGAAGATCCTCGAAGGGTGGATGCCGCCGTACGACGCCACCCCGGTCGCGAAGCTCCGCGCCGCCGGCCTCGTGCCGCTCGGCAAGACCAACATGGACGAGTTCGCGATGGGCTCGACCACCGAGTTCTCGGCGTACGGACCGACCCACAACCCGTGGGACCTCGACCGCATCCCCGGCGGGTCCGGCGGTGGCTCGGCCGCTGCCGTCGCCGCGCACGAGGCACCCATCGCCCTCGGCTCCGACACCGGTGGCTCGATCCGTCAGCCCGGCGCCGTCACCGGCACCGTCGGTGTGAAGCCGACCTACGGCGGGGTCAGCCGCTACGGCGCGATCGCCCTGGCGTCCAGCCTCGACCAGATCGGCCCGGTCGCCCGCACCGTCCTCGACGCCGCGCTCCTGCACGACGTCATCGGCGGGCACGACCCGCGCGACTCCACCTCGATCCCCGACGCCTGGCCCTCGATGGCCGCCGCCGCCCGCGAAGGCCTGCAGGCGGACACGCTGCGCGGGCTGCGCGTCGGCGTGGTGAAGGAGCTCGCCGGTGGCGACGGCTTCCAGGCCGGGGTCACCCAGCGCTTCCAGGAGACCGTCGCGCTGCTCGAGTCGGCCGGTGCGGTCGTCGTCGAGATCGACGCCCCGTCGTTCGCCTACGCGATCAGCGCCTACTACCTGATCCTGCCGGCCGAGGCCTCGTCGAACCTGGCGAAGTTCGACTCGGTGCGCTTCGGCCTGCGCGTCACGCCGGAGAACGGTGCGACGGTCGAGGACGTCATGGCCGCCACGCGCGAAGCCGGGTTCGGTCCCGAGGTGAAGCGTCGCATCATCCTCGGCACCTACGCCCTGAGCGCCGGGTACTACGACGCGTACTACGGCTCGGCGCAGAAGGTCCGCACGCTCGTGCAGCGCGACTTCCAGGCCGCGTTCGACCAGGTCGACCTGCTCATCAGCCCGTCGGCCCCGACGACCGCGTTCCCGATCGGTGAGCGCATCGACGACCCGCTCGCGATGTACCTCAACGACCTCACCACGATCCCGGCGAACCTGGCGGGCGTGCCCGGCATGAGCATCCCGAACGGCCTCGCACCCGAGGACGGCTTGCCCGTCGGCGTCCAGCTGATGGCCCCGCAGCGCGAGGACGCCCGCCTGTACCGCTACGGTGCGGCCCTCGAGCGTCTGCTCGAACAGCAGTGGGGAGCCCCGCTCATCGACCGGATCCCGGACCTCGACCAGAGTCAGCAGTCGGCTGCGCAGGAAGGTGTGATCTGATGGCGCAGAAGGACGCGCTCATGGACTTCGACGAGGCACTGGAGCGCTACGAGCCGGTGCTCGGCTTCGAGGTGCACGTCGAACTCGCGACGAAGACCAAGATGTTCTCGGACGCGCCGAACTTCTTCGGTGGCGAGCCGAACACGAACGTGACGCCGGTCGACCTCGGGCTGCCCGGGTCGCTGCCCGTCGTCAACGCGCAGGCCGTCCGGTACTCGATCCAGCTCGGGCTCGCGCTCGGCTGCTCGATCGCCGAGTCGTCGCGGTTCGCCCGGAAGAACTACTTCTACCCGGACAACCCCAAGAACTACCAGGTCTCGCAGTTCGACGAGCCCATCGCGTTCGAGGGCGAGGTCGAGGTCGAACTCGCCGACGGCACGATCTTCAACATCCCGATCGAGCGCGCCCACATGGAAGAGGACGCCGGCAAGCTGACGCACGTCGGTGGTGCCACCGGCCGCATCCAGGGTGCCGAGTACTCGCTCGTCGACTACAACCGCGCCGGTGTGCCGCTCGTCGAGATCGTCACGAAGCCGATCTTCGGTGCCGAGCACCGTGCCCCCGAGCTCGGTGCCGCGTACGTGCAGGTCATCCGCGACCTCGTGCGCGCACTCGGTGTCTCCGAGGCCCGCATGGAGCGCGGCAACCTGCGCTGCGACGCCAACATCTCGCTGCGCCCCCGCGGCCAGGAGAAGCTCGGCACCCGCACCGAGACGAAGAACGTCAACTCGTTCCGTGCCGTCGAGCGTGCGATCCGCTACGAGATCCAGCGCCAGGCCGCGATCCTGGCCGACGGCGGCTCGATCACGCAGGAGACCCGCCACTGGCACGAGGACACCGGCCGCACCTCGGCTGGCCGTCCGAAGTCGGATGCCGACGACTACCGCTACTTCCCCGAGCCCGACCTGCTGCCGGTCGTGCCGGACCCCGCGGTCGTCGAGGAGCTCCGTGCGTCCCTGCCCGAGGCCCCGGTGGCTCGCCGCCGTCGCCTCAAGGGCGACTGGGGCTTCGCCGACCTGGAGTTCCAGGACGTCGTGAACGGTGGGCTGCTCGACCAGGTCGAGGGCACCGTCGCCGCCGGAGCCGCGCCGCAGGCAGCCCGCAAGTGGTGGACCGGCGAGATCAGCCGTGTCGCGAACGCGCAGGACGCCGAGCCCGGCGACCTCGTGTCGCCGCAGCACGTCGCCGAGGTCATCGCCCTCGTCGAGTCCGGTGACCTGACCGACCGCCTGGCCCGCCAGGTGCTCGAGGGCGTCATCGCCGGCGAGGGCTCGCCGGCCCAGGTCGTCGAGGCCCGTGGGCTCAAGGTCGTGTCCGACGACTCGGCGCTCACCGCCGCGGTCGACGAGGCTCTCGCCGGCCAACCGGACGTGCTCGCGAAGATCAAGGACGGCAAGGTCCAGGCCGCCGGCGCCATCATCGGTGCCGTCATGAAGGCCATGAAGGGCCAGGCGGACGCCGCCCGCGTCCGCGAGCTGGTGCTGGAGCGCGCGCAGCAGGCGTAGACGAGTTCCGGCGACGGACGGGAGGCGCGGTGCCAGCTGGCACCGCGCCTCCCGTCCGTCCGTGGTCGCGTTCGAGATCGTCGAATCTGGGGACGCGTCAGCGACCCGGTGACAGGATGAGTCGTGTCCGCAACGATCCGCGCCATCGGAACCGCCGTCCCGGAGACGACGCTCGAGCAGGCTGCCGTGCGAGACCTCTTCGCTGCGCAGCCCGAGCTCGGTCGTCTCGGCCGGCGGCTCGTCCCCGCAGCCTTCGACGCCTCGGCGGTCGAGCACCGGCACACCGTGCTGGCCGAACTCGACCGGAGCCGTCCAGCGGGCGCGTTCCGCGACACGGACGGCGCGCTGCACTCGCCCTCCACGGGCACCCGCAACGACCGCTACCGCGAGCTCGCGCCGCCGCTCTTCGTCGAGGCTGCTCGTGACGCTCTGAACCGGGCGGCCGTCGACGCGGCCTCGGTCACGCACGTCGTCACGGTTTCGTGCACCGGGTTCACGCAGCCCGGCCCGGACCTGGACATCGTGACCGAGCTCCGCCTGCGCCCTGACGTCTTCCGCCACCACATCGGGTTCATGGGGTGCTGCGCGGCGTTCCCGGCACTCCGGATCGCGGCCGCGTTCGCCGAGGCCGACCCGGACGCCGTCGTGTTGGTCGTCTGCGCCGAGCTCTGCACCCTGCACGTCCGCGCCAGCGACGACCCGGACCAGATCGTCGCGAACAGCGTCTTCGGGGACGGTGCCGCCGCCGTCGTGGTCACCGCCGACGGCCCCGGCCTGCGCCTCGACGCGTTCGCCACCGCCGTCGTGCCCGAGAGCGCCGGTGAGATGGCCTGGAACATCGGCGACGAGGGCTTCGAGATGGTCCTGAGCACCGCGGTCCCCAAGCTCGTCGGCAGCAGCGTCGCCGAGGCTGTCGCGTCGCTGCTCGACGGACCGGCCGCCGACGTGCCGGTGTGGGCCGTGCACCCCGGTGGGCGTGCGATCCTCGACCGCACCCAGCAGGCGCTCGACCTGCCGGACACGGCGATCGCGGCGAGCCGGACCGTGCTGCGCGACCACGGGAACATGTCGAGCGCGACCGTGCTGTTCGTGCTCCGCGAGGCCCTCGACGCCGGGATCCCGGACGGTGCTGCCGTCGTGGCGCTCGCCTTCGGCCCCGGTCTCACGGTCGAGAGTGCACGACTGACCATGGTGCGCACGTGAGCCGTCCTGACGGCGGCTCCACGGGCCTCCCGGTCCTCGACCTGCGCACGCGCGCGGTCGACCTGACCGAACTCATGGACGACCCGGACTGCGACCCGCGCGCGCTCGCGCGGACCTTCCGGCGCTTCGCCCTCGTCAACGCCCTGGTGAGCGGCTGGCGTTCGGCGTGGCGGACCCACGTCGTTCCGGCCCTGCCGGTGAACGGCCGCGCCCGGGTCCTCGACCTCGGGTGCGGCGGCGGCGACCTGGCCCGGGCCGTCGTGCGGTGGGCGGCGAGCGACGGGTTCGACGTCGAGGTCGTCGGGGTCGACCCGGACCCGCGGGCGATCGACGCGGCGAACCGACGGGCACCGCGGGGTGTCACCTTCCGGCAGCAGTCGAGCGGCGACCTGGTGACGGCGGGCGAGCGGTTCGACGTCGTGGTGTCGAACCACGTCCTGCACCACCTGGGCGACGACGAGCGGAACGGGTTCCTGGCGGACTCGGAGGCGCTCGCGTCGGGTCGCAGCGTGCACTCGGACATCCGACGGTCACGCGAGGCCTACCGCGCGTACGCGCTGGCGTCGCCGCTGGTGTCCGCGGGGACCTTCGTGCGGGTCGACGGCCTGCGGTCGATCCGCCGGTCCTTCACGCTGGCGGAGCTGCGGGACACACTGCCGACCGGGTGGCGAGCGGAACGGGCATCGCCGCACCGGGTGCTGGCCGTGCGCGACGCCTGACGATCAGGACTGCTCGGCCGCCCGGCGCAGGAGCTCGGCGTGGAGTCCGGCAGCGTCGGCGGGTCCGAGGTCGAGGATCTCCGACTCGGGCACTCCGAGGTCGTGGAGTGCCCGCACCAGGTACAGCGGGAGGGCGTTCGCGGGCGCCGGGTGCACGGGGCTGCCCCGGTCCGGCAGCGTGCCGTCGTCGACGCAGCGCCACAAGGCCGGTGCATCGACCTGCAGCTGGTGGCGCAGGACGTGCGCCCACATGCGCGCACCGTAGGTCGACCGGTCTACGGGCCTCGAGATCCGGGTGCGCAGGACGCGTGCGTCCCAGAGCACGAGCTCGTAGGTGCGATGGTGCCGGACGGGCTGACCGGTGGCGCCGCGCACCAGTGTCCAGCGCTCGGTCGTGCAGAACGTGTCGTGGTGCTCGCGGTTCGGAGCAGGGTGCCTCGGGCTACTCACCGCCGCGCTCCAACCAGTCGCGCAGTTCGGCGTCCGTGGACAGCTTGACCAGTTGGACGAGCGCCCACGCGTCGTGGTGGTTCGGGGCGTGCTGGAGACGGTCTTCCCAGTCGACCGCGTACTCCCGCAGCGACAGGGCGAGGTCGTCGAGCGCGTCGTCGACGTCCGTTCCCTGGGCGACGAACGGGCGCCCCTCCATGAGGGCGACGACCGCGCCGGCCTCGCGGAAGACACTGACCCGCGGGGAGACGGTCCGGAAGAAGTAGTCGCGAAGCCGGTCGACGGGCAGCATCGCGGAGACGGCGCCGTCGCGGGCGATCGTCACGGTGCGGCCGGTCGCGGTGGCGTCGAGCATGTCCTTGAAGTGCTCGCGGGCGCGCGAGTACGTGGGGTAGTCGGCTGCGATGGGCACGAAGGCCTCCGGTGAGTACGGCACGTACGGAGCGTACGTGGTGTGCTGATCCTAGGGGAGGGGGCTGACAGATCTGTGGAGAACGCGAGGGTGACGTGTTCGGCTAGCGTCGCCGGTATGGCCCGGACCCCACTGCACCGCGTCGCGGTCCTGGTGCTCGACGGCGCGAAACCGCTCGACGTCGGGATCCCAGCGCAGGTGTTCTCGAACCGGCCGAGCATGCCCTACGAGGTGCGGGTATGCGGCCCCCGGGTCGGCCGGATCACCGGTGGCGACGGCTTGGCCTACGCGGTCGACCACGGGCTGGAGGCACTGGACTGGGCGGAGACCGTCTTCGTGCCCGGCTACCGCCGCCCGTCGGACTCGGCGCCGCCGGCCGACGTCGTCGCGGCACTCGCGCGGGCCCACGAGCGCGGCGTCCGCATCGCGGCGATCTCCACGGGGGCGTTCGCGCTCGCGGCGGCCGGGCTGCTCGACGGCCACCGGGCGACGACGCACTGGCACTACACGCGGGTGCTCCGTGAGCGGTACCCCGAGGTGGACGTCGACGAGGACGTGCTGTTCGTCGACGCGGGCTCGGTGCTGACGAGTGCCGGCGCCGCGAGCGGGATCGACCTGTGCCTCCACATCGTCCGGCAGGACCACGGCGTGGCGCTGTCGAACCACGTCGCGCGACGGCTCGTCAGCGCCCCGTACCGCAGCGGCGGCCAGGCGCAGTACGTTCCGCGGAGCGTGCCCGAACCGCTCGGCGACGTGTTCGCCGACACCCGGGAGTGGGTGCTCCGGCACCTCGCCGAGCCGCTCACGCTCGAAGCGCTCGCGCGGAACGCCACGGTGTCGACCCGGACGTTCTCACGCCGGTTCGTGGAGGACACCGGGTACACGCCGATGCAGTGGGTGCTGCGGGCGCGCGTCGACCTCGCGCGGGAGCTCCTGGAGCAGTCGGACCTCGGCGTCGACCAGGTGGCCGAGCGAGCGGGCCTCGGTTCCGACGCGAACCTGCGGACGCACTTCCGGCGGATCCTCGGGACCTCGCCCACCGAGTACCGCCGGACGTTCCAGGACTGACCGCGCCGTCGCGGCGGTGGCGGCGACATCCTTTCGGACACTGGCTTCCCTGCCACTGGAGCCGTGCCTCCCGGCCCGTGAGCATGGACCACGGAACGAAAGGAACCCCACATGACCCGCATCGCCATCAACGGCTTCGGCCGCATCGGCCGCAACACGCTCCGCGCCCTGCTCGCACGGGGCGGTGACGACCTCGAGGTCGTCGCCGTGAACGACCTGACCGCCCCCGACACGCTCGCGCACCTGTTCCGCTACGACTCCGCCCTCGGGCCGTTCGACGGCGTCGTCGAGGTCGACGGCGACACACTCGTCATCGACGGCCGCAGCGTCCGCGTGCTCGCGTCGACGTCGCCCGCGGACCTGCCCTGGGCCGAACTCGGCGTCGAGGTCGTCCTCGAGTCCACCGGACGCTTCACCGCACGCGACGCGGCAGCCGGCCACCTGACCGCCGGCGCCCGACGGGTCCTGATCAGTGCGCCGGCCACCGGAGCGGACGCCACCATCGCGTACGGCGTGAACTCGGACACCTTCGACCCCGCCGTGCACACGGTGATCTCGAACGCGTCCTGCACGACCAACGCGCTCGCACCCCTGGCATCGGTGCTCGACGACCTGGCGGGGATCGAGCACGGGTTCATGACCACCGTGCACGCGTACACGCAGGAGCAGAACCTGCAGGACGGGCCGCACCGCGACCTGCGTCGGGCCCGCGCTGCCGGTGTGAACATCGTGCCGACGACGACCGGGGCGGCCAAGGCCATCGGGCTGGTACTGCCCCGCCTGGAGGGCAAGCTGTCCGGTGACGCCATCCGCGTGCCGGTGCCCGTCGGGTCGATCGTCGAGCTGAACACCGTCGTCTCGCGAGACGTGACCGTGGACGAGGTGAACGAGGCCTACCGCGCCGCGGGTTCCGGTCCACTCGCCGGGGTCCTGGCGTTCACGGCGGACCCGCTCGTGTCGACGGACATCACCGGGCGGCCGGAGTCGAGCATCTTCGACTCGCTGCTCACCCGCGTCGACGAGGGCCGGCACGTGAAGGTCGTCGCCTGGTACGACAACGAGTGGGGCTTCTCGAACCGCGTGGTCGACACGCTCGGGATGCTGGCGCGGGCGTAGGCCGGGGGCCGGCGGCGGTTGGGCCGGCGGCGGTCGGGCCGCGCGCGATTGGGCCGGCGGCGGTCGGGCCGCGCGCGGTTCGTGCCGCGAGAGCGACAGTCTGCCGCGAATGTTCGGCGGCAGACTGTCGCTTTCGCGAGGAGGCCGTGCGGCCGCGCCACGCCCGCCGCGCCGCGCCCGCCGCGCCCGCCGCGCCCGCCGCGCCCGCCGCGCCCGCCGCGCCCGCCGCGCCGCGCCGCGCCCGCCGCGCCCGCCGCGCCCGCCGCGCCGCGCCGCGCCCGCCGGCGCGCGCGTCAGTGGATCAGCGCGGTCGTGCTCGCGAAGGCACGGGAGCGCACGGCCTCGCGGTACCGCTCGAGCGCCGCGTCGTCGGCACCGACCGACTCCAGCGCCGCGAGCCCTGCGCCGAGCACCGGGGGATCGGTCACCCAGGTCGGCACCGCTCCGGGGACCCGGGCAGCGAGCCCGTCGACGACACCGTCCACGAGCAACGGGTGCCGAGCAGCGAGCACCCCGCCGCCGAGCACGACGGGCACCGGCTCGGCCGCCGAACCACCGAGGCCCAAGCGCTCGAGTGCGACCGCGGCGAGCAGGACGATCTCCTCCGCCTGCCGCTCCACGACGCTCCGAGCCACCACATCGCCGGCTCCGGCCACGTCGAACAGCACCGGGCAGAGCCGGTTGAAGACGCGCTGGTCCAAGCGGCCGAAGTGGATGGCCTCGGTGACCTCGCGGACGCTGCGCAGACCCACCGCCGCCGGCACCGCGCCGACCAGCGCCGTCGCCGGGCCGCGACCGTCGTCGGCCCGCGCCGCGTGCCAGAGCGCCCGGTTGCCGAGCCACGCGCCGCCACCCCAGTCGCCGGAGACGTCCCCGATGGCCGGGAACCGTGCGGTCGTGCCGTCGGCCCGCACCGCGAGGGCGTTGATCCCGGTGCCGCACACCACGGCCGCGGCGTCGGGGGACAGGGTGCCGGCCCGCAGCAGCGCGAACAGGTCGTTGTCCAGGACGTGCGGTTCGCCGCCGTCCTCGGCCCAGTGTGCGAGGGCCGCGGTCGCCGCGATGAGCTCGTCGTGCAGGTCGAGCCCGGCCAGGTACACGTGCGTCGTCCGGATGCGCCGGTCGCCCAGCTCGCTGACGACCCGCGCACGGACGTCGTCGAGGATCGGGCCGGCGAGGTCCCAGCCACGCGTCTGCGGGTTCGACCCCGGACCGCGCGCGTGCCCGACGATGGTCCCGTTGAGCGCGATCGCGACGACGTCGGTCTTGCTGCCGCCGCCGTCGACGGCGAGCACGACGTCGGTGGCGTCCGGTGGGACCGGCGCGGGCGGACGGGAGGCTCGGGCCGGGCCCGCCGCGCCGGTCCGGCTCAGCCCGCCCACGTCACCTGCTCCGATCGCGCCCACGGGATGTGTTCCGCGTTCGCGGCCAGGAGCAGGTCGGTGAGCTGCTCCGCCTTGTCGACCTGACCGACGAGCGGGTGCGCCCACATCGCACGGAGCACCCGGTCGCGGCCGCCGTGCACCGCGGCGTCGAGCGCGAGCCGCTCGTACCCGGCGACGTGCGACACGAGACCGACCATGTCCGGGTCGAGCGGCGAGACCGGCAACGGCGTGATCGCCTGGCGGGTGACGCGCGACGGCACCTCGATGACGTGGTCGTCCGGCAGGAACGGGAAGGTGCCGTCGTTCCGCACGTTGAGGACCTGCACGTCGCCGCGGTCGCCGAGGATCGAGGACAGCACGTCGATCGCCGCCTCGGAGTAGTAGGCGCCGCCGCGCTGCTCGAGCTCGGCGGGCTTCGTCACGACGGACTCGTCGGCGTACTTCGCGAGCAGGGCCCGCTCGGTCTCCATGACGGCCTCGGCACGGGTGGGCTCGTGCAGCTGCTCCTGCAGCACGATGTCGTGCGAGTAGAAGTACCGCAGGTAGTACGAGGGGATCGCGTGCTGCAGACGGAGGAGGTCCGGGTGCATGTGCACGCTCTCCGCCGTCCGGCCGAGGGCACCGTCCGACTCGGCGAGCAGGTCCGCCATCACGTCGCGCTCGACGCCGTCCGCGCCCGTGACGTGCACGCCGCGCTCCCACGTCAGGTGGTTCAGGCCGACGTGGTCGAGCCGGACGTGGTCGGGGGCGACGCCGAACTCCTTCGCGAAGCGGCGCTGGAACCCGATCGCGACGTTGCACAGGCCGACGGCGCGGTGCCCGGCTTCGAGCAGGGCGCGGGTGACGATGCCGACGGGGTTCGTGAAGTCGACGATCCAGGCGTCCGGCTTGGCGTGCTTCCGGACGAGTTCGGCGTACTCCAGGACCACGGGCACGGTGCGGAGCGCCTTCGCGAACCCGCCCGGACCGGTGGTCTCCTGCCCGATGCAGCACGCTTCGTGCGGCCACGTCTCGTCCTGCTGCCGTGCGGCCTGCCCGCCGATGCGGAGCTGGAACATGACGGCATCGGCGTCGGTGACCCCGGCGACGACGTCGTCGGTGACGTGGATCGTGCCGGGGTGGCCGGCGTGCGCGAACATCCGCTTGGCGACACCGCCGACGAGTTCGCGGCGCACCGGGTCGGGGTCGACGAGCCAGAGCTCGTCGATGGGGAGCTGGTCGCGGAGCCGGGCGAAGCCGTCCACGAGTTCGGGGGTGTAGGTGGATCCGCCACCGACGACTGTGAGTTTCACTGGAGCTGCTATCCCTTCACGCCGGTGAGCGCGATGCCCTCGACGAATGCCTTCTGTGCGAAGAAGAAGATGATGACGACGGGGACCATGACGACGACGGTCATCGCCATCGTCATCGACCAGTCGGTGCCGTGCTGCCCGCGGAACGTGGCGAGCCCGTACGCCACCGGCCAGGCGGCCTGGTTCTCGGACGCGTACAGGAGCGGGCCGTAGTAGTCGTTCCACGAGTGGAAGAACATGAAGATCGCCGCCGACGCGATGCCCGGGCGGGCCATCGGGACGACCACGCGCCAGAGCACGCCCCACTCGCTGCAGCCGTCCATGCGAGCGGCGTCGCCGTACTCCTTCGGGATGGTCATGAAGAACTGGCGGAGCAGGAAGATGCTGAAGGCGTCGCCGAGCAGGTTCGGCAGGATGAGCGGCCACAGGGTGCCGGTCAGGTGCAGGTGCGACCACATCACGTAGACCGGCACCGCGGTGACCTGCGGGGGCAGGAGCATCGCGACGATGATCACCGTGAAGATCAGGTTCGCGCCCTTGAACCTGATCTGGGCGAGCGCGTAGGCCGCCGGCACCGAGCTGATGAGCATGAACGCGGTGGCGAGGACGGCGTACATCGACGAGTTGCCGAACCACTGCGTGAGCGGCAGCTCGGTGAACACCCGCGCGTAGTTCGAGAAGTCGAACGGCCGGGGCACGATCGACGCCGTGAGGGCCTGGTTGCTCGACATCAGCGAGGTCAGGACCACGAACACGATCGGCGCGATGGTCAGGACGCCGAGGGCCACCAGGGCAGCGTGCTCGGCGATCCACACGAGCGTGCGACCGCGCGGCCTGCCGGTACGGGGAGCGGAACCCCGGGGTGCCCGGGTGAGCGGGGACTGGGACACAGCGGTCATCAGGACTCCTCCGGCCGGAACACACTGATCCGGCGCATCGTGAAGACGAGCACCACCGCGGTGATCACGAACAGGACCACGGCCATGGCGGACGCGTAGCCGAACTGGAAGTTCGCGAACCCGTGCTGGTAGAGCAGCTCGGTGTACGTGAGCAGCGAGGTGCCCGGGTAGCCGAGCTGAGCGGCGGTCCCGCCACCGATCGTCGCCTTGCCGCTCGCGACGCCCGAGGCGACGGCCGCCTCGGTGAAGTACTGCAGCGCGGCGATCACCCCCGTCACGGCGGCGAACCCGATCACCGGGGCGATCGTCGGCAGGGTGATGTGCCGGACCTGCTGGACGCCGTTCGCACCGTCGAGCGACGCGGCTTCGTACAGGTCGCGCGGCACGTCGAGCAGTGACGCCAGGAAGATGATCATGATGTCGCCCATCACCCAGACGCCCAGGATCACCAGCGAGGGCTTCGACCACGCCGGGTCGTTGAACCACAGTGGGCCGTCGATACCGAAGACCCGGAGGATCTGGTTCACCGGCCCGGTGCCCGGGTTGAAGAGGAAGACGAAAGCCACGACGCTCGCGACCGGCGGGACGAGGGCGGGCAGGTAGAACAGCGTCCGCCAGAACCCGGTGGCCGTCTTGGCCCGGCTGAGCAGCCCGGCGACCAGGAGTCCGCACACGATCCGGACCGGCACCAGGATGACGACGAACCACAGCGTGTTCACGACCGCCGGCCCGATCTGCGGGTCCTGGGTGAACAGGAACTTGTAGTTGAGCAGCCCGACGAACTCCGGCTCCTGCAGCTGGTTGTAGCGCGTGAACGAGTAGAAGATCGACGCGACGAGCGGGTAGGCGAAGAAGATCACCAGGCCCGCCAGGGCCGGCGCGAGCATCGTCAGGGCGACGAGGCGGCGCCGGGACTCTGCGGAGCGGGGCCGACGTCGCGGAGCCGTCGGGGGCACCGGACCGGACCCCGTCGGGCCCGTGGGCCGGGCTGCGCGGGCGAGCCGCGCCTCCCGGCCGGTCGTCTTGGTGGTGAGGCTCATCACGGACCAGCCAGCTGGTTCGCGTTGTCGATGTCGGAGTCCAGCTTCTTGAGCTTCGCGTCGAGGTCGCCGCCGTTCTGCTGGTAGGCCTGCCAGAACTTCGTGAAGGTGCCGATGTAGGCGGCACCGTCCGCGGTGCCCGGCGAGGTCATCGTGTCCTTGTTGCCCGCGACGTCGACGAAGGTCTTGTAGTTCTCGTCGACCTCGAGGTCGGGGGACCCCAGCGCCGAGGTGAGCGTCGGAATGTTCTTCAGACCGTTGCCCATCGTGACCTGCGCGTCGGTGTTGGTGGAAAGGTACTTCAGGAGCGCCCACGACAGCTCGGGGTTCTTGGACCCCTTCGCGATGCCTGCGACGTTGCCCGCGATGTACGTCGAGCCGTAGTTGCCGAGGCCGTCCATCACCGGGGTCGGGGACGTGCCGTAGTCGAGGTCCGGCTTCTGGTCCTTGAGGAACGCCGTGCGGTACTCGCCGTCGATCTGCATCGCGACCTGACCGGTCTGGAACGCGTTGTCGGCTGCGAACTCCTGCCCGAGGCCGGACGTGAAGGCCTTGAGCTTGTCGTAGCCGATCTCGTCGACGAAGCCCTTCTGCCAGGTGATCAGCTTCTTCCACGCGTCGGACGTGCCGATCACGCTGTTGCCGTCCTTGTCGAGCCACGAGCCGTCGACCATCGGCGCCCAGTGCTCGGGGGAGTTCTCGTAGAAGTCGATGAGCGGGTTGAAGCCGAGCTGCTTGATGGAGCCGTCGGCGTTGTACGTCGTCAGCTTCAGCGCGTCGGTCTTCAGCTCGTCCAGGGTCTTCGGCGGAGTCGTGATGCCCGCCTTCTCGAGCAGCGGCTTGTTGTACATCAGTGCACTGACGTCGGCGAGGGCCGGCAGGGTGCAGCGCGTGCCCTTGTACTGCGTGTACGACTGCACGGCCTTCGGGATGTCGGACAGGTCGACCTTGTCGCGCTTGATGTACGGCGACAGGTCGCGGAACGCCCCCGAGGAGCAGAAGCTGCCGACGATGGCGGTCGAGTACGACAGGCCGACGTCGATGTTCTGGCCGGACGAGATCGCCTTCTGCAGCTTCTCGTCGTCCTGACCGGCGTGGATGTCGACGGTGACGTCGGGGTTGGCCTTCTCGAAGCCCTCGACGGCGGTCTTCACGACGCCGGCTTCACGGCCGGTGAAGAAGTGCCACAGGGACACGGTGCCCTTGAGCTCCTTCGGGGCGCTCTTCTCGATCGAGTCGGCGCTGCTGCCGGAGCTGCAGCCGGCGACGACGAGGGCGCCGGCCGCGGCGACGGCCGTGGCGGTGGCGATGCGGCGGAACACCCGGCGGCGCGGGACGTTCGGTTCGGGGAGGGACAAGGCGGTACTCGCTCTCTGATCTCGCTCCGTCGCCGTCCGTTTCCGGAGGCTGCCCGTTTCCGGGCGCGACGAAGAGCCCTGTGACAGGGCTGGGTGATGGTGCCTCGAGTGGTGCGGGTGGAACGTTCAGGGGCGCTCGACGGGGTCCGGCGTCGGGGCATCGTCACTGATGCGCTCGAGCCGGTCCGCGAGCGCGGTGCGGACGACGTCGATGAGGACGTGCCGCGCACCGTGCAGGACGGGGGTGTCGGGGACGCCGGGCGCGACCACGGCGGTGGACCAGCGCGAGCGGGTCCGGAGCCAGGCGGTCACGGCGGCGGCCAGGGCGGGGCCACCGGCGATCCCGGTCGGGCCGTGCAGGACGACCGTCTCGGGATCGGCCACGGCGAGGGCGGGGAGCACGTTGTGCCCGACGCGCTCGCCGAGGGCGACGGTGAAGGGGTGCTGCTCGGGCAGGCCGGGCAGTTGCGGGAGCACCTGGCGCCAGTCGGCTGCGGTGCCGTCCGGTGCCGTGATCCCGTGCTCGGCGGCCAGGGCGATGATCGCGGGCTCGGAGATGAGGTCCGCGACGATCGTGGCCGTCGGGTCGATGGAGCGTGCGTCTGCAGGCACGCTGAGGTAACCGATCTCACCCGCGGCACCGGAGGCGCCGGTGTGCAGGTGACCGTGCAGGTCGAGGGCCATGCCGAGGCCCTCGGCCATCCAGAAGAGCGCGAACGACCCGGGAGCCCGACCGGCCCCCATGTTGCGTTCGGCGATGGCGGCGAGGTTGGCGTCGTTCTCGACGACGACGTGGACCCCGAGCTCGGCGGAGAGCGTCGCGCTGACCTGCTCGCGGGGCCAGCCGGGCAGTCCGTCGGTGAAGATGAGGGTGTCGGTGGCGTGGTCGACACTCGCCTGCACACCCACGGCGACGGCGGTGACGAGCTCGGGGTCCACGCCGGCCGCGGCGGCTGCGCGGGAGATCGCGGCGGCGACGATGTCGGCGCCGGGGGAGCGCACCTCGGCCTCGGACATCCGGTGCGTGGCGACCGGGAACGTGCGACCGGCGGCGTCCACCACGGTCGACCGGACGTCGACGAGCTGGACGTCCACCGCGACACCGAGGTCGCGGTCGGTGATCGCTTCGTACACGACGGCGCTCGGCCCGCGGCGCCCGGCCTGCGTGTCCGTGCCGGCCTGGCGGATGAGCGCAGCCGACTCGAGCCGGCGGATGATCTCGGCGGCGGTGGGCTTGCTGAGCCCGGTCCGCTGCGCGATCTCGTTGCGGGTGAGCGGGCCGTCGTCGAGCAGCAGCTCGAGGGCCGCACGGTCGTTCAGGACGCGCAGCAGACCGGGCTGGCCTGGGGTGCGTCCTCGTGTGGTCATGTCGAGGACTGTAACGGACAACCTTCTTTACTGAAAGGTTTGTTTACCGATTCGAAACACGCGTTCTGCTGCGCGAAACGTGCCGCCCCGACGGACGCGCGCCGGACGCCGGCCGTGCGCCGGTGAGCGACCGGGGCCTACGGCCGCAGCAGCACCTTGATCGCCCGGCGCTCGTCCATCGCCCGGTACGCCTCGGCGGCCTCGTCGAGCGGCAGCTCCAGGTCGAAGACGCGCCCCGGGTCGATCGCTCCGGACAGCACGTCGGGCAGCAGCTCCGGGATGTACTTCCGTGCCGGCGCCATACCGCCCGCTACGGCGATGTTCGTGTCGAAGAGGTAGCGCGTCCCGATCGTCGGCACGCCGTGCGGGACCCCGACGAAGCCGAGGTTGCCGCCCGCGCGCACCGAGTGCAGCGCCTGGTCCATGCTCTCCTCGGTGCCGACGGCCTCGACCGCGCAGTCGGCCAGGTCGCCGCCGAGCAGCTCGCGGATCGCCGCGACGCCCTCCTCGCCGCGCTCGGACACGATGTCCGTCGCGCCGAACTCACGTGCCAGCGCCTGGCGGTCGGCGTGCCGGCTCATGGCGATGATCCGCTCGGCGCCGAGTCGCTTCGACGCGAGCACGGCGGACAGGCCGACCGCACCGTCGCCGACCACCACGACGGTCTTGCCCGGACCGACCGCCGCCGACACTGCGGCGTGGTGCCCGGTGGAGAAGACGTCGGACAGGGTCAGCAGCGACGGCACGAGCGCCGGGTCGACGGGGCCGGGCACCGCGACCAGCGTCGCGGACGCGTCCGGGATGCGGACGTACTCCGCCTGGGCGCCGCCGACCGGGTCGCCGTACGCGTCCTTCCCGCCGAAGCCGGACAGGTGGTCGCAGCCGCTGGTCATCCCGTGGCGGCAGGCCTGGCAGGTGCCGTCGTTCATGGTGAAGGGGGAGATGACGAAGTCGCCCTCGTGCAGGTCGGTGACCGCGTCGCCGACGGCGACGACCTCGCCGACGAGTTCGTGCCCGATCGGCCGGGGCTCCTTCGTCTTCGTGACGCCGCGGTACGGCCACAGGTCCGAGCCGCACACGCACGCGGCGACGACCTTGACGACGACGTCCTTCGGGGTGAGCACCGAGGGACGGTCGCGCTCCTCGACGCGGATGTCGTTGGGGGCGTGGATGATGGCTGCGCGCACGGGAGGCCTTCCGTCGAGATGGTGGGTGTCGGCGCGGTCGACGTCGTCCGGGCCGACGTCGACAGTACCCTCGTGCGGGTGGACGACGACCGGTACGGCGGGGACGTGCTCTCGGGAGACTGGCGCTCCCGCGGGGTGAAGAAGGTGCGGCAGGTGCCGCTCGAACGCGACATGGTGCTCGAGGACCCGGACTCCGGGTGGGCCGGTGCCGTCGTCGGACTCGAGGCGGGCAACATCGCGCTCGAGGACTGGAAGGGCCGCACCCGTTCCTTCCCCTTCACCGGGCAGTTCCTGCTCGAGGGCGAGCTCGTCACGCTGGGCCGCCCGCAGGCGCCGGTCGGCCGGTCGGCCGCGGCCGCTGCCGGCTCGCCGGGTTCGCTGGGTTCCGTTCATTCGGACTGGAGGCCCGGGGCAGCGCCCGCCGTGCGGCAGGCGTCCGATGGTGGTCGCCTCCGCACAGCGTCCGGATCGTTCGCGGTGGAGTCGCAGCGTGCTCGGGTGGCCCTGCCCTCGCGCATCATGGTCGAGGGCAAGCACGACGCCGAGCTCGTCGAGAAGGTCTGGGGAACCGACCTGCGCGTCGAGGGCGTCGTCGTCGAGGAGCTCTCCGGCGTCGACAACCTCGCGTCGGTGCTCGATGAGTTCCAGCCCTCGCGAGACCGTCGCGTCGGCGTGCTCGTCGACCACCTGGTGCCCGGGTCGAAGGAATCCCGGTTCGCCGACGCCGTGATGCGTGGCAAGTGGGGAGCGCACGTGCTCGTCGTCGGGCACCCGTTCGTCGATGTCTGGCAGTCCGTGAAGCCCGCACGCGTCGGACTGCAGGCCTGGCCGACGATCCCGCGGTCGATCGAGTGGAAGAAGGGGATCTGCCAGGCGCTCGGGTGGCCGAACGCCGAGCAGGCCGACATCGCGCGGGCGTGGCAGCGGATCCTCGGGCAGGTGCGCACCTTCGCCGACCTCGAGCCGCAGCTGCTCGGCCGAGTCGAGGAGCTCATCGACTTCGTGACGGAACCGAAGGCCTGAGAAGCCGGCCGATCCGTCAACAGTCGCGTGGATCCGGAGGTGATCCGCGCCTCCCGGCCTACTGTTGAGGGATGGACGGCATCGACGGACGCGTGCGCAGCGCTGTCGACGTCTGGCTGCGCTGGCTGCCGCGCTGGCAGATCGGGACGGCCCGCCCGCGCACCCGCATCTGCCGGAAGTGCACCGGGTCCCCGATCGCGAGTGCCGCCGGCTTCGGGCAGGACGTCCCGCACGCCGTCCAGCACGCGCTCATCGGCCGGATCTCGACCATCGTCGAGGACGCCGTCGACGACTACACCGCCAAGAACCTGCCGCTGCTGCAGCGCGAGCTCGAGCGGGCCGCGGCGCGGAAGCGGCACGCCGGGTACCAGCCGGCGGAGGGGTTGTCGCCCGAGTTCCAGGGCCTCGACGTCGATCCAGAGCCCTCGCCGGGTTCGCCGTTCCTCTTCACGCTCGGGGAGCTGGCAGGGACGGGCGCGGGCGAGCAGACACCGCGGGAGCCGCTGTCCGACGAGGCCAAGGCGGCGCTCCGGCACGAGATCGAGCTGTCCGACGAGTGCGCTCGCTCGACCGGGACGGCGGTGTGCCTGGCGCTCATCGACCACCGGCCGCGCATCGCCGAGGCGGTCGAGCGCCTGGTCGAACCGCAGATCGAGGCGCTCGTGTCCGACATGTTCCGCGGGTTCGACGGTCCGGACGAGGGGCCGCGCAGCGGGCTGTTCTAGCCGCGGCGCGCGCGGGGCGCGCGGCGGTGGCGGCGGTGGCGGCGAAGCCCGCACCGTGCGGAGTCCCGCGATCCGTGCGAGGTTGCCCGCTCCGTGCGCCCTTGTGGCGCCGCACCGAGCCGTCACTGCTGCACAGGCCGGCGAAGCTCGCACCGTGCAGCACTCGGGAACCTCGCACGGGCTCACGAACCTCGCACCGTCCACCCTGGGCCGCACCGTGCACGTCGCGCTGAACCTGCACCGGCCGGCGAAGTTCGCACCGAGCGTGGTCCGTCACTCAGCGGGGGAGCAGGGTGCGGCCGGGCACGACCGTGCCCCGGAGTGAGCGGTGCTCGACGGCACGCGTCGGGTCGTCGATCCGGCCGATCACGAGGTCGATCGCCTCGCGGCCGATGCGTTCGATCGGCTGCTCGAGCGTCGTGAACCCGATCCAGTCGCTCGCGAGGGGGTACACGCCGTCGAACCCGGTGACCGACAGATCGTGCGGGACCCGGACACCGCGGCGGGCGAGCGCCTCGCACACGTCGAGCATGAGCCGGTCCGTCGGGCACATCACCGCGGTCACGTCCGACTCGTGCATCGCGTCGACCAGGTCAGCGGCGAGGTCGTCGGGCGGCCGCACGAAGCTGGCGTCGATGTCGATGACCCGGACACCACGCGCGCGGAGCCGTTCGACCATCGCCGTCGAGCGGGCGTGCTGCGTGATCGCGTTGTCGAGTGGGACGGTGAGCACCGCGACCGTGCCGTGGCCGGCGTCGGCGACGGCGTCGGCGATGGTCGCGCCACCGTCCACCTCGTCGCAGTACACGCTGGACAGTGCCGGGTGGAGTTCGGGCCGACCGGCGACCACGGTGGCAATGCGCGGGGCGAACTCGGCGATGTCGGCCGACGGCATCAGGCCGCTGCAGACCACGAGGCCGTCCACCCGCATCGACACGAGTGCGGCGAGTGCGGACTTCTCGTCCTCGACACGGCCGACACCCGTGGTGGTGACGACGCGGTAGCCGAGCTCGGACGCGCGTCGCTCCATCACGGCGTGCAGTGCGGTGTAGACCATCGACGACGCATCGCGGACGAGCATGCCGATGGTGTGCGTCCGACCGCTGACGAGCCCGCGTGCCATGGCGTTGGCGACGTACCCGAGCTCGGCTGCGGCGCGTTCGACCCGCTCGCGAGTCTCGTCGGAGAACCGTCCGGTGCCGGAGAGGACACGGCTCACGGCCGACTTCGAGACGCCTGCTCGTGCGGCGACGTCGAGGATGGTCGGCTGGGACCCGCGGCCACCGTTCACGCGTCGGACGCTGCGGCGTCTCGTCCGGACCGCGACGCGGTGAAGCGCAGCACCCCGCGGGCGATCGCGCGCCATCCGAGCAGGAACACCCCGAGCACGATCGTCGCGACGATGACGAAGGAGATCGGCAGCGGGTTGCCGTCGACGTCTCCCTGACCCGTGGCGACGCGGATCGCCATGCCGACGAACACCGTGAGGATCCAGACGACGACGCCGGTCGGCCAGAAGCGCAGTGGGCGCGCCCAAGCTCCGCTCGTCACGTACCCGATCGCCCAGCCCGCCAGGAACGGGTAGGCGGTGGTCCAGATCCCCAGTGCGGTGTTGCCCTCGCCGTGGGAGGAGCGGCCGATGAGCGCGAAGACGACGATGAGGACGACGTCGATGACGGCTGCGAGCCAACCCCAGGTGCGTGTGTTCACCCGGACAGTCTCGCAGCCTCCGGTGGTGGGACTCATTCCTCCACACGGCATGCGGGCGGTGATCCGTCCACAGGGCTCGTGTCCGGCGCTGCGTTCGTCCACCGGGTTCCCGACCATCGGGGCATGTCGATGAACCTCAAGCTCGCACCAGTCCCCGAAGTCCTCACCTACCGAACATCAGCGCAGCGGCCGGACGAGTCCGACGTCATCAGACGACGGGCGGCGGCAGGAGAGCTCATCCGGGTCGCACGCGGTCTGTACGCGGAGGCCGCGGGATGGGCAGCACTCCGAACCGCCGAGCAGCACCACGTCCGCGTGCGCTCGTTCGCCGACCGCATCCGGCCAGGAGACCTGGTGTCCCACGTGTCCGCGGCGGTGGTCTTCGGCGTGCCGCTCCTGACCCCGCCACCGACGCGGATCCACGTGACCTCGAGCGGCGCCGACCGGCGGACCACCAACGCGACCTTCATCGTGCACGCGGACCTCGACCCCGAGCGGAACCGAAGCGCAGTGACGACACCGGATGGGCTGGTGCTGTGCGGGCTGGAGCGGCTGGCGACGGATCTGGCGCTCACACTGCCCTTCACCGATGCGATCGTCGCCCTTGACTCGCTCCTCCGTCGTGCGGTGGAGCGAGACCTGGTCCGGTCGGCCGTCGAGCGGCGGGGACAGAAGGGTCGGCGGCGAGCACTGCGGGCCGTCGACTTCGCCGACGCCGCGTCGGACTCGCCCGGGGAGTCCTACGCTCGCGCCCGGTTCGACCAGTTCGGTACGCCGACCCCCGTCCTCCAACACCGGTTCCGGACGGCGGGCGAGCCGGACATCGTCGTGGACTTCTGGTTCCCGGAGTCCGGGGTGGTGGTGGAGTTCGACGGTGCCGTGAAGTACCAGCGCCGTGAGTACCTGCGCGGGCGTACCCCTGAGGAAGCGCTACTCGACGAGAAGATCCGGGAGGACCGTCTCCGCGCGTTCCCCGAGGTCCGGATCGTGCTCCGGCTGACCTGGTCCGACCTGCGGAACGAGTGGACCCTGCGGGCGAAGCTCCGTCAGGCTGGCGTGCGGATGTCGCGCTGAGACCCGCTCGACCGCGCACCGTGCGACTTTGTTCCGGCTCTGCAGGCGGCGCACGGTGCAAAGTCGCGCGGTCGGCGGCAGGAAGTCAGCTCGGTGCGAGGTCATCGGTGGGTCCGACCGACTTCGCACCGTGCGACATTCGCCGCTCGGGGGTGTGCTGCCCGCTCGGTGCGAAGTTGTACGCGGGCACGGAGCGGTCAACCTCGCACCAGGTGGCGTGGCCAGCACGGTGCAGGCGCAGCGCCGACCGCGGCCCCCGGAGTTCACCCGGCGGCGACGCCCGCGGCACCCGGCGTTCACCCGGTAGCGCCACACTCGACCTCGGCGCGGGAACGTTCCCACACGACCCGCGCCACACCACCCCGCACGACCCGCGCCACACCACCCCGCACCACCCCCACCCCCACCCCGCACGACCCCACCCCGCACGACCCCCACCCCGCACGACCCCCACCCCGCACCACCCCCACCCCACGGAACAGGGAGAACCCACGTGAAGACCCGAGTCCTCGCCGGCCTCGCCATCGCGGCGGCCGCGACCGTCGCACTGTCCGGCTGCGTCCAGAGCGCCAACGCCTCGAACGCCGCGGAGACGAGCGGCGGCACCACGAACCTCACCGTGTTCATCAGCGGCGACACGAACGTCCAGGACCTCTGGGACAAGTCGCTCATCCCCGCCTTCGAGAAGGCGAACCCGAAGATCCACGTCAGCACGAGCATCGACCTGCACGGCGAGCACGATGCGCAGACCCAGGCGAACCTGGCCACGGCGGTCAAGGCCGGCAAGTCCGTCGCGTACGACCTCGTCGACGCCGGCTTCGTCTCCACCGCGGGCAAGGCCGGCCTGATGGCGAAGGTCAGCGACAGCACGATCCCGAACCTGAAGGACGTCCCCGAGGCCACGAAGCAGCAGGGTGGCGACAGCGCGATCCCGTACCGCGCCTCGAGCGTCCTGCTCGCGTACGACTCGAGCAAGGTGACGGACCCGCCGGAGACCCTCGACGACCTCCTCGCCTGGATCAAGGCCAACCCCGGTCAGTTCGCGTACAACTCCCCGTCGTCCGGCGGCTCCGGCGGCTCGTTCGTCGCCACGGTGCTCGCGAAGTACCTGACCGCGGATGAGCAGTCGACGATGCAGACGACCTACGACAAGTCGCTCGAGTCGAAGTGGGACAAGGGCTTCGCAGCGCTCAAGGACCTCGGCCCCTCGACGTACCAGAAGGGGGTCTACCCGAACGGCAACGACCAGGTCGTGCAGCTGCTCGGCAGCGGCCAGATCGCGATGGCGCCGGTGTGGAGCGACCAGTTCATCACCTCGCAGAAGACCGGCGTGATCCCGAAGACCGTCAAGGCGATCCAGATCACCGACCCGTCGTTCACCGGCAGCGCGAGCTTCCTCGGCATCCCGAAGACCGAGCCGAAGGCCAAGAAGGCCGCCGCCGAACAGCTCGCCGACTTCGTCCTGAGCTCCAAGGGGCAGCAGCTCGTCGCGAGCGCCGTCTCCGGCTACCCGGTCATCCCGCTCGACAGCCTGCCGGCGTCGGTCGCGGAGCAGTTCGCCGACGCGAACCCCTCGCAACTCCGCCTCGGGTTCCAGAGCGACTTCGCCGCCGACATGAACGCGGCGTGGGACACGAAGGTCCCGCAGTGACCCAGACCGTCCAGGACGGCCCGGCGACCGACCGGGAGGCCCGTGGCGACTCCGCCAGGGGCCTCCCGCCCGTCCCGTCGCCCGCCCACGGCACCGCGGACACCGCAGGTCGGCTGTCCGTCCAGGAGCGGCTCGACCGCCGTCGGCGGTGGCAGGGCCTCGCGCTCGTCGCGGCGCCCGTCCTCGTCGTGGTCCTGTTCGTCGGCGTCCCCGTCGTGAACGCCGCCCTGTTCAGCCTCGGGTTCACCGGCGGCCTGAACCAGGCACTCGCGGACATCGGCGGCGACACCGTGCGCGGCTTCTCGTTCGCGGTGTACGGCTCCCTGCTCGGCAACGCCACGTTCCTGCGCGACCTCGTCGCGACACTCGGGGTCACCGCGCTGTCGACCGGCCTGACCGTGGCGCTCGCCGTGGCGGTGGCCGTGATCCTCCGTCTCCGCGGTGGTTTCCTCGGCAAGAGCCTCAGCGTCCTGGCCGTGGTCCCGCTCTTCGTGCCGGTGGTCATCGCGAGCTGGTCGGTCCTGACGTTCACCGATGCGCAGGGCTTCCTCCGCAGCCTCGGTGCCCAGTTCGGCCTCGACGTCCCGGTGTGGGGCTACACCCTCGTCGCCGTGGTGTTCGGCAGCGTCTGGACGAGCCTGCCGTTCGCCGTGCTGATGATCGCCGGCGCGCTGCAGGGCACCCCGGACGCCCTGGTCGAGGCCGCGAAGGACGCCGGCGCGAGCACGTGGCGGGTGGTCTGGCAGGTGCTCCTGCCGATGGCGGCGACCCCGCTCGTCATCGCGACGACGTTCACCGTCATCGGGGTCCTCGGGTCGTTCACGGTGCCGTACTTCACCGGTCCGAACGCCCCGACGATGCTCGGCGTCGACATCTCGAAGTACTTCCAGGCCTACAACCGCCCGCAGCAGTCGACGGCGATGGCGTTCATCGTGTTCGCCTTCGCCGCGGCCGCGAGCGTGTTCTACCTCCGCTCGACGGTCCGGGCGAACGCCGGCGAGCTGCGGAAGCAGCAGCAGAAGCAGGAGCAGCCGTGATCAAGCGACTCACCGGGAACACCCTCGTCTGGGCCACCGCCGTCGTGCTGGCCGTCTTCGTGCTCGGTCCGCTCCTCTGGCTGGCGGCTCGTGCCTTCGCCACGACGTGGACCTACCCGAACCTGTTGCCCGACGGGTGGACGCTGCAGTGGTGGGGCACCGTGTTCGAGGACCGGAGCCTGGCGGTCGCCGTCCAGAACTCGCTCGTCCTCGCCCCGCTGACGGTCCTCATCGCCGCGGTGGTCTGCCTGCCGGCCGCGTGGGCGATCAGCCGCATCGAGTTCCCCGGGCGACGGCTCGTCCTGGTCGGGCTGTTCGCCACGAACGCGTTCCCGAAGATGGGCCTCTTCGTCACGATGTCGGCCATGTTCACCGCGCTGAACCTCATGAACACGGTCACGGGCATCCTCATCGTGCACGTCCTCGGGTGCGTGGTGTTCATGACCTGGCTGCCCGCCGCCGCGTTCTCGGCCGTGCCGCGGTCCCTCGAGGAGGCAGCACGCGACGCCGGCGCGAGCCGCTGGCGGACCTTCTGGCGGGTGACGTTCCCGATCGCGTGGCCGGGGATCCTCGTCGCGATGGTGATGTCCTTCCTCGCGTCGTTCGACGAGGCGCAGGGCACCTACCTCGTCGGTGCGCCGACGTACATGACGATGCCGACGGCGATGTACTCGCTCGTCCTCAACTCCCCACGCCAGGTCTCCGCGGTGTTCGCGATCGCGTTGAGCATCCCGTCCGTGGTCCTGCTGCTGCTCGCCCGGAAGCACATCATGGGCGGCCGCCTGGCGGACGGCTTCCAGATCCGATGACCCGGCCACAACCGGCCGAGCCGACACCCGGACCGACACCGATGACCACCACCAGCACGAAAGGCGACCAGATGACGGACCAGACGCTCGTCGCGGAACGCACCACGGGCCTCCCGGCCGACGGCAGCACGACCGACCGGGCCCGCACCGGCGGACTCACCATCCGCGGACTGCGCAAGACGCTCGGCGGACGCGACGTGGTCGCGGGCATCGACCTCGACGTCGCGAAGGGCGAGCTCGTCTCGCTGCTCGGCCCGTCCGGGTGCGGCAAGACGACGACGCTCCGCATGGTGGCGGGGTTCCTGCCCGCCGACGGCGGCGTCGTGACGATGGGGGACCGCGACGTCACGTCGCTCGGACCGGAGCGTCGTCCGAGCGCGATGGTGTTCCAGAACTACGCGCTGTGGCCGCACATGACGGTGACGCAGAACGTGGCGTTCCCGCTGCGGACCCGACGGGTGCCGAAGCAGCGGGTGGCGGAGCGGGTGCGCGAGGCGCTCGAACTCGTCGGGCTGAGCCACCACGCCGGGTCGAAGCCGACGGCGATCTCGGGCGGCGAGCAGCAGCGCGTCGCCCTGGCCCGTGCCATCGTGCAGGAGCCCGACGTGCTGCTCCTCGACGAGCCGCTGTCGAACCTCGACGCGAAGCTCCGGGTGAGCGTCCGCGACGAGATCCGGCGCATCCAGCAGCGCCTCGGCATCACGACCGTCATCGTGACGCACGACCAGGACGAGGCGCTCAGCATCTCGGACCGGATCGCCGTCATGCACGACGGCCGCATCGAGCAGATCGCGACGCCGACCGAGCTGTACGCCCGCCCCGCCACCGGGTTCGTCGCGTCGTTCATCGGGTCGACGAGTCCCGTCGCCGGCCGGTTCCTGGCCGGCACGTCGGTCAGCCCCACCGTCGCGGACACGGTCCTGATCCGACCCGAGCAGGTCGTGCTCACCGACGACTCGCCGATCCGCGCGACCGTCGCCCGCGTGCTGATGCGCGGGCACTTCGCCGAGGTGGTGCTGGCCGCCGACGGCGCCGAGCTCCGCGCGTTCGTCACCGGAGCACCCCCGGCGGTCGGCACCGAGACCGGGGTCCGCCTCGGCGAGGTGCTCGTGTACCGCGACGGCGCACTGCTCGAGGGCACCCGATGAGCGCCCCGGTGTCGGCGCCCGCCGACCAGGTGGTCGCCACCAGCCCGACCGGGAGGCCCGGCGTGCGTCCGCCACGGCTCGTCGCCCACCGCGGTGCGCCGCGCGTCCGGCGCGAGAACACCCTGCCCGCCATCGCGGTCGCCGAGGCGCTCGGCGCCGAGGTCATCGAGGTCGACGTCCGTCGCACGGCCGACGACGTCGCCGTGCTGCTGCACGACGAGACCCTCGGCCGGATGTGGGGTGACGCCCGACGGGTGTCCGACGTCGCCTGGTGCGACGTCGCCCGGCTCGGCAACGGCCTCGACCGGATCCCGCGGCTCGACGCCGCCCTCGAACGGCTCGACGGCTGCCACTCGGTGCTGCTCGTCGACCTGACGGACGCGGCCGACGGACTCGTCGCTGCCCGGACCGTCGCGGGGTCCACCGCGTCCACCACCGTGGCGTGGTGCGGAGCGCCGGCGGCGATGGCGGCGGTCCGCTCGGTGCTGCCCGACGCCGACGTCTGGCTCGCGTGGGAGTCGCTCGACCCGCCCGCTCCGGCAGACCTCGAGGCGTTGACCCCGTCCACCCTGAACCTCGACATCGCGTTCCTCACCCCGCGCACGATCGAGGCTGCGCACGCCCTGGGGCTGCGGGTCGCCGTCTGGACCGTGGACGAGGCCGAACCGGCGCTCTGGGCGGCACGGCTCGGCGTCGACTCGATCACCACGAACGACGTCGGCGCGATCGGCGCCGCACTGTCGTCGGCAGAGCGGGACGGCTGGCCGGAACGGGACCGCGAACCGACCGAGACCGAGGTGGCCTCGCGCGCCCAGGCCCTGGCGCACCGCATCGCGCACGAGGTCATCGCCTTCACCCGCGAGCACCCCGTCAGCGAGGTGCGGACCAAGGCGAACCCCGCAGACCTCGTCACCGACGTGGACCGACTGGTCGAGCAGCACGTCCGGTCCCGCGTCCGGATGGCGTTCCCGACCCACGGCTTCACCGGCGAGGAGTACGGTGACGCCCCCGGCGACCGGCACCGCTGGTACCTGGACCCCGTCGACGGCACCACGAACCTGGCGAACGGCGTGCCCTGGACGTCGATGTCGCTCTGCCTGACCCGCGGTGGCCGCCCGCTCGTCGGGGTCGTCGCCGACCCGTGGCGGGGCGAGGTCCTCGAGGCGCGGCGCGGACGCGGTGCCACCCTGCGCGACCGTCGGCTCCAGCTGGACGACACCCCGCGGCCGCTCGCCGGGGCGGTCGTCGGCACCGAGCTCGACGGACACCGGCCGTGGCCCGGGTTCGGTGCGTTCCTCGACGCCCTGGCCGACCGGTCGTGCACGCTGCGGGTGCAGGGCTCCGGCACGTTGACCATCGCGCAGGTGGCGGCCGGCCGGGGGATCGGCGGGTGCGTGTCGGCGTTCAACCCGGTCGACCACGGGGCCGCCGTGCTGCTCGTGCACGAGGCCGGCGGGATCGTGCTGACCCGCTCCGGTCCGGTCGAGGGCTTCCCGCCCGTGGGCGAACCGTTCCTGGTGGCGCACCCCGGGGCCGCCGACGAGCTGCACGGGGTGTGGACGGCCGCGCTCGCCGTGGGCGCGGGGGTGGGCGCGGCGGCGGGCTGAGTCAGCGCGTGCGCGCGGCAGGTGTGGCCGGCGCACGGTGCGGGGTCCGCGTTCTGGTGCGGGGTTGGCCGCTGGGTGCGGTGCTGTAGGCGCGCACGGCGCTGCCAACCCGGCACGGGTCGTGCAGGTGCGCACGGTGCGGACTGGAGGCGCGGGTCGGGTCGGGTACGGGCCTCCCGTCGGGTGGGTGGTGCGCACGGTGCGGGGCCTGCGTTCTGGTGCGGGGTTGGCCGTTGGGTGCGGTGCTGTAGGCGCGCACGGCGCTGCCAACCCGGCACGGGTCGTGCAGGTGCGCACGGTGCGGACTGGAGGCGCGGGTCGGGTCGGGTACGGGCCTCCCGTCGGGTGGGTGGTGCGCACGGTGCGGGGT
>NZ_RKIF01000010.1:310474-336186 GCF_003752545.1 Curtobacterium sp. PhB172
GCACGGGTCGTGCAGGTGCGCACGGTGCGGACTGGAGGCGCGGGTCGGGTCGGGTACGGGCCTCCCGTCGGGTGGGTGGTGCGCACGGTGCGGGGTCCGCGTTCTGGTGCGGGGTTGGCCGCTGGGTGCGGTGCTGTAGGCGCGCACGGTGCTGCCAACCCGGCACGGGTCGTGCAGGTGCGCACGGTGCGCCCGCGGGCGCGGCGGCGCACGGCTGACTCTGAGCGGGCGCTCAGTCAGCGGCCGACCGCGCTCCATAGGGTGGCAGGCCACGGGCGGTCCGACCGGATCACCCGTGCACCCGAAGGAGCATCGACCATGGGATTCCTCGACCGCCTGCTCGGACGTCCGGACCGCGACCGCACCGGTGACGCGCAGCAGTACGACGCGCAGCAGAACCAGTGGGGGCAGCCGCAGCAACCGCAGCAGCAGGGCTACCGGTACGGCCAGCAGTCGTACCACCAGCCCGCGCCGACGGGGGTGCCGGCCGGGCAGCAGCAGGGCGGCCAGTACGGCGTGCCGCAGTGGGGCGGTGCACCCGCGCAGCAGCAGGGCGCGACGACCGACGACGAGCGCGCGGTGGAGCGGTACCGCTACCTGCTCCGCACGGCGCCGCCCGAGCGCATCGAAGAGGTGCACGCCGAGGCGTTCGCGAAGCTGACCGACGAGCAGCGCCGCATGGTCTACGACGAGTTCACCCGCACGGCGCCTCCCGGTGAGGCCCCTCGCGGCGACGACCCCCGCTCGCTCGCGCAGTCGGCGACGCGGTCCGAGATCCGCCAACCGGGCTTCATGGAGCGCTCGCTCGGTGGCGTCGGTGGCGGTGGCCGCTTCGGCGGGCAGCGCGGCGGACCGTCGTTCGGCAGCATGATCGGTGCCTCGATCCTCGGCACCGTGGCCGGTTACGTCATCGGTTCGGCGATCATGAGCGCCTTCCTGCCGGACCCCGGATCGTTCGATGGCGGTACTGACGCTGCGGGTGACGGTGGTTCGGAGGACACTGGAGCCGACTCCGGTGACGGCGGTGCGTCCGACGGTGGCGCGTCCGACGGCGGCGGGTTCGAGAGTGCGGGCTGGGGCGACAGCGGATCCGACTTCGGCGGTGGCTCCAGTGACTTCGGTGGTGACTTCGGCATCTGAGTGACCGGTCACGAGTTCCCACCGACCCACTGATATTCTCCGTGGTCGACAAGGGAGCGACATGGCCATCATCGAAGCCTCCGGGCTGACCAAGACCTACCGGTCGAAGTCCGGGCCGGTGCACGCACTGGCCGGACTCGACCTGTCCGTGCCGCAGGGCACCGTGAAGGCGTTGCTCGGGCCGAACGGCGCGGGCAAGACCACGACCGTGAAGGTGCTCACCACCCTCATCACCCCGGACTCCGGGACGGCCACGATCGACGGCATCGACGTGATCGCCGATCCGCAGGCCACCCGGCGGTCCATCGGGGTGTCCGGGCAGTACGCCGCGGTCGACGAGAACCTGACCGGCTTCGAGAACCTCGAGATGATCGGGCGGCTCTACCACCTGGGCCGGAAGACGTCGCGGGAGCGTGCCCGTGAGCTCATCGACGTGTTCGACCTGGCCGAGGCCGGGGATCGCCCGGTGAAGGGCTTCTCCGGTGGCATGCGGCGACGGATCGACCTCGCCGGGGCCCTCGTGATGAACCCGCGCGTGCTGTTCCTCGACGAACCGACCACGGGCCTCGACCCCCGCAGCCGGCTGGCGCTCTGGGGCATCATCGAAGACCTGGTGGCCCAGGGCGCCACGGTCCTGCTCACCACGCAGTACCTCGAAGAAGCCGACCGGCTCGCCGACGACATCGCGGTCATCGACGACGGCCGGGTCATCGCCGAGGGCACCGCCGACCACCTCAAGGCGCAGGTCGGCGGCCACCGGGTCGTCGTGACCCTGGTGGACGAGACCGACGGTGACGCCGTGACGACCGTCCTGCGGCGCTACGGCGTCGGCGACGTCGAGGCCTCTGGCGACGGCCGCACCCACGCCATCGCGGTCGAGGCCGGCCCCACCGCGCTGCAACGGGTGCTCGCCGACCTCGGTGACGCCGGCATCGAGCTGCACGACGCGGGCATGCGCCGACCGACGCTCGACGACGTGTTCCTGCGGCTCACCGGCCACGCCGCGACGGAGGACGAGGCCGACGAAGCCGCCGCCACCAAGCAGAAGGAGACGGCCCGATGACCGCCACCACCATCGCGCCGGTTCGGCAACTGCCCGTCGTCGTCACCTCGCCGGTCGCCATCTGGTTCGAGGACGGCTGGACCGTCACCAAGCGGAACCTCATCAAGATCAAGCGGTCGCCGGACATGCTCGTCTTCGCGGTGCTGCAGCCGATCATGTTCGTCCTGCTCTTCAGTCAGGTCTACGGCGGGGCGATCGCGGTCGAGGGCACCGACTACACGCAGTTCCTGATGGCGGGCATCTTCGCGCAGACCGTCGTCTTCGGGGCGACCTTCTCGGGGTCGGCGATGGCGCAGGACCTGAAGGAAGGCCTGATCGACCGGTTCCGCACGCTGCCGATGTCGGCGTCCGCGGTGCTCGTCGGCCGGACCAACTCCGACCTCGTGCTCAACTCGATCTCGATGGCGATCATGATGCTCACCGGGCTGGCCGTCGGGTGGCGGGTGAACTCGTCGCCGCTCGAGTTCCTGGCAGGCATCGCCCTGCTGCTGCTGTTCAGCTACGCGTTCAGCTGGGTGATGGCGCTGCTCGGCATGAGCGTCAAGACGCCAGAGGTCATCAACAACGCCTCGTTCATGATCCTGTTCCCGCTGACGTTCATCTCGAACGCCTTCGTGCCGAGCGACACGCTGCCCCTGGTGCTGCGGGTGTTCGCGGAGTGGAACCCGGTGTCGTCGCTCGTGCAGGCGGCCCGTGAGCTGTTCGGCAACGTCGGGTCGGCGCCGGTGCCGGACATCTGGACGATGCAGCACCCGATCGTGACGGTGCTGATCGGGATCGCCGTGATGCTCGTCGTGTTCGTGCCGTGGGCGGTCAACAAGTACACCCGCATCAGCGCGAAGTGAGACCGTCGGGGCGGTGAACAAGACTGCACCATCCACAGCCCGCATCAGCGCGAAGTGACCGCGTGGGCGCTCAGAGCAGCTTGCGCTGCAGCGCCCACGCCGTCAGCTCGTGCCGGTTCGACAGCTGCAGCTTCCGCAGCACGCTCGACACGTGGGTCTCGACGGTCTTCACCGAGATGAAGAGCTCCGCCGCCACCTCCTTGTAGGCGTACCCGCGCGCGATGAGGCGCATCACCTCCTGCTCGCGTGCCGACAACCGGTCGAGTTCCGCGTCGTGCTGCGCGGTCTCGCCGCTCACCGCGCCGAAGGCGTCGAGCACGAAGCCGGCCAGGCGGGGCGAGAACACCGCGTCGCCCTCCGCCACCCGTCGGACGGCCTCGGCCACCTCGGCGCTCGACGAACTCTTCGTGATGTACCCGCGGGCCCCGGCCCGGATCACCCGCACGACGTCGTCGGCCGCGTCGGACACGCTCAGCGCGAGGAACAGCGTGCCCGGGTGCTCGGCAGCGGATCGCGTGATCACCTCGGCGCCGCCACCGCCGGCTCCGCCGGGCAGGTGGACGTCGAGCAGGACGACACGGGGTGCGGTGGTCGCCACGAGCGTCACGGCTTCGTCGACGGTGGCGGCTTCACCCACGACCTGGAGGCCCGGTGGCAGTCCGGCACGCACGCCGGCTCGGAAGATGGAGTGGTCGTCGACGACGGCAACGGTGAGCAGGTCGGGCTCGGTCATGCGTCCTCCTCGTGGTGGGGGCCGGTGGGCGCGAGCGGGAGCCGGAGCCGGACCTCGGTCCCGGTGCGACCGGGCCCCGGGGCGATGGTCGCCCGCCCGCCGAGCCGGTGCAGCCGCCCGGTGATCGACTCGCGCACGCCGTACCGTCCCTCGGGCACGGCGTCGGGGTCGAAGCCCGGCCCACGGTCGCGGATGCTGACCTCGACGACGTCCTGCGCGGTCTCGGCGTACACGCTGATCGTGCCGCCGGCGTGCCGGGCGGCGTTGAGCATCGCCTCGCGGGCAGCGGCGACGACACCGTCGGGCAGGTCGGTGCGCGACGGGCCGACCGCGATGACGTCGATGCGGACCGGGTACTCGGCCTCGATGTCGGCGGCGGCGTCGCGCAGCTCGGCACCGAGGTCACGGGCCGGCTCGGTCTGCTCGGCGAACAACCACGACCGCAGTTCGCGTTCCTGCGCCCGAGCGAGCCGTGCGGCGTCGGATCCGGGCTCGGCCTTCTGCTGGATGAGCGCGAGCGTCTGCAGCACCGAGTCGTGCAGGTGCGCGGCGAGTTCGGCGCGCTCGAGGTCGCGGACCCGTGCCGCGCGCTCGTCGGCGAGGTCCCGGACGAGCCGCACGACCCAGGGGGCGACGACCACGGCGACGCCGAGCAGCACGGCGACCGCTGCGCTGAGCACCGTCCACACGTTCGGCCGGTCGCTCGTGGTGAAGAACAACAGGATGCCGAGCACGACGAGCACCAGCGCACCGAGGGCCCGGACGACCAGGGTCGACGACGCCGCGGCCCGGACGGTGCGGAGGGCGTCGAACTGCCGCCAGGCCAGGGCAGCACCGGTGACGACCACGACGCCGGGCACGACGACCTCGAGCGGGACCTGGGCACCGAGCCGTACGGCGACGATCGCGCCCCCAGCGGCGAGCAGTGCGAGTCCGAGCAGGATCTCCACGACGGGTGCTCGACGGCTCACGGTCACGGTCGCGTCGGCGTCGCCGTCGCCGTTCGCACGGGGCGCCGTGAGGACGGCCTTGAGCGGTGACGTCGCGGCCGCCGTCGCGCTCGGGGTGGTGGCCCACAGCCACGCGTAGAGCAGGACCCCGGCCCCGCCGCACACGGCCAGGACCGCCGTCGCCGCCCGGACGGCCCCGAGTGGCAGACCGGTGTGCGTCGCGAACCCGCTGCAGACACCGCCGAGGACCCTGGGGGTCGGGCGGGTCATCCGAGCGGTGGCCATGGGCCAATCCTGGCACTCGGGCGCCCGCACCAGCAGGGATCGGGGCAGGGATCAGGGACCGGTCAGGGGGAACCCCGATGGTGTCCGCCACCGCGGGCCGGGATGCTGGGGACCATGACCGATCACCAGCACGACACGGCTCCCGGCCCGGCTGCCGGCACCGCCGACTCGACGGCCCGGTTCTTCGACTGGATCCGCGGACTCGACGTCGCCCGCACCGAGGACCGCTGGCTCGCCGGCGTCTGCGGTGCCGTGGCCCGACGCACCGGACTCGACCCGCTCGTCGTCCGCGGCGTCGCGATCGTCGTCGCCCTGCTCGGCGGTCCGGTCTTCCTGGCGTACGCCGTCGGGTGGGCGCTGCTGCCGGACACCACGGGACGGATCCACGTCGAGCGGATGATCCGCGGCGTGCTCGATCCGGCGCTCATCGGGATCGGCGTCTTCGTGGTGCTGACCTTCGTGCCCGCGGTCCAGGGGATCTGGTGGCAGGGCGTGCCCTCGGCGTGGGGGATGCCCGGCTGGCTCGAGGCGACCCTGCGCACGGCGTGGAGCATCGCGCTCGTCGGCGGGATCGTCTGGCTGGCCGTGGTGGTCGCGCGTCGTCGTGCCGACGGGCCGACGCCCGACGCTGACGCCGCCGCGGCAGCGGGGACACGGCGCGACTTCTGGACGAGCCCCGACGACCCGCGCCCGGCCGGTGGAGCCACGTGGACGGCGGACGCAGGGGAGACGTCGGACGCGGGCCGGGCCTCCTGGCAGTGGAACGCCCCCGGCACCCCGCAGGACCGACAGCGGCGACACGACGAGCGGATGCGCGCCGAACGGGAGCGGGCGGCCGAGTGGCGCGCGACCCGCGCCGAGCGACGGTCGAGCGCGGCGTACGTCGCCGTGTCGCTCGGGCTGGCGCTCGTCGCCGGGGCCGGCGTCGCGGTCTGGGCGCAGGCGGAGGCCTGGCCGGTGGCGGTGCTCGGCATCGCCGCGGCGGTCGCCGTGTTGGCGATCGCGACCATCGTCGCCGGGATCCGGGGACGCGACGACGGTGCCCTCGGCCTGTTCTCGACGATCGGGGTCGTCGCGCTGGTCGTCACCGGGGTGCTCCCCGCCGGTACGCAGGTCTCGCTGATCGGTGGGACCACCTGGCGGGTCGACAGTGTCGCCGCCGGGTCGGAACGGAACTACGCGATGCTCGTCGGTGGACCGACCCTCGACCTGCGCGGGCTCGACGAGACCGACGCCGGTGGTGACGTGAACCTGTGGCTCGGCGCCGGCGGGGCCGAGGTGCTGCTGCCGACCGACGTGCCGGTCCGGGTCGAGGTGAGCGGCGTCGGGTACGGCGTCGACACCGACGGCGACTCCGGCGCCGTCGGCAGCGGCGGGCTGTTCGGCACGACCACCGTCGAGAACCGAGCGGCGCGGTCCGCCGGTACCGATGCGGCCGGGACGACGACCGTGCACCTGTGGATCCTCGGGGGCGCCGCCGACGTGCCCCGTGCGCTGACCGTCAACGAGTGAAGGACGAGACGATGACGAACGACGACGAGACGACCCAGACGTTCCCACCTGCGGCGCCGGTACCGGCACCGGAACCCGCGCGGGCGCGCCGTGGTGCACGCTTCGGCACGATCTTCTGGGGTGTGGTGCTGCTCGTGTTCGCGGTCGCGATGGCCGTGAGTGCGATCCCGGTGTTCTCGGTCGACCCGACCACCCTGTTGCTGGCGGCCTGCCTGGCTGCCGGAGCCCTGCTGGTGGTGGCGGGGCTGGTGGCGGTGTTCACCCGGCCCCCGCGGTAGCCGGACGGGGTTGTCCGGCGGGAGCCGGACGGGGTTGTCCGGCGGGAGCCGGACGGGGTTGTCCGGCGGGAGCCGTACCGGGTTGTCCGGCGGTGGCCGGACGGGGTTGTCCACAGGGGCCGTCCGGGTGCGCGCGTGCGTCACCCGGACGGCTTAGCATCGTCCACGTGACCGCGACAGACGCCGAGCGGGCCGCCCAGCGCGACGCCACGGAGCCACCCCTCGACCGCAGCACCCGAGTGCGTCGCTGGATGCTGCAGGGCGCCCACCAAGGGGCATCCCACCAGGGTCCGCACCAGGTCGAGGTCGAGAAGACCCACCCGTGGTGGCGGGTCATGTGCCTGACCGGCGTCGACTACTTCTCGACCCTCGGGTACCAGCCGGCGATCGCGGCGCTCGCCGCGGGCCTTCTGTCGCCGATCGCCACGATCGTGCTCGTGCTCGTCACGCTGTTCGGCGCGCTGCCGGTGTACCGCCGGGTCGCGAGTGACAGCTTCCGCGGTGCCGGGTCGATCATGATGCTCGAGAAGCTCCTGCCGTGGTGGGCCGGCAAGCTCCTGGTGCTCGTCCTGCTCGGGTTCGCGGTCACCGACTTCATGATCACGATGACGCTGTCGGCGGCGGACGCCACGGCGCACATCGCCGAGAACCCGTACACGCCGCACTGGTTCACCGAGATCCCCGTCCCGCTCACCCTCGCGCTGCTGCTGTTGCTCGGCGTGGTGTTCCTCCGCGGCTTCAAGGAGGCGATCGGCATCGCGGTCGGCCTCGTCGCGGTGTTCCTCGCGCTGAACGCCGTCGTCGTGGTGGTCGCGCTCTGGCACGTCTTCGAGCACCCGATGGTCGCCAGCGACTGGTGGTCGGGGCTCACCGCGCAGCACAGCAACCCCCTCGTCATGATCGGCATCGCGCTCGTCGTGTTCCCGAAGCTCGCGCTCGGCCTGTCCGGGTTCGAGACCGGCGTCGCGGTGATGCCGCAGGTGCGCGGCGACGCATCGGACGACACGAGTGCTCGGCCCGAGGGACGGATCCGAGGCACCAAGCGGCTCCTGACCGTCGCGGCCGTGATCATGAGCTCGTTCCTGATCACCTCGTCGATCGCGACGACGTTCCTCATCCCGCAGCACGAGTTCCAGCCGGGCGGCGGTGCGAACGGGCGGGCACTGGCCTTCCTGGCGCACCAGTACCTCGGTGGGGTGTTCGGATCGATCTACGACTTCTCGACCGTCGCGATCCTGTGGTTCGCCGGCGCGAGCGCGATGGCCGGCCTGCTCAACCTGGTGCCGCGGTTCCTGCCCCGCTACGGCATGGCTCCGCAGTGGGCGCGGGCGACCCGGCCGCTCGTCATCATCTTCACGCTCATCGCCTTCCTGATCACGATCGTGTTCCGGGCGAACGTCGACGCCCAGGGCGGGGCCTACGCCACCGGCGTGCTCGTCCTGATCACGAGCGCCGCGGTCGCGGTCACCCTGTCGGCCCGTCGCCGGCAGCAGAAGAAGCGCACCATCGCGTTCGGCGTCATCTCGGTCGTGTTCGTCTACACGACGGTCGCGAACGTCATCGAGCGGCCCGACGGCGTCCGGATCGCGGCGATCTTCATCATCGCCATCGTCGTGGTGTCGCTCGTCTCACGGGTGCGCCGGTCGTTCGAGCTCCGCGCGTCGTCGATCGAGCTGGACGCAACGGCCCGGCAGTTCGTCGAGGCCGACGCCGACCAGTTCAGCGCGGTCTGCATCATCGCGAACGAGCCGGGTGCCGGCACCGCCGAGGCGTACCGGGCGAAGGGGCGCGAGGAACGGCGCGACTCCGGCATCCCCGCGCGCGTCCCGACGATGTTCCTCGAGGTGCTGCCCGCCGACTCGTCCGACTTCGAAGAGGACCTGCTGGTCGAGGGGCACGTCGTGCACGGACACCGTGTGCTCCGGGTCCGGTCCGGCAACGTGCCGAACACCATCGCCTCGACCCTGCTCGCGATCCGGGACACCGCCGGGGTCGTCCCGAGCATCTACTTCGAGTGGAACGAGGGCAGCCCGATCCGGAACGCCCTGCGGTTCGTGTTCACCGGTGCCGGTGACGTCGCGCCCGTCACGCGCGAGGTCCTGCGCGAAGCCGAACCGGACGTCCACCGCCGGCCGTCCATCCACGTCTCGTGACGGGTCCCACCGGCGGGCGCCGGGTCCCGACGCCCGCCGGTGGGCTCGCGGCGGTGGTCGTCGCCGCCGCGGTCTGGGGGACCACCGGCACCGCGACGCACTTCGCCCCGGGCGTCCCCGCCTTCGTCTTCGGCGCCGTCACGTTCGGGATCGGTGGACTCGTGCTCGCCGCCGTCGCCGGACGCGGCACCCTCCGCGCCGTCGCCGAGCGTCGCACGCGGGGGTGGGCGCTGCTCGGCGCGGGGGCGCTCGTCGTCTACGCGGTCGCCTTCTACGCAGCCCTCGCCGACGCGGGCGTCGCCCTCGGCACCACCATCGCCATCGGGTCGTCACCCGTGTTCGCGGGGCTCGTCGAGTGGGTGTCGGACAGGAGGCCCGTCACCGGCAGGTGGATCATCGCCACCCTGGTGAGCGTGGCCGGCATGGTCGTCGTGACCTTGGCGCGGTCGGAACACGACGACGGTGGTGGTGCGCTCGCGCTCGGGATCGCCAGTGCCCTGCTCGCCGGACTCACCTACGCGCTGTACTCGTGGGCGGTGGCGCGAGGGCTGCACGCGGCGGCCGGGGCGGTGTCGGTGCCGGGCGGCCCCGGGGTCGAAGCCGTCGCGGCGGGGCTGCCGAACGGCCGGGGGCTCGTCGGCGCCGTGTTCGGCATCGCTGCCGTGCCGCTCGTCGTGCTCGTGGTCGTCGCCGGCGCACCGTCCCTCGGCGAGGGCGGCAACTGGCCGGTGTTCCTGTACCTCGCGCTGGTGCCGACGGTCCTCGGGCACTCGCTGTACGCCGTGGGGTTGCGGTCCGTCGGTGCCTCGGTCGCGACCCTGGTGTCGTTGCTCGAGCCCGTGGTCGCGGCGGTGCTCGCCGTGCTCGTCGTCGGGGAGCACCTCGGCGCGACGGGATGGCTCGGCATCGTGCTCGTGGTGGCCGGGCTCGCCGTGCTCGCGGTGCCGGGGCGACGTCTGCGCTGACGCGCGTCGGGCACCGACGACGTCAGTCGTCAGTCGTCAGTCGTCGGCGAGGATCTGGTCGCGCACCTTCCGCCGCAGCACCTTGCCGATCATCGAGCGCGGCAGGTCCTCGACCACGACGACCCGACGCGGCACCTTGTACGCCGCCAGCTGGTCACGCGCCCACGCCCGCAGCGCCGCGGCGTCGAACGAGGACGGGTCCTTCGGCACGACGGCGGCGACGACCTGCTCGTTGCCGCCCTGCGTGATGCCGACGACCGCGACCTCCTCGACGCTCGGGTGCTTGAGCAGGGCGTCCTCGACCTCGGACGGCGACACGTTGAAGCCGCCCGTGATGATGAGCTCCTTCAGGCGGTCGACGATCCGGACGTAGCCGTCGGTGCCGATGGCCACGATGTCGCCGGTGCGGAACCAGCCGTCGGGGGTGAAGACCTCGTCCGTGGCCTCGGCCTTGCCCCAGTAGCCGCGGAACACCTGCGGCCCGCGGACCTGCAGCTCACCGGGCTCGTCGACGCCGAGCACCTTCGTGCTGTCGTCGGGGTCGACCACGCGGGCCTCGGTGGAGGACAACGGCAGCCCGATGGAGCCGAGGCGACGCTCCGGGGACACCGGGTTCGCCATCAGTACGGGGGAGCACTCGGACAGCCCGTAGCCCTCGACCAGGTACCCGCCGGTCCGGGCTTCCCACGGTTCGACGATGTCCTGCGACAGCGGCATGGCGCCCGAGATGCCGATCTCGATGCCCTCGAGTGAGACCTTCGCCGAGTCGGCGGCGTGCTGCAGCCGGGCGTAGATCGGCGGGACGGCGGGCAGGAACGTCGGCGGGTGCTTCTTGATCGCGGTGAGCACGAGCGCCGGGTCGAACGTCGGGAACAGCACGAGCCGCGAGGCCATGCTCATCGCGAAGGTCAGGCACAGCGTGAGGCCGTAGGCGTGGAACATCGGCAGCACCGCGTACACGACGTTGTCGCCCCGGCGGATCTGCGGCACCCAGGCGCGGGCCTGTGCGGCGTTGGCCAGCAGGTTCCGGTGCGTGAGGACCGCGCCCTTCGGCGTACCGGTGGTGCCCGAGGTGTACTGGATCAGGGCGATGTCGTCCGTCGACGGCCGCGGGTGGCGCTTCGACAGCTTGCGGGTGTGGACCAGGTCGTCCCACTTCGTCGTGCCGCGCACCGCGGTGGTGAGCTTCGCGCGGGACTCGCGGGCCTTCGCCACCGGCAGGGCCAGGGCGAGCCGGGTGCTGCGGGGCATCGCTCGGGTCAGGTCGACCGACACGATCGCGTCGAGCTTCACGTCGGCGGGGAAGTCCTGCAGCGTCGCGACGGACTTGTCCCAGGCGATCGCGACCTTGGCGCCGTGGTCCTCGAACTGGTGGCGGAGCTCGCGCGGCGTGTACAGCGGGTTGTGCTCGACCACGATCGCGCCGAGGCGCAGGACGGCGTAGAACGCCACGATGTGCTGCGGGCAGTTCGGCAGCACGATCGCCACCCGGTCGCCGGCACCGACGCCGAGCTTGCGGAGGCCGTTCGCCGCGCGGAGGATCTGCTCCTGCAGGTCGGCGTAGCTGGTGGTCCGCTTGAAGAACTCGAGCGCGACCCTGCCCGGGAACCGTCGCGCCGATTCCTCGACCAGGTCGATCAGGGAACCGTGCTGTTCCTCGATGTCGTGCGGGACCCCCGGGGCGTACGAGGCAAGCCAGGGACGAGGCGTGTCGATGCTCACGCGTCCCAACCTAGCGGGCCACCCCGGCGCCCGCTGGGAAGCATCGGCCGGCATCGGGCGCCACCGGGGTGCACGAAGCCGAGCGCGCTCCCAGGGGGCGGACGGACGATGACGCCATGCCCTCCGTCTCCGATGCCTTCCGCTCTCGCCTCAACGACACGTTCACCGGTGGGGCGACGAGCAAGCCGGAGTGGATCGACGAACTCGAGGACGGCACCGACGCCGGCTTCTTCGGCCCCGGTTCCGCGACGTGGGCGGTGCACGGCGGCAAGCAGACGATCGTCGCCGGGGTCCGCGCACTCCTCGTGCAGGCCCTGCACCCGGGAGCCCTCGCCGGCGTCGCGGACCACTCCCGCTACCGCGAGGACCCGTTCGGCCGACTCGCCGGCACCATCCGGTGGATCTACACGGTCTCGCACGGCGACACCGCGACCGCCCGTGGTGCGAGCGAGTGGGTGCTGCGCCTGCACGAGCGAGTTCGCGGCCAGTACGTCGACGGCCACGGCATCGCACGCGACTACGCGGCGAACGACCCCGACCTGGCGCGCTGGGTGCACCTCGCCTTCACCGACGCGTTCCTCCGCGCTGCGCAGCGCTGGGGCGGCCCGATCCCCGGTGGTGCCGACGCCTACGTCCGCGAGTGGGCCACCGCCGGCCGGCTCATGCGCGTCGAGGACGCCCCGGAGTCCGAGGCCGAGCTCCGCGCCCAGATGGACGGGTACCTCGACCGCGGCGAACTGGCCGTCACGGCCCGCACCCGCGACGTCGTCAAGTTCATCAAGAACCCGCCGCTCGCGCTGATGCTGCGGCCCGGCTACCAGGCGCTGTTCCAGGGGGCCGTCTCGACCCTCGACCCCCGCCACCGCTCGATGCTCGGCCTGCGGGCCCCCGCGATCGGCCCCGTCGAACTGCCCGTCGGCCGGGCGACCGGACTCGTGCTCGACGGGATCGGTGGGGTGCTCGGCAACCAGACGGGCACCGAGCGCGCTGCGCTCGTGCGCATCGCGCGCCTCGAACGCGAACGCGGCGCCGTCGCCTGAAACGACGGTGCGTGTGCGGTGGAAGACGCCGTCGTCACGTCGAGACGCCGCCGGATCCGGCGGCGTCTCGATGCCGGAGCGGCGTCACGCGGACACGACGGCGTGTGCTGACCCGACGGCGTGTCACGTGCAGGAGACGCGTCCGAACGGCGGCCGGGAGGCGCGGTGCCAGCTGGCACCGCGCCTCCCGTCCGCTCGTGGGAGCGTCAGAAACCGGACGGCACCCGGGGCGTGTACGCGGACTCGAGTCGCGTCACCTCGTCGTCGGTCAGCGTGATCGCGGCGGCCGCGACCGCGTCGTCGATGTGGTGCTCCTTCGTCGCACCGACGATCGGCGCGCTCACCGCGGGCTTGCTCGCGACCCACGCGAGGGCGATCTGCGCCATGCTCACGCCGCGGTCGCTCGCGATCGACTCGACGGCGCCCACGATCGCGCGGTTCGCGTCCTCGTCCTGGCGGTAGAGCGTCTTGCCGAACTCGTCGGTGCTCGCGCGCGAACCGGAGCCGTCGGCGTCCCACGGCCGGGTGACCTTGCCGCGGGCGAGGGGGCTCCACGGGATCACACCGACGCCGGTCGCGTGCGCGAAGGGGTGCATCTCGCGTTCTTCCTCGCGTTCGAGCAGGTTGTACTGGTCCTGCATGCTGACGAAGCGGGTCCAACCGTGCAGGTCGGCGACGTGCTGCATCTGCGCGAACTGCCACGTCCACATGCTGCTCGCGCCGAGGTAGCGGGCCTTGCCGGCCTTGACGACGTCGTGCAGGGCCTCCATCGTCTCCTCGATCGGGGTCACCGGGTCGAAGCGGTGGATCTGGTACAGGTCGACGTAGTCGGTGCCGAGCCGGGTCAGCGAGGCGTCGATCTCGTGCATGATCGCGGCTCGGGAGAGCCCTGCGCCGTTCCGACCGGGCCGCATCCGGTTGAAGACCTTGGTGAGGACCTGGACGTCCTCGCGCGGAGCGAGTTCCTTGAGGAGCGTGCCGGTGATCTCCTCGCTGGAGCCGTCGGAGTACACGTTCGCCGTGTCGAAAGTGGTGATGCCGGCGTCGAACGCGCGACGGACGAACGGGCGGGCCTCGTCGATGCCGACGCTCCACGCGTGCGAGCCACGGTCGGGGGCGCCGTAGGACATCATGCCGAGGATCACGGTGCTGATCTCGAGGCCGGAGGCGCCGAGGCGGGTGGTGGTGACTGCCGCCTTGTCCTGGGCGCTCATGCGCTCACCTTGGCATCGCGGCCGGTGACGGCGAGCAGGCGGACCTGCAGCGGAGCGTCCTGGTCGACGTCGACCGGGGCGGCGTACAAGCCGGTGGCCGCGAGGTCCTCGATCTGCGGCTCGAAGTACTCCCACACCGCCTGCACGAGCTCGTCCGGCAGGGACTCGTCCGTGCCGGTCGCCCGCGCCAGGTCCCACGTGTGGATGGTGATGTCGCTCGTCTGCTCGGTCAGGTACTGGCCAGCCGGCACGACGTCGGTGCTGAGGTGCACGGGAGTGTCCTGCGGGGCGTTCCGCCAGGCATCGGTCGCTGCGGTCGCGAAGCGCTGCCACTCGGACACGAGGTCGTCGCCGATGGACTCGAGGTCGGCCTCGGCCTGGGCGTAGTCGCACCCGGTGAGGAGCTTCGGGATCCAGCGCTGCTCGTCCACCACGTGGGTGACGAGGTCGCGGGTGGTCCACTCGGAGTCGGGGGTGGCGGCGTCCCAGTCCGTCACGGCGGCGACGCGGCGGCCGAACTCGGCTGCCGCGAGGGCCTGCATCGCGATCCAGTCGGTGGCCATGGTGGTGCTCCTGTTCGTCGGGCTGGCGTGCGGTGCGTGGTGCGTGTGGTGCGTGTCGAGCGGGTGGTGCGGGTGGTGCGGGTGGTGCGGGCGGTGCGTGTCGTGCGTGTGGTGCGTGTCGTTCGTGTCGTGCGTGTGTCGTTGTAACTCGGGGGCCGGTGTGCGGATTCCCGTGCCTGCGGGCATGCCCCTGTCCGCTGCCCAACGCTACGCCGAGGAGCCCGGCCGAGCGGGCGAAATGCCGCAGTCGTGCGCGCGCCCACCGGACGTTTCCGCCCGTTCACGCCCGCGCGGGGTTCGGCGCGCACTGCACGCGCTGACACCGGAGGGGCGTGCCAGCGCGTGGTCCCTGGGCGAGCGGGCGGAATGCCGGGGTCGAGTTCGAGATGAGGCCGGTATTTCGCCCGTTCGTTCGTTCGCTCGCCCGCTCGCCCGTTCGTTCGTTCGTTCGCCCGGTTGCTCGGTTGCGCTCGCGATGGAGCACCCGCTCGGGTCGCAGCGGCGGGCAGTGGGCACGCGCGCACCCCCGAAGCCCGGCGGGGACGACGAACGCCCCGGCTCCGTGGGGAGCCGGGGCGTTTGTCTCGGGTTCGGGTGGTGCTGTTCGGTGCCCTCAGTCAGGCAGCGAGACCGAAGGGACTCAGGCCGCCTGGAGGACGAACTGGACGTCGAGGTTGATCGTCACGTCGTTGCCGAGGGTGAAGCCACCGGCCTCGAGTGCTGCGTTCCAGTTCACGCCGAACTCGGTGCGGTCGATCTTCGTGGACGCCTCGGCGCCGAACTTGACCTGGCCGTAGCCGTCGGTCGTGAAGCCACCGAGCTCGGCCTTGAGGACGACGGGCTTGGTGACGCCGCGCAGGGTCAGGTCGCCAGCGATGTGCAGGTCATCGCCCTTGGCCTCGATGCTCGTCGAGCGGAAGGTGAGCTGCGGGTGCTCCTCGGTGAGGAAGAAGTCACTCGTCTTCAGGTGCTGGTCGCGCTGCTCCTGGCCGGTGTTGATCGACGCGACGTCGATGTTCGCCTCGACGGTCGACTCGAGGGGGTTCTCGGCGGTGACGACGGTGGCGTCGAACGTCTCGAACTTGCCCTTGACCTTGCTGATGGCGAGGTGGCGGACCGAGAAGGTGACCTCGGAGTGGGTGGGGTCGATCTTCCAGGTGCCGGTCTGGTAGCCGGGGATGGTCGTGGCGGTGAGCGTCATGGTGGTCCTTCTTCCGAACGAGAGTCTGTGGTGCGACGCAATCCATGCGCCTGCATCAACCTGATACTACGCCAGTGTGCACCCTTTTGGTTGAAGCGTCAACCATTGTTCACCGAAGCGTCGCGAAGCGGTGGTCGTGCGGTGCGCTGAGCCCGGCCTGCAGAAGGCGTCGTACACGCTGTACGAATCGATCGACACCTCGGCCGACGTCGTCGGCGGTGGCCCGGACCAACCACCAGTCCACGTCCTTCAAGTGCTCACCGCGAGTAAGGTCCTTCCGGAAAGTGGCCGGGTCGGTGCGGTGGAGATCGCTCTCGTACTCGATCGCCACCCGTGCTGCGGGGTAGGCGAGGTCCACGCAGGCGATCCACCTGCCGTCCACGATCACGTCGTGGTTCAGGGCGGGTTCCGGGAGTCCACGGCGGACGAGGGCCAGCCGTGCCCTGGTCTCACCCGGAGAACGAGAACCCGGCCTGATCTCCGCGAGAGCGTGGCGCAGCTTCACGACGCCCCGGAGCCCGCGCCGCCGGCCGACTGCCCGGATGAGCTGGTCGTGCGTCGCCCATCCGAGCCACCCGACGAGGGCGTCACCCGCGATGATCAGTTCGTCGAGCGTCAACATCGTGCTCAGCGCGACGAACGTGTCCGCCGGGGTCGTCAGGCGCACACCTCGGCTGGTGGTCGCACTCACCCTGCCGCGGTGGGCGCGGTGTCCGACGGCGCCGCGGACACGGAGCGCCTGATCGACCCCGATCGTCGTGACGTGGAGCCGCGGCGTGCCCTCGAACCGGCGGGGGAGTGGGATGCCGAGGATCGCGGCGGCCGTGACGTGGCTGAACGCCTGGTCGGGGCGCAGTCGAGGAGCGAGTGACCGGGCGCGTTCGTCGACGGTTCGTGGCGGGACCGCCGATCGGATGCCGTGGAATGGGCGAACGAGGTCACATGCCTCGAGGCGGCCGCGGGACACCCCTCGATGCAGTGCGTCACGGACGCGGAACGAGGCTTCCCGCAGCGTCAACGGGAGTCGGCGTCTGGCGGTCATCTCCACATCGTGGAGCCGAGCGGGCGCGACGGTGGTGCGTCGTGCCTCCTGTGTGGACGGCCTGCGATCCCGGCGCCCCTGTGGAGGAGTCGCGCCGCGGCCGAGCGGGCGAAACACCGGGGTCCGGCTGCGTGGCGACCGCGGCATTTCGCCCGCCGGCGCGGACCGCAGCGCTGCCCGCCGTCTTTCAATGCAGCGGTCGGGACCGCGAGGGCGGCGTCAGCTCGTCTGGTTCGGCGAGCCTGCCGCGGTCGCGACCTCGGCGACGACGCGAGCGGGCGTATTGCCCGGGTGCCGCCGTCGGGCACGCCGGCATTTCGCCCGCTCGCGGGACCCCCCCGCTCGCGGGACCCCACGCTCGCGGCGGCGGCGGCGGCGGCGGCGGCCGACCGCACCGCACGCCCACCCGCACCTCCCGCACCCCCACCCCCACCCCCCCCGCACCCCCCCACCCCCCACCCACCCGCCTCCACCCGCCCCGCGGCGGGCGGCAGGCACTCGCGGGGCCCCTCACGTGTCGGCGGGCTCCAGTAGCGTCGGGACCATGGAATTCAGGTACCTGGGCAACTCCGGACTCAAGATCTCCGAGATCACCTACGGCAACTGGCTGACGCACGGCTCGCAGGTCGAGAACGACGTCGCCTCCCAGTGCGTGCGGGCAGCGCTCGACGCCGGCATCACCACGTTCGACACCGCGGACACGTACGCCAACACCGCCGCCGAGACCGTCCTCGGCGAAGCGCTCAAGGGCGAGCGGCGGGCGGGGCTCGAGGTCTTCACGAAGGTGTACTGGCCCACCGGGCCCAAGCAGCACAACGACGTCGGACTCTCCCGCAAGCACATCACGGAGTCGATCAACGGCTCGCTGACCCGCCTGCAGACCGACTACGTCGACCTCTACCAGGCGCACCGCTACGACCACGAGACCCCCCTCGAAGAGACCATGCAGGCCTTCGCGGACATCGTCCGCCAGGGCAAGGCGCTCTACATCGGCGTCAGCGAGTGGAACGCCGAGCAGATCCGCGCCGGCGCAGCGCTCGCGAAGGAGCTCGGCTTCCAGCTCATCTCGAACCAGCCGCAGTACTCGATGCTGTGGCGGGTCATCGAGGGCGAGGTCGTCCCCGCCTCGAAGCAGCTCGGCCTGTCGCAGATCGTCTGGTCGCCCATCGCGCAGGGCGTGCTGACCGGCAAGTACAAGCCGGGTCAGCCGCTGCCCGAGGGCTCACGTGCCACGGATGAGAAGGGCGGCGCCGACATGATCAAGCGGTTCATGCGCGACGAGGTCCTCGAGGCCGTGCAGCGCCTGCAGCCCGTCGCCGACCAGGCCGGCCTCACGCTCGCGCAGCTCGCGATCGCGTGGACGCTGCAGAACGACAACGTCGCCAGCGCGATCGTCGGTGCCTCGCGTCCGGAGCAGGTCACGGACAACGTCAAGGCCGCGGGCGTCACGCTCGATGCCGACGCGCTCGCCGCCATCGACGAGGCGCTGGGTGACCTCCCGGAGCGCGACGCGGCCAAGACCGTGTCCCCGGCGCAGCGTCCCGCCTGAGACGCGACCCACCATCGGACGGGAGGCCCGTGGCGATGCCGCCACGGGCCTCCCGTCCGCTTTTCGGCCGGCCGCACAGCCCTGTTGGCCTGCACAGACCGGTCCGGTCTGCACAGACCGGCCGTCCGTACCCCGGATGAACGGCACGTGTCGTGGAACTGGCAGACGCCTGGGTAAGCCCGTACCCCACCCAAACCACGAGCCACTTACCCCCGAATCGGGGGCATGACCCGAACTGATACCCCCGTTCTGGTGTCGCCCGACACCGGTACGGTGCCGACCGTGCGACCCGGCTCGGTCTCGCGCCTGCTCGCCACCGCGAGGCAACTCGCGTCGTTCGGCACGATCGGTGCCGTCTGCTTCGTCATCGATCTGGGCATCTACAACCTGCTGCGCGCCACCGTCATGCCCGACGGTCCCATCGCCGCGAAGATCGTGTCGGCCGTCGTGGCGACCGCCGTGGCGTGGATCGGCAACCGCTTCATCACGTTCCGCGCCGAGCGCCAGACCGGCCGCCGCGAGACCGTGCGCGAGGGGCTGCTCTTCGCTGCCACGAACCTGATCGGGCTCGGCATCGCCGCGGCCTGCCTGTTCGTCTCGCACTACGTCCTCGGGTTCACCTCGACCCTCGCCGACAACGTCGCCGGCAACGGCGTCGGCCTCGTGCTCGGAACCGCCTTCCGGTTCGCCGCGTACAAGGCCCTCGTCTTCCGTTCCACCGATGCTCGTCGCACGAAGGGGCTCGCCGCATGACCATCTCCGCCACGCTGCTGACGGCCGCAGGGCCGCTGCTCCAGCCGAACGAGGGGACCGCTCCGTCGAGCGTCCCGAACCGAGGGACCACCGACGTCCCGACCGGAGGCTCCGGTGCCGTCCAGCAGGCCGCGTGGTCGCTGGGTGAGTGGATCGGCTACTCCGCCCTCATCGCGATCTCCGTGCTGCTCACGATCGTCGCGCTGACGACGCTCTGGTGGATGCTGCACGCCTGGCGCTCGCGGGACGCGCTGAAGTCGACGAGCTTCAGCCAGACCCCGCGCCCGGCCGCGCACCGCTTCACCCTGCTGGTGCCCGGACGACACGAGCAGGAGGTCATGGGACAGACGCTCGACATGCTCGCGAAGCAGGATCACCCCGACTTCGAGATCATCGCGATCGTCGGCGAGGACGACCCGGAGACGGACGCCGTCGTCCGCGCCGCCGCAGCCCGCCACCCCGAGCTGATCCGGGTGGTCGTCGACGACACCCTGCCGAAGAACAAGCCGAAGGCGATGAACCTGGCGCTGCAGTACGCGACCGGTGACGTCGTCGGCGTGTTCGACGCCGAGGACGAGGTCTACCCGCACCTGCTCACCCTGGTGGACTCGCGGTTCCAGGAGACCGGCGCCGACGTCGTGCAGGGCGGCGTGCAGCTGATGAACTTCAAGTCCAGCTGGTGGTCGCTGCGGAACGTCCTGGAGTACTACTTCTGGTTCCGCTCGCGCCTGCACTTCCACGCCGGCTCGAAGTTCATCCCGCTCGGCGGCAACACCGTCTTCGTGACGAAGGAGCGCCTCGACTGGTCGAACGGCTGGGACGCGCACTGCCTCGCCGAGGACTGCGAGCTCGGTGTCCGTCTGTCCGCCGACGGCGCGAAGGTCGTCGTCGCGTACAGCCCCGAGGCCGTCACCCGCGAGGAGACCCCGCCGACCTTCGCCTCGCTGCTCAAGCAGCGGACGCGCTGGAACCAGGGCTTCCTGCAGGTGCTCGGCAAGGGGGAGTGGAAGAAGCTGCCGTCGTTCCGTCAGCGCTTCTTCGCCCGGTACATGCTGACCATGCCGTTCATCCAGGCGGCCACCGGACTGCTCATCCCGCTCAGCGTCCTGATGATCTTGTTCGTCAAGGTGCCGACGGCGATCGCCCTGGTGTCGTTCATCCCGGTGGCACCGACGCTCATGCTGCTGGCCGTCGAGGTCGTCGGCCTCAACGAGTTCGGTCGCATCTACAAGGAGAAGGTCCGGTTCCGCGACTACGTGAAGCTCGTGCTCGGTCTCGTGCCGTACCAGATCTTCCTCGCCGCAGCAGCCGTCCGAGCCGTCGTCCGCCACGCCAAGGGGCAGAACGGCTGGGAGAAGACGGAGCACACGGGCCAGCACCGGAACGCCGAGCAGCCCGCCGAGGTCGTCGGCTTCGCGTCGGAGTTGACCGGGTCCGCGGGCGCGGCGTCTTCTTCGTCTTCGTCTTCGTCTTCGTCTTCGTCTTCCGAGCGTGAGCTCGCCGGCACGACCACAGGAGGGACCCGATGACCGCCAGCATCACCAACACCACCGGCATCCCGATCCGCGGTGCCGTCGCGGGGAACCACACCGGCATCGGCGCCTGGTTCCGCCGGCACGCCGCGAGCCTGACGTGGCTGCTGCCCGTCGTCGCCGTCACCGTCATCGTGCAGGCGTGGAACATGTCCGGCACCCCGCAGCGGATCGACGACGAGGGCACGTACACGGCGCAGGCCTGGGCGATCATGCACCTCGGCGAGATCACGCACTACACGTACTGGTACGACCACCCGCCACTCGGCTGGATCCAGATCGCCGGCTACACCGGTCTGACCGGGGCGTTCGCGCGCTACCCGTTCGCCGTCGAGGCCGGCCGCGAGGCGATGGTCTTCTTCTCCGCCGTCTCGAGCATCCTGCTGTTCGTCCTGGCCCGCCGCCTCGGTGCCGGTCGGATCACCGCTGCCGCAGCCGGACTCGTCTTCGCGCTGTCGCCGCTCGCCTTGCAGTACCACCGCACGGTCTACATCGACAACGTCGCGACGCCGTGGCTGCTCGCCGCGTTCGTCCTCGTCCTGAGCCGTCGCCAGCAGCTCGCCGGGTTCGCCGGCGCCGCCGCGTGCCTCGGCATCGCGGTGCTCTCCAAGGAGACGTACCTGCTCGCCCTGCCGTTCCTCATCTGGATGGCGATCCGTCGCGCCGACAAGAGCACCCGCCGCTACACGCTGAGCGTCGCCGGTGCCGTGCTCGTGGTGATCGGCGGCGGGTACCTGCTGCTCGCCGCGGTCAAGGGCGAGCTGTTGCCGAGCACTGGTCGGGTCAGCCTGTTCGAGGGCATCACCTACCAGCTCGGCTCGCGCTCGGCATCGGGTTCGCTGTTCGACCCGGGCAGCCTGGCCAACGCCGCCGCGTCGCAGTGGTGGGCGCTCGACCCGGTGTTCATCGTGCTCGGCTCGGCCGCTGCGGTCGTCGGGCTCTTCCTGCGCCGGGTCCGTCCGATCGCCGCGATGCTCGTCTTCCTGCTCGCGATGATGTTCCGCCCGAACGGGTACCTGCCGGTGCCGTACGTCATCATGCTCATCCCGTTCGCCGCCCTGCTGGTCGCCTACACGGCCGAGCGTGCCGTCCTGGCGATCGCCGGGCGGGTCCGCACCCGAACCCGCCTCGGCGCTGGGACCCGTCGTGGCCTCGGCATCACCTGGGCCGTCACCACCGCGGTCGCACTCGTCGTGGCGGTGCCGCTCTGGGGAACACAGCTGCGCGGCTTCGTGCTGGGCAACCTCGACCTGCCGATGCAGCAGGCCGAGCAGTGGGTCGGGGACAACGTCTCGAAGTCCTCCCGACTGCTGGTGGACGACGCCATGTGGGTCGACCTCGTCGAGGACGGCTTCGCCCGGAACAACGTGGTCTGGTACTACAAGCTCGACACCGACGGAGCCGTGGAGCGCCAGTCGCCCAACGGGTGGAAGGACTCGGACTACGTCATCACGACGGACTCCATGCGGACCGGCGGCAACTCGTCGTCCGACATCCGCCAGGCGATCGAGAACTCGACGGCCGTCGCGACCTTCGGGTCCGGTGACCAGCAGGTCGAGGTCCGACGCATCCACGCCGAGGGGTCGACGGCCGCACAGACCGCGATCACCCGGGCCAGCGACCTGCGGAAGACCATGGGCACCGAGCTGGCGTCGAACCCGGCGCTCCGGGCCGACGACGGCACGAAGTCGCAGTTCCGTGCGGGTCAGGTCGACTCGCGAGCGATGATCGCGCTCGGCCAGGTTCTCGCCGACCAGGACGTCCGCGTCGACCGCTTCACCCCGCTCACGGGCGAGACCGGCCAGCCGTTCCGCACCGCCGTCCTGCACACGAGCGACGCTGCCTCGGCGGAGCGCGTGGCCGCCACCCTCGAGGCGATGCCCGATTCGTTCCGGCCGGCGTCGGTCGAGCGTGAGGGCGAACGCCTCACCGTCACCTACACCCCGGCGGACCCGACCACGACCGCGACGAGCGCCTCGTGACCCGCCGCCCCGCCGAGCGGCGAGCCGCCCGGATCGCCGAGCGGGCGAAATGCCCGGGTGCTCCGGACGCCGACCCCGGTATTTCGCCCGCTCGCGGGGCGGCTCGCGGGGCGGCCCGCGAGAACACCCCCGGGAACGCCCGCAGCACCCCCGGGAACGCCCGCAGCACCACCGCACACAACTCGACCAGCACCACGACCCGAAGGAGCACGACCATGACCGCACACACCCAGCGACGCCGCACCGTCGTCGTCGGCGCACTCGCAGCGACCCTCGTCGCCGCGACCGTCGGACTCGCAGCACCCCAGACCGCCTCCGCCGCGACCGCCGACGAGGGCTGGCTCCGCGTCGGCCACCTCTCGCCCGACACCAAGGGCGTCGACGTCGAACTGTCCAGCCTGTCCGGTGGCAAGACGATCTTCGAGCTCGACGACGTCACGTACGGCCAGGTCAGCAAGTACCAGGAGCTCCCGGTCGGCACCTACGTGCTGTCGATGCGGGCCTCGGACGCCCCGGACTCCACGCCGGTGATCTCCACCGACGTCAAGGTCGACAAGGACGACGCGAGCACGGTCGTCGCGTACGGCAAGAACACCGACCTCAAGACGACGGCGTTCACCGACGACCTGCAGCAGCCCGGCGACGGCAAGGCGAAGCTCCGGCTCGTCCAGGCCGCCACCACGGCGAAGCAGGTCGACGTGAGCACCTCCGAGGGCACCGCCATCGCCGAGGGAGCGAAGTTCGGCACCGCCACCAAGTACGCCACCGTCGACTCCGGCAAGTGGACGCTCGACGTCTCCGGCAGCGGCCAGCAGGGCACCGCCAGCGTCGACCTCGCGGGCAACACGGTCTCCACCCTGTTCGTCCTCGACGACAGCAAGGGCGACCTGACGGTCGTGCCGGTCACGGACGCCGCAGCCACCGCCGCGACGCCGACCGGCGGCGTGCAGACGGGTGGCGGCGGCGCAGCCGCCGACCGCCCGATGACGGAGGCCGTCCACACGGCCATCGCAGCGCTCCGCTCGCTGTACCGCTGACGCCCTGGCCGGGAGGCACGGATCACGTGCGCCGTCACGCTCACGTGATCCGGCCCTCCCCACCGGCACGGCCGGTCCGCCGCTGGCGCGTCGGCCCGGAACCGGCGTCGTAGGCCGACCCGCCAGATCCATCGTCACCATCCACGGAAAGGCAGGCCAGCATGACCCGCAGGACCTGGATACCCGTCACCGCCGCAGCGGCGGTGGTCGTCGCCGTCGGCGTCGCGCTCATCGCGGTTCGCCCGTGGGGGCAGGACACCGAGGCCTCGAGCGGCTCGGTCGCCACCCCGACCTCGACCAGCGCGCCCGACGCGGCACGCTCCCCGAAGGAGCTCCGCACGGAGTTCCTCGACCGGTACGTGCAGGACGGCCGTGTCGTCCGCACCGACCAGGGCGACGACACCGTCAGCGAGGGACAGGCCTACGGGCTGCTCATCGCCTTCGCGAACGGTGACCGCGACCGGTTCGACGACATCTGGAAGTGGACGAAGACGCACATGCTGACCGACGACGACCTGCTCGCCTGGCGTTGGACGCCCGACGACGGTGTCGCCGACGAGCAGCCGGCCAGTGACGCCGACCTCGACGCCGCGCGGGCCCTGGTCCTCGCCGGTGATGCCTGGGGCGAGGACCGCTACACCGCAGCTGGCAAGCGCATCGCCTCGGCGATCCTGGAACACGAGACCGCGACCACGGAGCTCGGCACGATCCTGCTGCCCGGGCCGTGGGCGGACTCCGAGCCGTACCGGTACAACGCCTCGTACGCGTCGCCGGCAGCCTTCGCGGTGCTGGCGAAGGCCACGGGCGACGACCGCTGGACCGCGCTGAACCGTGGGTCCCGCGCGGCGACCGCGGCGGTGCTCGACGAGTCGCAGCTGCCGAGCGACTGGTCGCAGGTGCACGCCGACGGCACCGTCGACCCGATGCCCGCCACCGGGGGAGACCAGCGCGTGCTGTACGGCTACGACGCGATGCGGACGCCCGTCCGCTACGCCGAGGCCTGCTCCGCCGACGACCGCGCCCTCGCCGGATCGCTCGCGCCGACCCTGCGTCGGACGACGCAGCTCGCGGCCCAGCTCGACCTGGGCGGCACCGCCGTGACCGGGGACACGAACGCCCTGGCGTACACCGCCCGGGCCGCCGCCGAGTACGCGGCCGGTTCCTCCGGTGCGGCCGCCGACGACCTGGAGCGGGCCGACCGGACGGCTGCCACCACGCCGACGTACTACGGGGACGCCTGGGCCGCACTCGGTTCGACCATGCTCATGTCGGACGTGCTCGGCGGCTGCGCGACGACGGCCGGAGGCGCATCGTGACCGGCCGACGGTCCGCCGGGCGCGGTTCGGTGTTCGGACGTCGAGGCGTGGTGATCGGGGCCGTGCTCGCCGCGGTCGTCGTGGGCGGCGGCGTCACCGGTGTGGCGCTCGCGTCGACCGTCGGCAGCGACGGGTCGGACGGGCGGGCCGGTTCGGCGGCGTCGAGTTCGGCGTCGGCATCTGCTTCTGCTTCTGCTTCTGCAGGGTCGGGCATCGAGGGGTTCCAGGACCCGGCGGCACCCGCTGCCCGATCCGAGGCAACCCCCGTCAGTGTCTCGATCCCCGCGATCGGCGTGCAGTCGAACCTCGAGGACCTGCACCGCGGCACGGCCGGCGAACTCGACCCGCCTGTCGACTGGGACAGCGCCGGGTGGTTCAGCGACGGCATCGTCCCCGGTGACGTCGGCCCGGCCGTCATCGCCGGCCACGTCGACAGCCCGACGAGCGCCGCCGTGTTCTTCCGGCTCGACGAACTGGTCGCCGGCGACGAGATCCACGTCGCGATGTCCGACGGCAGCACCCGCACGTTCACCGTCGACCGCTCGGAACGCGCCGCCAAGTCGGCGTTCCCGACGAGCGACGTCTACGGCACCACCCCGACCCCCCAACTCCGACTGATCACCTGCGACGGCGTGTTCGACACCGCCACCGGGCACTACACGGACAATCTGATCGTGTTCGCAGACCTCTCGTCGGACTGACCCACCACCGACCGATACATTCGATGTGGAGCACGAGGAGCACCATGAGCGAGACCCTGGTCATCATCCCGACCTACGACGAGGCGGAGAACGTCCGTCCCATCGTCGAGCGCACGCTCGCCGCGACCGACGAGAA
>NZ_RKIF01000011.1:0-256795 GCF_003752545.1 Curtobacterium sp. PhB172
TGGTACCGCGAACTGCTCTCCCGTGGCGGGAACCTCTACACGCGCCTGGCGCTCGGCATCGCTGTCCGCGACGCCACCGGCGGGTTCCGGGTCTTTACCTCGCGGGCGTTCGAGCGGATCGACCTGGCCGGCGTCGCCTCGAAGGGCTACTGCTTCCAGGTCGACCTGTGCTGGCGTGCCCTCGAGGCCGGTCTGCGCGTCGTCGAGACCCCGATCACGTTCACGGAGCGGGAGTTCGGTGTCTCGAAGATGAGCGGCAACATCGTGCGCGAGAGCCTGGCCCTCGTGACGAAGTGGGGCATCGACCGCCGCATCCGCGAGACCCGTTCCCTGGTCAAGGACCACCGGAAGCTGCCGTCCGTGCGCACCAACGCACACGCCGTGGCCGACCACGCGGCCTGACCCGCTGGAACGGCGTCCGACGTCGGCGTCCGACGTCGGCCCCCGGCGTCGGTACCGCGAAAGCGACAGTGTCCCGCGAACCATTCGCAGGACACTGTCGCTTTCGCGGATCGGGCTCCCATGGGCAGCCCGGGCGCCGAGCGCACTGACTAGCGCAGCACCACCACGCCCCGCCCGCGAAACCGCACGCAGTCCGTCGCGACGTCGGCCGCTCCGAACCGGTAGAGCTCTTCGCCGGTGGCACCGGGGACCGGCACCTCGGCAGCGTCGTCGAGGAAGTTCACCACGACGTGCACGGGTGCCACGTCCGGTCCGAGCAGCCCACGTGTGAGCACCAACCACCGCCGGTCCTCGCTGAACCGCACGGCGTTCGCCTCGTACCGGTGGTCGACGAAGGCCTGGTCGGTCCGGCGCAGGGCGACGAGCACCCGGTAGGCGCGCAGGATCGCCGCACCCCGCTCGGAACTGACGTCGGCCCAGTCGAGCTTCGAGTTCGTGAACGTCGTCGGGTCCTGCGGGTCCGGCACGGCCGACTCGTCCCAGCCGTGCTCCGCGAACTCGCGGATGCGGCCCTCGGCCGTCGCCTTGCCGAGCTCGGGCTCCGGGTGCGAGGTGAAGAACTGCCACGGTGTCGTCGCGGCGAACTCCTCGCCCATGAACAGCATGGGCGTGAACGGACCCAGCAGCGTCAGTGCCGCGGCGATGACGAGGCCTTCGTCGTCGAGCGTCGCCGCCAGACGGTCGCCCGCCGCGCGGTTGCCGATCTGGTCGTGGTTCTGGTTCGTGACCACCAGCGCCGTCGCCGGGGAGGTCCCACGGTCGATCGGTTGCCCGTGGCGTCGGCCACGGAACGACGACCACGTGCCGTCGTGGAAGAACCCGTGGTCGAGCACCTTCGCGAGCGCCGACAGCGGTGCGAAGTCGGCGTAGTACCCGTTCGTCTCGCCCGTCAGCGCCACGTGCACGGCGTGGTGGAAGTCGTCGGACCACTGTCCGGCGAGCCCGTACCCGGCGGCTTCCCGCGGGCGGAACATCACCGGGTCGTTGAGGTCCGACTCGGCGATCAGCGACAGCGGACGACCGACGAAGGAACCGTAGGCGTCCGTCTCGTCGGCCATCTCGGCCAGCACGTGCGGTCGGGTGGTGTCGCGGATCGCGTGCACGGCGTCGAGTCTGAGCCCGTCGACGTGGTGGTCGCGGAACCACATGCGCACGTTGTCGAGGACGTACCGACGCACCTCGGGGTGCTCGACGTTCACCGAGTCACCCCACGTGTTCGCGAGCCCCTGCACCAGGTACGGCCCGAACAGCGGCAGGTAGTTGCCGCTCGGCCCGAGGTGGTTGTAGACGACGTCCTGGATGACGCCCAGGCCGAGTGCGTGCGCCGTGTCGACGAAGCGGTCGTAGGCGTCGGGGCCGCCGTACGGGGCGTGCACCGCGTACCAGGCGACCCCGTCGTAGCCCCAGTTCCACTCGCCGTTCACACCGTTCACGGGCAGCAGTTCGACGAACTCGACGCCGAGCTCGACCAGGTGGTCGAGCTTCTGCGCCGCCGCGTCGAGGGTGCCCTCCGGCGTGTACGTGCCGACGTGCATCTCGTAGATCACGGCACCGCGGGCTGGACGTCCGGTCCACGACTCGTCGGTCCACGCGAAGCGCGCAGGGTCGACGACGGCGGACGTGCCGTGCACTCCGTCCGGCTGGAAGCGGCTGCGGGGGTCGGGTCGCACCGCGTCGTCGTCGCCGAGGCGGAACCCGTAGCGGGCACCGACGACCGGCATGATCGCGTCGGTCGACCACCAGTCGTCGTCGCCCCGGGTCAGCGGGTACTCGACGTCGTCGACGACCAGCCGGACGCGGTCCGGCTCGGGCGCCCAGACGGCGTAACGGTCGGGTGCGGTCATGCGTGACCCTCCAGGATGTCGATCTCCGCTTGCGCGTCGGACTCGGTCGCCGGGGTGGTCCGGGCAGTCGACCGGGAGGCCCGTTCCGCGTCGGACGCGTCGGTCACCGTGTCGGCGTGGCCGGGTTCCCCGACCGTGGCGGCCGGCACGAGCAGCGCGACCGGGTAGGTGGTGAGCAGGTCCGCGAGTGCGATGCCCCGGCTGGCCGGGAAGGTCCTGCCGGTGAGCAGGTCGACCCGGTCGACGGGGACGGCGTGCACGAGGGTGTCACCCCAGCCACCGACCCGTTCGAGGCCGATCGGCAGTCGCGTGGCGACCGTGACGGCACCGCCGCGGTCGAACGCGACGACGTGGTCCGCCGCGCTGCCCGTCGCCTCGAGCGCGAGGTACCGCGTGAAGAGCTCCGGGTGGTCGCGGCGGAGACGGAGTGCACGGGCGGTCACGAGGAGCTTCGCGGCGCCGTCGATCCCGATCGCCGGGAGGTCCTCGGGGCCGTCGTCGTCCGGGCCGTCGATCTCGGCGAGGACGTGGCGCCGTTCGGCGTAGTCCACGGCTCGGCGGTTGTCGGGGTCGACGAGGGACCGGTCCCAGAACTCGGTGCCCTGGTAGACGTCGGGGACGCCGGGTGCCGTGAGCTGCACGAGCTTCTGCGCGAGCCCGTTCGACCACCCAGCCGCGTCGATCCGTTCGTCGAGGGCATCGAGCACGGCCACCACGGCGGGCTCGTCGAACGCTGCGTCGACGAGGGCGTGCATGCGCTCCTCGAACGCCGTGTCCGGCTCGGTCCAGGTGGTGCTGTCGCCGGCTTCGCGTGATGCCTTCTCGGCGTAGGCGTGCAGCCGCTCACGACTCGCGGGTCGGGCGCCGACGATCGCCTGCCAGAGCAGGTCCGCGAACACGCGGTCCTCGAGCGGGACGAGGGACTGCAACCGGTCGAGCGCGTCGGCCCACTCGCTGCCGAGCTCGGCCAGGACCGCGATGCGTGCGCGGGTGTCCTCGCTGCGCTTCGTGTCGTGGGTGGTGAGCGTCGTCATGGTGTGCGGCCAGCTGCCGAGTCGGTCGCGCTGCGCCTGGTGGAAGTCGGCCACGGACACCGCGAAGACGCTCGGGTCACCCCCGACCTCGCTCAGGGACGTCAGGCGCGATGTGCGGTAGAACGCGGTGTCCTCGACGCCCTTGGCCATCACCATGCCGCTCGTCTGCTGCAGGCGGATCGCGGCGGCGTTCTCCGGGTCGACGAGCGCCGGGGCGATCCGGTCGATGACGTCGTCGAGGTCGGGACGGGCCTCTGCCGCGCGTTCGAGCGACGCGATGAGGTGGTGCGCGCCCTCGGGCAGGTAGGTGCGGTACACGTCGAACGACGCCACGACCTCGGCGAGGGCGTCGACGAGCCGTTCGTGCGTGATCGCGTCCGCTCCGGCGGTGACCGGCGCGAGCAGTCGGGCGAGTCGCTCGACCTCGCTGCCGAGGATCCCGTCGGCGATGCCGCGGCGGGTGTCGTGCGTGAGCTGCTGCCACTCGGCGGGCTCCGCGCCCGATGCCGCGGTCAGCGCGGGTTCGCCCGCGGGGTCGACGAGCACACGGTCCAGGACGCCGAGCGCGTCGTACCCGGTCGTGCCGTCGACCGGCCAGGAGCTCGGGAGCTCCTCGCCGGGTTCGAGGATCTTCTCGACGAGGGTGTACGCACCGCCGGTCAGCTCGGCGAGGTCCTGCAGGTAGCCGGCGGGGTCGTACAGTCCGTCCGGGTGGTCGATGCGCAGTCCGTCGACGAGGCCGTCGCGGAACCAGCCGCCGATGACGCCGTGCGACGCCGCGAACACCTCGGGTTCCTCGACCCGGATGGCCGCGAGCGTGTTCACCGCGAAGAACCGGCGGTAGTTCAGCTCGTGGTCCGCACGCTTCCAGTGCACGAACGCGTAGTGCTGCAGCGCGTGCACGGCCTCGACCGAGTCGCCCGGGTGGGCGGTGCCCGGCGCGGTCGGGTACGCGGTCTCGCCGACCCGGAGCACCGGGTGCTCGGCGTCGGACGTGTCGAGCGTCACCGCGTCGAGCAGCCGGTCGTCGAGGACCGGCACCCGGACCTTGCCGTCGCCGGCGTCCCAGTCGACGTCGAACGCCCAGGCGACGGGGGAGCCCTGGCCGAGTTCGAGCAGGGACCACCACCACGGGTTGACCGCCGGGGTGGCGACCCCGACGTGGTTCGGGACGACGTCGACCAGCACGCCGAGCCCGACCGCGTGCGCGGCCTCGGCGAGGACCCGGAGGGCCTCGTCGCCGCCGCGGTCGGTGTCGACGTGCGTGTGGTCGACGACGTCGTAGCCGTGGTTCGAGCCGGGCTCCGACTGCAGGACCGGCGACAGGTACAGCCAGTCGGCCCCGAGGTCGTGCACGTAGTCGACGAGGTCGCGTGCGGCGGCCAGGTCGAAGTCCGCCGACACCTGCAGCCGGTACGTCGAGACGGGCACGCGACGCCCGGCCCCCGTCGTGCCGGTCGTCATCGCGCGGTGCCGCTCGGTGCGGTGGAACCGGCCGGGTTGGCCGGGGTGACGGCGTCCTGCGGGGACCGGGGCTCGGGGGCGCCGTCGTGGTGCTGCACCTCGACCGGGGTGACCGAGACCTCGTGGTTCGGCTCGGCACGCAGGACGATCATCGACCGCGCCGGCACGTCGAGCGGTGTGCCCGCCTCGACGATGTCGTCGCGGGCACCGGGCTCGGCGGTGTCGATGCGGACCGTCCAGCCGGGTGCGTACTCCTCGGGCGGCAGCGTGAAGGTCACGACGTCGTCGTGGGCGTTGAAGTACGTGATGAACGCAACGTCGGTGACGCGCTCGCCGCGGGAGTCACGCCCGCGGATGCCGTCGCCGTTCAGGTACATGCCGACGCTCTTGCCGAAACCGGAGTCCCAGTCCTCCGGCGACATGGCGTCGCCCTCGGGCGTGAGCCAGACCACGTCGGGCAGCGGCTCGTCCTGACCACGGCGCACCGGGCGCCCGTTGAAGTACCGGGTGCGGCGGAACGTCGGGTGGTCGTGGCGCAGCTTGACGACGTCGGCCGTGAACTGGACGAGGTCGTCGTCCGCGGTGTCCCAGTCGATCCAGCTGAGCTCGGAGTCCTGTGCGTAGACGTTGTTGTTGCCGGACTGCGAACGGCCGAGCTCGTCACCGTGGGCGATCATCGGCACGCCCTGGCTGAGGAGCAGCGTCGCCAGGAAGTTCCGGCGTCGCTGGAGCCGCAGGGCGTTCACGGACTCGTCGTCCGTCGGGCCCTCGGCGCCGGAGTTCCAGGACCGGTTGTGGCTCTCGCCGTCGTTGTTGTCCTCGCCGTTGGCGTCGTTGTGCTTCTCGTTGTAGGCGACGAGGTCGTACAGCGTGAATCCGTCGTGGGCGGTGATGAAGTTGATGCTCGCCTTGGGCGTCCGGCCGTCGTGCTCGTACAGGTCGGCCGAGCCCGAGATGCGCGAGGCGAACTCACCGAGGGTCGACGACTCGCCGCGCCAGAAGTCGCGCACGGTGTCGCGGTACTTGCCGTTCCACTCGGACCACTGGGGCGGGAAGTTGCCGACCTGGTAGCCGCCGGGGCCGACGTCCCACGGCTCGGCGATGAGCTTGACCTGCGACACGATCGGGTCCTGCTGCACGAGCTCGAAGAACGCGGACAGCCGGTCCACCTCGTAGAACTCGCGGGCGAGCGCCGAGGCGAGGTCGAAGCGGAAGCCGTCGACGTGCATCTCGGTCACCCAGTAGCGCAGGGAGTCGAGGATGAGCTGCAGCGAGTGCGGGTGCCCGACGTTGAGCGAGTTCCCGGTGCCCGTGTAGTCCATGTAGAACTTCTTGTCGTCGTCCACCAGGCGGTAGTACGCCGCGTTGTCGATGCCGCGGAACGACAGCGTCGGCCCGAGGTGGTTGCCCTCGGCGGTGTGGTTGTAGACGACGTCGAGCACGACCTCGATGCCGGCACGGTGGAGCTCCCGCACCATCGTCTTGAACTCCTGCACCTGCTGCCCCTGGTCGCCCGAGGACGAGTACGAGGAGTGCGGCGCGAAGAAGCCGATGGTGTTGTAGCCCCAGTAGTTCGACAGCCCCTTGTCCTGCAGGGTCGAGTCGTTCACGAACTGGTGCACCGGCATGAGCTCGAGCGTCGTGATGCCGAGTCGCTTCAGGTGCTCGATGACCGCGGGGTGCGAGACGCCGGCGTAGGTGCCGCGCTGCTCTTCGGGTACGTCGGGGTGGGTCTCGGTGAGGCCCTTGACGTGCGCTTCGTAGATGACCGTCTCGCCGTAGGGCGTGCGGGGTGCGCGGTCGCCCTGCCAGTCGAAGAACGGGTTGATCACGACGCCCTTCATCATGTGCGCCGCGGAGTCGTCGTCGTTCGTCGAGTCCGGGTCGCCGAACGTGTAGGCGAAGAGCGACTGGTCCCAGTCGATCTCGCCGCTCGTCGCCTTGGCGTAGGGGTCGAGCAGGAGCTTCGACGGATTGCAGCGTGCACCGTTGTCGGGGTCGTACGGGCCGTGGACACGGAAGCCGTACTCCTGGCCGGGGCCGACGTTCGGCAGGTATGCGTGCCAGACGTAGGCGTCGACCTCGACGAGGGGGATGCACTCTTCGTTGCCGTCGGTGTCGAACAGACAGAGTTCGACGCGCTCGGCGACCTCACTGAAGAGCGCGAAGTTCGTGCCGCTTCCGTCGTAGGTCGCCCCGAGCGGGTACGGGTTGCCGGGCCAGGTGTGCAAACGGTCCTCCAGGTGATGGTCGCGCCAACATATCGGTGACACCCGTCCGCGTCCGCAGACAAGCACCAGCTGTGTACCCGTGCGCGCGTGGCCCGCCCTGTGGAGGAACGGACGAGTAGCGTCGCGCGCATGGCCAACATCGTCACGCAGATCGCAGACAAGGTACGCCCGATCGGCGTCTCCACGAACTACGGAGACCCCGTCGAGGTCGGCGACCAGACCCTCATCCCGGTGTCCCTCGGCTGGTTCGGCTTCGGGGGCGGCGGGGACGACGAGAACGGCGGCGGCGGTGGCGGCGGCGCGTCGATCCCGGTCGGCGCGTACATCCGTCGCCCCGGCAAGGACCTCGAGTTCGAGCCGAACCTCATCTCGCTCGTCGCCGTGAGCATCCCGCTCGTCTGGGTGACCGGCACCGTGCTCCGCAAATTGGTGCGCGTCCTGAAGAAGTAGCGACACATCGGACGGGAGGCCCGTGGCGGACCCGCCACGGGCCTCCCGTCCGATGTGTGGTCGCGACCCGTCACGTGGTCGCGACCACGTCTAGACTGCTGGGACACACACGGGAGTCCGGGACCGCCGGGCTGAGAGGGAGCGAGTGGCGCTCCGACCGTCGAACCTGATCCGGATCATGCCGGCGCAGGGAGGAGTCCAGCACCATGTCTTCTGGCACGTCATCAACCGTCCACACCGCACCGCGGCGATCGCTGCGCTGGCGGGTCGTCGACATCGTCGTCGCGAGCGTGCTCGCGGTGGCGCTCGGCGTCGTCTTCCGGCTGTGGGAGTTCGGCTACGAACCCATCAGCGCCGTCATGGACCTCGTCCTCCCGGGAACGAAGGCCCTGTTCGGCGGAGTGTGGTTGCTCGCCGGCCCGCTCGTCGCGATCGTCGTCCGCAAGCCCGGTGCCGCGCTCTACGGCGAGATGGTCGCCGCGTCCGTCGAGGCACTGTTCGGCACGCAGTGGGGGTGGCTGACGCTCGAGGCCGGACTGGTCCAGGGACTCGGTGCCGAGATCGTCCTCGCACTCTTCCTGTACCGCGTGTACCGGCTGCCGGTCGTCGTCCTGGCGGGCGCCGCAGCCGGCCTCGCGCTCGGCATCAACGACACCGTGCTGTGGTACCCGGGTCTCGACGCCGCGTTCAAGGTCGTCTACGTCGTGTGCGCGATCGTGTCGGGTGCCGTCATCGCGGGCGCCGGCTCGTGGCTGGTCGTCCGGGCGCTCGCACGCACCGGCGTGCTGTCGTCGTTCGCGGCCGGCCGGGAGCACAGCCGGCGTCGGCCGCGCGAACTGGTGTGACGGTGTCCGCTCCGTCGTCGACGTCCCCGGACGTCGTCGGCGTGCGCGCCGCGCGCATCGCGTTCCGCGACTGGGGGTGGCGCTACCCCGAACGCGCCGAGTGGGCCGTCCGCGGCGTCGACCTGACCGTCGAGCCGGGGGAACGGGTCGCGATCGTCGGGCCGTCCGGCTCCGGCAAGTCGACGCTGCTCCGGGCAGTGGCCGCCGTGCTGCCCGACGAACCCGACCCCACCGACGACACCGCTGCTTCCGTGCAGGGCTCGGTCCTGGTCGACGGTGCCGACCCCCGCGCGGTCCGCGGGCGTGTCGGCCTCGTCATGCAGGACCCCGAGGCGCACACCGTGATGTCGCGGATCGGCGACGACGTGGCCTTCGGGTGCGAGAACCTCGGCGTCCCGCGCGACGAGACCTGGGCACGGGTGCGGGCGGCGCTCGCGGTCGTCGGGCTCGACCTGCCGCTCGACCGTTCGACCGCGATGCTCTCCGGCGGCCAGCGGCAACGACTGGCGCTCGCCGGGGTGCTCGCGATGCGTCCGGGAGCCCTCGTGCTCGACGAACCCTGCGCGAACCTCGACCCGGCCGGCGTGGCCCAGGTGCACGACGCCGTCCGCGCACTGCTCGACGAGACGGGGGCGACCCTGCTCGTGGTGGAGCACCGGATCGGCACCTGGCTCGACCTGGTCGACCGGCTCGTGCTGCTCGAACCCGGCGGCGGGGTCGTCGCGGACGGCGCGCCTGCCGAGGTGCTCGCGCGCCACGGCGCCGCACTCACCGCGGCCGGGGTGTGGGTGCCCGGCGCCGAGCCCGAGCGTGGTGCGGCCCGCGGGCGGATCCGTGCGGCTGCGCGAACGGGCGAAATGCCCGGGTCGGCCGCCGAGGCCACCGCGGCATTTCGCCCGCTCGGCGAGGGGGCCGGAGAGGTGGCGGGCGACGAGTTCCGTGCGGCTGCGCGAACGGGCGAAATGCCCGGGTCGGTCGCCGGGGGGACCGCGGCATTTCGCCCGCTCGGCGAGGGGGCGGGCGCGGGCGTCGGGGCGGGGGCGGGCACTGGGGCGGGCGCGCTGCTCGTGGCGCGGGACCTCGGGACTGCCCGGGGCAAGCGACAGCGGGTGGGCAGCGGGATCGACCTCGAACTCCGAGCCGGGCAGGTCCTGGCGATCACGGGGCCGAACGGGATCGGCAAGTCGACGCTCGGCCTCACGCTCGCGGGGCTCCTGCCGCCGGTCGCGGGGGAGCTCGCCGCCACGCAGGACCTCGCCACCGGCCTCGGCCCGGCGCCGCACACGTGGTCGAGCCGTGAACTCGCCGCCCGCATCGGCACCGTCTTCCAGGACCCCGAGCACCAGTTCGTCGCCGGCTCCGTCCGCGAGGAGGTCGAGGCCGGCCCCCGCGCGATCGGTGCTCCGGACTCCACGGGTCGGGCGGACGTGCTCCTCGGCGAGTTCGGCCTCGCCCACCTCGCCGACGCCAACCCGTTCACGCTCTCCGGCGGCGAGCAGCGACGGCTCGCCATCGTCGCGGTCGTCGCCGCGCGGCCGCCGGTCGTCGTGCTCGACGAACCGACCTCCGGGCAGGACCGGTCCACGTGGGACGCCGTCGTCCGGCACCTCGGAGCGCTCGCCGACGCCGGTACCACCATCGTCGCCGTCACGCACGACCGCGACCTGATCCGGGCGCTCGACGCCGACGAGGTCGTGCTCGCGGCGGACGGCGCCCGGCGTGTGGACCGCGACCAAGGGGGTGTGACGGCGACCACCCCGGAGACGGGGCCGACGTCGACGGGCCGAACCGCGCCTCCAGGCCGAACCGACGCAACGACCGCGACCGCGACCGATCCGCCCGCGACCGCCACCGACCGGACAGACCACCGCCGCGGCGTCCGCGCCGTCCAACCGGTGGCCTCGCTCGTCGGCGTCCTCGCGCTCGGCGTGTGCCTCGTGCTGAGCCTGGACGTCGTGTCCGCAGCCGTCGCCCTCGCGGTCGAGCTCGCGCTGCTGCCCCTCCTGCGGCTGCCGGTGCGGACCCTGCTGCTGCGGGTGTCACCGGTCCTGGTGGCCGTGCCGCTCACGGCGGTGAGCATCGCGCTGTACGGGCGGCCCTCCGGACGGGAGTGGTTCGACTTCGGCTTCGCCCACGTCACCGACGGGTCGCTGACGCTCGCGTTGGCGACGGCGCTCCGCGTGCTCGCGGTGGGGCTGCCCGCGGTCGCGTTGTTCATCCGCGTCGACCCGACCGATCTGGCCGACGGGCTCGCGCAGGTGCTGCGGCTGCCGGCACGGTTCGTGCTCGGGGCCCTCGCGGCCATCCGGATGATGACGCTGCTGGTGGACGACTGGCGGCAGCTCGCGATGGCGCGGCGTGCGCGGGGTCTTGCTGACACCGGGCGGCTGCGGCGCGGGGCGTCGATGGCGTTCGCGCTGCTGGTCCTGGCACTGCGACGGGCGACGACGTTGGCGGTGGCGATGGAGTCGCGCGGGTTCGGGGCTCCCGGGCGACGCACGTGGGCGCGGGCCGCACGGTTCGCGTGGGCGGAGTGGGCGATGGTGGCGGTGCTCGTCGGGATCGGTGTCGCGTCGATCGCGGTCGCCGTGGCAGCGGGGACCTGGCATGCGTGAGTCGGCGGACCCGGCGGACCCGGCGGACCCGGCGGACCCGGCGGACCCGGCGGACCCGGCGGACCAGGTGGACCAGTTGGACCCGGCGGACCCGGTGGACCCGGTGGACCCGGTGGACCCGGCGGACGGCGAGGGCCTCGCCGCAGGCGTCGCTGCGGCCGCGGCCGGTGCTGCGGCGGCATCGGGCGGGCGCCTCGTGGTCCTCGTCGACGGCCGCTCCGGCACCGGCAAGACGACTCTCGGCGATCAGCTCGCGCAGCTGCTGGGGGCGCAGGTCGTGCACCTCGACGACGTCTACCCGGGGTGGGACGGACTCCGCGCGGCGGCCGACGCCGTGGTCCGCGACGTGCTCGGGCCTCCCAGCGGGTACCGCCGGTGGGACTGGGTGTCCGACGGCCCGGCGGAGTGGACCGCGGTCGACCCCGACCTGCCGATCGTGATCGAGGGTTGCGGGGCGGTGTCCCGGGCGTCGGTGGCGCTGGCCTCGTTGGCGGTGTGGCTCGAGGCCGACGACGCAGTCCGCTGGGACCGGGCGATCGGCCGCGACGGCGACACCTTCGCGCGCGAGTGGGACCGGTGGGCGGCGCAGGAGCAGGACTTCATCGCCGCCGAGGACCCGGCGTCCCTCGCCGACGTGGTGCTGCGGACGTAGCGGACCGCCCGGCGCGGCCAGCTGGCCGCGCCGAGTCTCGGGCCGGCCGCGCCGAGTCTCGGGCTGAGCGACAGTTCACGGACGCCCGAGCGCGAGAACTGTCGCTCACCGCGAGACTCGGCCCCGCGCAGCGCCCCGCGCAGCGCCCCGCGCACCGCCCCGCGCACCGCCCCGCGCACCGCCCCGCGCCCGCGCGACCGGATCCACCGCGAACACCGCCGCCACGATGGTCAGCACCGCGTACACCCCGAGGTACCCGCACAGGATCCACGGCGAGCCCCCACCGAGCTCCACGAACACCGCGGCCAGCAGCGGCGTGAGTCCCACCGAGAAGATCGACCCGATCTGGTACCCGAGCGACATCCCCGAGTAGCGCCGACCGGTCGGGAACTGCTCCGCGAACCAGGCCGCCTGCGGCCCGTAGATGCTGTCGTGGAAGACGCACATCCCGATCAGCGCCACGAGCGGCAGCAGCACGAGCGGCCCGGCGTCGAGGAACGCGAAGAACGGCCAGATGAGCACGGCGATGCCGACGGCCGACCAGATCGTGAGCACGCGGCGTCCCACCCGGTCGGACAGCCACCCCCAGAACGGCGTCGACACGAGCGACACCGCCGAGATGACGAGCACCGCCTGGAGCCCGGCGGCCGACCCTTCCTCGCCGCGTTTCGCCAAGAGGTACGTCAGCGAGTACGTCGTCAGGATCGAGTACAGCGCCGGCTGCACCAGGCGCAGTCCGGCGGTCACCAGGATCGCGCGCGGGTGGTGCCGGATCGCCTGCCAGACCGGGAACCGCTCGACCCCGCCGGAGGCCCGCAGCTCCTGGAACACCGGAGCGTCCTGCACACCGAGCCGGATCACCAGTCCGACGGCCACGATCACCGCGGAGAACAGGAACGGCAGCCGCCACCCCCAGGCCAGGAACGCCTCGTTGCCGAGCAGGGACCGCACCACGGTGAACACGCCGGTCGCGAGCAGCATCCCACCCGCCGATCCCATCTGCGTGAACGCCCCGAACAGCCCGCGGTGCCGTTCGGGTGCGTGCTCGACGGACAGCAGTGCAGACCCGCCCCACTCCGCGCCGGCGGCGACACCCTGCAGCAGCCGCAGGAACACCAGCGCGACGACGGCACCGACCCCGATGGTCGCCGCCGACGGCACGACCCCGATCAGGGTCGACGCGATGCCCATCAGCACCAGGGACGCGACGAGCAGCTTCTTGCGTCCGATGCGGTCGCCCAGGTGTCCGGCGATCACCCCGCCGAGCGGCCGCGCGACGAAGCCGACCCCGTAGGTCGCGAACGACGCGATCACCCCGACCGCGGGCGTCACCGACGGGAAGAACGTGGGCGCGAACACCAGGGCGGACGCCGTCGCGTACAGGTAGAAGTCGTAGTACTCGACCGTCGTGCCGACGAACGAGGCGAGGGCGACCCGACGGCGGGTCGCGGTGGTCGACGGTGCGGCGGGACGGCCGGGAGGCGCGGTGACGGTGCTCGGGGTCGGCATGCCTCAGGAGCATGGTCGCCTCCAGGGCCGGGGGGAACACCGCGCGTAACGGAAGGTCACGTCGCTGTCGTCCGGCGGTGCCCGCCGACCACGATGGGGTGCATGAGCGATGCACCGAACCGACCGCTGCGCTTCGCGGCCTTCGTCATGAACACGACGTCGCACATCCAGCACGGCCTCTGGCGGCACCCGGACGCCCGCCAGGCCGACTTCGACGATGTCACGCTCTGGACCGACCTGGCGAGGACCCTCGAGCGCGGCAAGTTCGACGCGATGTTCTTCGCCGACGTCGTCGGGACCTACGGGCCGGGGCGCGGCGACTACTCGACCAACCTGCGCGAGGGGCTGCAGATCCCCTCGGACGACCCCTCGGTGTTGCTCTCCGCGCTCGCCGTGTCGACCGAGCACCTCGGCCTGGCGTTCACGTCGAGCGTCATCCAGTCGCACCCGTTCGACTTCGCCCGCAAGGTCTCCACCCTCGACCACATCACCCGGGGCCGGATCGGCTGGAACGTCGTCACGAGCGCGCTCGACAGCGCCGCCCGGAACTTCGGCGCCGACCGGCTCGAGGAGCACGACGAGCGCTACGTCTGGGCCGAGGAGTACCTCGAGGTCTGCGCGAAGCTCTGGGAGGGCTCGTGGGAGGACGGCGCCGTGCTGAAGGACCCGGTGCGTGGCTACGCCGACCCCGACAAGGTGCACCGCATCGATCACCACGGGAAGCGCTACGACGTGCAGGGGCCGCACCTGAGCGCGCCGAGCCCGCAGCGGACGCCGGTGCTGTTCCAGGCCGGCTCCTCGCCCGCCGGTCGGGCCTTCGCCGCACGGAACGCCGAGGCCCAGTTCATCCTGACCTCGAACCGCGACGCCACCGAGCAGCTCATCCGCGAGACCCGCGACCTCGCCCGGGCAGCCGGGCGTCGGCGGGAGGACATCGCGTTCTTCCTCGGGCTGACCTTCGTCACCGGGTCCACCGAGGCCGAGGCGAAGGCGAAGGAAGCGGAGATCGACGAGTACCTGGCCGCCGACGGCTTCCTGGTGCACTCGAACCTCGGCTTCGACCCGGACACCGGCGAGGCCCTCGACCCGGACACCCCGCTGTCCGAGGTCCGCACCCACGCCGGGCAGTCGCACCTGCAGTGGCTCCGCGAGGCCGCCGGCGACCGCGAACCCACGATCGCCGACCTCGCCCGCCTGTCCGCCAAGCTCCGTGCGCGGGTCGTCGGCACACCCGACCAGATCGCCGACGAGCTCGCCGACTGGCAGCGCGTCGGCGTCGACGGGGTGAACGTCATCAACTGGACCCTGCCCGGCTCGTACGAGGAGTTCGTCGACCACATCGCGCCCACCCTGCAGGAGCGTGGGCTGATGCAGTCCGAGTACCGCGAGGGGACCCTGCGCGAGAAGCTCTTCGGGCACCCGCAGCTGCCGGACTCGCACCCCGCCCGGCAGTGGCGCGGCGCGTTCACGGGCGGCGCGAGCGCGACCGTGCCGGCGCCTGCGGACGCGGCACGTGCCGTGGAGGTGACCGCATGACGGCCGCGACGACGACCGACGGACGGGTGACGGGCCTCCCGGCCGATCGTCTGGCGACCCTGCGCGAACGCTTCGCACCCGTGTTCGCGACCATCCGCGAGGGCGCGGTCGAGCGCGAGCTCGCCTCCGGCACCCCCGGCGACCGGCCGTTGCCGCACGCCGAGGTCCGCGCACTCGCCGACGCCGGGTTCGGGCGGCTGCGCGTCCCCGAGGACCGCGGCGGGTTCGGCGTGAGCCTGGTCGAACTCGTGCACCTGGTGGCGGACCTGGCGGCCGCGGACTCGAACATCGCGCACCTGTGGCGGGGGCACTTCGGGTACACCGAACTCGTGCTGCTCCGGCGATCGTCGGCCGGACGGGATGAGTGGCTCCAACGCATCGTCGACGGGGCGATCGTGGGGAACGCGACCTCGGAGCGGACCGGGACGACCCTGGCCGACATCTCGACGACGGTGACGCCGGCTGGCGATTCCCTCCGTCTCGACGGGCGGAAGTTCTACTCGACCGGCACGCTCTACGCCGACTGGATCTACCTGGCGGCGGACCGCTCGGGGGACCGCGTGACGTTCGCCGTGCCGGTCGACGCGCCGGGCGTGACGAGCGTCGACGACTGGGACGGGTTCGGCCAGCGGCTGACCGCCTCCGGCACCACGGTCTTCGAGGGTGTGCCGGTCGACCCCGCCGTGGTGTCGGCGTACAAGGACGCCCCGCTGTCGCACATCCAGGCCTTCTACCAGCTGTACCTGCTGGCAGTCCTGGCCGGCATCGGACAGGCGGTGTCCGACGATGCGGTCGCCTTCGTGCGGCCGCGGACCCGGACGTACATCCACGCGAACGCGGCGACGCCGGGGGAGGACCCGCAGGTGCTGGCGGTCCTCGGTCGGTTGTCCGCCGGGGCGTTCACCGCCCGGTCGCTCGTCGTCGCGGCCGCGGGGCTGCTCGACCAGGTCGTCGCGACGAACGAGCCGGGGGTCGGGGTCGACCACGTGCTGCTCGATGCCGCCGAGAACGCCGTGTACCAGGCGCAGGTCGAGATCGGGCCGCGGGTTCTCCGGTCGTGCTCTGAGCTGTTCGAGGTCGGCGGGGCGTCCGCTGCCGACCGGACGCGCGCGCTGGACCGGCACTGGCGGAACGCGCGCGTCGTGGCGTCGCACAACCCGGCCGTCTACAAGGAGCGGCTCGTGGGGGAGTACGCGCTGCACGGGCGGGGGCCGGTGGACGCGTGGGAGAAGTACCACGAGGTGGGGCCGACGCGGTTCTGAGGGGCGCGGGGGCTGTCCGGGCGGAGGCGGCGAGACTCGGCGTGGGCGACACTTCTCGCGTCCCGAGCGCCGAGAAGTGTCGTGCAGCCCGAGTCTCGGCCCCCGCGCGACGAGTCTCGGGGCGCCTACGCCCAGCCGAGCTCGTGCAGCCGCTCGTCGTCGATGCCGTAGAAGTGCCCGATCTCGTGCACGAGGGTGGTGTGCACCTCGTCCTTGAGCTCCTCGACGGTGTCGCACTCGGCCAGGTGCTGCTTGCGGAACACCACGATGCGGTCGGGCAGCTCGCCGAAGCCGTACTGCCCGCGCTCGGTCGCCGCGATGCCGTCGTACACGCCGAAGAGCTCTTCGCCGTTCTCCGGCTCGTCCTCGACCACGAACACCACGTTGTCGAGCCCGTCGACCATCTCGTCGGGGAGCAGGTCGAGTTCGTCGGTCACGAGCTGCTCGAAGTCGTCGGCGGACATCTCCATCACGCAGGGATCGTCCCACACCGCGCTGACCACTCGCGGCGAAGCCGCACGGCGTCGGAGGCGCCCAGACAAACACTGAGGAAGAGTCCTGGTTGCGTCACACGCAACAGGACTCTCCCTCGACTGGGGTGAATAACGGGTCTCGAACCCGCGACCTCCTAGACCACAACCAGGCGCTCTACCAACTGAGCTATATCCACCATGCACACACCGGCGGACCGGCGCGACCACTCAATAGTAGTACATGCTGCGGGCGGTGCCGACCACCCGTGTCGTCACTCGGCCGCAGGCTGTGCCAAGCGCGGTTCCCACTTCTCGACGACCTCGTCCTGGACGGCACGCACCTCGTCGGTGGTCGGCCCCGGCTCGGCGACGAAGCCGGCGCGGCGGTAGTACTCGAGCTCGCGGATCGACTCGAGGATGTCCGCGAGGGCACGGTGCCCGCCGTGCTTCTCCGGCGAGTTGAAGTACACGCGCGGGAACCAGCGGCGGCAGAGCTCCTTGATGCTCGACACGTCGACGCTGCGGTAGTGCAGGTGCCCGTCGACGCGGGGCATGTACTTGGACAGGAACGCGCGGTCGGTGCCGATGGTGTTGCCGGCCAGGGGGGCGGTGCCCTCGGCCGGGACGTGCTCGAGGATGTACTCGAGCACCTGGTACTCGGCGTCCGCCAGGCTGACGCCGTTCGGGATCTCCTCGATGAGTCCCGACGTGACGTGCATGTTCGTCACGAACTCGTTCATGTTGTCGAGCGCGGACTGGTCCGGCTTGATCACGATGTCGAATCCGGGGTGCACGGGCTCGAGGTCGAAGTCGGTGATGACCACGGCCACCTCGACGAGTTCGTCGACCTCGAGGTCGAGGCCGGTCATCTCGCAGTCGATCCAGACGAGGCGGTCATTCGCGGTTGCCATGTGCACGATCCTATTCCCGGCGTGCGCACGCCCCGTGCGCAGGTGGTGCGCGGCCGGTGTGGGGCTCGCGTCCGCGGCTGGTGCGCGGTCGCGTCCCCCGAACCCGCGAGCGGGCGAAATGCCCGGGTCGCGTCGCGAGGCACACGGGCGTTTCGCCCGCTCGCGGGCGCGGCGGTGCCGGAGGCGCGTGTGGCGGTGGTGGTGACGGCCTGGAGGCCCGGTTCCGGTCCGCCGGGCGGGCGCCGCGCCTCCCGGCTGGTCGCGTCCAGTGCGCGCACCGCGAGCGGGCGAAATGCCGCGGTTGCGCGGCGGGGTGACGCGGGCATTTCGCCCGCTCGGCGAGGCGCTCGGCGAGACCCTGGGGAGGGGCTGCGCTCTGGCCACTCCGCGCCAGCGCGAGCGGGCGGAATGCCCGGGTCGCGTCGGGAGGCACCCAGGTGTTTCGCCCGCTCGGCGAGCGGGCCGGCCGAGGGGGCGGGGCGGACGCACGCCCGGCGGTGACGATGGCCACCTGGAGGCCCGGTGGCTGTCCGTCGGACTGGCGCCGCGCCTCCAGGCTGGTCGCGCCCAGTGCGCAGAGCGCGCGCGGGCGAAATACCCGGGCCACGTTGCAGGGGACCCAGACATTCCGCCCGCTCGCGGCCGGCCAGCCGGGCGGACGACGGCAGGCGGACGTGCGTGGGCAGAGCGCGAGTGGGCGAAACACCCGGGCTGCGTCGGGAAGTACCCGGGTGTTTCGCCCGCTCGCGGAAGCGGCGGCGGGGTGGGGCGGGGCGGGGCGGGGCGGGTGAGCTGTGCGGCTAGGACATCTCGCCGGCGCCGATCGCCTCGGCCTCGATGCGCTCTGGCTCGGCACCGTCGTCCACGCGGCGCAGGACCTTCGTGGTGCAGAGGATGACGACGAACGCGACGGCGACGGACGCTCCGGCGAAGACGTACGCGGCCGAGGGGGCGTACGCGTCGGCGAGCAGGGTCGCGACGGGCGGGGCGATGGCGCCGCCGATGAAGCGGACGGCCGAGTAGGCGCTCGAGGCGACCGAGCGGGGCAGGTCCGTGGCCTCCATGACGCACTCCGTGAGCACCGTGTTCAGAACACCGAGCACGAGTCCACCGATGATGACGCAGATGATGAGGCCGACCTGCGAGTCCACGACGACGGCCGCGGCGAAGAGGTCGAGTGCCAGCAGGGGCAGCGCGATCTTCAGCACCGTCGTCCTGCGGAGACGGGCGGTGAGCATCGGGGCGACCCAGACGGAGGTGATCGCGAGACCGAGCCCCCAGCCGAAGAACGTGAAGCCGATGCCGAGCGCACCGAAGCCGAGCGGGAACGGCGTGTAGGCGAGCAGGACGAAGAAGCCGATGTTGTAGAAGAGAGCGGTCGCGGCGAGTGCGGCGAGCGCGGGACGGCCGAGGGCGCGGAACGGCGCCGAGAGCTTCGTGGGCGTGGGCTTCTCGAGGCTGCCGGTCTTGAGGAGCGCCACGATGGCGATGAACGCGACGGCCATCAGGGTGGTGACGCCGAAGAACGGGCCGCGCCAGCTGACCGACCCGAGCAGGCCGCCGACGAGCGGGCCGACGGCGATGCCGATGCCGAGCGCTGCTTCGTACAGGATGATCGCCGAGGCGGTCCCGCCCGACGCTGCACCGACGATGGTCGCCAGGGCGGTGGAGATGAAGAGCGCGTTGCCGAGGCCCCAGCCGGCACGGAAGTCGATGATGCTCCACACGCTGTTCGACGTCGCGGCGAGGACCGAGAACACGACGATGAGCGCCAGGCCGATGAGCAGCGTGCGCTTCGCGCCGATGCGGCTCGAGACCCAGCTCGTGAAGAACATCGCGACGCCGGTGACGGCCAGGTAGCTCGTGAAGAGCAGTTCGGTCTGCGCTGGGGTCGCCTTGAGCGATCCAGCGATCGCGGGGAGGATCGGATCGACGAGGCCGATGCCCATGAAGGCGACGACGCAGGCGAAGGCGATCGCCCAGACCGCTGAGGACTGCTTGAGGATGGAGCCGGACTGGCCGGCAGGTGCGTGGGCGTTCACGCGGTGGTCTCCGTTCTGGTGTTCGTGCGCTGGGCGATCAGGACGGACGCGTGGTGCAGCACGTCCCAGTCGTCGTCGGTGAGGTCGGCGAACAACGGGCCGACCGTGTCGGTGAGCGTGGCGCGCCAGGCGGTGAGCCGGGCGCGCCCCGCGTCGGTGATCTCGATGAGCTGGCCGCGGGAGTCGTCGGGGTCGACGCTCCGCGTGACCAGGCCGTCGGCGAGCATGCCCGTGACGAGCCGGGTCATCGTGGGTTGCGCCACGCGCGAGGCCGCCGCGAGCTCACCGAGCCGGAGCGGCTCGTCGGACTCGAGGATGCCGAGCGTGCGCCAGACCGCTGCCGACGTGGTGTTGCCCGTCGACTGCGCGGCGCTGCGGATCAGGCGGTTGACGGAGACGAGGAGTGTCTCGATCGTCTGCGCACGCGTTGTTTCCATAGCTGAACTATATAGCAATGCTATGCGTTCTGCAACAGACCGCAACAGACCGCATCAGGGGCCGCCTGGTAGAAGGGATGCATGAGCGACATCACCATCCACGAAGGCGACGAGTACACCGCGATCTTCCACGGCGGACCCTTCGACGGCACGACCGACACCCGCACCGCGACGAGCGACGCGCTGGACGACGAGGTCACGGTGTTCGCCGACGTCGAGGGCCTGCAGACGGCCTTCACCTACCGCGCCACCAAGTCCCGTCAGGTCCTCGACCAGACCTCGGTCGAGTTCACCTACGAGCCGGGGGAGTCCGACCCGGTGGACGACCTCGCCGACCGCGGCGACCGCAGCGGCGAGTTCGACCGGGAGTAGAACCCCGCGCCGCCGCGTTGCACGGTCACATGCAGCTCGACCTCTGGACGTCCGCCTTCTGTGCGCCGTGCGCCGCCGCCCGCCGGGTGTCGGCCGAGGCGTCGGCGCTCGTCCCCGGGCTCGCCGTGACCGAACGCGACGTGGCGTCGTACCCCGACGACGCAGAGGACCTCGGCATCCGTTCCACGCCCACGATCATCGTGCGGCGGGAGGACGGGGCCGAGGTCTTCCGTTCACCCGGGGTCCCCACCCGCGACCAGCTCCTGCTGGCGATCGCCAAGGCCCTCTGACGCGGCGTTCGCCGCGCCGCCCGCCACGCGCTCGCCGCCCGCCACGCGCTCGCCGCCCGCCACGCGCTCGCCGCCCGCGCCGCCCGCCACGCGCTCGCCGCCCGCGCCGCCCGCCGCCCGTTGGGAAGTCGGCGCCGCCACCACGACCGGCTCCGGCGGGTCGACCAGCGCCCTGGCCTTCCGCGCGAGCCGCTTGGTCGTCCGGATCGGCGCCCCGATCACGAGCGCGAGCCAGCCCAGCGCCGAGCGGTCCGCTCCGCCCAGGGCGTTCTTCCGCTCCCAGGCCCGGCGCAGTACCCCGCCCCGGCTGCGGCGTGCGGGTTCCCGGTCGACGAGGGTCCCGGCGTCCCGCTGCACCATGAGCTCGGTGAGCCGGCGCTGCCAGTCGTCGTCCGAGGCCGGGTGGAAGTAGTTGTCCTGCATCCAGCTCGGGCGGACCGTCCCGAACCGGCCGTCCACCAGGTCGACCGAGTCGCCCTCGAGGCCGCTCGACACGAACACCTCGTTGATGAGGTGGCGGCCGATGCCGAAGTCCGTCAGCGTCAGCGCGGGCACACCACGTGCGGCCGCTTCGAGCACCGCCGTCGAGCTGATCGTCACGAGGGCAACCGCACGGTCGAGGTGTTCGGCCATCGGCCCGCTCTCGACCACGAGGTTCGCCGGTGCGTCGGCCGGCACGAGGTCGGGGTAGGGGTGTTCCTCGCGGTGCGTCTGGTGTTCGCCGGCGGCCGCGCGGGTCTTGATCACGACGCGCCACTCCGGGTGCTGCCGTGCGGTCGCGACGAGCCACTCCACGACGAGGGCCCGGTCGACGCGCTCCAGCGGGACGCTCGGCTGGGCTGCGAAGACGACGGCGTCGCGGACGGGGGCACCGTTCGCGCCCGTGCTGGCGCTCGCAGTCGCGCCCGTGCTGGCGGTCGAGCTCCGGGCGAAGGGCAGCGTGGCGAGCGCGAAGTGCGGCTCCACACCGCCCTCGGTCGCCATCTCCTCGTACGCCCGTACCTCGCGGTGGCTGTGCAGCACGAACAGGTCGGCACGCGCACGGAAGAAGATGCCCTTCCACTTCGCCGGGAACGAGATGCCCGGCAGGCCGGACACCAGCACCGGCCGGTCCGGGATCCGGCGGTGCACCTCGTCGATGACGAGTTCGGCGACCGGGCCGATCAGGGACACGAGGACGGCGTCGGGCGGATCGACGCGGAGCTCCTCGACGACGGCGTCGACGTCCTTCGGCGTCGGCGGAGTCGCCCGCAGGTGCGCGAGTCGTGCGTCGAGCCCGCGGAACGCCGAGCGCAGCTGCTTCGCGCTGGCCGAACGCGGCGTCGCGACGGTCCGCAGGTCGAGGTCCCAGCCGGCCGGTGCCGCCGCGAGCAGGTGGGCGCCCCACTTGGCGAACGAGTCGGTGTCGACCAGGGCGACCACACGTCGGCCGCGGGATGACGGGCCGGACGGGAGGCGCGCCTCCCGTCCGGCGGTCGACGCACCCCCGTCAGCCGGCACGTCCAGGGCGCCGGTCTCGTCGACCGGGCCGCTCACGCGGTCTCCGCTCACGCGGTCTCTGCTCACGCGCCGACGCGGCGCAGCTTCGCGAGCGGCGCCCGCTCGCCGGGGAAGATCCGCTTCACCCCGTCACCGAGCGCGGTCTCGATGATCCGGATGTCCCGCGCCAGGGTCTTCAGGCCGTGCGGCTCGAGCGAGGCCGCGTGGTCCGAGCCCCACATCGTGCGGTCGAGCGTGATGTGCCGTTCGACCGCGGTGGCGCCGAGGGCAACGGCGGCGATCGAGATCTGCAGGCCCGGCTCGTGGCCGGAGTACCCGACGGGCACGCCCGAGTAGCGGTGCGCGAGGGTGTCGATCATTCGCAGGTTCGCCTCCTCGGCGGGGAGCGGGTACGTCGACGTGGCGTGCATGAGCACGAGGCGGTCGGTGCCGAGGGCGTCGACGGCGGCGTCGATCTGCTCGAGCGTCGACATGCCCGTCGACAGGATGACGGGCTTGCCGGTCGCGGCGACGGCCGCGAGCATCCCGAGGTCGGTCACCGACGCCGAGGCGATCTTGTACGCGACGACGTTGAGGTCCTCGAGGAATTCCACCGACGGCTCGTCCCAGGGGGAGGCGAACCAGTCGAGGCCACGCAGCGTCGCGTGGTCGCCGATCTCGATGTACTGGTCGCGGTCGAACTCGACGCGGTAGCGGTACTCCAGGTAGGTCATCTCGCCCCACGGGGTGCTGCGGGGCGTGTTCTTCATGTGCTCGGGCGTGGAGATCGCCGGGGTGCGCTTCTGGAACTTGACGGCCTGCAGCCCGGCGTCGGCGGCGACGTCGATGAGCCGCTTGGCGATGTCGACGTCACCGTTGTGGTTGAGGCCGATCTCGCCGATGAGGTACGCGGGGTGGCCCGCGCCGATCGTGGACGTGCCGATGGTGACGGTCATGGTGCTCCGTTCAGTGCGGGGGCTGCCCGCGTCGGGGATGGGTCGTGGTCGGGGATCTGGGGAACGACGACATCGGCCGCGACATCGGCCGCGGCTTCGGCCGTGACTTCGGCCGCGGCTTCGGCCGCGGCTTCGGCCGTGACTTCGGCCGCGGCTTCGGCCGCGATCAGGTCGGTCTCGTCGTCGATGTCGATCGCGCCGGCGGGGTCGACGGCGATGAGCTCGACGCGGCCGTGGAAGCGGTGCCGGTGCTGCCGGAAGCCGTCGGTCCGCATGACGTACGAGGCCCCGGTCTCGCGGTACTCGGCCGCGCGGTCCTGGCGACGCGGACGGGTGGCCGCGTCGTGGTTCACAGCGACGGCGGAACCGTCGTCGGCGACCCGCCACAGGAACGCGTGCGACGGCGCTGCGGTGAACACGACGTCGGCGTGCCCGTCCGAGACGCGCCGGATCGCCGTGTCGAGGTCGTCCGGGTCGATGAACGGCGAGGTCGCCTGAAGGAACACCAGGACCTCGGGCAGCGCACCGCCGGCGGCCTCGAGTTCGTCGAGCACGTGGAGCAGCGCGGACTCCGATGACGCCTGGTCGCCCGCGAGGTCGGCCGGCCGTCGGACCACGTCGGCACCGGCGGCGCGGGCCTCCGCGGCGATGGCGTCACCGTCGGTCGTGACGACCACGGCGTCGATCAGTGCGGCGCTCCGCGCCGACTCCACGGCCCGACGGACGAGCGATCGGCCGGCGACCGTCCGGAGGTTCTTGCCCGGGATGCCCTTCGAGCCGGCGCGTGCGGGGACGACGGCGAGGACGGTGGCAGAGGAGTGCATCTCCCGGACGGTACGAAGCGCGGGTGTCCCGGAGGCGAACTGTGGGCAGACGACGGCCGAACCGTTCCGGAACCGCTCGACCAGCGGGTCCCGGTTAGAATCGACGTCGCTCGCCTCCGTAGCTCAGTGGATAGAGCAGGTGGTTTCTACCCACCGTGCCGCGGGTTCGATTCCTGCCGGGGGCACGACGCGAACGGGCCGCCATCCGATCGGATGGCGGCCCGTTGCTCGTTCGTGGGGGTGTCGGACGCTGGGTGCTGGGTGCTGGGTGCTGGGTGCTGGGTGCCGGGTGCTGCTTGTCCGTGCCCGCTACTCGTCGTCGTCCGCGGCGCGGCGACGGAGTTCGGAGGCGCTGATCGGCTGCGTGTGCGTCGCCTCGGACGTCTCGTCCGCGTCCGTGGGCTCTGCCGGCGCCTGGGTGATGCGGGTCGGGATCGACGTCGTGTTCGTCGTGCCCGGGGTTTCGACCCTCGGAGCAGGAGCGGACGCCGGGGTCGTCGGTGCGCCCGGGGTCGTCGGGACGTCGTTGGCGGGCGTCCGGTTGACGTGGGCGTCGGCCGAGGTGGGCGCCGGCGTCGCGACGGTGGACGACGCGGGACGGTCGGTGCCGCGGGCCGGGGTCACCCGGTCGGTGTCACCGAAGGCCTTGGTGACGGCGTCGTCGTCCACCACCTCGGTGTCGTCGGTGCCGCGGCTCGGGGTCGAGCGTGCGGGGGACGTGGGTGTGCCGAGCGCCGGGCGCACGGGCGGTGCGGCGTCGTCACCGTAGACGCGGGTGGTGTTCTCGCCGTAGGAGCGGGTGGCGTTGGCGTCCGACCCACCGCGGTTCACCGAGAACCCGGGTCCTGCAGCGGGAGCGGACGCCGACCCGGCTGCGGCAGCGGGGGCGCCACCGGCGGGGGCCGACCCGGCGTTGGCGGGGGCCGACGGCGCGGAGGCGGGCGTGCCTCCTGGACGCTGTGCCGGACGCAGGGAAGTCGTCGTCGGCGTCGGGCGCTCGACGGGAGCGGCCTGAGCGGGCGCTGCCGGGGTCTGCGGGCGGGGGGTGCTGTTCTGGTCGGCGTTCCAGTCCTGCTGGCGCTTGATCAGGTCGGCATCCGGGTCGGGGGACTCGAACTTCCAGCGCTCGAGGTCGGCCTTGAAGAGCTTGCGTGCGCGACCCGGACGGGCCTGCCACTCGAGCAGGCGGTCGCGGAACTCCGCGAGCGACTGGTCGGCCTGGAAGCTGAAGGTCGACGAGTTCTTCTTGATGTCGGCGATCTCGTGCTGTGCCCAGTTGGCGGCGAGGGGCGCACCCTGCACGGGGAGCAGCCGGAGCCGGATGTCGGCATCCTCTGCCAGGTGGTCCGCGTAGCCGCGTTCGTCGTGCCCGAGCGAACCCCAAGCAGCGGCCTTGCGCGCCGCGGAGATGATCGCCGCGACGGCGGCGTTCTTCGACTCGCGCTCCTGCAGGGCCACGACCCGTTTGGTCGCACCCCGTCCGATGAGCGCCGCGATCACGCCGGCGACGACGATGGCGACGAAGGGGATCACGGCACCCGAGATCACCCGCCATCCGTCGTCGGACGAAGTCCAGTCGGTCAGGTCGTTCCACCAGTCCATGCGCGCACCATACTCACGAAACGGTCAGGCCCCGGGGAGGACGAACGGCGTTCCGCGCATCCGACCCGAGATGATTCCAATCTGGAACATCATGACCAGCGGAGGCAGTCCACGGCGTCGTCGGCGGACCACACGTTCGGCAGCTCGACGAACCGACGCTCGGTCGCGACGTAGCGACGGGCGCGGTAGGCGGTGTCACCGGCGACGTCGATGCGGTCGACGTAGCCGACGATCTCGCCGTTGGCGCGGGTCACGCGGCTCAGGTCGTCGCGGACGTCGAGGATGCGGTAGTCGCCGCGCGACCGGGAGAGCGGGACGGTGCGGATCCGCAGTGCGGGTTCGGTCGTGGTCTGCATCGTGGGCCTCCTGGTCGGTGTGGACTCGACGCTACGGGCCACCACCGACACGCCGGGGTGATGCCGGCGCACCGTGGACGGTCGGACAGGCGGTGCGCGTTGTGGAGGGACTGTCCCCTGTCCGATCCCGTGCGGATGTGGGGGAGGTAGGTTGTGGCCATGACCACGTTCGTGCTCGCAGGTGGATGTTTCTGGTGTCTCGACGCCGTGTACCGCACGCTCCAGGGCGTGCAGGACGTGGAGTCCGGCTACATCGGCGGTCGGGTGGAGAACCCGTCGTACGAGCTGGTGTGCACGGGGTCGACCGGTCACGCCGAGGCGGTCGCGGTCACCTTCGACGAGACGGTGATCCCGGCCGAGGTCATCCTCGACGTGTTCTTCACGCTGCACGACCCGCGGCAGCTCAACCGGCAGGGTGCCGACGTCGGCACGCAGTACCGCTCCGCGATGTTCCCGGCCGACGACGCGCAGCGCGCACTGTTCGAGCAGGCGATCGAGCGCGCGTCCGACATCTGGGACGGCGGGATCGTCACCACGATCGAGCGGCTCTCGACGTTCTACCCGGCGGAGGAGTACCACCAGGACTTCTTCGCGAAGAACCCCGGTCAGGGCTACTGCCTCGCAGTCGCGCTGCCCAAGGTGAACAAGGTCCGGAAGGCCTACAGTCAGTACATCCTGGCGTCCTGATCCTCGGGCGTCGGGGCCACGAGGAGGTGGTCGAACGATGACGAACAACACCGGGACCTGGGTCGCGATCGGTCCGGCAGGTGCGGTGGGCAGCATCCACCGTGCCGCGGACGGCTTCCAGGTCGAGCTCTACGGACGAGGGCGCACCGGCGGGCTCTACCCATCGCTCGAGTCGGCGAAGGGCGCGGTCCACGCCGCGCTCGGCCCGCTCGCGGCGCGGCCCGAGTTCCGAGCGCACTAGCGGTCCAGGGCCGGACAGGAGGCCCGGGGGACTCGTCCTCCACAGGTCGCCTGATCGGGTCCACACGCCACAGATCGAGCCCGGGGCTGCTTCCGCAGCCCCGGGCTCGATGACGATCGACGCATGAACGACATCATCACCGTCTGCGGAATCGTCGCCACGGAACCCCGTCACCTCGTCACCGAGACCGGCATCGCCATCACGAGCCTGCGCCTCGCCTCACCGTCACGTCGATGGGACCGGGCCAGCGCGGCCTGGGTCAACGGTGCGACCAACTGGTACACCGTCACCGCGTTCCGCTCCCTCGCGTCGAACGTGTTCAAGTCCCTGAAGAAGGGCGACCGCATCGTCGTGTCCGGCCGCGTCCGGATCCGCACCTGGGAGCGCGACGGCCGGGGCGGCACGTCGGTCGAGATCGACGCCGACGGCATCGGGCACGACCTGGCGTGGGGCATCAGCAACTGGGTCCGCGTCCCTCGTCACACCGGAGAGCCGACCGCGCCTCCCGGACCTGCCCAGACGGTCGACCCGCGCACGGGCGAGATCGGCGCTGCCGGTCCGGACGCGGACACGCAGATCGACGGCGACCACCCCGACCTCGACCACCACGACCTCGACGCCGACGGTGGTCACCCGCAGCCCGATCCTGCTTCCCCGGACGCGATCGGGCAGGATCCTCGCCGACCCGCAGACGACGACGGGGACCCCAGCACGCGGATGGCGGCGTGAGGTCCCCTCGACGGAATCCGACCCGGGCGCTACCAGCGCTGGGTGATCATGGCGATGCCGGCGACCTCGGTCGTGTCCCAGTTGCCGCCCTTCGGCAGCCCGGACACCCGACCGTCGACCCAGAACGTCGCGCCCTGGACCTTGCCCGGGTTGGTCTGCTTGGCCTTCAGTCCGTGGAACGAGAAGTTCGGGTTCCAGGTGCCCTGGAGTCCGCTCACACCGGGCTTGTTGCGCACGGTGATCTTCACGTCACGCATCGAGGAGTGGACGACGTCGCCGTTGAGACGGCCGTTCCCCTCGACGTTGAAGAACAGCCGGCCCTTGAGGTTCAGGCCGACCGCGGCGATCGTGTGGCCGTTCGCGAAGAACGTGCCGACGTTGTTCGGGTAGAAGCGGAGTCCGACGGGTGTCACGTTGTGCGTCGCCGGACCGAGGTACCCGTAGGTGAACTTGCCGTTCTGCACGCGCTCCCAGATGAACCGCGGGGCGCCCTTGCTGACCGTCGACCCCTTGTCCGACTGGATCCCGACCGAGAAGGCGTTGTTGTAGGCGTCGTGCACGTTGATGTAGGACGAGTAGCCCGTCCCCGAACCACCCTCGGTGATGTTGGCCGTGTACTCGACCAACGGGGTGCCGTGGGGGGCGACGGTCGCGGCGGACGCCGTCGACGTGGTGCCCGTCGGGACGACGAGGGCCGCTGCCAGGGCGATGGCCCCGACGAAGGGGAGTGCGAGTCGGTGCAAACGTGTTCTGGTCATGATCCTGATCCTGATCTCCGCATGGACGACGATGCCTCTGGTCGAAGGCGAGGCCACGGTACGTCGAAGTACGCGAGGACAACACCCCCCGTGCGGGTTCCGGCGATCCGTCAGTAGACTTGCACCGATATGGCTGAGTACATCTACCAGATGGTCCGCGCCCGCAAGGCGGTCGGCGACAAGCTGATCCTCGACGACGTCACGATGTCGTTCCTCCCCGGCGCCAAGATCGGCGTCGTCGGACCGAACGGTGCGGGCAAGTCGACGATCCTGAAGATCATGGCCGGTCTCGACCAGCCGTCGAACGGTGAGGCGAAGCTGACGCCGGGCTTCACCGTCGGCATCCTCATGCAGGAGCCGGAACTCGACGAGACGAAGACCGTGCTCGAGAACGTCCAGGAAGGTGTCGGTGAGATCCACGCGAAGCTCGCCCGCTTCAACGAGATCTCCGCCCTGATGGCCGAGCCGGACGCCGACTTCGACGCGCTCCTCGCCGAGATGGGCACGCTGCAGGAAGAGATCGACGCTGCCGACGCGTGGGACCTCGACTCGCAGCTCGAGCAGGCCATGGCCGCGCTCCAGTGCCCCCCGGGGGACGAGCTCGTCACGCACCTGTCCGGCGGTGAGAAGCGTCGTGTCGCGCTCTGCAAGCTCCTGCTCCAGAAGCCCGACCTGCTCCTGCTCGACGAGCCCACCAACCACCTGGACGCCGAGAGTGTGCAGTGGCTCGAGCAGCACCTGCAGCAGTACCACGGTGCCGTCCTCGCCGTGACCCACGACCGGTACTTCCTGGACCACGTGGCCCAGTGGATCGCCGAGGTCGACCGTGGTCGCCTCTACCCGTACGAGGGCAACTACTCGACGTACCTCGAGAAGAAGCGTGCGCGCCTCGAGGTGCAGGGCAAGAAGGACGCGAAGCTCGCGAAGCGCCTGTCCTCCGAGCTCGACTGGGTCCGCAGCAACACCAAGGGCCGTCAGGCGAAGTCGAAGGCCCGTCTCGCCCGGTACGAAGAGATGGTCACCGAAGCCGAGCGCACCCGCAAGCTCGACTTCGAGGAGATCGTGATCCCCGTGGGCCCGCGTCTGGGCTCGCAGGTCATCGACGCCGAGAAGCTGCACAAGCAGTTCGGTGAGCGCGTCATCATCGGTGACCTGTCGTTCACGCTGCCCCGCAACGGCATCGTCGGCGTCATCGGCCCGAACGGTGTCGGCAAGACGACGCTGTTCAAGACGATCGTCGGGCTCGAGCCCCTCGACGGCGGCACGCTCAAGATCGGCGACACGGTCGACATCTCGTACGTCGACCAGAGCCGTGGCGGCATCGACCCGAACAAGAACCTGTGGGAGGTCGTGTCCGACGGGCTCGACTACATCCAGGTCGGCAAGACCGAGATCCCGTCCCGCGCGTACGTCTCGCAGTTCGGCTTCAAGGGCCCGGACCAGCAGAAGCGTGCCGGCATCCTGTCCGGTGGTGAGCGCAACCGTCTGAACCTCGCGCTGACCCTCAAGCAGGGCGGCAACCTGCTGCTCCTCGACGAGCCGACCAACGACCTGGACGTCGAGACCCTCGGCAGCCTCGAGAACGCCCTGCTCGAGTACCCCGGTTGCGCCGTGGTCATCACCCACGACCGGTGGTTCCTCGACCGCATCGCGACCCACATCCTGGCGTGGGAAGGCCTCAACGAGGACGGCACGCCGAACTGGTACTGGTTCGAGGGCAACTTCGAGGCGTACGAGGAGAACAAGATCGAGCGCCTCGGTGCCGACGCCGCGAAGCCCGGGCGTGCGACGTACCGCAAGCTCACCCGCGACTGACCCGCGTGGCGAGACTGCACGCTCCCATCCGCATGCGGTGGAGCGACATCGACGCCTACGGCCACGTCAACAACTCCGCGATGCTGCGCCTGCTCGAAGAGGCCCGCATCGTGGGGTTCTGGGGCCCGGACGCCGGTGAGCTGTCGGCTGACGGCAGCCTGCCCGAGCCGATCATCGACGGTCGGCCGGGCTCGGGCACGATGACGGTGATCGCCGGACAGCGCCTCGAATACCTCGCGTCGATCCCGTACCTGCGCCAGCCGCTCGACATCCAGATGTGGATCGGGCGGCTCGGCGGGGCGAGCGTCGACGTGTCGTACGAGGTCTGGTCGCCGGTCGGGCAGCAGCCGGCCGAGCTCTACACCCGGGCGACGACCGCGCTCGTCATGGTGGACGCCGCCACGAACCGTCCTCGGCGGCTGACCGCGGCCGAGCGCGCGGCGTGCGAGCAGTACCTCGAGGCGCCGGTGGAGTTCAGCCGCCCGTAGGGACCCGCATCATCCCCTCCTGCGCCACGGTCGCCAGCAGGCGTCCGTCGCGGGAGAACATCCGGCCGAACGCGAGCCCCCGGCCGCCCTGCGCGCTGGGGGACTCCTGCGTGTACAGGACCCACTCGTCGGCCCGACCGTCGCGGTGCCACCACATCGCGTGGTCGAGGCTGGCGCTCTTCACGCCGGGCGTGCCCCAGGCGACGCCGTGCCGACGCATGATCGGTTCGAGGATCGACAGGTCGCTGGCGTACCCGAGGACCGCACGGTGCAGCGCCGGGTCGTCCGGCAGGTCGCCCTGCACACGGAACCAGACCGCCTGGTGCGGCACGTGCTCGCCCTGCACGTCGACGAACACCGGTCCCTCGACGTGCCGCAGGTCGATCGACCGTTCGGCCCAGGCCTTGGCGACGGGGTGGTCGATGGTGGACAGGATCGACGCGGCGGACGGCAGCGACTCCGGTGACGGCGTGTCGACCGGGTACGGGTCCTGGTGCTCGACCCCGGTGTCCGGCACCTGGAACGACGCGATCATCGAGAAGATCGGCACACCGCGCTGGTAGGCCTGCACGCGCCGCGTCGCGAAGGACCGACCGTCGTGGATGCGTTCGACGCCGAAGGTGATCGGCACGTCGATGTCGCCGGGGCGCAGGAAGTACCCGTGCATCGAGTGGATGTCACGCCCCTCGATGGTGGCCTGCGCAGCGACGATGCACTGGGCGAGCACCTGACCGCCGAACACCCGCCCACCGGGGGACCAGTGGTTCGCGCCGGTGAGGATCGTCTCACCCGTGCTCGCACCGGTGTCCTCGAGTCGGAGTGTCCGCAGGAAGTCGGGTTCGCCGTTCACGTGGTGCAGTCTACGAACACAGGGTGCGCCGGTAGGATCGGTTCGACATGGGCACCTCGTTCACGCTTCCCGACGCCGCCTCCCTCGGGGACCTCCGCACGTACCTCGGACGTGCCGCTCGGATCGAGGACGGTTCGGTCCGGCTCATCGCCGACTCCGGTGTCCTCGCGGTCTACACGGCGATCCTGTACCCCCTCGGGCTCCTCGACGAGCTGCCGACGGTGCTCGGCCTCCGCACGTTCTCGCTCACCGAGCCCGCGACGATCGACGTCGTGGTGCCGCTGCAGTCCCTGCTCGAGCGGCTCCGGCTCCTCGCCGAGGCGCAGGACGCCGAGCACGCCGACGGCGCCGACCCGACGCGGGCCACCCCGATCGAGGTCGAGCTCCCGCACGAGGTCCACACCGTGACGTGGGCGGCGATCTCCCCGCCCCGTGGCGGATGGGTGCCGCTGCCCGACGTCTCACCGGAGCTGCTGCGCCGCGCCACCCGTGACGGCATCGCCGAGGTCGCCGACGCTGTCCCGACCAACGCGGGTGAGGCGATCATCCGCAAGGTGCGATCCGAGGTCTGGGGCCGTCCGGTCCCGGGCATCGAGCACCTGCCCGCTGGTGCAGGCTTCGCAGGGGAGAGCCTCGGCTTCCTCGGGCACGACCCGGTGCGCCTGTTCGAGACGGGTCCGTGGAGCCGCCTGACGACATCGCGCGGGCACGTGCTCGTCAAACGCCGCGCCTGGACCCTGAACCTGTAGCGAACGCCGCGTCCAGGCCAGGTGGTTGGCTGGCCGCATGCAGGTCTTGCTCACCGGCGCGTCCGGGTACATCGGCTCTTCCGTCCTCCGCGCCCTCGTCGCCCACGGGCACGAGGTGACCGCCATCGTCCGCTCCGACGAGAAGGCGCAGCACGTGCGTGATGCCGGTGGGCACGCCCTCGTCGGGGACGTCACCGACACCGAGGTCGTCGAACGACTGCTGCACGAGACCGACGGCGTCGTCCACACGGCGTCCGCGCCCGACGTCGACCCGGACTTCACCGCGACGGTCCTTCGCGCGTCCGCCGGCACACCGAAGCCGTTCGTGCACACCGGCGGCATCTTCACCTTCGGCAACTCGACGGACATCTCCGAGCAGTCGCCGATCGATCCGCCCGAGCTGACGTCGTGGCGTACGGCGAACGAGGCTGCCGTGCGGGCGAGCGACGTGCGGACCACGATCGTCGCCCCGGGCATCGTGTACGGGCGCGGTGCCGGCATCCCCGCGATGTTCGTCAGCGATGGCACCCAGCCGGTCACGCTGGTCGGTGACGGCTCACAGCGCTGGACCACGGTGCACGTCGACGACCTCAGCGAGCTCTACGTCCTCGCGCTGGAGCGTGCCGAGCAGGACGGGTACATCGTCGCCGCGACCGGGGACAACCCGACGGTGCGCGAAGTCGCCGAAGCGGGGGCGCATGGCGCACCGGTCGTCGCCGAGAGCGTCGACGCTTCGCGCGAGCGACTCGGTGGGGCCTTCGCCGACGCGCTGCTCCTGCACCAGGAGACGTCCGGAGCCCACGCCCGCTCGGCCTTCGGCTGGAACCCGACCCACCCGTCCCTGGTCCAGGACCTCGCCACCGGCTCGTACGTGCGTTGAGGACGACGAACGGCCCTCGACGACGGCGTCAGCGCCGCCGAGGTTCCACGACACGCCGCGCACTGTTCGCCAAGGTTCCACGAACGGGGCGAGGCGGCGCCGAGATGTGCAGATTTCGGAACCTGAACGGCAGTCGGAACCTGGGCGGCAGTCGGAACCTGGGCGGCAGACGGAACCTGGGCGGCTGAAGAGCTGGCGTCAGTCGAAGGTGTTCGTCATGGCGTGCGCTGCGCGGTCGAGGTACGCCCAGAGCTCGGCCTCGTCGAGGGGTGCGAGCTGCAGGGACTCGACGGCCTCGCGCATGTGGTGCAGCCAGCGCTCGCGGGCCTCGGACGTGATGCGGAACGGGTTGTGCCGCATCCGCAGCCGGGGGTGTCCGCGTTCCTCGCTGTAGGTGCCCGACCCGCCCCAGTACTGCTGCAGGAAGGCCGACAGGCGCCAGATCGCGCCCTCGAGGTCGTCGGCCGGGTACATCGGCCAGATGACGTCGTCCTGCTGCACGCCCTCGTAGAAGCGGCGCACGAGCCGGTCGAAGGTCGGGGCGCCGCCGATGCGGTCGAACAGCGAGCCGGTGGCCGAGACGCCGTGCTCGCCGACGCGAAGCGTGATGGGCTGCGCCGGAACACCCGGAACACCCGGAACACCCGGCACGCCGGGCATGCCGAGACCAGCCCCGCCGGAACCGCTGCTCGGAGGTGTGGGATCGATCACTGGGAGTCCTTCCCACCGTCGTGGTGGTCGTCGGTGCGGATCGGCTGCCCGAGCATGTTGCGCTTGGTGCGGCGCGGCTTGGTCGGTGCCGGGGTGGGGCGCGTCTGCACCGACCGCAGGCCGTTGATCGAGGTGGCGTTCTCCCAGCCCTCTGGCATGATCATCGCCATCGCCGGCAGGGTGATGCCGAGCTCGTCGACGGCGTGCTTCAGGCGGGCGCGGAGTTCGCGGCCGACGACGTCGAGCTCGGAGGCGCGGGTCTTCACGACGAGGCGGAAGACCATGCCGTCGGGGGAGACCGACTGCAGCCCCCAGATCTCGGGCTTCTCGACGATGCGCTGGCGCCAGCGGGGCTCCTGCGACATGGTGACGGCGGCCGCGAGCAGGGCGTCCTGCACGGCGTCGATGTCGGTGTCGTAGGGGACGGTGATGTCGACGAGGACGCGCGACCAGCCCTGGGACAGGTTGCCGACGCGCAGGATCTGCCCGTTCGGCACGAACCACAGGATCCCGTTGACGTCGCGCACCTGCATGACACGGAGTCCGACGTTCTCGACGACGCCGGTGGCCTGCCCGGTGTCGACGACGTCGCCGACGCCGGCCTGGTCCTCGAGGATCATGAAGATGCCGGACAGCAGGTCCTTCACGATCGACTGCGCGCCGACGGCGAGGCCCGCGGCCACGAGCGATGCGCCACCGACGATGCCGACGGCGGCGTCCGGGATCGCCACGGGGATGATGATCGCAAGGGCCACCACCACGACGATGACCGTCGCGAGGTTCTCGAGCACGCTGCCCAGGGTGCGGGTCCGCTGCACCACGCGCGCGGTCTGGACCGGCGACGCGATGAGTGCCTGCGTGTCCTCGGCGCCCTGACGCTTCTTCACGCCGTTCACGACACGGTCGACGATCTGCTTGATCATCCGGCGGAGGATCACGCGCAGGATGATCGCCGCGATGATCGTGATCACGATCGTGATCGGGATGTGCCAGGCGTCGACGAACTGGGTGAACGCGTTGGATGCCCACTTCGGGACGTCGGAGGTCTCTGCAGCCAAGGTCATATCCGGTCGATGCTAAGGGCGGGGCCTCGGCGTTCCATGAGGAACGCCGAGGCCCCGCAGATCAGCGACGCAGACTCAGGCGTCGGCGGCCTGCACCCGGAGCGCACGCTCCGTGCCCGCAACGCTCTCGGACACGATGCGACGCAGCGCCGGGGTCTCCGGGTGCGCCTCGAGCCACGCGTGGGCGGCGTCGCGGAGCTCGGCCGACGCGAGCGGCGCCGGGTAGAGGCCCGAGACGATGGTGTCGGCCATGTGGTAGCTGCGCTCGGCCCAGATGCGGGTGAGCACCTCGAAGTACTTCGGCACGAGGCCTTCGAGCACGACGGGGCTGTTCACGTGCTGGAACCCGACCGTGGTCTGGCGCACGATCGCGTTCGGCAGCTCGGCGGAGTCGACGAGCGACGCGAAGGCGGCCAGCTTGCCCTCGGCGGTCGGGATCGTCGCACGGGCGCGGGCCGCGGCCTGCTCACCCGACGCGGTCTTGTCGGCCGCGAGTTCGGCGTCGACCTCGGCGTCGGAGGCGGCACCGGCGAGCACGAGGCCCTCGAGCAGCTCCCAGCGCAGGTCGGTGTCGATCTCGAGCCCGTTCAGCGTGACCGAACCGTCGCGCAGCCCCTGCAGGGTGGCGACGTGCTCGGGCGTCGACGCGATCTGCGCGAAGAACTTCACGAACTGGAACTGGGCGTCCGAGCCGGCCTCGGCCGAGGCCGCGAGCTGCCAGAGCGTCTCGCCCACCGTGCGGACCGTGGCGTCGACCTTCGACGGCGCCACGTAGTTGCGCGTCGTCAGGAGCAGCTGCGACAGGGTCGTGCGGATGGTCGTCGACTCGGACTCGGTCGCGATGTTGCCGAGCGCGAGCCGGACGTAGTCGCTGGCGGGCGACTCGGCGTCGCGCGTGGCGTCCCACATCGCACCCCACACGATCGAGCGGGCGAGCGGGTTCGCGATGGCTGCGAGGTGCTCGATCGCCGTCGTGCGGGACTGCTCGTCGAGACGGATCTTGGCGTAGGCCAGGTCGTCGTCGTTGAGGAGCACGAGGTCGCCGCGCTGCACGCCGACGAGCTCGGGGACCTCGGTGCGTGCGCCGTCGACGTCGATCTCGACGCGGTGCACGCGCTCGAGCTTGCCGCCCGAAGACGCGGTGTCGGCACCGAACGGCGCGGAGTCGTCCGTCCCGAACGCGTAGACGCCGATGGCGAGGCGGTGCGGGCGGAGCGTCGGGTAGTCGGCCGGCGCTTCCTGCAGGACGGCGAACGAGGTGATCGCGCCGGACGCGTCGACCTCGATCTCCGGGCGGAGTGTGTTGACGCCCGCGGTCTCGAGCCAGAGCTTCGACCACTCGGACAGGTCGCGGCCGCTGGTGGCCTCGAGCTCGACGAGCAGGTCACGCAGCTCGGTGTTCGAGTGGTGGTGCTTCTTGAAGTAGGCCGAGACACCGGCGAAGAACGCGTCGATGCCGACCCACGCCACGAGCTGCTTCAGGACGGAGCCGCCCTTGGCGTACGTGATGCCGTCGAAGTTGACCTGGACGTCCTCGAGGTCGTTGATCGTCGCGACGATCGGGTGGGTCGAGGGGAGCTGGTCCTGACGGTAGGCCCAGGACTTCTCCATCGCCTGGAACGTGGTCCAGGCCTCGGTCCACTCGGTGGCCTCGGCGGTGGCGATCGTGGAGGCCCACTCGGCGAAGGACTCGTTCAGCCACAGGTCGTTCCACCACTTCATCGTGACGAGGTCGCCGAACCACATGTGGGCGAGCTCGTGCAGGATCGTGACGACCCGGCGCTCCTTGATGGCGTCGGTCACCTTCGAGCGGAAGACGTAGGTCTCGGTGAACGTGACGGCGCCCGCGTTCTCCATCGCGCCGGCGTTGAACTCCGGCACGAAGAGCTGGTCGTACTTCTCGAACGGGTACGGGACGTCGAACTTCTCCTCGTAGTAGGCGAAGCCCTTCTTGGTGGTCTCGAACACGTAGTCGGGGTCGAGGTACTCGGCCAGCGACTTGCGCGCGAAGACGCCGAGCGGGATGGTGCGGCCGTCGCTGCTCGTCAGTTCGTCGCGGACGACCTCGTACGGGCCGGCGATGAGCGCGGTGATGTAGCTCGAGATGGTCGCGGTGGGCGGGAAGGCCCAGGTCGCGTTCTCACCGTCGACGTGGGGCTCGGGCGTCGGGGAGTTCGACACGACCTGCCACCGTGACGGCGCCGTCACGGTGAAGGAGAACTGTGCCTTGAGGTCGGGCTGCTCGAACACCGCGAACATGCGGCGCGAGTCGGGGACCTCGAACTGGGAGTACAGGTACACCTCGTCGTCCACGGGGTCGACGAAGCGGTGCAGGCCCTCGCCGGTGTTCGTGTACAGCGCGTCACTGACGACCACGAGCTCGTTCTGCTCCTGCAGGTCGTCGAGCTGGATGCGGACGCCGTCGTTCACCGCGGCGACGTCGAGCGCCGTGCCGTTCAGGGTGACGGAGTGCACGGTCTTCGTGATCGCGTCGATGAACGTGGACGCACCGGCGGTCGCGGTGAAGCGCACGCGGGTGGTGCTGCCGAACGTCTCGGCGCCGCGGGTCAGGTCGAGCTCGACGTCGTACGTCTGCACGCTGACGATGCCGGCACGTTCCTGGGCTTCGGTTCTGGTGAGGTTCTCTCCGGGCACGCAACGCTCCATCTTCGCTGAGGACGCGGACGATCGTGGTCCGCGAGGGGGAGTCCCGGCACGGCGTCGTGCACCGGCGGGACGGTCATCCCCAGCCTAGCGACGCCGCGTACGCTCGGAGCGTGAGCGAGACGACTGTGGACAAGACGCCGGAACACACGACGGAACACCCGACCGAACGCACCACCGTGGAGTTCTGGTTCGACCCGAACTGCCCCTGGGCCTGGATGACGAGCCGCTGGGTGGGCGAGGTCGCCGAGCACCGCGACCTCGACGTCACGTGGAAGGTGATGAGCCTGTTCGTCCTGAACGAGGACCAGGACATCCCCGACGAGTACCGCGAGCGCATCCACAAGGGGCAGCTCTACCCGCGCATCGTCACGGCGGCGCGGCTCCGGCTCGGCCAGGACATCGTGAAGCCGCTCTACGACGCCCTCGGTGAGCACATCCACCACCGCCAGGAGCCGGACCCCGACCAGGTGGTCCCCGCCGTGCTCGCGGAACTCGGCCTCGACGCCGACCTGCTCGAGTACGCCTGGACGGACGAGGTCGACGCCGCCGTGCGCGTCAGCCACCAGGACGGCATCGACCGCGTCGGACAGGACGTCGGCACGCCCGTCATCGCCGTCGCCGGCACCGCGTTCTTCGGCCCGGTCATCTCCCCGGCGCCCAAGGGCCAGGAAGCGCTCGACCTGTGGGACGGCGTCGTCGCCGTGGCGAAGTACCCCGGCTTCTTCGAGCTCAAGCGCTCGCGCACCGTCGGCCCGGTCTTCGACACCACCGCCTGACGCTCCGGCAAGCGGACGGGAGGCGCGGCTCGCCCCCGCCCCTCGGCTCGCGTCAGGCGAGCGGCAGGCGCATGAGCGTCAGGTCCAGCCAGCGGTCGAACTTGCGTCCGACCTCGGGTACGACCGCGACCGTGATGAACCCGAGCTTCTCGTGCAGGGCGATCGACCCGGTGTTCGTGCTGCAGATCCCGGCCATCATGACGTGCAGGCCCTCGGCTGTCGCCCGCTCGACGAGCGACCGCATCAGGGTCGACGCGATGCCCCGACCGCGGAACGACTCGACCACGTAGACGCTGTGCTCGACGGTCAGTCGGTACCCGTGGTGCGGTCGCCACTGCGAGTACGTGGCGTACCCGGCCACGGTGCCGTCGACCTCGGCGACGAGCACCGGGTACCCGTCGCCCTGGCGTTCGGCCAGCCAGCCGTCGAAGTACGCGCGGGGGTGCGGGGTCTCCTGCCAGATGGCGGTGGAGTGCAGCACGGCGTCGACGTGCAGGGCGTGCACGACGTCGAGGTCGCGGGGTCCGCAATCGCGCACCACGACCGGATCCGTCCCGTTCGTCGCATATGCTGTCGTCATGTCTCACATCGTAGACGACGAGCCGGGTCTCGCGGAACGTGCCCTCGGCGAGCGCCTCCAACGCCTGCGCACCGAACGCAAGTGGAGTCTCACCGAGCTCGCCGAGGAGTCCGGTGTCTCCCGCGCGATGATCAACCGCGTCGAACGCGGGGTGTCGAGCCCCACCGCGACGATCCTCGGCCGGCTCTCCGGCGCCTTCGGCCTGACGATCTCGCAGCTCCTCGACGAAGCCCTCGAGCACGAGGTGCCCAGGGCGACCGACCCCGACGACGCACGTGGCATCCAACGCGGCGCGACCGCGGAGTCCTGGACCGATCCCGACACCGGGTACCGCCGCCGTCCGGTCTCGAGTGCGGCGTTCCCCGCGGACGTCACCGAGGTGCGCCTCCCGGCCGGCCGCGAAGTGGCCTACCCGGCGTCCGCCTACGCGTTCCTGCGGCACTGCATCTGGGTGGTCGACGGCGTGCTCGAGCTCGTCGTCGGCGGCGAGCCGACGCGGCTCGCCGCGGGCGACCGGATCGAGCTCGGTGACCCCGCCGACGTGGTCTACCGGAACCCGGGCGAGGGGCCCACGCGGTACGTCGTCGTGGTGGTCCGGGGGCAGTAGTCGCAGGAATAGGATCGGTTCCATGCGCATCCACCTCGGAACGGACCACGCCGGCCTCGAGTTCAACCAGACCCTCGCAACGCACCTGACCGAAGCCGGGCACGAGGTCGTGGACCACGGACCGACCGAGTACGACGCGCTCGACGACTACCCCTCGTTCTGCATCAACGCCGCGCACGCCGTGGTGCAGGACCAGCGGGCCGGCGTCCAGGCGCTCGGCGTCGTGTTCGGCGGCTCCGGCAACGGTGAGCAGATCGCCGCGAACAAGGTCGAGGGCGTCCGCGCAGCGCTCGTCTGGAACGAGTCGACCGCACTCCTCGCACGCCAGCACAACGACGCCAACGTCATCTCGATCGGTGCGCGCCAGCACACCGAGGACGAAGCGATCCGCTTCGTCGACCTGTTCATCGCCGAGCCGTTCTCGGGCGAGGAGCGTCACGCGCGCCGCATCGCGCAGCTGGCCGAGTACGAGCAGACGGGGCACATCGCCGGCAAGCAGATCGACGGCTCGGCCGAGTAGACAGGTCCCATGCCCGAGGGTCACTCCGTCCACCGAATCGCCAACCAGTTCACCCGGCACTTCGTCGGCAAGCGCTGCGAGGTGTCCAGTCCGCAGGGGCGGTTCGCCGCCGGGGCCGCCCAGCTCGACGGCAAGCAGATGATCGCTGCCCGGGCGGTGGCGAAGCAGATGTTCCTCGAGTTCGAGGGCGACCTGTTCCTGCGCGTCCACCTCGGGCTCTACGGCGCGTGGGACTTCGCCGGCGACCTGTCGACCGCCACGGCGCTGTCCGCCGACGACGACGGCGAGGAGTCCCTCACGTCGATCGGCGCACCCCGACTGGCGCGGTACCGGATGGCCGAGCAGGAGAAGGTCGAGGACCCGATCGAGTCCTTCCCGCCGGACCCCGTCGGCCAGGTGCGCGTCCGGATCCTGACCGAGGACACCGTTGCCGACCTGCGCGGCCCGACGGCCTGCGTGGTGGAGACCCCGGCCGAGGTGCAGCGTGCCCTCGACAAGCTCGGCCCCGACCCGATGAACGACGACGGCCCCGAGGCCGAGAAGACCTTCGTGGACAACGTCCGGAAGCGGAACGTCGCCATCGGCCAGCTGCTCATGGACCAGTCCGTGGTGAGCGGCATCGGCAACATCTACCGGGCCGAGTTGCTGTTCCGGCAGCGCATCGACCCGTACAAGGTCGGCAAGAAGATCACCGTCAAGCAGGCGAAGGCGCTGTGGGCGGACTGGTCGACGCTGCTGCACGACGGCGTCCGCGACGGCCTGATGATGACGATGGACGGCCTGTCCGACGCCGAGTACAAGAAGGCGCAGCGGTCGCGCAAGGACCGGCACTGGGTCTACCACCGCCAGGGTGAGCCCTGCCGGGTGTGCGGCACCGAGATCCGGGTGGCCGACATGGCCGGTCGGAAGCTCTACTGGTGCCCGAAGGACCAGAAGTAGCGCGGCTCAGAACCGAGAGCTCAGAACCGAGAGCTCAGAACCGAGAGCTCAGAGCTCGCAGTACGTGAACCGCCCGGCGATCGCGGTCGCGAGCACGCGCATCGACCGCAACGAGGACGACGACGCTGCCAGCGGGTCCGACCCGACGAGCACCAGGTCCGCGACGTCGCCGACGGCCACGCTGACCCGACCGTCCGTCGAGCCCTGCCACGCGGCGATCGCGGAGAGCCGTTCGGCGGGGTGCCACGGGTCGCGGCCGTCCCGGTCGCGTCCGACGGCCGCGGCCATCGAGATCCACGGGTCGAGCGGCGCGACGGGGGCGTCCGACCCGAGCAGCAGCCGGGCACCGGCTCGGGCGAGCGACGCGAACGCGAAGGCGCGGTCGGTGCGGCCCGCCCAGTGCCGGTCGGCGATGTCGCGGTCGTCCATGGCGTGCTCGGGCTGCACCGAGGCGGCCACTCCGAGCCTGGCGAACCGGTCGACGTCGGTGTCGACGAGCAGTTGCGCGTGCTCGATGGTGCCGCGGGCGCCGACGGCTTCGAAGACGTCGAGCGCGAGGGTGTTCGCGCGGTCGCCGATGGCGTGGATGGCGGGCACGAGTCCGGCGTCGACGGCTCGGCGGGTGATCGCGACGAGGTCGTCGAACTCCCACGCCAGCACGCCGGAGCCGTCGGCCATGGCCGCGGTCCGGGTGCCGAGCGAGCCGTCGGTGACGACCTTGAACGGCCCCATCGTGAGCAGGCCGCGGGTCCGGTCGACGACGTCACCGGTGCGGAGTCCGCGGTCGATCGCCGCGTCGAGTTCGGCCGGGTAGACGCCCGACGCCACCCGGAGTGCGTCGGTGCCAGCGTGGATCCGGCGCGCCCAGCGGTCGAGGCCGAAGCGCATCTCGAGGTCGACGATGCCCGTCACGCCGCGGGCGGCAGCGGCCTCCGCGGCGTCGGCGACGTACCCGTCGAGCAGGTCGTCCGGCACCTGCGAGAGTGCACCGGTCACGTCGAAGGCGTCCTGCTCGCGCAGGACCCCGTCGTCACCCGCCTCGAGCGAGCGGCCGACGAGTGCGGAGAAGTGCGCGAGCGCGAGGGCGTTGCACCAGACGGCGTGCAGGTCACCGCTGATGACGACGGTCGGGAGGCCCGGTGCGGTTTGGTCGAGCAGCTCGCGTCGTGCGGGGGTCGGCCACAACCCGTCGCGGTAGCCGTGGCCGATCAGCACGCGGTCCGGCACCCCGGTCCGCGCGACCGCGGCGAGGAGGTCGGCGGTCGACTCCGCGGAGTCGCAGGCGGAGACGTCGACGCGGCGGCGCACCAGGGCCCACTGGTCGAAGTGCGTGTGGTGGTCGCGGAGGCCGGGGCCGAGCCAGGCGCCGGCGGCCTCGACGACCTCGGTGTCGGGGCCGGCGGGGTCGAGCGTGCCGGCCGGCGCGATCTCGGTGACCAGGCCGTCGGCGATGCGGACGTCGGCAGGGGCCCCGGAGGTGCCCACCCTGCGGACGGTGCGGAGCAGGATCTCGCTCATCGCGCCTCCCGGCTGTCCGTCGTGGAGCCGACGGACCGGACCCGCTCCATCTCGTCGGCGAGCGCCGGCGACGCGTAGGGGCCGTCGCCGCGCAGCCCCGCGATGATGCGGTCGACGACCTCGGGCGCCTTGTTCTGGGAGAGCTTCGCGCGGGCGTCGAACCGGGTGATGCGGATCCGGATGCCCACGGTGCCCTTCGCCATCCGGCGTGCGGTCTCCTCGTCGATCTCGAGCGAGACCGGCTCCGGCATGACCTGCTCGAAGTGGTCGACGAGCTCGCCGAGCACCCGGAAGTTCTCGTCGTCGGACAGCAGCTCCGGCGTGCCCCACAGGTGGGCCGTGACGTGGTTCCAGGTCGGCACGAACTGCTCCGGCGGGTACCAGGCGGGGGAGACGTAGCCGTGCGGACCCTGCACCACGACCAGGACCTCGTGGCGGCCGAGTTCGTGCGCGAGTTCGTCGGGGCGGCCGACGTGCGAGACGAGGACGACCTCGTCGGGGTCGTCGTCCGGCCCGGGTGTCTCGAGCAGGAACGGGTAGTGCGACGCGACGATCCCGGCGTCGGTGTGCGACACGATCGTGGCCCACGGGTTGCCGGCGACGAGGCGCTTGACCTCGTCGACGTCCGTCATCAGGAAGTGGGGTGTGTGCCGCATGGTCCGAGCGTGGCACACGGCCCCGGTCGAGCGCGACACCTGTCGTTTCGCGAGTGTTTCAGAACGGTAAAAGTTTCAGAGTTCATTGAAAGAAGCATTGTGCCGGGTACTCGAACGGGCCTAGCTTCACTCAGCAACGACGACCCGAGGAGACCCCCATGCGACGCAGGACCATCGCCGCCCTGGCCACGGCAGCCACACTGGCGCTCGTGGTGACCGGCTGTTCGGCGAGCGGCACGGCCGACTCCGCCGGCGGATCGAGCCTGGTGTACGCCACCGGCGAGCCCGACCACCTGACGCCCGGACGACAGACCGTCGCGTTCGACCAGGTGCAGAGCCTGTTCGCGCCGCTGACGCAGACCGACGCGAAGGGCGAGCTCCACGACGTCGCCGCGAAGAGCGTCGAGAGCGACGACGCCACCACGTGGACCATCACCCTCCGGGACGGCTGGACGTTCCAGAACGGCGAGGCCGTCACCCCGGAGAGCTACGTGAAGGCCTGGAACCACGTCGCCTACGGCCCCAACGCGTGGGAGAACAGCGGGCAGCTCGCCGCGATCGTCGGGTACACGGACCTCAACCCGGCGAAGGGCACCCCGAAGACGAAGGAGATGTCGGGGCTGAAGGTCACCGGCAAGGACACCTTCACGGTCACGCTCACGCACGCCGACAGCCAGTTCCCGCTGCAGCTCAGCCAGGCCCAGACGGCGTTCTACCCGATGCCCGAGGCCGCCTACGACGACCTGAAGGCGTACGACGAGAAGCCGATCGGGAACGGCCCCTACGAGATGCAGTCGGCGTGGAAGGCGGACAAGGAGTTCACCGTCACCGCGTGGAAGGACTACGAGGGCACGAAGCCGGTCACGAAGGACGTCACGTTCCGGAGCTACTCGGACATGAACACCGCCTACACCGACGTCCTCGCGGGCAACGCCGACGTGCTGTTCCTGCCGACCGACAAGATGACGAGCGCGAAGGCCGACTTCGGCGACCGCCTGCACTCCTTCGACGCCCCGGGCATCGACTACCTCGGCTTCCCGCTCTGGGACGACCGCTACTCCGACCCCGACGTCCGACGCGCGATCTCGATGTCGATCGACCGCGACGAGGTGAACACCGCCATCTACGGCGGCCTGTACGACCCCGCCACCGCACTCACGCCCCCGTCGATGTCCGGCACCGAAGAAGGCATCTGCGGCGACGCGTGCGAGTTCGACCCCGCAGCGGCGAAGCAGCTCCTGGCGAAGTCCGGTGGCTTCGACGGCACGATCACGCTCGTCTACCCCGGCGGCAGCGGCCTCGACTCGCTCTACGAGGCCTACGCCAACCAGATCCGGCAGAACCTGGGCGTCGACACCGTCGCGAAGGCCACCACCGACTGGGCCTCGTACTACTCCGAGCTGACGGACAAGAAGGTCGCCGGCCCGCACTTCGGTCACTGGGGTGCGCTGTACATCAGCCAGCAGAACACCCTCCGCGCCCTGTTCACCCTGGCCGGCGGCTGCTCGCCCTGCACCGGGTACTACCAGTCCGACACCGTCGACGCGTTGCTGGCGAAGGCCGACTCGGCCGGCTCGCAGGACGAAGCGAACGAGTACTACACGAAGACGCAGGAAGCCGTGCTCGAGGACTTCCCCGTCGTGCCGACCTTCTTCGACAAGTACTCGTACGTCACGAGCGACAAGGTCACGAAGCTCCCCGCGGTCGCCGGCAGCCCGGTCGTCGCGCAGATCGCCGTGAAGTAGGGCACCACCACATGGACCAGCGCACCATCCTCCGCCTGGCGGCCGAGGTCCCCGACCACGACGGCTTCCCGCTCGTCGACGACCTGCACGCCCGGTTCGACGCGCTCGCAGCGTCCCACCCGGACCAGGTCACGGTCACCCGGATCGGCACCAGCCGGCTCGGCGAACCGCTGCACTCCTACCGGATCGGCACCGGGGCGCACGCCGCCGTCGTGGTCGGCGGCGTGCACCCGAACGAACCGATCGGCTCGTGGACGGCCCTGCACCTCGCCGAGACGGTGCTCACCGACGACGACGCCCGTGCGCTCGACGTCACCTGGCACATCGTCCCGACGATCGACCCGGACGGCATGCGGCTCAACGAGGCGTGGTTCCACGACCCGCACGACCGGGTGTTCTACTCGCGGCACTTCTACCGCCCGGCACCGGACAGCCAGGTGGAGTGGACGTTCCCGAACAGCCACAAGTCGGTGTACTTCGATCAGGTGCTGCCGGAGACGCTCGCGTTCATGCGGCTCATCGACGACACCGAGCCGGACCTGCTGGTGTCGCTGCACAACGGCGAGATGGGCGGGGTCTACTACTACCTGTCCGAGGACCTGCCCGACGTCGTCGACACCCTGCACGCGGTCCCCGCTGCGCTCGGGCTGCCGCTCGACACCGGGGAGCCCGAGTCACCGTTCCTGCGCGAACTCGCCCCCGCGGTGTTCGCGATGGACGGGATCGAGACCGCGTACGACTACCTCGAAGGACTCGGGGTCGACCCGGGCGAGCACATCCACGGTGCGTCGAGTGCGGCGTGGGCGATGCGGCACGGAGCACTGTGCATGGTCGCCGAACTGCCGTACTGGAGCCACCCGGACGCCGACGACCAGACCCCGACCGACGAGTCGTACGCCGACCTGCTGCGGCGCTGCTCCGCCGAGCTCGGTGCCTCGGGCGAGGAACTCCAGCAGCTGCTCGACGAGGCGTCGCCGATGCTGTCGATCGCGTCGCCGTTCCTCGAGGCGTCGCGGGCCTTCGTGCCGATGCTCGCCGGCACGGCGGACACCGACCGCCGCCGGGCCGACCGCGAGCCGGCCGACCGGCGGGCCACCGTCGCGGAGCGCTTCGGCTGCGAGGACCTGGTCCGTTGCTTCCGGCTGCGCTACGGCGGCATGCTGCTCCGGGCGTTCGAGGCGGAGACCACCGCCGGCACGGCGTCCGCGCCGCTCCGGCGCCTGCGCGACCGCCTGGCGGAGCGCTACGCGCACTGGCAGGCCGACGCCGCCACCGAGGCGGACCCGATCCCGGTGCGGAGACTGGTGGGGGTGCAGTACGGGGCGATCCTCGCCTGCGCGAGCCACGTCGCCGAAGGCGACGACGGAAGGCACAGTGCGGACCCGACCCGTGCCTCCCGTCCGCCCCTGGTCACCACGAGCGGGTCTGGGCCCACGCCGCCGGTTCCGGACCGACGCGCCAGCGGCGGGACGGCCGTGCCGGTGGGGAGAGGCGCGTGATGCGTCCGACGCTCGCCGTCGGTCGCCGACTCGGCGGCCTGGCCATCGTGTTCCTCGGGGTGACGTTCCTCATCTACGCGATGACGTTCGCGCTGCCCGGTGACCCGATCCGGGCGCTCGGCGGCGACCGGCCGCTCAGCGACGCGGTCGTCCGCACGCTCCGGGCCGAGTACCACCTGGACCAGCCGCTCTGGCTGCAGTACGTGCAGTACGTCGGCGGGCTGTTCCGCGGCGACTTCGGCACCGACTTCAACGGGCAGTCCGTCGGCGAGCAGATGGCCTCGCGGTGGCCCGTCACGATCACCCTGGCGCTCACCGCGTGGGCCCTCGAGATCGTCCTGGGCATCGGGCTCGGGGTCCTCTCCGCCCTGAAGCGCGGGACGGCCCTCGACAAGACGGTCCTGGTCGGCACCATCGTCGTCGGTGCGATCCCCGTGTTCGTCCTCGGCGTCGCCCTGCAGCTCGTGTTCTCGGTGCGGCTGCACTGGTTCCCGGTCGCCGGCGTCACCGCGGGCTGGCCGACGGCGTACATCCTGCCGGCGTTCGTCATCGCGCTGTTCGGGCTCGCCGCGGTGTCCCGGCTCACCCGCACCTCGATGATCGAGACCCTCGACGCCGACTACGTCCGGACCGCACGGGCCAAGGGGCTCGCACCCGGTCGGATCGTCGGCGTGCACGTGATGCGGAACTCGCTCATCCCCACCGCCACCTACCTGGCCACCGACCTCGGGTACCTGATGGGCGGCACCGTGATCATCGAGGGCATCTTCAACCTGCCCGGCGTCGGGAACCTGCTGTTCCAGGGCATCCGGTCGCACGAGGGCGCAGTCGTCGTCGGCATCTCGACCGCGCTCATCCTGGTGTTCCTCGTCACGAGCGTGCTCGTCGACCTGCTGCACGCCGCCCTCGACCCCCGCGTCCGGACCGGAGCAGCCGCATGACCACCTCAGCGCTCAGCGCCACCGTCGAACCCGTCGTCGGCGGACGACGACGACCCCTGCTGGCCGCGGCCCGCACCCCGGGCTTCTGGGTGCCCGCGTCGGTCCTGGTCGTCGTGCTGCTCGTCGCGTCGTTCCCGCAGCTGTTCGCCGGACTGTTCGGCCACGGTGACCCCCGGGTGTGCGACCTCGGGCAGAGCGGCGCCTCGCCGACCAGCGGGCACCCGTTCGGCTTCGACCTGCAGGGCTGCGACGTGTACGCCAACGTCGTCTACGGCACCCGGTCGTCGATCGCCGTCGCGGTGCTCACCACCGTGCTCGCCGGCATGGTCGCCGTCGTCGTCGGGACGATCGCCGGCATGGTCGGCGGCTGGGTCGACGCCGTGCTCGCCCGCCTGACCGACGTGTTCCTCGGCTTCCCGTTCCTGCTCGGCGCCGTCGTGGTGCTCAACAGCGTGGGGGAGCGGTCCGTGCTGACGGTGTCGCTCGTGCTCGCGCTGTTCGGGTGGCCGACGATGGCCCGGCTCGTGCGGTCGAGCGTCCGCAGCGTGCGGAACGCCGAGTTCGTGCTCGCCGCCCGCACGATGGGGCTGTCCACCTGGCGGATCACCACCCGGTACGTGCTGCCGTCGTCGATCTCGCCGCTGCTCGTGCTCGCGACCATCACCGTGGGCGGCGTCATCGTGTCCGAGTCGTCGCTGACCTACCTCGGCATCGGGCTCGAGAGCCCGGCGATCTCGTGGGGACTGCAGCTCTCCGCCGCGACGTCGCAGTTCCTCCGCGCCCCGCACATGCTCATCGCACCCGCGGCGTTCCTCGCCGTCACGGTGCTCTCCGTCATCGCGCTCGGCGACACGCTGCGCGCCGCGCTCGACCCGCGTCGGCGCTGACCTGCACGGTGCACGCCGCGTCGCGGTGGGCACCGTCGCGACCGACGCGCCAGACTCGAACCACCGCCCTTCGAAAGGACCACCGTGACCGACACCCTCTCCGCGTACCGGAAGACCCTGCCCTACATCCACGAGTGGGTGTCGTACAAGGTCTGGCAGCTGCGGGTGCCGGGCGTGCAGGTCGCCATCGGGTTCGGCGGCGAGGTGCTGTTCGACGAGGCCTGGGGCTACGCCGACGTCGAGGCCGGGCGTCGCCTGACCACCACCGACCTGTTCCGCATCGCGTCGCACTCGAAGACCTTCACCGCGACGGCACTGCTCCAGCTCGCCGAGCGCGGGTCGCTCCGGCTCGACGACACCGTCGGCACGTACGTCCCGGCGCTGGTCGACGGCGGCTCCCCGCTCGCCGACGCCACGATCCGTGAGCTCATGGAGATGGGCGCCGGCGTCATCCGCGACGGCCACGACGGCGACTACTGGTCGCTCCTGCGCCCGTTCCCCGACGAGCAGGAGCTGCTGGCGCTCGTGCTCGACCGCGGGCAGAAGGTCCCCACCGGGTCGTCGTTCAACTACTCGAACCTCGGCTACTCGCTGCTCGGGCTCGTCATCGCCGCGGTCTCCGGCCGGTCCTACAACGACTTCGTCCGTGAGTCGATCACCGAGCCGCTGGGCCTGCGGAACACCGGCCCCGACTGGGACCCCACGCGCGCCGACGACTTCGTGGTCGGGTACACCGGCTTCCACACCGCGCGGCAGCGGCAGCGCATCGACCACGTGGACACCCACGCGATGGCCGCCGCCACCGGGTTCCACGGCACCGCCTCCGACCTGGTCAAGTACTTCTCGCAGCACGTCATCGGGGCCGGCAGCCTGCTCGACGACCACTCGAAGCGACTCGCGCAGCGCAAGGCCTGGAGCGCCACCGACGACCCGGCCGCCCGCGGCTACGGCGCCGGGTTCATCGTCGACCGCATCGGCGGCCGCGACGTCCGCGGCCACTCGGGCGGGTTCCCCGGGCACATCACGCAGTCACTGTTCGACCCGGCGTCCGGACTCGTCGTGTCCGTCATGACGAGCGCCGCCGCCGGGCCCGCCACCCTCATCGCCACCGCCGTCGTGCAGATGCTCGACGCCGCGGCGGACACGTCCGCGCCGGGTACTCCCGTGCCCGACGACGTCGACACCGCCGCCTACACCGGACGCTTCGCCAACCCGTGGGGCGTCAGCGACATCGCCCGGATCGGCGACCGGCTCGTCGAGGTCGACCCGTCCGGACCCGAACCGCTCGACACCCCGACCCGGCTCGAGGTCGTCGACGCGGACACGCTCCGGATGACGCACGGCAACCGCTTCGGCTCGGTCGACGAGGACATCACCTTCACGCGCGACGCCGACGGTACCGTCCGGTCGATCCGCGCCGGTGGGGGCATGACCGAGGAACCGTGGACGATCCCGACCGAGTCGCCCGAGGTCGCGGCAGGGCTGGCACCGTGAGCGACGTCGACGGTCGGGGCGACGGTGCCGGGCACGACGACGTCGTGCTCGAACCCGAGCGTCAGGCGTTCGTCGAGGAGTTCGCCCTCATGCTCAACGACGGTGCGGGCATGGCGCTCACCGATGCCCGGGTGCTCGGCTACCTCATGATGACGCGCGCGCCGCACTCGTCCTCGGCCGATCTCCAACGCGCCCTCGGCGCCAGCTCGGGTTCGGTCTCGATGGCGACGCGCCGGCTCGTCGACTCCGGGTTCGTGAAGCGGCAGATCGTCGCGGGCGAACGCAGCCACTACTTCCGTGCCGAGGCCGACGTCTGGGGCTCCTGGCTCGCCGGCGAACGGAAGTACCTCGACCGGCAGCGCGACATCATCGGACACGGCCTGGCGGTGGTCGAGCACGCCGGCCGCACCGGGGCGGGCGACGTCGACGCCGAGGTCCGCGAGCGCCTGCTCAACGGCCGCGACTACATGCAGTGGTTGCAGGGCCACCACCACAAGATGCTCGAGGACTGGGAGGCGTTCAAGGCCGCCCGCGACCGCACCGACCGCTCGGAGACCCCATGACCGACGTCCTGACCGTCGACCACCTGTCCGTGACCTTCGACGTCGACGGCGCCGAGGTCCGCGCGGTCGACGACGCCTCGTTCACCGTCGGCCGCGGCGAGGTCGTCGCCGTCGTCGGGGAGTCCGGATCCGGCAAGAGCATGACCGCGATGACGGCGATGGGGATCGCGCCGGACGGGGCACGGTCCTCCGGCAGCATCCGGCTCGGCGACCTCGAGGTGCTCGGCACCGACGAGCGCACCCTGCGCGGGGTCCGCGGCCGCAGCGTGTCGATGATCTTCCAGGACCCGTCGGCCGCCCTCAACCCGGTGTTCACGATCGGGTTCCAGCTGGCCGAGGCCGTCCGCCGCGCCGACGCCTCACACGACCGCGCCGCCGTCCGTGCTCGGTCGCTCGAACTCCTGCGTGCCGTCGAGGTGCCGGAACCCGAACGCCGGCTCGGCCAGTACCCGCACGAGCTCTCCGGCGGACAGGCGCAGCGGGTGATGATCGCGATGGCGCTCGCCGCCGACCCCGACCTGCTCATCGCCGACGAGCCGACGACCGCACTCGACGTCACGGTGCAGGCCGAGGTGCTCGACGTCCTGCGTGCGCTGCGGGAACGCACCGGCACCGCGATCCTCCTCATCACCCACGACATGGGCGTCGTCGCCGACATCGCCGACCGCGTGGTCGTCATGCGCCGCGGTCGCATCGTCGAGACGGGCACCGTCGCCGCGGTCTTCTCCGCACCGTCCGCCGACTACACCCGTGACCTGCTCGCTGCGGTCCCACGCATGGGCACCGAGGTCGGCCGGGAGGCGCGGGTCGACCCCGTCACGGAGGCCCCGTCGGTCGTCCTCGACGTCCGGCACCTCGTGGTCGAGTACGGCGGTGCACTGCGCGGGCGGTTCCGCGCGGTCGACGACGTGTCGTTCACGGTCGGTCGCGGCGAGATCGTCGGACTCGTGGGCGAGTCCGGCAGCGGCAAGACCACCATCGGCCGCGCCGCCGTGGGGCTGGCACCGATCACGTCCGGTTCGGTCGTCGTCGAGGGCACCGACGTGGCGGTCGCCCGACGAGCAGCTCGTCGGGAGATGCGGCGACACGTCGGCGTGGTCTTCCAGAACCCGCTCCGGTCGCTCAACCCGCGCTACACGGTCGGACAGACCGTCGCCGAGCCGCTCCGGCAGATCCTGCGCCTGCCGTCGGCACAGATCGACGAACGGGTGGACCGGCTGCTCGCGGACGTCGGCCTGAACGGCGGGTACCGCGAGCGCTTCCCGCACGAGCTCTCCGGCGGACAACGGCAGCGCGTCGCGATCGCCCGCGCCGTCGCGCTCGACCCCGCACTGCTCATCGCCGACGAGCCGACGAGCGCCCTCGACGTCTCGGTACAGGCCCGGGTGCTCGACGTCTTCCGGGAGCTGCAGGAACGCCTCGGCTTCGCGTGCCTGTTCGTCACCCACGACCTCGCCGTGGTCGACACGTTGTGCGACCGGGTCGTCGTGCTGCACGGCGGGAAGGTCGCCGAGCAGGGGACCCGCGACGCCATCCTCCGGTCGCCGCAGGACCCCTACACGCGTCGACTCATCCAGGCCGCGCCGGTGCCCGACCCGGACGAGCAGGCAGTGCGCCGATCCGAGCGCCTGGCGGCACGGGCCGGCTGAGGGGCGCTCGCCGGCTCAGCGCACCTCGGCCGAGGCCCAGAGCGCGTTCACGCCCCGGCCCACCGGACGCAGGAGCGGGACCGCGACGAGCACCGTCGCCGCCAGGTAGGCCACGGTCTGCAGCAGCCCCGGGACGGAGAACGCGATGCCGAGCGCCCCCTGCGGCAGCGCTGTGAGCAGGACCGTGTTCGACAGCAGCGCCAGGACGAACCACAGCGACGCCGCCACGGTGACGATCCAGCCGAAGGCCCGCTGTACGCCGTCCTCGTTCCGGATGATCAGCACCCCGAACGCCACGAGTGCACCCTGCGCGACGACGAGGAGCACCTCCGTAACCCAGCTCGGCGCGGGCCACAGGAGCGCGAACGCAAGGACCGACACCGCGAACGCGAGCGCCCGACGGTCCCGAGCGCGCACCGCGGCGACGAGCACGACCGCACCCGCCAGCCCGGCGAGCGCCGTGGCGACGAGGAGCAGTCCGTTCGGCAGGTCCCACGGCGCGAGCCAGATCGTCCCCACCAGCCCGCGCGCCCCGAACACGACCGCTGCGACGACTGCCGCGGCCGAGACCACCCGAACCCCCGTGATGTTCTGCATGCCCGCACACTACGCGCAGCCCGCGCCGCGGGGAGAGCATGTTCTGTCCGGGCGGCTGACGGTCCTGGTTCGCGAACCGCGGGATTCGTGAACCGGAACCGTCAGAACCGCCGAGGGAGGTCGGTCTCCGGTGCACGGACCCGCTGCAGCGCGCGTCGCATGGAGGCGGTGGTGCTGAAGCCGAAGCGTGCAGCGACCTCGGCGGGACGGTCACCCCGGGTGAGTGCACGCCGGACGCCGAGGCTCCGGAACCACCGCCCGAGCTGGGCCGGCGTGCAGCCCGTGGTCTCCGCGCACCGGCGCTCGAGGGTGCGCGGAGACATGCCGACCCCGTCGAGCAGGTCCGCTGTCGAGTGCCCGCCCGCCGGGTCGAAGAGCCGGTCGAGAACCCTCGCCAGGCTGTTGTCGCGCAGCGAGGGCGGTGGGTTGTCGTGGAGCACGGTCGTGACCACGAGTCGCGCGAGCGCATCCTGCTGCACGCCGTGCCACCGGCCGCCGTCGAGGTGACCGACGTGCCGCAGCGCCAGCACGACGTCCGCCGACGCGAAGCCCGCGGGCTGGGTGGTGGCGATCGACGGGAGCGCGAGGACCTCGGCAGCGAGTGGCCCGAGCGTCGCCGACCCGACGACGACGCCGGTTTCGGCGAACAGGGCCTCGTGCGGGAAGTCGTACGATGGAGCAGTGCGAGGCGGACCGTGCCGCTCGGGGTCGGAGCCGATCGACGTCGTCGGGTGCTGCTCGACCAGTGCGGCTCCACCCGCCTCGATGAACACGAGTGTGTCGTCGCGGTGGAGCCAGATCGGCCGGTGCCGGGTCGCGACCCAGGCGTGCGTACCGTCCGGATCGAGGTCGATCGTCCAGCGGTCGTCGTCGGATCGGATCTCCTCGCCGGGGCCGACCTCGAGGCCGACGGCGTCGATCAGTGCTCGGAGTGCGTCGCCCATCACCACGAGCATGTCCGGCGGGCCGTCCCGCGACGATCGGCCTCGGGAGATCTGTGGAGAGGGGGGATAACCCCACCCGGGGTGGGGAGGGGGCAGGATGGGGGAACGGCCCCGTGATCGCGAGGCTGGAGTCATGACCGACACCGACCGCCTCGACCAGGCGCGAACCGTCCCGCTGGACGACGTCACACCCTCGCCCGACCAGGCCCAGACCGTCCCGCTGGGCGACTCCGTCCCACCTGGAGCCACCAAGCCGATGCCGCAGTACCCGCGACAGCACGAACAGCAGACCCCGCCGGCGTCGTGGGGAGCGACCCCGCCGAACGGATCGGCACCGGGTGGCGGTCGTGGCGGCAGTGCGGGCTCCGGCATGACCGCCGGCGCGTTCTACCGCGAGTCCTGGAAGCGCCTGCCGCGCGACTTCGGGTACATGGCCCTGACCGGGGTGCTGCTCTGCACGCTCTACTTCGCGTTCCCCGCGGCGATCTTCGGCGGCGGCTTCCGCGACCTGTTCAACCCGTTCGTGCTGCTGATGTTCTTCATCGCGCTGTTCGTGGCGCGGTGGCTCGGACAGTTCGAGAAGCTCCGCATCGGATGGGCCGACCGGCGTCCGATCCGCCCGGTGGACTGGACGCCCCGTTGGCAGCAGAACTGGTGGACGCGCACCGGTTCCGCGGTCGCCAACCCGCACTACTGGCTCTACCTGCTGCACGCAGCGGTCGTGTACCCGCTCGTCGCGCTCTTCACCGTGGGCGCCGGCGTCCTGCTGCTCGCCGGGTTCCTCTGGCCCGTCGGGCTCGCGGTGGTCGCGTTCGCGAACGGCCTGAGCGCGCAGTACTTCGGGTGGGACATGACCTCCGTCGTCGGCTTCGGGTTCCTCGGGCTGCTGTCGATGGCCGCCTCGGTCGTGCTGTTCCCGCTCTGGGCCCGTGGCTCGGTCATCGCGCACTACTGGGTGGACTTCGGTCTGCTCGGCGGGTTCCGTGCCGAGCAGCTCGAGCAGCGCGTCGCCGGACTCCAGGCCTCCCGTGCCGGTGCGGTGACCGCCGAGGGCCAGGCCCTGCGCCAGATCGAGCGCGACCTGCACGACGGCCCGCAGCAGCGCCTGGTGCGGCTCCGGATGGACCTGTCGGCAGCGGAACGCGCGTTCGACAAGGACCCGCAGAAAGCGAAGCAGCTCATCGGCGAGGCCTCGGAGCACGCGCAGGACGCCCTCGACGAACTGCGTGCACTGTCCCGCGGGTTCGCCCCACCGATCCTGCTCGACCGCGGGCTCGTGGCGGCCCTCGAAGCCCTCGTCGCCCGCACCCCGATCCCGGTCGGCCTCGACGTCCGCCTGCCCGAGGGCCTCGAGCTCGCGACGGAGATCCAGCGCAACGTGTACTTCACGGTGAGCGAGCTCCTGACGAACACCATGAAGCACGCCGGTGCCACGACCGCCGGGGTGTACCTCGGCCTCGTGGTCGACGCCTCCGGGCTCTGGTACCTGACCGTCAGCGTGACCGACGACGGCCGCGGCGGCGCACGACCCCAGCAGGGCCACGGCATCGAGGGTCTGATCGGCCGGATGCGCGCACTCGACGGCGACCTGGTCGTCGCGAGCCCCGAGGGCGGCCCGACCGAGGCCACGGCGCGGATCCCGCTCGGTGCCCTGAACGGCGTCCCCACGACGGCGAACCCGCGGTCGTGACCCCACGGGAGCGCCCGCGCTCCCACTAGGCTGGTCGGCATGACAGACGGCCCGGATGCAGCACGCATCCGGGCCGTCGTCGTCGACGACGCCGTCCTGCTGCGCGAGGGCCTGGCCCGCGTGCTCGACGAAGCCGGCATCGACGTCATCGGCCAGTACGCCGACGCCCGTGCGTTCCTCGCGACGCTGCCGGACGGCGCTCCCGACGTCGTCGTCATGGACGTCCGGATGCCGCCGACCTTCACCGACGAAGGCGTCCGCGCAGCCGTCGAGACCCGCCGGATCGCCCCGCGCACCGGGGTCCTGCTCCTCTCGCAGTACGTCGAGGCCACCTACGCCGAAGACGTCCTCGCCGCCGGTGCGACGGGCATCGGCTACCTGCTCAAGGACCGCGTCACCCGGCTCGAGGAGATCGACGACGCCGTGCGCCGGATCGCCGCTGGCGGCACCGTGCTCGACCCCGAGGTCGTCACGCAGCTGATGAGCCGGCGGCGCGACCCGCTCGCCGCGCTCACCCCGCGCGAACGCGACGTGCTCGGCCTGATGGCCGAGGGTCGCACGAACGCGGCCATCGCCCGCGCCCTCGTCATCGGCACCGGCGCCGTCGAGAAGCACGTGTCGAGCATCTTCGGCAAGCTCGCGCTCGAGGACACCGGCGAGGACCACCGCCGCGTCCTCGCCGTGCTCGCCTACCTCGGATGAGCCGGTCCGGCGGATGAACCAGGCCCGCGGCACCGACCGGATCCCGGCTCCGCTGCTCGCCCTCACCGCGATGGTGTCCGTCCAGGTCGGTGCCGCGATCGCGAAGACCCACTTCGACGACGTCGGCGCGGTCGGGGCCGCGACGCTCCGGCTCGTCATCGGCGCGGTGGTGCTCGCGCTGGTCGTCCGTCCTCGCGTCCGGCACTGGACCCGCGCGCAGTGGCTCGGCGCGGTCGGCCTGGGGCTGGCGCTCGGCGGGATGAACGTCTTCATCTACCTGGCCTTCGCGACCATCCCGATCGGGGTCGCGGTGACGATCGAGTTCCTCGGTCCACTCGCCCTGTCCCTCGTGCACACCCGGCGGTGGCGCGACGCGCTCTGGGCCGCCCTGGCGCTCGCCGGCGTCGTCCTGCTCGGGGTCGGCCCGAGCGCCGTGACCGAGGTCGGCGGCATCGTCTGGGCCGTGCTCGCGGCGGCCTGCTGGGCGGGCTACATCGTGATGAACCGGCACGTCGGCGCCGCGATCCCGGGTGTCGACGGCCTGGTGGTGTCGATGGTGGTCGCGATGCTCGTGTCGCTGCCGTTCGGGCTCCCGTCCGCGATCGACGGCGTGGTCCGCGAACCCGTGCTCCTGCTCGTCTTCGGCGCCGTCGCCGTCCTGTCGAGCGTGCTGCCCTACGCCCTCGAGATGCTGGCGTTGCGACGGATGCCGACACGGGTGTTCGGCGTGCTGCAGAGTCTCGGCCCGGCGATCGCCGCGCTGGCCGGCCTCGTGGTGCTCAGCGAGGGGCTGTCCGTGCTGGAGACGGTGGCGCTGGTATGCGTCACTGCTGCGAGCGTCGGCGTCACGCTGTCCGCGCGCCGCCGACGCCGCTGAACCACCGTCTACTCGTCGCCGAGGAAGTCGGCGTACGTGGGTTCCGTGTGCTCGCCCGACAGCAGGGCCGGATCGTTGACCCGGGCCTCGACGTAGGCGCTGATGACCTCGGGTGGGGTGAGCACGTGGGCGACCCAGGACGGCACCGCTGTGTTCTTCATGGTGCCTCCTCGTCCCGGAGCGGCACTCGAACGAATGCCTCGATCAGTGAGTTACTTACCGAACCGGTGTTCGCTAAACCATCCTCGGGGTGCGACCGGAAGTCAACGCGCTGCGTTCTGCGGACTCCGCATCGCGCGTTCCGCCTGGTCGGCACGCAGGGTGCGGTGCTTCACGGCCGACCGCCACACCCACGCGTCCGCCTGCTGTCCGAACTGCGCCCACTCGACCATGACGGCATCACGGGTCCAGCTCTTCGCGAAGGCCTTCACCCGGACGTGGAAGGTCGGGAACTGGATCCACGCCCAGACCGGCACGGGGGTGACGGCGTGGCAGACGTCGGGCCCGCGGGCGTCCTCGGACAGCGAGTAGGCGCGCGGACGTTCGACCTCCGGGTGTTCCGGGGGCTGCCACCGGTTCTCGCGACGCCGTCCCACGACGGTATTCGAACGTGTGTTCGAACGGGAGTCAAGTCCGCCGCGTGCCGTGGACCTCGGCCGGACGCCCGCTGGGCGTGTCGTCGTGGAACGCCAGGAGCGCCGGAGTGGCGTATCAGGACCCCGCGCGTGCCGTCGATTCCCGGACACTGAGGGTCAGTGGCGGCCCGGGGCGTGACGGCAACGGGGCATCGGCGTCGATCTGTGCGCGCAGGAGTGTCGCCGCGCGCTGCCCGAGCTCCACGGTGTCGCGGGTCAGCGAGGTGATGGACGGCCGGACGAGCTGGATCATCGCCGAGTCGTCGAACGACACGATCGAGACGTCGGTCGGCACGGCTATGCCCATCTCGCTCGCGACCCCGAGCCCGGCGACCGCCAGGACGTCGTTGTCGTACACGATCGCCGTCGGCCGAGTGCTGCGGGACAGCAGGGTGCGGGTCGCACTCGCGCCAGCCTCGGCGGAGTAGTCGGTCGGGATCGACACGGCGTCCGCGAGCCCCTCGGCTGCCGCGAACGCCCGGACGCGTTCGATCCGCATGGCGGTGTGCTCGAACTCCGGGCGCCCGGCGACGTGCGCGATGCGCCGGTGCCCGAGCGCGTGCAGGTACCGAAGGACGGTGTCGGTCGCGTCGCCGTCGTCGATCCACACGCTCGGTGCGGAGCCCTCTGGTGAGGGGTGGGAGCCGACGACGACCGTGGGCATGCCGAGCTCGGCGAGCAGGGTGAGCCGGTCGTCGTCGCGCCGCGGGTCGATGACGACGACACCGTCGACCCGGTGCCCACGCCACCACGCCCGGTAGGTCTCGAGCTCCTCGGCCGCGTCGCGTGCCACGAGCAGGTTCATCCCGACGTGGGTGCCGGCGAGCCCGAGCTGGATGCCGGAGATCAGGTCGCCGAAGAACGACTCGGTGCCGAGCGTGCGGGCCGGCCGGTTCAGCACGAAGCCGATCGACCCGGCCTTCGCGCCGCCCAGGGCGCGGGCCGCGGTGTGCGGTTGCCAGTCGAGTTCGCGGGCGATCGCGCGGACGCGTTCGCGGGTCTCGTCGGACACGCCGGGGCGGTCGTTGAGGGCGAACGAGACCGCGCTGACGGACACGCCGGCACGCGCGGCGATGTCGGAGATCGTCGTTCGACGGTTCGTGGCCACGGGCTTGACTATAGCGTTTTAGTCCTTCATAGTCACTGCCACAAGCGGGTTCAGCCGCAGGGACTGAACCGGTTCAGCACGATGACGAAGCAGGATGACGAGGGAGTCAGACGCCATGAGGACCACCACACGTGCGACGAGGAGCCGCGCCGCAGCGCTGTTCGCAGGAGTTGCCGCCACGGCACTCGTCCTGACCGGCTGCTCGAGCGGCGGCAACGCGGCCGACACCCGCAGCGGGGAGATCAGCGGGTCGATCACGCTGCAGACCTGGGCGCTCACGCCGACGTACACGGGCTACCTGAACGGGGTGATCGCCGACTTCGAGAAGGCCCACCCCGACGCGAAGGTCAAGCTGCAGGACCAGCCGGGCGACGGCTACGCCGACAAGGTGCTCAGCCAGGCGTCGTCGAACTCGCTGCCCGACGTCATCAACCTGCCGCCGGACATCGCCCTGCCGCTCGCGAAGCGCGGGTTCCTGCAGGACGTCGCAAAGGACGACGCCAAGCTCGCGAGCACCTACGTCTCCGGCGCCCTGGACTCGTACCAGTACAAGGGCGTGGACGGCACGTTCGGCTACCCCTGGTACCTCAACACCGACGTCGACTACTGGAACGCGACGATGTTCACGAAGTGCGGCCTCGACGCGGAGAACCCGCCGAAGACCACCGACGAGCTGTTCACGCAGGCGAAGACCATGCACGAGAACTGCCCGACCGACTACCTGATGAGCCGGAAGCCCGGCCTCGGCGACTTCACCCTGGCCGGCGTGAAGGTCCTCAACGCGGACGGCACGAAGTTCACGTTCGCCGACTCGTCGAAGGCCGCCGACCTGATCGAGCGCTACAGGGACGCGTACCAGGACGGCTACATGCCCTCGAACGTGCTGAACAGCGACTACCTCGGCAACTCCACCCTGTTCACGCAGCAGAAGGTCGCCTGGACTACCGGCGGCGCCACGTCGCTCGCCGACTTCGAGAAGAACAACCCGTCGCTCAAGGGCAAGGTCACCGTCAGCCCCGCACTCGACACCCCGCCGCTGTACGTGCAGGGTCTGTCGGTGTCGGCCAAGTCGAAGCACCTCGCCACGGCCGAGGCGTTCGCGAAGTTCATGACGAACGCGGAGAACCAAGAGGCCTTCGCACACAAGGTCAACATCTTCCCGTCGACCACGTCGTCGCAGTCCGACCCGTACTTCTCGAAGGACGACGGCACCGTCAACGGCGAGGCCCGTGTCCTGGCGAACGAGGCCCTGAAGACCGCGAAGGTCCTCAACCCGGTCGAGGCGAACTCCGCGATGACGGACTTCCTCGACCAGCAGATCGCCCTCGCCATGAAGGGCCAGGTCGCGCCGGAGAAGGCGCTGCAGACCGCCCAGACCAAGATGAACAGCCTGCTGGCCAACGGCTGATGCGCGCCAACCGCTGGTTCACGCCCTGGCTGCTCGTCCTGCCGGCCCTCGTCTGGCTCGTCGCGTTCAGCCTCTGGCCGTCGATCAACACCGTCCGGCTGTCGTTCACGAACGCCAGCCCGCTGGGGGGCGTGAGCCAGTGGGTGGGCCTTGCGAACTTCGAGACCCTGCTCGCCGACCCGCAGGTGTGGGAAGCGCTGCTCAACAGCGTCATCTACATGGCGATCTGCCTGCCGCTGCTGACCGTGCTGCCGCTGCTCATCGCGGTGCTCGTCCAGCAGAAGCTGCCGGGGATCGCGTTCTTCCGCACGGCGTTCTACACGCCGGTCATCGCGTCGGCCGTGGTCGTCGGGCTCATCTGGACCTGGATCCTCGACGACCGCGGCGTCATCAACGAGATGGCGCAGGCACTCGGCGTCGTGCAGGGCAGCGTCCCGTTCCTGACCGACCGGTGGCTGCTGCTCCTCAGCGCGATCAGCCTGACGGTCTGGAAGGGCCTCGGCTACTACATGATCATCTTCCTCGCGGCCCTCGGGAACGTCGGCAAGGACCTGCACGAAGCGGCCGCCCTCGACGGCGCCGGATCGGTGCGGCGGTTCTGGTCGGTCACCATGCCGGGGGTCCGCGGCACCATGACGCTCGTCGGGATCCTGGTCTGCGTCTCCGCGCTCCGGGTGTTCAGCGAGCTCTACATCCTCACCAACGGCACCGGTGGACCCGGCGGGCAGGACAATTCGCTCGTCATGCTCATCCAGCAGTACGCCCGCGGCTTCACCGGCAACCTCGGATACGCGTCCGCCCTGAGCCTCCTGCTCTTCGTCGTGACCCTGATCCCGATGCTCGCCCTCGCGCGGATGAACAGCAAGGCGGACAAGTGACGAACACGACGACCACCGAACCCGCCCTGGGCGGGGCGCGCGGTGCAGCCAGCCCGACGCCGGACGTGACGGGCCAGGCGGACGCGGGACGGGCCTCCCGGCCTCCTCGCAAACGCCGTCGCGCGGTCTGGGGTGTCATGTCGACCCGCGAGAAGGTCGTGCGCTACGTCCTGCTCATCGTGGTGCTCTTCATCACGATCGGCCCGTTCCTGTGGCAGCTGTCCACGTCGCTCAAGGGTGCCGGCGAGGACATCTACACCGCGAACCCGTCGTTCATCCCGACCGAGCCGACCATCGAGAACTACCTCAAGGTGGCCGCCGCGATCCCGGTCTGGCGCTACATCGGCAACTCGCTGCTCGTCGCCGCGATCGACGTGTTCGGCAACATCGTCTTCGCGACGCTCGCCGGTTTCGCCCTGGCGCGGCTGCAGTGGCGGCACCGCAAGCTCGTGCTCGGACTGTTCCTCGCGACCCTCGTCCTGCCCGGCGAGGCGACGATCATCTCGCAGTTCGTCACCGTCAAGGACCTCGGCCTCGCCGACAACCTGGTCGGCGTCGCCCTGCCCGGCATGATCGCCGCACTCAACGTGCTGCTCATGTTCAACGCGTTCCGGCAGATCCCCGAGGAGATCGACCAGGCCGCGGTGATGGACGGTGCGAACGCGATGCAGCGGCTGCGGTACATCTCGCTGCCCGCCGTGCAGGGGACCATCGCCGTCATCGCGATCTTCTCGTTCATCGGGGCGTGGGACGACTTCCTGTGGCCGCTCATCGTGCTGCAGTCGCCGGAGAACCTCACCCTGACCGTCGGGTTGCAGTACCTGCAGGGTACGTTCGCGACCGACCAGCGCATGATCGCCGCCGGCACCATGATCGCGTTCATCCCGATCGCCGTGATCTTCGCCGTCCTGCAACGCTTCTTCTTCAAGGGCGTCGAAGAGGGCGGTGTGAAGGGCTGATGCGTTTCGGGGTCAACTACACGCCCTCGGTCGGCTGGTTCCACTCGTGGCTCGACTTCTCACCGTCGGACACCGCCAGGGACCTCGAGGCGATCGCCTCGCTCGGCGCCGACCACGTGCGGATCTTCCCACTCTGGCCGGTGGTGCAGCCGAACCGCACCCTCATCCGGGCGTCGGCGCTGCAGGACGTCGCGACGGTCGTGGACATCGCCGGCTCGTTCGGGCTCGACGTCAACGTCGACGCCCTGCAGGGGCACCTGTCGAGCTTCGACTTCGTGCCCTCGTGGCTGGACAGCTGGCACCGTCGGAACATGTTCACCGACCCAGACGTCGTCGCGTCGACCGCGGCGTACGTCCGGGCGCTCGCCGCAGCGGTCGCGGACAAGCCGAACCTGCTCGGCATCACCATCGGCAACGAGGTGAACCAGTTCGCGCACGCTCCGCACCCCGCCCCGCACGACATCACGGCGGAGCAGGGGCACGCGTGGGCGGCGGCGATGGTCGCGGCGGCACGGTCCGGGCTCGCGTCCGGTCCGTCCGGTTCGTCCGGTTCGGCAGGTTCGTCCGGCCTGGAGGCCCGGGTCGACCCGTCCGCGTCGGCCCCGTCCGGCAGCGGGTCGCGTCCACGGCCGCTGGTCACCGTCGCGCAGTACGACGCGGCCTGGTACGACGACGCGCAGCCGTTCGGACCGGAGCACGCGGCGGACCACGGTGACGCCACCGTCACGCACTCGTGGGTGTTCAACGGCTCGGCGGCCCTGCACGGCGCACTCGGACCGGGATCAGTGCGGCACGGGGAGTACCTGCTCCAGCTCGCCGCCGCGTGGAACCGCGACCCCGCACGGCCGAACTGGCTGCAGGAAGTCGGGGCGCCCACCAACGTCGTCGCCCCGGAGGACGCCGCCTCGTTCACCGAGCAGACCATCCGGCACGTGCTCGGGGCGCAGGAGGTGCTCGGCGTCACGTGGTGGTGCTCGCACGACGTCGCCAGGTCGCTCGCCGACTTCCCGGAGCTCGAGTACGACCTCGGGCTCTTCACCAACGACGGCCGGATCAAGCCCGCGGGAGAGGCCTTCGCGGCCGTCGCACGGTCCGGCGCCACCGACACCGCTGCTGCGCCGCCGGCCACGGCGCTCGTGCTCGACGACGTGCTGCCCGACGGCTCGGACCGACACGGGATGCGTGCCGACTGCGCCCCCGGCGGGCGGTTCGCCGCCGCCTGGCTCGCGGTCGCGTCGGCCGAACCGGACGGTCGCGGCCCGCAGGTCGTCCTGCGTTCCCGGCTCGGCGACACCGGGATGCTCGCCGCCCGTGGCATCGACCGCTGCGTCGACGTGCCCGCCGAGCTCGACTCCACCTCCATCCGCGTCGCGCACCCCGCGACCACGCGCTGACCCGCGCCCACGCCCCGACCCTGGAAGGCTCCATGCACGACGACATCCCCCTCACCACCGGACGGGCCCGCCGGGTCCTCGACGAGCGCATCACGCCGGCGGTGCACGCCACCGCCGTGCCGTTGGAGACCGCCTGGCACGAGCTGCCGGGGGAGCCGATCCCGCCGGCGCAGGGACTCGCGCTCGAGTTCACGCCGTACGGGGTCGGCATGCCCTGGGGTGCGGCCTGGGGGACGACCTGGTTCCGGCTGACCGGGACCGTGCCGGCCGAGTGGGCCGGTCGCCGGGTCGAGGCCGTGATCGACCTCGGCTTCGACAAGAACATGCCGGGGTTCCAGTGCGAGGGGCTCGTGTACCTGGCCGACGGCACGCCGGTGAAGTCGATCAACCCGCGCAACCAGTGGGTGCTGCTGACGGAACGGGCCGAGGGTGGGGAGACGATCGAGCTCTACGTCGAGGCGGCGTCGAACCCCGTCCTGCTCGACTACCACCCCTTCCTCGTCACGCACGAGGGCGACATCCAGACCTCGTCGTCGAAGCGGCTCTACACCTCGCGCCGGATGGACCTCGCCGTGTTCGAGTCCGAGGTGCACGAACTCGCGCTCGACATCGACGTCCTGCTCGAACTGCAGGCCGAGCTGCCCGAGGGGCCACGACGGATGCGGATCCTGCAGGCCCTCGACGACGCGCTGGACCGACTCGACCTGCAGCACATCGCTGCGACCGCGGGTGACGCGCGTGCGGCGCTCGCCGACGTACTCGCCGCCCCCGCCGAATCTTCCGCGCACACGATCTCGGCGATCGGCCACGCCCACATCGACTCCGCGTGGCTTTGGCCGGTCCGCGAGACGATCCGCAAGGTCGCCCGCACCACCTCGACGATGACCGAGCTCATCGACCAGACCGACGACTTCCTGTACGGCATGTCGAGCGCGCAGCAGTACGCCTGGATCAAGGAGCACCGGCCCGAGGTCTACGCCCGGGTGCAGGCCGCCGTCGAGGCCGGCCGGTTCCTGCCGATCGGCGGCATGTGGGTCGAGTCCGACACCTTGATGCCGACCGGCGAGAGCATCGTCCGCCAGTTCTCGCAGGGGCAGCGGTTCTTCGAGCGCGAGTTCGGCATCCGGCCCAAGGGCGTCTGGCTGCCGGACAGCTTCGGGTACTCGCCGGCGCTGCCGCAGCTCATGCGCCGTGCGGGCTTCGAGTGGTTCTTCACGCAGAAGATCTCGTGGAACCAGGTCAACAAGTTCCCGCACCACACGTTCCTGTGGGAGGGCATCGACGGCTCACGGGTGTTCTCGCACTTCCCGTCGATGGACACCTACAACTCGCGCCTGTCCGGCAGCGAGGTCGCGAAGGCCTCCCGCCAGTTCCGTGAGAACCGGCTCGCCACCGGGTCGATCGCACCGGTCGGCTGGGGCGATGGCGGCGGCGGCACGACCCGCGAGATGACCGGCACGGCTTCACGCCTCGCCGACCTCGAGGGCAGCGCGAAGGTCCGGTGGGAGCACCCGGACACGTTCTTCGACCGCGCGAAGGCCGAACTGCCGGACCCGCCGGTGTGGGTGGGGGAGCTGTACCTCGAGCTGCACCGCGCCACCCTGACCAGCCAGCACGGCACCAAGCAGGGCAACCGCCGGTGCGAACAGCTCCTCATCGAGGCCGAGCTCTGGGCCACGACCGCCGCCGCACGCAGCGACTTCGCCTACCCGTACGACGAGCTCGACGCCCTGTGGCAGCAGGTGCTGCTCCAGCAGTTCCACGACATCCTGCCGGGCACCTCGATCGCCTGGGTGCACCGCGAAGCCGAGGCGAAGTACGCCGAGACGGCCGCGGCGCTGACCGCGATCATCGGCCAGGCGCTCTCGGCGCTCGCCGGTGCCGGAGATGCGGCCGTCGTCGTCAACCCGGCCCCGTTCCTCCAGGCCGGCGCACCCGCGCAGGGCGCCGTCCTGGCGACCGACGTGGCGGAACCGACCGCTGTCACGCTGACGGAGCAGGACGGCGGGTACGTGCTGGCGAACGAGCTGGTGCGTGTCACGGTCACCGACCAGGGACTCGTCACGAGCGCCGTCGACCTGGCCAGCGGGCGCGAGGCGATCGCCGCCGGGCAGACCGCGAACCTGCTGCAGCTGCACCAGGACTTCCCGAACATGTGGGACGCGTGGGACGTCGACCGGTACTACCGGAACCGGGTCGAGGACCTCGTGGCGGTCACCGGGTTGACAGCGTCGGTGGACGACGCCGGGGTCGCACGGGTCGTCGTGTCCCGGGCGTTCGGCGACTCGACCGTGCGGCAGCAGATCGTCCTCGCACCGGACTCCCGCACCCTCGAGTTCGACCAGACGACCGACTGGCACGAGACCGAGAAGTTCCTCAAGGTCGCGTTCCCACTCGACGTCCGCGCCGAGCACACCGTCGCCGAGACGCAGTTCGGGGCTCAGAAGCGGGTGACCCACACGAACACCTCGTGGGAGGCCGCGAAGTTCGAGACGTCGATGCACCGCTACGTGCTGGTGTCCGAGCCGGGCTTCGGCGTCGCGCTCGTGAACGACTCGATCCACGGGTTCGACACCACCCGCGACGCCGTCGACGGGCACGTCACCACCACCGTGCGGCTGTCCCTGCTGCGCGCACCGCGGTTCCCCGACCCTGAGACCGACCAGGGCGTGCAGACACACCGGTACGGGATCGTCATCGGGACCGACCAGCTCGGGGCCACTGCGGCGGGCGTCCGGATGAACGCCGGCGCGCGGACCCTCATCGGGGCGCACGGGTTCGCGCCGCTCGTGCGGGTGTCCGGCGGGGTCGTGCTGTCGAGCGTCAAGCTCGCCGACGACCGCTCCGGCGACCTGGTCGTGCGGGTGTACGAGCCGGTGGGGCGGCGGGGGACCGGCGGGATCGAGGTCGACGGGCCGTTCGGACCGGCTGCCGAGGTCACCCTGCTCGAAGAGCCGTTGACCGACACGGATGCGTCGTCGTTCGCCGTCGACGCGTACGAGGTGCGGACCTTCCGGTTCCCGCGCGTCTGAGAACCCGGTCGGCGACCGCCGGCCGGTTCATCACTCGAAGAGGAGTGTCATGAAGAAGTCCATGAAGTTCGGGATCGTGGCGGCAATCGCCGCGATGGTGGCGGCGCCACTGGTGCCGTCAGCCGCGACCGCAGCACCGACCGCTGCTGCAGCCGCCGCCGGCACTGCCGCCGCGACGAAGTCGGGGCCGACGAGCATCGCCTACGTCGAGGTCAACAACGACCAGCTCGCGAACGTCGGCCGCTACACGCTGTCCGGCGGTGCGAACGCCTTCGACGTCGCGATCATCTTCGCGGCGAACATCAACTGGAACGGCTCCAAGGCGGTTCTGGTCAACAACGACAAGGTGCAGGCGACCCTCGACAACGCCGCCACGCAGATCAAGCCGCTGCAGGCGAAGGGCATCAAGGTGTCGCTGTCGGTCCTCGGCAACCACCAGGGTGCGGGCATCGCCAACTTCCCGACCCAGGCCGCGGCGTCGGACTTCGCGTCCCAGATCGCCGCCACCGTGTCGAAGTACGGACTCGACGGCGTCGACCTCGACGACGAGTACTCCGATTACGGCGCGAACGGCACCCCGCAGCCGAACCAGCAGTCGATCGGCTGGCTCATCACCGCGCTGCGTGCCCAGATGCCCGGCAAGCTCATCTCGTTCTACGACATCGGCCCGGCCTCGTCCTCGCTGTCGTCGTCGAGCAGCACCGTCGGCTCGAAGCTCGACTACGCCTGGAACCCCTACTACGGCACGTACTCGGCGCCGTCGATCCCGGGGCTCGGCAAGGACCGGTTGTCCGCTGCGGCGGTGGACATCCAGAACACCTCGCAGTCGACGGCGGTGTCGCTCGCGCAGCGCACGAAGGCGGACGGGTACGGCGTCTTCATGACGTACAACCTGCCGGGAGGTGACAAGTCCGCCTACGTCTCCGCCATGACGCAGCAGCTCTACGGGCAGGCCGCGTCGTACCGCTGACCCTTCCGTCCTGACGGCGGCTCGCGCCCCGTGCTCCCCGGTTCCGGCCTGGAAACACGGGGCGCGTCCGTCGTCCACGTCCCGCTGGCTCCGAGGAGGCACCAGTTCCTCCTCGCGCTTGACGGTTCCGGTTCGCAGATCCCGGTGATCGTGAACCGGAACCGTCACGGACCGAGATCGGAACCCGGTCCGGCGCGCTCGACGACGCGGCCGTACGATCGCGACATGGAGCTCGAGTTCCGCGGTGAGGTGATCGAGTGGCGCGGCCCGTCACCGTTCTTCTTCGCCGTCGTGCCGCCGGACGCCGCCGAGGTCATCGCCGACCTCGCGCCGATGCTCACCTACGGCTGGGGTGTGATCCCTGCCCGGGTGACGATCGGCGCCGTGACCTGGACCACCTCGTTGTTCCCGAAGGACGGCGGGTACCTCGTGCCGTTGCGTGCGGCGGAGCGCAAGCGTGCCCGGGTGGAACTCGGCGACGCCCCGCAGATCACGCTCGAACTCGGCAGTCCCTGACGACGCACGGTGCGCGCGTGTTCGCCCCGTGCGACGTTGATCGCTCGGTGCGCCGGAACAACCTCGCACTGAGCAAGCAACCGTGCACGGGCCGGAGAACACTGCACCGTGCGGCGACCGTAGACAGAGGGAGGAACGAGAGAGGGGATGACGGGAATCGAACCCGCGTGGCCAGTTTGGAAGACTGGGGCTCTACCATTGAGCTACATCCCCGCGCTGCGCACGTGCCGCAGCCCGACCATCCTAGCGGACGAACGAGTACCGACATGCCACCCCGTGTGATGCTCCCGCCGACCGATGTCGATGCACGGCGGATCAAGCGGTCGCGGGTGGTCTCGTACGCGCTGGTGGTCCTCGCCGCGATCGTCTTCTCGATGCGCCCCGAGCTGTTCGGCGATCCGCAGTCGCAGCCCGCGCACGTCCTGCTGCACGTGTGGCGGATCGTCGTCGGCATAGTGCTCGCTGTCGCGGCGCTCGGGGTCCAGGTGGTGGTCGGCGTGCGGTGGCGCAACGGCCTGCGACGCGCCGCAGCGGACGAGTGACGTCCCTCCCGGGAACCGCGCACCGGGGGACCGCTAGACTCATCGGCGTCGCATGCGCCCTTCGGCGCGCGCGGACACCCTGGCCCAGTCAAACGGGGCGTAGCTCAGCTTGGTAGAGCGCCCGCTTTGGGAGCGGGAGGTCGCAGGTTCAACTCCTGTCGCCCCGACCAGGTCCTCGAGAACCATCGACCACACGAACGTCAACCAACAGGAGAACATCCCGTGGCCACCAGCACCGTCGACAAGGTGAGCGACACCCGCGTCAAGCTCACCGTGAACGTGACGCCGGAAGATCTCAAGCCGAGCATCGACCACGCGTACAAGCACATCGCCGAGCAGATCAACATCCCCGGCTTCCGCAAGGGCAAGGTCCCGCCGGCGATCGTCGACCAGCGCGTCGGCCGTGGCGAGGTCCTGAACCACGCCGTCGGTGACGCCATCGACAACTTCTACCGCCAGGCGGTCGAAGAGCAGGAGCTGCGCATCCTCGGCCGTGCCGAGGCTGACGTCGCCGAGCTGCCGAACCTCGCCGACTTCGCGGGCGACCTCGTCCTCACCTTCGAGGTCGACGTGCGTCCCGAGTTCGACCTGCCGGACTACTCCGCGTACGAGCTCACCGTCGACGCCGTCGAGGTGTCGGACGACGAGATCGAAGAGGAGCTGCAGAACCTGCGCACCCGCTTCGGCACGCTCGTGACCGTCGACCGTCCGGCGAAGACCGGCGACTTCGCGCAGATCGACCTGATCGCCAGCATCGGTGACGACGAGGTCGACTCGGCCACCGGCGTCTCCTACGAGATCGGCTCCGGCGACCTGCTCGAGGGCATCGACGAGGCGCTCGAGTCCCTGACCGCCGGCGAGTCGACGAACTTCGAGTCGAAGCTCGTCGGTGGCGACCGTGAGGGCGAGACCGCCCAGATCGCCGTCACCGTCACCGCCGTCAAGGAGCGCGAGCTCCCCGAGGCCGACGACGAGTTCGCCCAGATCGCCAGCCAGTTCGACACGATCGACGAGCTCAAGGCGGACCTGAAGGAGCAGATCGCGAAGTCCAAGACCTTCGGTCAGGGCGCCGCGGCTCGCGACAAGCTCGTCGAGAAGCTCATCGAGGACGTCAACATCCCGATCTCGGAGCAGCTCATCGAGGACGAGGTGCACCGTCACCTCGAGCAGGAGAACCGCCTCGAGGACGACGAGCACCGCAAGGAGGTCTCCGAGTCCAGCGAGAAGGCCTTCCGCTCGCAGATCCTCCTCGACTCCATCGCCGAGAAGGAGGAGATCCAGGTCTCCCAGGAGGAACTGACCCAGTACCTCATCCAGGCTGCTGCGCAGTACGGCATGGAGCCGGCTGAGTTCATCAAGGTCATCGACCAGAACGGCCAGATCCCCGGCATGGTCGGCGAGGTCGCCCGCTCGAAGGCGGTCGCGACCGTCCTGTCGAAGGTGACCGTCAAGGACACCAACGGCGACGCAGTCGACCTGTCCGCCTTCACGGCGGGCGTCGCGCAGGCCCCTGCTGAGGACGCCGAGTAACGAACTCGACGCCACCAGCGATACAGACGGGAGGCACGGTGCCAGCTGGCACCGTGCCTCCCGTCTCGTGTTTTCCGCACCACCGCATTGCTGTCGGCGAACACACGCGAAGTGGTGCGTTGCAACCGATAAGTTCGACAACAAGCGACAACTGAACGGGAGCTTTTCCATGGCCGAAGCAACACTGAACCCCAGTGTTTTTGACCGCCTTCTGAGAGACCGGATCGTGTGGCTCGGCTCCGAGGTCCGCGACGACAACTCGAACGAGATCGCAGCCAAGCTGCTGCTGCTCGCCGCCGAGGACCCTGAGAAGGACATCTACCTCTACATCAACTCGCCCGGTGGCTCGATCACCGCCGGCATGGCGATCTACGACACGATGCAGTTCGTCCCGAACGACATCGTCACCGTGGGCATCGGCCTGGCCGCGTCGATGGGACAGTTCCTGCTGTCCTCCGGCACGCCGGGCAAGCGCTACATCACGCCGAACGCCCGCGTCCTGCTGCACCAGCCGTCCGGCGGGTTCGGCGGCACCGCTGCCGACATCCAGACGCAGGCCAAGGTCATCCTCGACATGAAGCAGCGCATGGCGGAGCTCACGGCCGAGCAGACCGGCAAGTCGATCGAGCAGGTCCTCAAGGACAACGACCGCGACAACTGGTTCAGCGCGCAGGAAGCCCTCGAGTACGGCTTCGTCGACCACCTGCGTGCCTCGTCGGCCGAGGTCGTCGGCGGTGGTGGCACCGTCGGTGACGGCGCGACGCCGACCGCGGCTGCCGACCCCGACGCCCAGTCCTGACCCCCACCGAAGAAAAGGAAACGAGAATGCATCTCCCAATGCTCGGTGGCGCGCAGAACGTCCCGGCTCCCTCCGATCGGTACATCCTGCCGAGCTTCGAGGAGCGCACGGCCTACGGCTACAAGCGCCAGGACCCGTACGCGAAGCTCTTCGAGGACCGCATCGTGTTCCTCGGTGTCCAGGTCGACGACGCGTCGGCTGACGACGTCATGGCCCAGCTGCTCGTGCTCGAGTCGATGGACCCCGACCGCGACATCGTCATGTACATCAACTCGCCCGGTGGCTCGTTCACCGCGATGACGGCGATCTACGACACGATGCAGTACATCCGTCCGCAGATCCAGACGGTCTGCCTCGGTCAGGCCGCCTCGGCCGCGTCGGTGCTCCTCGCCGGTGGCACGCCGGGCAAGCGTCTGGCCCTGCCGAACGCCCGCGTGCTCATCCACCAGCCCGCTGTCCAGCAGGGTGGCGGCCAGGCGTCGGACATCGAGATCCAGGCGGCGGAGATCCTCCGCATGCGCACCTGGCTCGAGGAGACGCTGTCGAAGCACTCCAACAAGACGCCGGCGGAGATCAACCACGACATCGAGCGCGACAAGATCATGTCCGCGCAGGAAGCCGTGGAGTACGGCCTGATCGACCAGGTCCTCACCAGCCGCAAGAACCTGCCGGCGCTCGTCAAGTAGTACCGCAGGCCGCTTCGGCGCCGACGAAGGGCGGTCGAGGTTCCAAGATCTTGGAATCTCGACCGCCCTTTCGTCGTGCTGTGGAACCTCGGCGGACCTGAGCGGCGAGTCGTGGAACCTGGGTGCGCCGGCTCGCCAGCACACCGGCCTGGAGGCACGGCGCGGGTCCGCCCCGTCGGCTCAGTCCTCGGTGTCGTCCGTCTCGGGCGCGGGGCGGCGCCGCAGGAGCAGCAGGACCGCGACGACCGCGGCGACGAGGACGACGCCTCCGGCGCCGATCCAGAGCGCGTCGGTCGCGGCCGAGTCGGTGTCACCCGAGGCGGTGCCGGTGGTGGCGGCCGCGGTGGAGTCGTCTCCCGCGGTGGCGCAGGTCGGCGGCGTGGTCGATCCCGAGGCCGCGGAGAAGCCGGACGGGGCCTTCCACGTGAAGGCGTACTCGTCGGAGACGGTGTGGCCGTCGGCGGAGACGATCTGCCACTCGACGGTGTACTTCCCCGAGTCGCCGAGTGCGGCGGGCGTGGTCATCGAGGGGCCGTCGATGTCGACGCAGCCGTCCTCGTAGTACTTCCCGTCCGGACCGACGACCCGGAAGGCGAAGCCCGAACCGGAGTCGCCGATGTCGAGCAGCTTGTCGTTCGTGGTGATCTCGAACGCCTTCGGCAGCGCGGTGAGTGTGCCGCCGACCTCCGGGGTGGACGCGATCAGGTAGTTGTGCGCGCTGGCGGGACCCGCGAGCCCGAGGACCGCACCGCCTGCGATCGCGACGGCCGCGGCGGACCCGGCCACGAGCCTCCAGGCAGAGGACCGCAGTCGAGCCCGACGCGAGCCGCGCTGCGTCACTTGGCGGAGCTCCGACGACGCGTGCCGGCGACGGCGACGACCAGCGCGACGGCGCCGAGGACCAGACCGCCCAGGCCGAGGAAGCGGCCGACCAGGTCGGGGTCCGCGGGGGTCGTCGAGCCGGCTGCGGCCTCGGCGGTCGGGGTGGTGGCGACCGGGTCACCGTCGTCGTCCGTGGCCTCGGCCGCGGTCAGCGTGATCGAGGGGGCCGGGTGCTCGGGCTCGGCCTCGCCGGCCTGCTGCTCCTGGTTCCACTCGACCGAGCCCTTCTCGCAGGTCTGGATCGCGGGGAACTCGACGAGGTCGCCGGCCTTGCCGTCCGGCAGCGAGAAGGAGAGGGCGAAGGTGTCGCGCTCGTCGGCGGGGAGCGGGGTCTTCGCGGTGTAGGTGATGCTCGTGACGCGCTCGGCGGCATCCTCGGCGTGCTCACCGTCGGCCGCGGCGGAAGGGCTCGTGTACGGCTCGGTCGCCTTCGTGATCTTCCAGTTCGGGTTCACGGTGGGGGTGACCTCGATGACGGACTCCGGCACCTGGAACTCGATCTTCGTGGTGGGGGAGCCGTCGCAGCCGTGCGGGACCGAGAAGGTCGCCGTGGTGTACGAGTTCGCGGCGGTCGAGGTGGCCGTCGCGGACACGTGCGCGCTGGCTGCGCCGGCGGTGCCGAGGACGATGACGGCCACGGCGCCGAGGGTGACGGCGCCGCCGGCGGCGAGACGCTTCTGCATGGGGATCCTTCGATGGTCGGGACGGTGTTTCTACAACTTGTAGAGAAGACTGGATCACGGTAGCAGGCCCGAACGCCCTGGGCGAACGCGCGCGCGAAATCCCGCGGCGCCGCACGGTCGGTGTCACCGGTTGCGGTTAGGCTCGTGTCCACGACGAGGTGCCCACCAGCAGCGGTGCACCAGCGGCCGGTGCGAGTGCGCGGGCCGGCACGTCCAACCAGGGAGGCACGGCAATGGCACGCATCGGAGAGAGCGGGGACCTCCTCAAGTGCTCCTTCTGCGGCAAGAGCCAGAAGCAGGTCCAGCAGTTGATCGCCGGTCCGGGTGTCTACATCTGCGACGAGTGCGTCGAGCTGTGCAACGAGATCATCGAGGAGCGTCTGGCAGAAGCCGGCGAGGACACCTCGAGCGGTGACTTCGAACTGCCGAAGCCGCGCGAGATCTTCGACTTCCTGCAGGAGTACGTCATCGGGCAGGACCCGGCGAAGCGCGCCCTCGCCGTGGCCGTCTACAACCACTACAAGCGCATCCGTGCGCAGGGGCAGATCACCGCTGCCGAAGACCGCGACGACATCGAGATCGCGAAGTCGAACATCCTGCTCATCGGCCCGACCGGCTGCGGCAAGACCTACCTCGCGCAGACCCTGGCGAAGCGCCTCAACGTGCCGTTCGCCGTCGCCGACGCCACCGCCCTGACCGAGGCGGGCTACGTCGGTGAAGACGTCGAGAACATCCTGCTCAAACTTATCCAGGCCGCCGACTACGACGTCAAGCGTGCCGAGACCGGCATCATCTACATCGACGAGGTCGACAAGATCGCCCGCAAGGCCGAGAACCCCTCGATCACGCGCGACGTCTCCGGCGAAGGCGTGCAGCAGGCACTGCTCAAGATCCTCGAGGGCACGGTCGCGTCGGTCCCGCCGCAGGGTGGTCGCAAGCACCCGCACCAGGAGTTCATCCAGATCGACACGACGAACGTCCTGTTCATCGTGGCCGGTGCGTTCGCCGGGCTCGAGGACATCGTGTCCTCGCGCGTCGGCAAGCGGGGGATCGGCTTCGGGGCGCCGCTGCACAGTGCGACCGACCATCAGGACCTGTACTCCGAGGTCCTGCCGGAAGACCTGCACAAGTTCGGTCTGATCCCCGAGTTCATCGGTCGTCTGCCCGTCGTCACCACGGTGTCGCAGCTCGACCAGGCCGCCCTCATGCAGATCCTGACCGAGCCGAAGAACGCGCTGATCAAGCAGTACCAGCGGATGTTCCAGATCGACGGCGTCGAGCTCGAGTTCGACCAGGGTGCGCTCGAGGCGATCGCCGACCTGGCCGTGCTGCGCCAGACCGGTGCCCGTGGCCTGCGCGCCATCCTCGAAGAGGTCCTCGGCCCGGTGATGTTCGACGTCCCGTCCGACGACGACGTCGCCCGCGTGGTGATCACCCGCGAGTCCGTGCTCGAGAACGCGGCGCCGACCATCGTGCCCCGGCCGCGGGCGAAGCGCGTCGAGAAGTCGGCGTAGCGCTCCGTTCGCTCCGAAGCCCCGCCACCGGATCGGTGCGGGGCTTCGTCGTGGTGTGGCGGTCGGCACGGCCCGCGGATCGACGTCTGGTTCTTCCCATGACGGCTGCGATGGAAGGTGAGATCGGGCGTACCTGGTCGGAAGTTCCGACCAGGTACGCCCGATCTGATGCTGTACGCCCGATCTGATGCGGTACGCCCGGAAGCGCGCGGTCCCCGCGCGCCCTACTCGAGCCCGCGGCGACGCAGCAGCGGCCCGACCTCGGCGTCACGGCCGCGGAAGTCGCGGTAGGCCTCGAGCGGGTCCTTCGAGCCCCCGACGCCCAGCAGTCGTTCCGCGAAGCGTCGACCGGCCGCGCGGTCCAGCCCGCCGTTGTCACGGAACCACTCGACCGTGTCGGCGTCGAGCACCTCGGACCAGATGTAGCCGTAGTACCCGGCGTCGTACCCGCCTGAGAACGTGTGCGCGAAGTACGTCGACGAGTACCGCGGGGGCACGGCCTCGACCGCGATGCCGGCGGCCTCCAACGCCGAGCGCTCGAAGTCCTCGACGGACGTCACCGCGGCGGCCTCTGCTGCGGAGAGCCGGTGCCAGGCCTGGTCGAGGAGCGCCGCGGCCAGGTACTCGGTCGTGCCGAAGCCCTCGTTGAAGCCCTCGGACTCGCTCAGGCCCAGGACGAGCTCCGGTGGCAGCGGGGCACCGGTCTCGTGGTGCTTCGCGTAGTTCGCCAGGACCGACGGCCACGACACCCACATCTCGTTCACCTGGCTCGGGAACTCGACGAAGTCGCGCTCGACGTTCGTGCCGGAGAACCGGGGGTAGGTGGTGCGGGCGATCAGGCCGTGCAGTGCGTGGCCGAACTCGTGGAAGAGCGTCTCGACCTCGTCCTGGATGAGCAGCGTCGGCGACCCGGGCGCCGGCTTCGCGACGTTGAGGTTGTTCACCACGACGGGCAGCGTGCCGAGCAGCTCGGACTGCTCGACCACGGGGTTCATCCACGCGCCGCCGCGCTTGCCGTCGCGCGTGTACAGGTCGAGCAGGTAGAGCCCGACCGGTTCGTCGTCCTCGCCGGTGACCTCGAAGACACGGACCTCGTCGTTGTAGCCGTGCAGGTCCGGGCGCTCGGTGAAGGTCAGGCCGTAGAGGGCACCCGCGGCGTGGAAGACACCGTCGTGCAGGACCCGGTCGGCCTCGAAGTACGGTCGGAGTGCCGAGCTGTCCGCGGCGAACTGCTCGCCACGCAGGATCTCGGTGGCGTAGGCCCAGTCCCACGACTCGATGTCGAACCCGACCGTGCGGGACCGGACGGCCCGATCGTCGTCGGCGTTCCGTGCCGCAGCGCCGACGAGCGACGACAGGAGCCCGTCGACGGCTTCCGGCGTCTTCGCGGTCTCATCGGCGGTGACGACGGCGGCGTGGTTCGGGAACCCGAGCAGTTCGGCGCGCTCGGCACGGAGCCGGACGATGCGCAGCAGGACCTCGCGGTTGTCGTACTGGTTGCCGCGGCGGCCGCGGGCGAGCGAGGCGCGCATGATCCGCTCGCGCAGGTCGCGGTTCGCGAGCGACGGCAGCCACGGGTGGCCGGTGTAGAGCGGCAGGGTGATGAGCCAGCCCTCGAGGCCGCGGTCCGCAGCGGACCCGGCAGCGGCGGACTTCGCGCCGTCGTCGAGCCCCTCGAGCTCGGCTTCGTCGGTCACGTGCACGGCGGAGTCGTTGGTGTCCTCGAGCAGGTTGCGCTCGAAGGTGGTCGTGAGCGTCGACAGCTCCTGGTTGATCGCGGTCAGGCGCTCCTTGCCCGCGTCGTCGAGCCCGGCGCCCGCCAGGGTCATCTCGGCGTGGGTGCGCTCGACCAGGCGGAGCGCTTCACCCTCGAGCCCGGCGGCTGCGGCGCCGTCGAGCACGGACTGCACGCGGGCGTAGAGCCGGGAGTCCAGCGTGATCGCGTCGCGGTGGGCGGCGAGGAGCGGCGAGACCTCGGCCTCGAGGTCGTGCAGCTCCGGCGTCGAGTCCGCCGACGACAGCGTGAAGAACACGTGGCTGACACGTGTCAGAAGCTGCCCGGAGCGCTCGAGGGCGATGAGGGTGTTCGCGACCGTCGGTGCGTGCGGATCGGTGGCGATGGCCTCGACCTCGGCGCGCTGCTCGGCCATGCCGGCCTCGAAGGCCGGTCGGTAGTGCTCGAGTCGCACGTCGCCGAAGGGCGGCAGGGCGTAGGGGAGGGTGCTCGGGACGTCGAACGGGGTTGCCATCTCCCCACCCTATTCACGGGAGGCCCGTGGCGGCCCCGCCCCGCGCCTCCCCTCCGCCCTGTGGTCGCGACCACCGCGACCGGACTGGAAGGACGTTTCGCGCGTACCAGGTCGAAAGAAGCGTCCTGCTACGCGCGAAACGTCCTCCGACGCTCGAAACGTCCCTCAGCGGGTCGCGGCGTCGATCAGCGTCGACGCGGCACGGCGGGCGTGCGCTGCAGGTTCCGTGGTGCCGGCGATGGCAGCAGTGGTCTGCGCGCCCTCGGCGAGCAGGGCGAGCTGTGCGGCGAGTTCCTCGGCACGGTCGGGATCGGTGACGACCTCGGCGGTGAGCTCCTGCACGAACCGTTGGAACGAGTCCTTGTGGTCGCGGGCGATCTCGGCGACCGCGGGCGAGGTCGCACCGAGCTCCCCGAAGGCGTTGATGAACCCGCAGCCGCGGAACGTGTCGTCGCCGAACCACGACTCGAGGAAGTCGTACACGGCGAGCAGCTTGTCGCGCGGGGTCGTGGCCGCCTCGACCGCGCCGTGCACGCCGCGCTCCCACAGGTCGTGCCGCCCGGACAGGACGGCCGCGATGAGCTGCTCCTTGCCGGGGAACGCCGCGTAGAGCTTCTTCAGGGAGACGCCTGCGCCGGTGCGGATCTCGTCCATGCCGACGGACTGGATGCCGCGCGCGTAGAACAGCTGGTCGGCGACGTCCACGATGTGTGCGCGGACGCCGGCGTCGACCGTGCTGATGGTGCTGGTTGCCATGACGTACCCCGTTCGCTGCGTGTTCACCGTTCCCGAGTTGCGCCGGGAACGATCGTTCTCTAGTGTAAGGCACATCGACGGAGAACGGACGTTCTCCGCGAGGCTCAGGGAAGGAAACGATCATGGGTGCCATCACTGTCGGAACCGAGAACAGCGTCGACATCGAACTCCACTACGAGGACAAGGGGACCGGTCAGCCGATCGTGCTGATCCACGGCTTCCCCCTCGACGGCAACTCGTGGGAGGGCCAGACCCCTGCCCTGCTCGAGGCCGGCTACCGCGTGATCACGTACGACCGCCGCGGCTTCGGGCAGTCCTCGCAGCCGAGCACCGGCTACGACTACGACACCTTCGCCGACGACCTGCACACCGTCCTCGAGACCCTCGACCTGCACGACGTGATCCTGGTCGGCTTCTCGATGGGCACCGGCGAGATCGCCCGCTACATCGGCCGCCACGGACAGGACCGGATCGCCAAGGTCGCGTTCCTCGCCTCGCTCGAGCCCTTCCTGGCCATCACCGACGACAACCCCGACGGTGCCGGCCCGATGTCGTTCTTCGAGGGCATCGCCGCCGACGTCGAGAAGGACCGGTACGCGTACTTCACGAACTTCTACCAGGACTTCTTCAACCTGTCGGAGAACCTCGGCTCGCGCATCTCGGAAGAGGCCGTCCGCAACGCCTGGAACATCGCCGCCGGCTCGGGTGCGATCGCGTCCGCCGCAGCACCGCTGACCTGGCCGACCGACTTCCGTCAGGACATCCCGAAGGTGACCGTCCCGGCGCTCATCGTGCACGGCACGGCGGACAACATCCTGCCGATCGACGCCACCGGTCGCCGCTTCACCAAGGCGCTGCCGGCCGCGAAGTACGTCGAGATCGAGGGCGCCCCGCACGGTCTGCTCACCACGCACACCGCCGAGGTGAACGAGGTCCTGCTCACCTGGCTCGCCGAGTAGGCGCGAGCGGCGGGCGTCTCGAAGCGCTCGCATCGTGAGCAGAAATGGTCGGGTTCCCACCGGGGACCCGACCATTTCTGCTCACCAAGCAACCTCGCCCCGCGCTAGTCCTCTTCCGCGGCGTCGTCGGGGTTCGTGACCTGCGCGTGCCCGGCATCGTCGAGGTGGATCGAGGTGCCGTCGTCGAGCTCGACGATCGGCTTGCCCTCGAGGAACGTGAGGGTCCAGCCCCACGTCCCCGTGTCGACCGACTCGGCCGCCAGCTCGTCCTCGACCCCGCGCACGGCGACGACCATCGCCTCGGGCAGTCGCGCAGGCGGCTCCCCACCCACGCTCCATCGTGTGCCCAACTGCATCCGTGCCTCCTGTCCGGTGGTGGACCGGCCGGATCGCCGAGGCGACCCGGCCGGACGACCGACGTTACGCCTGCTGTTCCGCCAGCTCGATCTCGGTGACGGCGAGCTCGTCGCCGTCGACGAACGACAGGTTCTCGATGCGGCCGACGGCCGCCAGGTCGACCGCCGCGCGCTCGATGAGCGCCCGCGTCTCGGCCGGCGCCGCGACGACGGCACGCGTGACGGGCGTCTTCTGGGACGCCTTCGCCGACGTCTTCGCCCCGCGGATCCCGATGAGCGCCTGTCCGACGGCCGCGAGCAGCCCGGTGGGGGCCGCGTCGGTGGGCAGGTCGGCAGCGGTCGGCCAGGAGGCCCGGTGCACGCTGGTCTCGTGGGTCCAGGCCCACACCTCTTCCGTCGCGTACGGGAGGAACGGCGCCAGCAGTCGGAGCAGCACGTCGATCGCGCCGCGCAGCGCCAGGACCGCGCTCGCCTGCGTCTCGTGCGTCGCGTCGGCCGCCGTGCCGTAGGCACGTTCCTTCACGAGCTCGAGGTAGTCGTCGCAGAAGGTCCAGAAGAACCGCTCCGTGATCTCGAGCGCGCGGGCGTGGTCGAACCCGTCGAACGCGGCGGTGGCCTGCTCGACGACCGCACCGAGCTCGGCGAGCATGTCGACGTCGAGTGCTTCGGTCACGCTCGTGGCGCCCTCTGGAAGCGGGAAGCCGTAGACGAACTTGGCGGCGTTCAGGACCTTGATCGCCAGGCGACGACCCACCTTGATCTGCTTCGGGTTCTGCGGGTCGAAGGCCGCATCGGTGCCGAGCTTCGACGAGGCCGCCCAGTAGCGGACCGCGTCGGCGCCGTGTTGCTCGAGGATCGACAGCGGCGTGACGACGTTGCCCTTCGACTTCGACATCTTCTTGCGGTCGGGGTCGACGATGAAGCCCGAGATGCTCGCGTGCTTCCACGGCACGGTGTCCGCTTCGAGCTGGCTCCGGAGCACCGTCGTGAAGAGCCACGTGCGGATGATGTCCTGCGCCTGCGGGCGGACGTCGTACGGGTACACCAGGTCGTACAGCGCCGGGTCGGTCTCCCACTTGCCCGCGAGCTGCGGGGTGAGCGACGAGGTGGCCCAGGTGTCCATGACGTCGAGCTCGCCCTGGAACCCGCCGGCGACGCCGCGCTGGTCCTCGGAGTAGCCGGGTGCCGGGTCGGACGACGGGTCGACGGGCAGCTGTGCCTCGGTCGGGACGATCGGCTGGTCGAACACCGGGTTGCCGTCAGCGTCGAGCGGGTACCAGACGGGGATCGGCACGCCGAAGAACCGCTGGCGCGAGATGAGCCAGTCGCCGGACAGGCCACCGACCCAGTTGTCGTAGCGGACGCGCATGAAGTCGGGGTGGAACGCGATCTCCTCGCCGCGGGCGCGGAGCGTCGTCTTCAGGGCGTCGTCGCGGGCACCGTTGACGATGTACCACTGGCGGGTCGAGACGATCTCGAGGGGCTTGTCGCCCTTCTCGAAGAACTTCACCGGGTGGTTGATCGTCTTGACGTCGCCGACGAGCTCGCCGGACTCGGTCAGGGCGTCCACGACGACCTTCTTCGCCGAGAACACGGTCTTGCCGGCCATCTCGGCGTAGAGCGCCTTGCCGGTCGCCGACTCGATCCACGCGGGCTCGTCGGAGCGCACGCGGCCGTCGAAGCCGAGGATCGCGCGGTTCGGCAGCTGCAGCTCGCGCCACCAGACCACGTCGGTGGTGTCGCCGAAGGTGCAGACCATCGCGATGCCGGCGCCCTTGTCCTTCTGCGCCAGGTGGTGTGCGAGCACCGGGACCTCGACGTCGAAGAGGGGGGAGCGGACCGTGGTGCCGAACAGGTCCTGGAACCGCTCGTCGTCCGGGTGCGCGACGAGGGCGACGCACGCCGGCAGCAGCTCGGGACGGGTCGTCTGGATCACGACGTCGTCGCCGCCGTCGGTGCGGTGGAAGGCGATGCCGTGGTACGCGCCGGGCATCTCCTTGTCCTCGAGCTCGGCCTGCGCGACCGCGGTACGGAACGTGACGTCCCACAGGGTCGGGGCGTCGGCCTGGTAGGCCTCGCCGCGCTCGAGGTTGCGGAGGAAGGCACGCTGGGCGCTGGCCCGCGAGGTGTCGTCGATGGTGCGGTACGACTGGGTCCAGTCCACGGACAGGCCGAGGGTGCGGAAGAGCTCCTCGAACTGCTGCTCGTCCTGCACGGTCAGCTGGTCGCACAGCGCGATGAAGTTGCGGCGCGAGATCGGCAGCTGGTCGGCGGCCTTCGACGACTTGCCGTCGCCGCCCTCGAACGGCGGCGTGAAGTCGGGGTCGTAGGGGAGCGTCGGGTCGCAGCGGACGCCGTAGTAGTTCTGCACGCGGCGCTCGGTCGGCAGGCCGTTGTCGTCCCAGCCCATCGGGTAGAAGACGTGCTTGCCCCGCATGCGCTCGAACCGCGCCTTGAGGTCGGTGTGCGTGTACGAGAAGACGTGCCCGATGTGCAGCGACCCGGAGGCGGTCGGCGGCGGGGTGTCGATCGAGTAGACGGCGTCGCGGTGGCCGGCGGCGTCACGGTCGAAGCGGTAGGTGCCGTCCTGCTCCCAGACCGGCCCCCAGGCCTGCTCGAGTCCGTCGACGCTGGGCTTCTCGGGCATGGGCTTGGTCATGGCTGCGCCTTCCGTGCGTGTGTGCGGCACCGAGTCCGTGATGAGGTGCCTGAGTGTCCCCGCTCGATGCGAGGTGCCCCAATCGTAGCGGGCAGGACCGACGCGGCTCACGACTGCCGGGAGCGGCGATTACCACACCGACCTGTCGGACACGCCGGAGACCTGGTAGTCTGTCGGAGTTTGTCCGGCGAGCGCGGGTTCGCAGGAACTGCACCGTTGCCGTCCGCCGGACGCCCGAAGGACGCACCGCACACCGGAGGAACGACTTGGCACCGAACGACGCACCCCACCCGCACGGCGATCGGCCGTTGCCGCACGGCGACCGACCGCTGCGCTCGAAGGGCGCTGCGAAGCGCGCTCGGCGCAAGCTGACGAAGGACGACGTCACCGTCGTCGAGGAGTCGCTGCTCAAGCGCGCCGTGGCGGCCGCCGCTCTCGGCAACGCGATGGAGTGGTTCGACTTCGGCATCTTCGCGTACCTGACCGTCACGATCTCGCAGGTCTTCCTGCCGCAGGGCGACCCGGCCGCGAACATCGTCGCGACCTTCGGGTTCTTCGCCGCGGCGTTCATCGTCCGACCGATCGGTGGCGCCGTCTTCGGTCCGATCGGCGACCGGATCGGCCGGCAGAAGGTCCTCGCGCTGACGATGATCCTGATGGCCGCCGGCACGCTGATGATCGGCCTGATCCCGTCGTACGACTCGATCGGCTTCTGGGCCCCGGTCCTGCTGCTCGTGGCCCGCTTCGTGCAGGGCTTCTCGACCGGCGGTGAGTACGGCGGCGCCGCGACCTTCATCGCCGAGTACTCGCCCGACAAGCGCCGTGGGTTCATGGGCTCGTGGCTCGAGTTCGGCACCCTGGCCGGCTACGTGCTCGGCGCGTCGATCGTCACCGGCCTGCAGTTCGGCCTGTCCGAGGACGCCCTGCTCAGCTGGGGCTGGCGCATCCCCTTCATCATCGCGGGCCCGCTCGGCCTGATCGGGCTGTACCTGCGCCTCAAGCTCGAGGAGACCCCGGCCTTCCAGAAGCAGCAGGAGCAGGCCGCCGAGCGCGAGGGGCAGAAGACCCCGTTCCTCAAGCTCTTCGCCGAGAACTGGCGCGCGCTCATCATCTGCATCGGCCTGGTCCTGGTCTTCAACGTGACCGACTACATGCTGCTGTCGTACATGCCGACCTACCTCGAGCAGAACCTCGGCCAGAACGCCACGTTCGGCCTCATCCTGATCGTCGTCGTGATGCTGCTCATGATGGTCGTCATCACGTTCGGTGGCCGGCTGTCCGACAAGTTCGGTCGTCGCCCGGTGCTCGCCGCCGGGTGCATCGGCTTCATCCTGCTGTCCTGGCCGGCCCTCAAGCTCGTCCAGACCGGCACGGGGGTCGGGGTCTTCTCCGGCCTGCTCATCCTCGGTGTCGTGCTCGTCACGTTCACCTCGACCATGCCGTCGACGTTGCCCGCGCTGTTCCCGACGATCATCCGCTACGGCGCGCTCGCGATCGCGTTCAACGTCTCGGTGTCGCTGTTCGGTGGCACGACCCCGCTCGCGACCTCGGCGCTCATCAACGCTGCGAAGGACGCCGGCTACGGCTGGGCCGAGGACATCCCGGCCTTCTACCTGATGCTGGCCGCCGTCATCGGGCTCGTCGCGGTGTACTTCACCAAGGAGACCGCATCCACCCCGCTCATGGGCTCCGGCCCGACGGTCGGTTCCGAGGACGAGGTCGCCGGCGTGATCGACGACTACAACGACCCGAACTCGGAGTTCGCGCAGTCCGACTGGGCGAAGGAGTTCGCGACGAGTGAGATCCCGATCATCTCGGGAGACACGCAGAAGAAGGAGTCCGCGGACTCCTGACGCAGGTCAGACCCGGCCAGGAGGCCCGGTGCACGTCCGCCACGGACGCGCGCCGGGCCTCCGGTCACGTCCAGGGCACGTGGCCCCCGGCCACGAGACTCGGCGTCAGCGACCGGCCTCGCGGCCTGCGGCCCGAGGCTGGTCGCCCTGCGCGAGACTCGGGCCAGCGGCGAGCCGCTCGGCGGCCTGCAGCAGGTGCGCGGTCACAGGGTGCGCCGGGCGCGCGAACACCGTCGCGGCGGGGCCGTGCTCGACGACCGCGCCCCGGTGCACGACCAGCACGTCGTCGGCCATCCGGCGCACGGCCCGCAGGTCGTGGGAGACGAACACCATCGCCGCGCCGGTGTCGTCGCGGAGCCGCTCGAGCAGGGTCAGCACGGCGTCCTGCACGGTGGCGTCGAGGGCGGTGACCGGCTCGTCGAGGACGATCACCTCGGGGTCGGTGGCGAGTGCCCGGGCGATCGCCAGGCGTTGTCGTTGCCCGCCGGAGAGGGTCAGCGGCGACCGCGGCCGGAGCGCCGGGTCGAGGTCCACCTGTCGCAGGGCTGCGTCCACCCGGGCGGCGAGGGGGCCACGGGCGCGGCGGTCGTCGCCCCGCGAGAACGCGTCGGCGAGGACCCGCTCGACCGACCACCGCTCGTCGAACGTGGCGCCGGGGTCCTGCACGACGGCCGCGACGCGGTGGCGTCGGGGTCGTCGGTCGTGTTCGGGGAGTGGTACCCAGGGCGCTCCGTCGAGCGAGACCGTGCCGGAGTCGGGCGTCTCGAGACCGAGGAGCATCCGCGCCAGGGTGGTCTTGCCCGACCCCGAGGCGCCGATCACCCCGAGCACCCGCCCAGGGTCGAGCCCGAACGACACGTCGTCGACGGCGCAGACGCCCTCGTAGTCGCGCGCGAGGCCCGCGGCGACGAGCACGCCCCTCGCACCGTGCGAGGTTGCGCGCTGGGTGCCGCGGTCGCCGATCGGCGCACGGTGCGTGGACGTGCGCTCGGTGCGAGGTTGCCCGCTCGGTGCGTCGTCAGAGGCCTGCACGGAGCCATCAACCTCGCACCGGTCGACCAGATCGGCACCGTGCGCAGCACGCACCAGGGCCTGCGTCGCGGCGTGCTGCGGATCCTGCAACACCGAGGCGACCGGGCCCTGCTCGACGATCCGGCCCTCGTGCATGACGGCCACCCGGTCGGCCCACCCCGCGACGAGCCCGAGGTCGTGCGTGATGACGAGCAGTCCCGCCCCACGCTGCTGCGCCGCCCGGAGCTGCTCCATCACGGTGACCGCGACCCCGGCGTCCAGTGCGGTCGTGGGCTCGTCGGCGACCACGAGCGCTGGCGACCCGATGGCGGCCGCCGCGATGAGGGCGCGCTGCCGCATCCCGCCAGACAGCGTGCCGGCGAGCCGACCGTCGGTCGCGATGTCCGGGTCGAGGCCCACTGCGCGCAGGGCATCGCGCACGGCGTCCACGCGCTCGGCCGCACCCATCTCGGTGTGCAGGCGGAGGCTGTCGGCGACCTCGCGCCCGACCGGACGCAGCGGGTCCAACGCGCCGAGGGCCTCCTGGCCGACGTAGCCGACCCGCGACCCGCGCACCTGACGCCACCGTCGGTCGGAGAACGCCCGGACGTCGAGGCCGGCGACGGTGAAGGCGTCGGCGCGGACGGCGGAGCCGGGTGCGGACAGGCCGAGCGCGGCGCGGGCGGTGACGGTCTTGCCGGAGCCGGACGCGCCGACCAGGGCGACGCACTCGCCGGCGTCGACCCGCAGGGCGACGTCGTGCACGATCGGCGTGCCCGCGATGGCGACGTGCAGCGCCTGGACCTCGAGGACGGTGGTCATCGGACGACTCCTGTTCGGCGGATCGCGCGACCGAGCACGGTGACGGCGGTCGCGAGCACCACGATGGCGAGCCCGGGGAAGGTGCTCATCCACGGTGCGGTCTGCAGGTAGGTCCGGCCGTCGGCGAGCATCGCGCCCCACTCCGGAGCCGGGGGCGGTGTGCCGACGCCGAGGTAGCTCAGCGCCGAGGCCCAGACGATCGCCTGACCGACGCCGAGCGTGGCGACCGCGACGACGGGCCAGAGTGCGGTCGGCAGGACGTGCCGGACCACGATGCGGACCGGGGAGCGGCCGAGCAGCACGGCGGTCTCGACGACCTGCGACGACCGTGCAGCGCGGACCAGACCACGGACGATGCGGGCGTAGCCGGGGGCGGTGGCGAAGCCGACGGCGAGCACGGCGGGCACCGGGCCCGGGCCGGTGACGGCGATGACCACCAGGGCGACGAGCAGCAGCGGCAGGGCGAAGGCGACCTCGGTGACGCGGCCGATCACGGCGTCGAGCAGTCGGCCGATGCGTCCGGCGCCGGCGCCCAGTCCGGCGACGACCCCGAGGACGACGCCGGTCCCGCCGCCGATCAGGGTCGCGGCGACACCGACGACGAGCGAGGCCCGCGTGCCGGCGACGACCCGGGCCAGGACGTCGCGTCCGGATTCATCGGTGCCGAACGGGTGGGCGCCGCTCGGTGCGAGCAGCGCCTCGGACGGGTGCACCGCGAGCGGGTCCGCGCCGCCGAGCAGCGCCGGCCCGGCGGCCCCCACGACGGCGAGCAGGACCACGGCACCCGCGACGGCTCCGGGGACGCCGAGGCCCCGTCGCCGGCGACGTGCTGCTGCCGGTCGTCCGTCGACCGGTTCACCGGCCAGGAGGCTCGGCTCGGCGATGCCGCTCACCGCGCCGCCGCCTCGGGGCCGGGTCCACGGCGTCGCGCGGCTCGCGGGGTGCCGGTGCGCGGGGCGCCGGTGCGCCGGCCTCCGGTGCGCCGGCCTCTGCTGCGCGGGTTACCGGTGCGCGGGTCGACGACGCGTTCGACGAGGTCGGCGACCGCGAGCACCACGACGTAGGCGGCAGCGGACACCAGCGCGATGCCGGCGACGAGCGGCATGTCCCGCTGCGTCACCGCGGTCACCAGGGCGCGACCGATGCCGGGCAGCGCGAACACGGACTCGACGACGACGGCGCCGGACACGAGGGACCCGAAGGCCCAGGCGGACAGGGCGATCCCGGGCAGCGCCGCGTGGCGGAGCAGGTGCCGGGCGAAGAGCCCGAGGCGGGTCTCACCACGGCCCCGCGCGGCGAGGGCGAAGGCGGACCGTTGCGCATCGACGACCCCGTCGCGGACGGTCTCGGCCAGGTACCCGGCGACCGGGACGGCCACCGTCAGCACCGGGAGCACCCAGCCGCGCACGGTTCCGTCGCTGACCGCGGGCACCCAGCCGAGGGCGCTCGCGAACACCACGATGAGCACGCTGCCGAGCCAGAAGTGCGGCATCACGCTCGCGGTGACGCTCAGCGCGCTCGTCAGCCCGGCCGCGAACCGACCGCGCTGCGTCGACCACCAGGCCGCGAGGATCGCCAGGACCCAGGCGACGACCAGGCCGGCCACCGCCAGGGTGAGCGTGACGGGCAGCTGCTGGCCGAGCAACGTCGCGACCGGGGTGCGGAAGGCGTACGAGTCACCGAGCTGCAGGGTGGCGAGGCGTCCGAGGAACACCGCGTACTGCACGAGCACCGGTTGGTCGAGGCCGTACTCGTGCCGGACCTGGGCGACGGCCTCGGCGGAGGCCTGCGAGCCCGGACCACCGAGGATCGCGAGTGCGGGGTCGCCGGGGATGAGCCGGATCGCGACGAACACGATCGTCGCGACGGCCCAGAGCACGCCGATCCCGCCCGCGAGCCGTCGGACGGCCCACCACACCCAGGGCATCCGCGTCAGCGGTCGATCCAGGCCGTGCCGAACCAGGGTGTGGACACCGAGGTCGTCTGGATGCCGTGCACGGCCGAGCGCACCAGGAAGTGGTTCTGCTGGTCGTAGAGGGGCAGCACGGTGTCGCTCGCCAGGATCGTCTTCTGCGCCTGCTCGTACAGGTCGGCGCGCTCGTCGGCGTCCGAGGTGCGGGCCGCCTGCTCGAGCAGGGTGTCGAGCGCGGGGTCGTCGAGCTGCGCGAGGTTCGCGAAGTACCCGGACGGTGCCGGCTCGATGCTCGCGCTGTCGTACAGGATCCGCAGGACGTCGGGGCCGACCTTCGTGTACGGGGCGCTGACCACGTCGTACTCGTTCGCAGCCAGCGCCGCGTACCAGCTGGAGAGGTCGAGTTCGTCGAGCACGACCTTGAACCCGACGGCCTTCTCGGACGCCTGGATCTGCTGGAACAGGCTGCGCTCGGCCGGCACCGACTGGTTCGTCGACACCGGGAACGTCACGGTGAGCTGCTGGCCGTCCTTGACGCGGATGCCGTCCGACCCGACCTTCCAGCCGGCGTCGTCGAGCAGCTGCTTCGCCTTCGTCGGGGAGTAGTCGAACCGGCTCTTCTCCGAGTACGCCAGCGGTTCGGCACTCGAGAGCACGGAGTACGAGCGCTTCGCGGTGCCGAGGAACAGCGACTGCAGGCCGGGGTCGATCTCGGCACCAGCGATGAACGCCTGCCGCACGGCCTCGTCACGGAACACGCCGTGGCCGGAGTTCAGCTCGAGGCGGTTCGAAGCACCGGGGCGCGGGGCGTCGAGGTCGCGGATGGCGCCCTTCGCCGACGCTGCCTTGAGCTGGTCGGGCTGCGCGTTGTCGATGACGTCGACCTGGCCGGACTGCAGCGCCGCGTAGCGCGACGTCGCGTCGGGCAGGAACCGCCACGTGATGCCGGACAGGCGCGGCTTCGTGGTGCCCCAGTAGTCGCTGTTCTTCGTCAGGGTGACGCGGTCGCCGTGCTTCCACCCGGTGACCTCGAACGGGCCGGTGCCGACGGGCGACTCGCAGTTCGTCGCCTGCTCGCGTTCGAGCGCCTTCGGGGACTCCATGCCGACCCACGGCTGCGAGAAGGACTCGAGCAGCGCGCTGTCCGGACGGCTCAGGGTGAGCGTCACGGTGTGGTCATCGGTGGCCGTGGCCTTCGTGATGGACTGCAGCGCGAGGTAGCCGGTGCTCGACGCGGTGGCCGGGTCCTGCACGTGCTCGATGTTCGCCACGACGGCGGCGGCGTCGAACGGGGTGCCGTCGGTGAAGGTGACGTCGTCGCGCAGTGTGAAGGTGAGGGTCTTGCCGTCGTCGCTCGTGGTCCACTTCGTCGCGAGCTCGGGGGTCGGCTCGCCGTCCTCGAGCCCGACGAGCTCCTCGATGTACTGCGTCGCCAGGAGCGCCTGCGGGTAGTTGCCGCCGACGTGCGGGTCGAGGCAGGTGGGCTCGGCGTCGCCGGAGGCGTACGTCAGGGTCCCGCCGGTGACCGGCTTGCTGTTCGTGGTACTGGTCCCCGCACCGCTGCAGCCCGCGAGGACGAGGACGACGGCGGTGGCGCTCGCGACGGCGGCGACGGTTTTCTGTACTGAGTCCAAGATCATGGCTGGACGAGTCTAGCGGTTTACTGGGGCCCATGGACGAACCGATCCGCCGCGGTGGCCGGCCCCGACGCTCGAGCGCCGAGGTCCTCGCGGACGCCGCTGCCGAGCTGTTCCTCGAGCAGGGGTACGCACGCACCACGGTCGACCAGATCGCCGTGCGTGCGGGGGTCAGTCGCGCGACGTTCTTCAACTACTTCACGGCGAAGTCGGACGTGATGTGGCTCGAGCTCGACGCCGCGGTCGCGGGGCTGCCCGGGTACCTGGCGGCCTCGACCGAACCCAGTGCGGTGCGTGCGGTGGAGCAGGCCCTGCTCGCCGCGGCCCGGGCCCACGACCCCGAGCGGGTGCCGTGGGCGGTCGCGCAGGCCGAGGTGATGGGCATCGGCTCCGAGCTCGTCGCCGGGGTCGCCGTCCGGGTGATGGCGCAGCACGGGGCCGTCGCGGCCTTCGTGGCCGGGCGCACGGGGGACCAGCCGGGGGCGCTCTGGCCGCAGACGGTCTCTGGCGCTGTGCTCGGGGCGGCGGCGGCGGCGTTCGGGGTGTGGGTCGCCGACGGGGTGGCTCGTCGGCCGCTCGTCGAGTACGTCGCGGCGGCGCTGACCCCGGTGGTCGCCGGCCTCGACGCCCGCTGACGCCGTCGTCTCGCGCGCGCGACCTCCGTCAGTCGGTGCGCAGCGTCCCGGCGCCGCCGGCGGCCACGTCCGAGGCTGTCCCGTCGCGCACGACCTCGGGCACCTCGTCGCTCGTCGGCCGCAGCGAGGCGTCGCCCGGGTAGCTCAGCGTCAGCACGGCCTCCTCGATGTAGGGGCTGTCCTCGAGCGACTTCTCGACGTCGCGCAACCGCACCGCGACGTGCTCCTCGTTCTCGTTGCCCGTCAGGTCGACGGCCGCGACGAGGTACACCCGCGACGGTCCGACGAACTCCAGGTGCAGGTAGGTGACGCGCTCGATCTGCGAGCGGCCGAGCAGCTCGACGAGCACGGCGTTCTCGAGCTCGGGCGACGTGCTCTCGCCGAGCAGGAAGCGGCGGTTGCGGTCGATGAGGATGATCGCCACGACCCCGAGCAGCACGCCGATCGCGATGGAACCGATCGCGTCGAAGATCGCCAGGCCGGTGATCTGGTGCAGGAACACCCCGAGGAAGGCGACGACGAGGCCGATGAGCGCAGCGGCGTCCTCGGCGAACACGGCCCGCAGCGTCGGGTTCGAGGACTGCAGCACGTGGCGCAGCACCGGCACCTTGCGCTTCGTCGCCGCTCCGTGCGCCTGGCGGTAGGCCTGCAGGAAGCTCGTGCCCTCGAGGCAGAACGACAGCGCGAGCACGATGTAGTTGAGCAGGACGTCCTCGGCCGGACCCGTCTCGCCGAGCTCGGAGATGCCGTGGTAGATCGACACGATGGCGCCGGCGGTGAACAGCCCGAACGCGGCGAACATCGACCAGATGTAGGTCTCGCGGCCGTACCCGAGCGGGTGTGCGGTGTCACGCTTCCGCGCGCCCCGTCGTTCGGCGACGAGCAGGAAGATCTCGTTCCCGGTGTCCGCCCACGAGTGCGCTGCCTCGGCCACCATCGAGGCCGAACCCGAGATGAGCGACGCGATGGTCTTCGCGATCGCGACGAGCAGGTTCGCGCCGAAGGCGATGATGACGGTGAGGGAGGACTCCGGGCGTTCGCCGGAGGCAGAGTCGTCGGGCATCCCTCCAGCATGCTCCCGTCCGCTAAACTCGTGTCACACGAGCGTCGATCCGGCCATCACCGGGGAGCTCCCGGAAGAACGCGGTCCGCGCGAGCGGCTCGTCAGTAGAACCGGGCGGACCGGGCCGCACCGAACCCGAACACGAGCGGTCGTGACGTGCGGACAGCACGGCGTGGCAAGCGAGGTGGTACCGCGGAGCGTGCTCCGTCCTCGTGGAGATCGAGCGAACCCACAAGGAGTCCCGGTGCCGTACCCGTTGAACGCCGATGCCGATGGCGTCGTCCCCTCGCCGTCCTTCCCCGCCGTCGAGCGGGGGATCCTCGCCTTCTGGAAGGGCGACGGCACGTTCCAGGCGTCCATCGACCAGCGCCAGGGCTGCGACGAGTGGACCTTCTACGACGGCCCGCCGTTCGCGAACGGCCTGCCGCACTACGGTCACCTGCTGACCGGGTACGCGAAGGACGTCTTCCCGCGCTACCAGACCATGCGCGGCAAGCAGGTGCACCGCCGCTTCGGCTGGGACACCCACGGGCTGCCCGCCGAGCTCGAGGCGATGCGCCAGCTCGGCATCACCGAGAAGCACGAGATCGACGAGATGGGCGTCGACGTGTTCAACGCCGCCGCCAAGAAGTCCGTGCTGCAGTACACCGACGAGTGGCAGCAGTACGTCACCCGCCAGGCGCGCTGGGTCGACTTCGAGGACGACTACAAGACGCTCGACACCACGTTCATGGAGAGCGTGCTGTGGGCGTGGAAGCAGCTCTGGGACAAGGGCCTGGCGTACGAGGGCTTCCGGGTCCTGCCGTACTGCTGGAACGACCAGACGCCGCTGTCGAACCACGAGCTGCGCATGGACGACGACGTCTACAAGATGCGCCAGGACCAGTCCGTCACGGTGTCGTTCCCGCTGCAGGGTGCGCGCGCCGAGTCGCTCGGGCTGGCCGGCGTGCGTGCGCTCGCCTGGACGACGACCCCCTGGACCCTGCCCACGAACGCCGCGCTGGCCGTCGGGCCTGCGGTCTCGTACATGGTGCTCCCTGCGGGGCCGGGAGGCGCGGCTGACGGCGCCGACGCCGGTTCCGTCCACTACCTGCTGGCTTCGGACACCGTGGCCGCCTACGCGAAGGACCTCGGCTACGAGACGGCCGAGGACGCCGCTGCCGCGGTCGTCCGCACCCTGGCGGGTGCGGAGCTCGACGGCGTCGAGTACGAGCGCCTGTTCGACTTCCTCGCCGATGCCGAGGGCATGGAGCACGCCTGGCGCATCCTGGTCGCCGACTACGTCGAGACCGGCGAGGGCACCGGCATCGTGCACCAGGCCCCTGCCTACGGTGCCGACGACCAGGTGGTCTGTGCTGCCGCCGGCATCCCCGTGGTGCTCTCCCTCGACGAGGGCGGGGTCTTCACCTCGCAGTTCGGCGAGGTCGCCGGCATGCTCTGGTCCGACGCGAACAAGCCGCTGACCAAGGCCGTCCGCGACGCCGGTCGCCTGCTCCGCCAGGCGTCCTACGAGCACAGCTACCCGCACTGCTGGCGGTGCCGGAAGCCCCTCATCTACAAGGCCGTGTCGTCGTGGTTCGTGCGGGTCACCGACTTCCGCGACCGCATGGGCGAGCTCAACCAGGACATCAACTGGGTGCCGGAGAACGTCAAGGACGGCCAGTTCGGCAAGTGGGTCGGCAACGCCATCGACTGGTCGGTGTCGCGCAACCGTTACTTCGGCACGCCGATCCCGGTGTGGCAGTCCGACGACCCCGAGTACCCGCGCACCGACGTGTACGGCTCGCTCGAGGACATCGAGCGCGACTTCGGCCGTCTGCCGGTGAACGCCGACGGCGAGGTCGACCTGCACCGCCCGTTCATCGACGACCTGACCCGCCCGAACCCCGACGACCCCACGGGGAACTCGACGATGCGCCGGATCACCGACGTGTTCGACGTCTGGTTCGACTCCGGGTCGATGCCGTACGCCCAGGTGCACTACCCGTTCGAGAACCGGGAGTGGTTCGAGTCGCACAACCCGGCCGACTTCATCGTCGAGTACATCGGGCAGACCCGCGGCTGGTTCTACGTCATGCACGTGCTGTCCACCGCGCTGTTCGACCGACCGGCCTTCAAGAACGTCATCAGCCACGGCATCGTCCTCGGCTCGGACGGTCAGAAGATGTCGAAGTCGCTGCGGAACTACCCGGACGTCTCCGAGGTGTTCGACCGCGACGGCGCCGACGCCATGCGCTGGTTCCTGATGTCCTCGTCGGTGATCCGCGGCGGCAACCTCGTCGTCACCGAAGAGGGCATCCGCCAGGGCGTCCGTGAGTTCATGCTCCCGCTGTGGTCGACGTACTACTTCTTCACCCTCTACGCGAACGCCTCCGGGCCGGACGGGTACCAGGCCCAGCGCCGGACCGACTCGAACGACGTGCTCGACCGCTACCTGCTCGCGAAGACCCGGGTGCTCGTGTCCGACGTGCAGCAGCACCTCGACGCGCTCGACACCCCGCTCGCGGCCCAGGCCGTCCGCGACTTCGCCGACGTGCTGACGAACTGGTACGTCCGCCGGTCGCGCGACAAGTTCTGGACCGGGGCCGACGGCGCGGCAGGGGACGACGCCCGTGCGGCGTTCGACACCCTGTACACGGTGCTCGAGACCCTGACGCGCGTCGCGGCCCCGCTCGCCCCCCTCGTCACCGAGGAGATCTGGAAGGGCCTGACCGGTGGTCGGAGCGTGCACCTGACGGACTTCCCCGACGCGGCCGAGTTCCCCGCGGACGACGCCCTCGTCGCGGCGATGGACCGCGTGCGCGACGTCGCCTCGAAGGGCCTCGCGCTCCGCAAGGCGACCGGCAAGCGCGTCCGGCTGCCGCTCGCCACGCTCACCCTCGTGGTGCCGGACCCGGCGGCGGTCGAACCGTTCGCCGACATCCTGCGCGACGAGCTGAACGTCAAGCGGGTCGTGCTCGAGGCCCAGGCCGAGGAGTCCCTGGCGCAGTACGGCATCGAGCGGAAGCTCACAGTCAACGCCCGCGTCGCCGGCCCGCGCATCGGCAAGGCCGTGCAGCAGGTGATCCCGGCCGCGAAGAAGGGCGACTGGACCGCGACCGAGTCCGGCGTGACCGTCGGCGGTGTCGACCTGGTCGAGGGCGAGTACACGCTCGACCTCACCGTCGCCGACCCGTCGGTCGCCGTGGCGTTCCTCGACGAGGGCGGCTTCGTGGTGCTCGACACCGTGACCACGCCCGAGCTCGAGGCCGAGGGGCTCGCCCGCGACGTCGTCCGTGCCGTCCAGCAGGCCCGACGCGACGCCGACCTGGACGTCAGCGACCGCATCGTCCTGACCCTCGGGGTCGACGAGGCCGCCGACGCGTCGGTGCGCACCCACCAGCAGCTCATCGCCGGGGAGACCCTGGCGACGAGCGTCGAGATCGTGCCCCTCGGGGCAGGCGCCACCACCGATGTCGGTGACGGCGCGAAGGTGACCGTGGAGGTGTCACGCGCATGAGCGACGACGACCAGTACGACGAGCACGACCAGCACGACCAGCACGACGAGGACGGCATCCGGATCCCGGTGGGGCCGTCCGGTGACGCTCCGGTCGAGGCCGTGCCGTACGGCGGTGACGACGACGAGGTCAAGCGCGTCGAGGCCGCCCTGTACGCCCGGATCGGTGAGCAGTCGCCCGAGCACCGCCTGACCGCGACCCGTCGCGCCGTCGAGCTGCTCGGCGACCCGCACCTGGCGTACCCGGTGATCCACATCACCGGCACGAACGGCAAGACGTCCACCGCGCGCACGACCGAGAGCATCGTCCGCGCCCACGGTCTGCGCACCGGCCTGATGACGAGCCCGCACCTGGTGTCGATCCGGGAGCGCATCGTCATCGACGGGCAGCCGATCGAGCCGAGCCGGCTCGTCGAGAACTGGGACGACATCGCCCCGGTCCTCGAACTGACCGACCAGGAGCTCACCGCCAAGGGCGAGCTCCCGCTCACCTTCTTCGAGGCACTGACCGTCCTGGCCCTGGCGTGCTTCGCCGAGGCGCCGGTCGACGTCGCCGTGATCGAGGTCGGCATGGGCGGCGAGTGGGACTCCACCAACGTCGTGCAGAGCCAGGTCGCGGTGTTCACGCCGATCGCCATCGACCACGCGAAGCAGCTCGGCAGCACCGTTGCGGAGATCGCGCGGACCAAGTCCGGGATCATCAAGCCGTCGTCCGCCGTGGTGTCGAGCGAGCAGGTCCCCGAGGCCCTCGTCGAACTCGAGCGTGCCGCCGAGCTCACCGAGTCGACCCTCGCGGTCGAGGGCACCGGTTTCAGCGTCGTCGACGTCACGCCGGCGGTGGGCGGTCAGCTCATCACCGTGCAGGGGATCGCCGGCCGCTACGACGACCTGTTCCTGCCGCTGTTCGGGCGGCACCAGGCGCACAACGCGGCCGTCGCGATCGCCGCGGTCGAGTCGTTCCTCGGTCGGGGCACCCAGGCGCTCGACGAGGACGTCCTGTCCGAGGGCCTCGCCGGTGCCACCAGCCCGGGTCGCCTCCAGCCGATCGCCACCGACCCGACCGTCGTGGTCGACGCGGCGCACAACCCGCACGGTGCCAAGGCCCTGGCCGAGGCCCTGCCGGTGGCCTTCCCGTCCGAGCACGTCGTCGGCGTCGTCGGGATCCTCGGCGACAAGGACGCCCGCGGGTTCGTCCGCGCGCTGAAGGGCACCGTCGAGACCTTCGTCGTCACGCAGCCCCCGGGGGAGCGTGCCCTCGACGCGGACGCCTTCGCGAAGGTCGTCGTGGACGAGGTCGGCGCGGACCGTGTCGTCGTCGAACCGTCGCTCGCCGCCGCGCTCCAGCAGGCACGCGACCTGGCGGACGAGGCGGACGCCGAGGACGCCCTCGTGCTCGTCGCGGGCTCCATCGTGATGGTGGGTGCGGTCATGGACCTGGTCCACCGGGAAGGCGAGACGAAGTGACGAACGCACCACGGGCCTCCCGGCCAGGGCGCGCACCGCGCACCCGGAAGCCGCGACGCGACCGCGGGGCGCAGGAGAGCCTGCTGTCGATCGCGCTCGTGCTCGAGGCGATCATGTTCTTCTTCCCGATGCTCGTCGTGTTCGGCAAGGGGACCCTGCCGCCGGCCCTGGCGTTCGGCGGCGGCATCGGTGCGATGGTCGTGCTGGCGCTGGCCTCACGCCTGACCGGCAACCCCGCCGGTGTAGGGTTCGGGTGGCTGCTGCAGGCGGCCATCCTCGCCACCGGGTTCATCGAACCGTTCATGTTCGCGGTCGCCGTGGTGTTCCTGGCGCTGTGGGTCTTCTGCTTCGTCAAGGGCGGTCAGCTCGACCGCCAGAACGCTGCGCGCCGGGCCGCCATGGGCGAGGACTGACCACCCCTCCGATCCCGCGAACACACTAGGAGTACTGCGTGTCCGACCTCGAAGAGACCCTCGTCCTCGTCAAGCCCGACGGCGTCGCCCGCCAGCTCACCGGTGAGATCCTCCGCCGCATCGAGTCGAAGGGCTACGAGATCATCGACCTGAAGATGCTCACCGCGCCGCGCGACCTGTTGGACGCGCACTACGAGGAGCACCAGGGCAAGCCGTTCTTCGAGCCGCTCGTCGAGTTCATGCAGTCCGGTCCGGTCGTCGCCGTGCGCGTCGCCGGCAACGGCGTGATCGCCGGCTTCCGGTCGCTCGCCGGCACCACCGACCCCACCAGCGCCGCGCCCGGCACCATCCGCGGCGACCTCGGTCGCGACTGGGGCCTCAAGGTGCAGCAGAACCTGGTGCACGGGTCGGACAGCACCGAGTCGTCGGCGCGCGAGCTCGCGCTCTGGTTCGCCTGAGACGCCGGGGGAACGACTCGTGACGAACAACGACCGACCCACCAAGAACGAGCGTCGCCAGCACGCGCGTGAGGTCTCGCGCCAGCGCGCCGATGCCGAGAAGCGTCGCAAGCGCCGCAACAAGTGGTTCCTGCAGGGCGGTATCGGCCTGGGCATCATCGCGATCGCCGCGATCATCACGCTCGTCGTGGTGAACGTGAACAACGCACCCGCCGTGTCCGCTGCCGGGCCGAAGAACATGGCCACCGGCGCGATCCAGTTCACCGGCGAGGGCGGCGAGGTCACCCCGGTGACCACCAAGGCCGTCACCGCGAAGGGCACCCCGTCGGCAGTCCCGACGTCGAACACCGACGGTGCGGTCGCGGTCACCGAGTACGTCGACTGGGCCTGCCCGGTCTGCAAGCAGTTCGAGGCCGCCTACGCCGACCAGATCCTGGACAAGGTGAAGTCCGGCGACGCGACGCTGGCCATCCAGCCGGTGTCGATCCTCGACCGCAGCTACCAGAGCTCGCGCTACGCCAGCCGGGCCGCGAACGCCGCGATGTGCGTCGCGAACTACGCGCCGGACAAGTTCCTGGACGTCCAGACGCAGTTCTTCGACAACCAGCCCACCGAGGGCACCTCCGGCCTGACGAACGCCGAGATCGCGAAGCTCGTGAAAGCCGGCGGCGCGACCGGGTCGAACGTCTCCGAGTGCCTGTCGACCGAGCAGTTCAAGGGCTGGGTGACGAAGTCCACCAAGCTCGTCACCGCGGACGAGGCACTGCAGGGCACGCAGGGCTTCGGCACGCCGACCGTGGTCGTCAACGGCAAGCGCCTCGACGACCTCAGCACGGTCATCACCGCGATCGACGCCGCGGCGAAGTAGCACCACCCGCACGAGCGAAGGCCCCCGCTTCCATCCGGAAGCGGGGGCCTTCGTCGTCGCGCTGCCTCGTGCCTACGCGGCGCCGCCGTTCTGCTCGACGAAGGACGCGAAGGCGTCGGTGTCGGTCAGGGAGCCGGTGAACTGCTTGCCGTTGACGATGATGGTCGGGGTGCTCGTCACCTTGTCGAGCGACGAGTTCGGGATCGGGTCGTTCATCACCCGGTTCGTGGCGTCGGCGACCCACCCGGCGAAGTGCTGCCCGGTGATGCACGAGGCGACCTTGCTGTTCGTCGCGCCGGCGTCCTTCGCCAGGGAAGCGAGCTCGTCGTTCGTCAGGCCCTTGGTGCTCTCGGACGGCTGGTTCTCGTAGAGCGACGTGTTGTACGCCAGGAACGCATCCGGGTCGTAGTCTGCGACGCAGGCGGCCGCGGCGGCGGAGCGCGTGGAGTACTTCGACCCGAGCGACACCCGGTCGAGCAGGTTGAACGGGTGCAGTTCGAGCGTCGCAGAGCCGGCCTTCACCCACTGTTCGACCTGGTCCATCTGCGCCGTCTCGAACTGGTTGCAGTACGGGCACATGTAGTCCGAGTACACGGTGATGTTCGCCACCGAGTCGTCCTGCTTCGTCGCCGTCGGGGTCCCGCCGTCGGGCGTGGCCTTCGTCTCGACGGGCACGATCTCGCCGCTCTGGCCGGTGAACAGGATGCCGTCGCTCGCCATGTTGCGCGGTCCGGGCCCAGCGGGTTGCACCGAGTTCGCGATCACCAGGACGACCACGGCGACGACCGCCAGGCTGCCGACGATGATGCCGCTGATCCCGAGCGTCTTGTTGCGGCGACGTCGCGCCTGTTCCTGCACCCGGGCTTCGCGAGCGCGCTCTCGGGCGGCGTCACGACGGACCTTCTTGCTCTCGTTCTCGCTCATCGAGATCGAGCGTAGGTGCTGCACAGAGGTCGATCGGGCGTCCTGCCTGTGAAGCCCCCAGGAGTTCGGTGACACGTCATCGATGCGTCATGGACACCGCATCGGGGACGCCCAGCAGCAGATCAGAAGACCGTCAGGATGGTCGGGAACTTGATGATGATCGTCACGATGATGAACAGGTAGTTCGCCAGCGGGAACGCCCAGCAGAACGGGAGCAGTGCCCGGCCGACCCGCTGCGTGCGAGCACCGAAGCGGCCCTGCGCGGCGTTCCAGATCGTGAACACCCAGAACATCGGGATCGTCATCGACCACACGAGCATGCACCACGGGCACAGCGCGCCGATGAACCAGACGGTCTGGGTGAAGAGCCACGTCACGAAGACCCACGCCAGGAACACGCCGGCGTTGAACGCGATCCAGAACCACCGTGAACCGTTGCGGAAGCCCGCGAGCATCATCACCGCGACGGCGATCGGCGCGACGAAGCCCATCACTCCGAGCAGTGGGTTCGGGAACCCGAACAGGTGACCCTGCCAGCTCGCCATCACGTCCGAGCAGCTGATGAACGGGTTCACGTCGCAGGAGAGCACCGTGTCGGGGTCGGCGTACTTCTTGAACTCGTCGAGCACCAGGGAGAAGGACCCGTACAGGCCGACGAACCCGGTGATCAAGAGGAAGACGGCCATCACGATCGGACGACGGGGGGCAGGCGCTGACGTGCTCACGCCGTCATCATCGCATGCGGCTTCCGGTCCTTTCCGGGAGCGGCGTGCGATACTGGCCGGAGGTCGTGTGGGCAACTGCAGACCGAAGAGAGCTTTCCGGGCAGTGCCCCACGGGGCAGTGTCCGGACGATCAGGTGCGGTGAGAGCGCACCGTGGTCGGGACAGCGTCACTCCGACGCCGAGCCGACCCGGGCCGGGTGCCCGGACCGGAACGGCAGCGGACGCAACGAGAAGTTGACGCAGACCGATCACGAAGACAGCGAGCGCGGGGCGTCGACGCCACCGCCACAACCAAAGAATTCCCGCCGCCTGACAAGGGTGCGAGTGGGGCCGAGGAGTGCGCCAGTCCATGGTGGAGCAGAACAACGACAACACGACCAACGACGAGAACGCCCCGAAGCGTCGGACCCGCCTGTTCGGCGGACGCCGCGCCCGGTCGTCCGGCCAGCAGGTCGCGGCCGACGCCGTGCAGGTGCCGGCCGTCGACGAGCCCCTCGCACTGACGGACGGGGCACCGGCAGAAGCCGTGTCCGTCGCGGTCGAGGCCGTCTCCGCGCAGAGCGCCGAGCCGGACGACGTGAGCACGCTGACCGGCGACCTGCCGGTGGTCGAGGCCGAGCCGACCGAGCCCGCAGCCGACGTGGCGGAGCCGAGTGGTGCCTCCCGTCCGACCGGGACCGAGCCGACGGCCGAGGCGAGCGAACCCGCCGCCCCAGCCGAGCCGTTCGTCCCGAAGGCGACGAGCACGCTCAGCCTGATCTTCCACGCCCCCGTCCTGCCGGAGCTGCCGCGCCGTGCCGCGCGGTACGAGCGCGACGAGGACGACCGAGACGACCGCTACGAGCGCTCCGACCGCTCCGAGCGCGAGGACCGGTTCGACCGCGATGACCGGTACGACTCCGAGGACCGCGAGGAGCAGGGCGGATCTCGTCGGCGCTCGCGTCGTCGGGGGAGCAGCGCCGACCGCGAAGCCCGTGCGCCGCGCGAGCCGCGCGACCACCAGGAGCCCCGCCGCCGCGAGCCCGAGCTCATCACCGAGCCGCAGCGCATCAAGGGCTCGACCCGGCTCGAGGCGAAGAAGCAGCGTCGCCGCGACGGCCGTGACGCCGGACGACGCCGCCAGGTCGTGAGCGAGGATGAGTTCCTCGCCCGCCGCGAGAGCGTCGACCGCCAGATGATCGTGCGCTCCAGCTCGTCGACCATCGAGATCGGCGTGCTCGAGGACGGCATCCTCGCCGAGCACTACATCACCAAGTCCGAGAACGTGTCGCTGATCGGCAACGTCTACCTCGGCAAGGTGCAGAACGTCCTGCCCTCGATGGAGGCCGCCTTCGTCGACATCGGCCGCGGCCGCAACGCCGTGCTGTACGCCGGCGAGGTCGACTGGAACTCGGTCGACACCAGCCACGGCCGTCGCATCGAGGCCGCGCTCAAGCCGGGCGACAAGGTCCTGGTGCAGGTCACGAAGGACCCCGTCGGCCACAAGGGTGCCCGCCTGACCAGCCAGGTCTCGCTGCCCGGTCGCTACCTGGTCTACGTGCCGAACGGCTCGATGAACGGGATCTCGCGCAAGCTGCCCGACACCGAGCGTGCGCGCCTGAAGAAGATCCTGAAGGAGGTCCTGCCGGAGCACGCGGGCGTCATCGTGCGCACCGCTGCCGAAGGTGCGACCGAGGAACAGCTCACCCGCGACGTGCAGCGCCTCACCAGCCAGTGGGAGGCCATCCAGAAGAAGGTCGCCGGTGGCCAGGCCCCGGTGATGCTGCACTCGGAACCGGACCTGCTCGTCAAGATCGTGCGTGACGTCTTCAACGAGGACTTCACGAAGCTCATCATCGACGGCGAGGCCGCCGGCGGCACCATCGACGAGTACCTGTCGGCCGTCGCGCCCGACCTGAAGGACCGCGTCGTCCGCTACGAGGGCCCGGACTCCTTCGAGGAGTACCGCCTGAACGAGCAGATCGACAAGGCGCTCGACCGCAAGGTCTGGCTGCCCTCCGGTGGTTCGCTCGTCATCGACCGCACCGAGGCCATGACGGTCGTCGACGTCAACACGGGCAAGTTCGTCGGCTCCGGGGGCAACCTCGAGGAGACGGTCACGAAGAACAACCTCGAGGCCGCCGAGGAACTCGTCCGCCAGCTCCGCCTGCGCGACATCGGCGGCATCATCGTCGTCGACTTCATCGACATGGTGCTCGAGGAGAACCGCGACCTCGTGCTCCGTCGCCTGATCGAGTGCCTGAGCCGCGACCGCACGAAGCACCAGGTCGCCGAGGTCACCTCGCTCGGCCTCGTGCAGATGACCCGCAAGAAGATCGGCGTCGGCCTGCGCGAGTCGCTCGACGAGGTCAACGCGAAGGTCAACGACAACAACGCCGACCCGGGCCCGAGCAAGGGGCGTCGCAAGGGGCGCAGTGGTGCCGGCAACAACGGCAACGGTGGCAACGGCAACGGTGGCAACGGGCACGGCAACGGCGGGGGCAACTCCGGCGGTGGCTCGGGTTCCGGTTCGTCGAACGGGCAGTCGAGCCAGGCGCACCAGATCACCGACGACGTGAAGAGCGCGCTGTCGCGGATCGCCGCCTCGACGATCCCGCACGAGGACTCACCGGCATCGCCGACCTCGGCGGAGGCACCGGCTTCGGCCGACGTGCCCGCAGCGACGTCCGCGTCCGACGACTCCGGAGCGGGCGAACAGCCCACCGGGTCGAAGCGTCGGCGCCGTGGCGGCCGGGGTGGACGGAGCGGCGAGCAGGCGAACGCTGCCGCGACCGAGGCCACCGAGGTCACCGAGTCGGCGCCCGTCGCAGTCGAGGCGGAGACGGCTGTCGAGCCGAAGCAGGCCGAGCCGAAGCGCGACCAGCCGAAGCAGGCTGCCCCGAAGCAGGCGGTCGCCGAGGCTGCTGCTCCTGCCGCCGAGCCGAAGGCCAAGGCCCCGGCCCGCCGTCGGGTCAGCTCCAGCGCGACGGTGACCCCGACCGAGAACACGGTCGCGATCCTGGACATCCCGCTCAACGCCGCCCCGAAGCGCGAGCCGCGGCAGGTCGCCCCGGACGCCGAGTCGCTGTTGGACTCCGTGCTCCAGGCGCTGCCGGAGCCGAAGCAGCCGGGTCAGGGTCGTTCGCGGTCCCGCCGGGTGTCGTCGCCGAGCATCAGTGCGCCGGCCACGACCGAGGGTGCATCCGGCGAGGACACCGACGGCTCCGTCATCCTGGGGAACTGAGCGTGACGAACCCCGGTGACCCGCAGCAGGATCGTGGGTACTACGGTGCGGGCTGGCAGCAGCCCGCACCGCCCGGCCCCGGGGGAGCCGGCGGTTCCGCCCCGCCGTACGGTGGGCAGCCTGTTGGGCAGCCGCAGCCTGGTGGGCAGCCGCCGCACGGCGTCCAGCCCGCCGCCGGGGTGCCCTACGCCCCGCCGCGACCGCCCCGTGCGCCGGCCGATCCGCGTCGGGCCTTCGCGCCCGGCGCCTCGGTGAACAACACCGCCGGGGCGCTCATCGCCGTGGTGTCCCTCGTGCTGGTCGAGTTCGTGTCCGGCATCGTCGGGCTCATCGGGACGTCGCTCGTCGTCAGTCCGTTCGCGCACTACGGCGCGGGGGCCAGCCTGGTCGGCAGCTTCATCGCCTCGGTGTTCCTGGCGCCGTTCCCGTTCTACGCGGGGGCGTTCCTGGCGCTGGCGTTCCTGACGCCGATCGCCCGCCGCAGTCCGCTGCCGACCGTGCTGCTCCGTGCCGTGCTCGCCGGGGCTGCCGGGACGATCGCCCTCGCGCTCGTCGGTGTCTTCACGGGCGCGTTCGGTGCGATCACCTCGGGAGGGTCGCGCCTGGTCATCGACGTCGTCACGAACCCGCTCCGCAACGGCGTGCCGTTCACGGTGATGCTCCTGGCGAGCGCGACCGCGGCGTGGCTGTGGCTCGGGCGCCCGCGACGGAACCGTGGCGCCGCGCCGACGTCCGGCCTGCCGGCGACGGTGCGGCCCGCCGACGCCGTCCCGCCCGCGACCGTGCAGCCGGGGCCGCAGCAGCCGCAGCAGGGCCCGTACGGACAGGGTCTGGTCCAGCCGGACCCCCACGGGCAGTACGGCGGCCAGTACGGCGTACAGCCCCGTCCGGACCAGCAGCAGCCGCCGGCAGCCCCCTGGGGTGGTCCAGCGCCGCGCTGACCTCGCGTCGTCGCGCCTGCGGGCGTGTGATCGTGCGGGCGCTGCACGGTGCGAGGTTGACCACATGGTGCGGCCTTCGTGCCTCGCACCATGTGGTCAACCTCGAACGGTGCGCACGTGCGCGACCCGCGACCGCGGTCCTGCGAGGTCATGCGCGGTGCGGCATCCGCCTGTCGCTGCACCGTGCGAGGTTCTCGGGGCGGTGCAGCGGCCGCGGCACGGTGCGAGCCTCTGGCGACGCACCGTGCTGCCGACCCCGCACGCTGTGAGCAACCTCGCACCGTGCGCTTGCCCGAGACGCGGCCCCGCACCGTGCGACAGGACGGGCGTGGCGGGCGTGCGCCGGGCCTCCCGTCCGCACCGTGCGAGGTTCCGGACATCGTGCGAGCCGGCGTGCCCCGCACCGAGTCGGGAACCTCGCACCGTGCGTGCCGCGCGCGCGGCGCGTCAGTGGGCGCGCTTGTCGCGCTGCGCCACGCGCAGGCCGCTGCGGATGAGCCGCAGCACGAGCTCCCGGCCGGACACCGCAGAGGCCCCCGCGGCGACCAGTTCGTCGTACTTCGCGAGCGGCACGTCGTAGTGGTCGTGGTCGAACGCACGACGCGGCACACCGGCGCGTGCAGCGAACGCGTGGAGTTCCGCGTAGGATTCATCACTGACGAGGTGCGACCACAGAGTGTCGTGAGCGGGCCACGTCGGTGGGTCGATCAACACGGTCACCGTGCAATCGTACGTGTGTCGCCGTTTGACCGGACCCATGGGGATCGAGTATTCTCGATCCCTGGTGTCAGCGGGCCGTTCTGCCTGCGTCGCCGATCGGGCCCGGCCTTCCGGGAGCCGCTCGTGCAGAAGTGGGCACCCGAGACTTCCCTCAAGCAGAGTTACGTAAGGATTTCCACGTGGTTTACGCAGTAGTGCGCGCCGGCGGCCGTCAGGAAAAGGTCGAGGTCGGCACCATCCTGACCGTCGACCGTGTCAAGGCGGACGACAAGGGCAACATCGACCTCGCCCCCGTGCTCCTCGTGGACGGTGACAAGATCACGTCGGCGGCTTCCGAGCTCGTCAACGTGACCGTCACCGCCGAGGTGCTCGACGACCTGCGCGGTCCGAAGGTCATCATCCAGAAGTTCAAGAACAAGACCGGGTACAAGAAGCGCCAGGGTTTCCGCGCTGAACTGACCCGCGTCAAGATCACCAAGATCGCGTAAGGGAGTCAGCTCATGGCACACAAGAAGGGTGCGAGTTCCACTCGCAACGGTCGTGACTCGAACGCTCAGCGCCTCGGCGTGAAGCGCTTCGGTGGCGAGGTCGTCAACGCCGGTGAGATCATCATCCGCCAGCGTGGCACCCACTTCCACCCGGGCGCCAACGTCGGCCGCGGTGGCGACGACACGCTGTTCGCCCTCTCGGCCGGTTCGGTCGAGTTCGGCACCAAGGGTGGCCGCAAGGTCATCAACATCGTCAACGCGTAGTCGCGACGATCAGCTTCAGCGGGAGGGGCGGGCCGAGTGCCCGCCCCTCCTTCGCTTTTCCCGTCGACGGATCACGTCGGCACAACGCGCCGACGGATCACGTCGGCACAACGCGCTGACGCACCCCGTCGGCGCAACGATCTTCCAGGAGTGGAACCATGGCGACCTTCGTCGACCGCGTGACCCTGCACCTCAGCGCGGGGAAGGGCGGCAACGGTTGCGTCTCGGTCCGCCGTGAGAAGTTCAAGCCCCTCGCCGGGCCCGACGGCGGCAACGGCGGTGACGGCGGCGACATCGTGCTCGTGGCCGACCCGCAGGTCACCACGCTGCTCGGCTACCACCGCTCCCCGCACCGTTCGTCCAAGAACGGGCAGCCGGGCATGGGCGACCACCGCAGCGGCGTCAGCGGCGAGGTCCAGGAGCTCCCGCTCCCGATCGGCACCGTCGTGTACGACGAGGCCGGCGAGGTCATCGCCGACCTGACCGAGCCCGGCATGCGCGTCGTCGTGGCCCCCGGTGGACAGGGCGGCCTCGGCAACGCGGCGCTCTCCACCACCAAGCGCAAGGCCCCCGGCTTCGCGCTCCTCGGCACCGAGGGCTGGGCGGGTGACATCAGCCTCGAGCTGAAGACCATCGCCGACGTCGCCCTCGTCGGGTTCCCGAGCGCCGGCAAGTCCTCGCTCATCGCCGCGATCTCGGCCGCGAAGCCGAAGATCGCCGACTACCCCTTCACCACGCTCACCCCGAACCTCGGTGTCGTCGAGTCGGGCGAGAGCCGCTTCACGGTCGCGGACGTCCCCGGGCTGATCGAGGGCGCGTCCGAGGGCAAGGGCCTCGGCCTCGAGTTCCTGCGCCACGTCGAGCGCTGCGAAGCCCTGCTGCACGTCATCGACTGCGCGACGATGGACCCGGGCCGCGACCCGATCAGCGACCTCGACGTCATCCTCGGCGAGCTCGAGCGCTACCCGGTCCCCGAGGGCCAGGTGCCGCTGCTCGAGCGTCCGCAGCTCATCGCGCTCAACAAGATCGACGTGCCGGACGCCGCGGAGCTCGCCGAGTTCGTCACCGCCGAGCTCGAGGGCCGCGGCTACCGCGTGTTCCCGATCTCCACGGCGTCCCACAAGGGTCTGCGTGAGCTGACCTTCGCGTTGGCCGAGGTCGTCGAGCAGGGTCGTGCCAAGCGCGCGGCCGAGCCCGTCGTCGAGCGCATCGTCATCCGCCCCCGTGCCGTCAACGACCAGGGCTTCACGGTCCGTGCCGAGGGCGGCGAGGAGCACCGCTTCTTCCGCGTCCGCGGCGCGAAGCCGGAGCGCTGGATCCAGCAGACCGACTTCACCAACGAAGAGGCGATCGGCTTCCTGGCCGACCGGCTCGCGAAGCTCGGCGTCGAGGACGGCTTGTTCAAGGCCGGCGCGGTCGCCGGTTCGACCGTCGTGATCGGTGGCGACGGCGGCATGGTCTTCGACTGGGAGCCGACGCTCACGTCCACCGCGGAGCTCATCACGAGCGCGCGCGGGACCGACGCCCGCATCGGTGCGACCTCGCGTCCGACCCGCAACGAGCGTCGCGAGGAGTACTTCGAGCGGATGGACGCCAAGGCCGCTGCCCGTGCCGAGCTCGAACAGGAGCGTGTCTCCGGCCTCTGGGTGAACGACGAGGTCGTCACCAGCGACGACCTCGAGACCGGCGACCCCGAGGCCGGAGTCGAGACCGGCGTCGAGACCGGTGACTTCGAGACCAGCGACCAGAAGGACTGACCGCGGCATGACCGACACGACCGCCCGCACCGACCTCGGACCCGTCACCCGGCGAGAGGACATCCCGCGTGCGCGGCGGATCGTGGTCAAGGTCGGCTCGTCCTCGGTCAGCGGTGACGCCGCCGGCCAGATCGGTCCACTGGTGGACGCCCTGGCCAGCGCGTACGGCCGTGGCACCGAGGTCGTGCTCGTGTCGTCCGGTGCGATCGCGACCGGGTTCCCGTTCCTCGGGCTCGAGGGCCGTCCCGACGACCTCGCCACGCAGCAGGCCGCGGCGGCCACCGGCCAGAACGTCCTGATGTTCCGGTACCAGAAGGAACTCGACCGGCACCGGGTCGTCGCGGCGCAGATCCTGCTGACCGCCGGCGACCTGCAGAACCCCACGCACCGGGTCAACGCGCAGCGCGCCATCGACCGGCTGCTCGCCCTGCGGGTGCTGCCGATCGTGAACGAGAACGACACGGTCGCCACGCACGAGATCCGCTTCGGTGACAACGACCGGCTCGCTGCCCTGGTGGCTCGGCTGCTCGGTGCCGACGCCCTGGTGCTGCTGTCGGACGTCGAGGCCCTGTACACGAAGCCGCCGGAGCAGCCCGGCGCCGAGCGCATCGACGAGGTACCGTTCGGCGACGAGCTCGCCGGCGTCACCTTCGGCTCCGTCGGCAAGTCCGGCGTGGGGACCGGGGGAGCAGGCACCAAGGTCGCGGCTGCACGGCTCGCGGCCGAGGCGGGCACGTCGGTCCTGGTGACCGCCACGGCCCTCGTCGACCGCGCCCTGTCGGGCGAGCACGTCGGCACCTGGTTCCACGCCGCGCCGCGTCCCTGACACGGGTCGTCGACGGCTGACGGGAGGCGCTGGCCCCGTCCGTCACACGGGCTCGCGTCGGACCTAGAATCGGTCCATGTCGTCGATCGCGCCCGCCCCGACCCTGACCGACACGCTCGTGGCGGCCCGCACCGCCTCGTCGGCGCTGGCGACCGCGACGACGGCGGTCAAGGACGCCGCCCTGGTGGCGATCGCCGCCGGGGTCCGCGCAGCCACCGACGAGATCGTCGCCGCGAACCACGGTGACCTGGTCGCGGGCGAGGAGATCGGCCTGTCCTCCGGTCTCGTCGACCGCCTCCGGCTCGACCCCGCACGCATCGAGGCACTGGCCGCCGCGGTCGAGGACGTCGTCGGCCTGCAGGACCCGGTGGGGGAGCACCTGCGGGGCTCGCTCCTGCCGAACGGCCTGCAGCTCACGCAGGTGCGGGTGCCGTTCGGGGTCGTCGGCGCCATCTACGAGGCACGACCGAACGTCACGGTCGACATCGCCTCGCTCGCGCTGAAGTCGGGCAACGCGGTCGTGCTCCGTGGGGGATCCGCCGCCCAGCGGACGAACGCCGTGCTCGTGGCCCGCATCCAGGACGCCGTCGAGTCGGTCGGTCTGCCGCGCGAGCTCGTGCAGACCATCGACGAGTTCGGCCGTGCCGGCGCCACCGAGCTCATGCGCGCCCGCGGCCTGGTCGACGTGCTCATCCCGCGCGGCAGCGCCTCGCTCATCCAGACCGTCGTCACCGAGTCGCAGGTCCCCGTGATCGAGACCGGTGCCGGCGTGGTGCACGTGTTCCTCGACGCGTCGGCCCCCGAGCAGCGCGCCGTCGACATCGTCCTGAACAGCAAGGTGCAGCGGCCGAGCGTCTGCAACGCCCTCGAGACCCTGCTCGTGCACGAGCAGGCGGCCGAGCGGCTGCTGCCCGTGCTCGCGGACCGGCTCCGCGCCTCCGGCGTCACGCTGCGCGGCGACGACGCCACGCGGGCGATCGTGCCGGGCGTGCTGCGCGCCACCGACGAGGACTGGGCGACCGAGTCGATGGACCTCGACCTGTCGATCCGCGTCGTGTCGGACGTCGACGCCGCGATGGCGCACATCGCGCGCTGGTCCACCCACCACACCGAGTCGATCGTCACGAACGACGTCGACACGGCCGAGCGGTTCCTGGCGACGGTCGACTCGGCGGTCGTGATGGTGAACGCGTCGACGCGCTTCACCGACGGCGGGGAGTTCGGCTTCGGCGCCGAGGTGGGCATCTCGACGCAGAAGCTGCACGCGCGTGGCCCGATGGGGTTGCCGGAGCTCACGAGCACCAAGTGGATCGTGCGCGGGAACGGCCAGATCCGCGGCTAGACTGAACGGCGTCTTTCCCCGACCGAACGGAGCACCGAACGATGACCTTCCTCGCAGAAGCTGCGGAGCACGCCTCCGGGGCCCCGGCGTTCGTGTTCCCGATGGTCGGCGCGCTGTTCTTCATCTTCCTGGGCTTCGTCACCTGGAGCTTCCGCGACGTGGCCTACCGCCACTCGCAGAAGTTCGAGGCCACCCGCCACCACGAGACGGGTGTCGACGAGTTCGGTCACACCAAGAGCTGATCTGCACCCGATGCTCGAGAGCACCGGACGACCGCGCATCGGGGTGATGGGCGGCACGTTCGACCCCATCCACCACGGTCACCTCGTCGCGGCGTCCGAGGTCGCTCGGGCGTTCGACCTGGACGAGGTCGTGTTCGTCCCCACCGGTCAGCCGTACATGAAGTCCGGCGTCACGGATGCCGAGCACCGCTACCTGATGACGGTCATCGCGACCGCGTCCAACCCGATGTTCACGGTGAGCCGCGTCGACATCGACCGCCCCGGCCCGACGTACACGGTCGACACGCTCCGCGACCTGCACGAACAGCGGCCCGACGCGCAGCTCGTCTTCATCTCGGGCGCAGACGCCGTTCAGCAGATTGTCGACTGGAAAGACCATGATGGCCTCTGGGACCTCGCGCACTTCGTCGCCGTGACGCGTCCGGGACACGACCTGAGCATCAGCGGACTCCCCGAGCGAGACGTAAGCTTGCTCGAAGTCCCCGCACTGGCCATCTCGTCGACCGACTGCCGCGACCGGGTGAGACGTGGTTCCCCCGTCTGGTACCTGGTCCCCGACGGGGTCGTCCAGTACATCTCCAAGCACCACCTGTATCGGAGCGTTGCATGAGTTCGTCCGACGCGCAGCCGCCCCTGTCGCGGCGTCAGGCGCGCGAGCGGGAGCGTGCCGCAGCAGCCGGTTCGCAGCCCGCGACGCCGCCGCCGACCGTCGCCGCACCCACCGAGTCGACGGAACCCCGTCCTCGGCCCGGTTCGCACGTGGCACCCGCTCCCGGCGGTCCGGCCCAGTCCTCCGCTCCGGCGTCCGCCGCGACGGCGACGTCGGCACCGACCGGCACGCCGGCCTCGGCGCCCTCCGTGCCGGTGACCTCCGTCCCCGCGGCCGGGGTGTCGCCGTTCCCGCCCGCCTCGGCGACCGAGATCGTGCCCGGCAGCGGTGGTCTGACCCGCCGCCAGATCCGACAGCAGCGCGCCGCCGAGAACCAGGCGGTCCTGCCGGTCCCGCTGCAGAACCCCACGCCGCAGTCCTCCGACCGCACCGTCGAGGACGTCCTCGGCTCGGTCGACACCATCGAGCCGACCTCGGCGCCGCGCGCCGCGGACGCGCCGTCCGGTTCCGAGACCCCCACGGTGCTCGACGAGGCAGCGGTCGCCCAGGCCACCGAGGCCGACGGGTCGCCCGACGCGCTCGAACCGCTCGACGAAGCCGCTGCGCACGCCGAGGAGCCCCGGCGCCACCGGTCGACCTGGTCGCCGCCCGCCGACGACGGCGACGACGCATCCGACGCACAGCCCGGGTCCGGGTCCGCCGACGCGGCTCCCGCAGCGACGCCCAGCGACCAGACGGGCACCGACCAGACGAGCACCGGCCAGACCAGCACCGGTCAGACCAGCACCGACGCGATCGCTCCAGACGCACCGGTCGACGCCGCTGCGCCCGAGCACCCCTCGGCCACGTCGCTCCCGGGGATCCCCGACGGTGCGCCGTCGACCCCGGCGGTGTTCCCGCTGTCGCTCGACCCCGAGGACGACGACACCGACGACGACACCAACGAGGTGCCGATCCCGGAGCCCGCACGGACCGAGCCCCCGAAGGTCCCCGCGTCCTTCCAGCGGCCGGCCGAGCCGAAGCCGATGACGACGGCCTTCGAGCCGCCCGTCGGGCACTGGTCGCAGCAGGCGCACGGCTCGAACGACGCCGAGGTGCACGACGACTCGACCGGCACCCGCCGGATCGCGGTCACCGACACCAACGCGATCATCTTGCCGAACTCGGCCCTGGCCGACCCGACCGGAGCACTGAACGCGACGGGCGAGGTGATCCTCACCGGGTCCATCGACCTGCCCGCGTCGTTGTCCTCGACGGGGTCGCACCGACCGATCGACGGCGCCGAGGTCGACCGCCTGCTCGAGCAGCACGACGAGCAGCCGGAGACCGACGCCAGCCCGGTGCGCGCCAGCCGCGCGGTGTCCAGCCACACCTCGACCCGCCAGGTCGTCCTCGCCGCCGCGAAGCCGAAGGAGTCGCGCACGCCGCTCATCCTCGGTGTCACGGTCGGCGCCGTCGGTGTCGCCGCAGCCGCGGTCATCATCGTCGCGCTCGTCACGACCCACACCTTCGGCGGCTGACGCCCCGACCCGAACCACCGATCCCGACACCTGCGTCGGCCGCGGCCTGGCCGTGCGTCGGCGGGGTGGCTTATGATCGTGACCCATCAAGCGATCCGGCTCCCTGCCGGGTCGACGACCGGAAGGAATCCGTGACCGCCTCCACTCGCGCACTGGAACTCGTGCAGGCCGCCGCTCTCGCGGCGGACGCCAAGCAGGCCGAGGACCTCGTCGCGCTCGATGTGACCGGGCCGTTGCAGCTCACGGACGTGTTCCTGCTCGCAACCGGTCGGAACGAGCGCAACGTGCAGTCCATCGCCGATGCGGTCGAGGAGCGCCTCCTCGAGCTCGGCGCCAAGACCCTCCGCCGCGAAGGCCGGAGCGAGGGCCGCTGGGTCCTCATCGACGTCGGCGACATCGTGGTCCACGTCTTCCACGACGAGGACCGTCAGTACTACTCGCTCGAGCGGCTCTGGGCAGACTGCCCGACCATCCCGCTCGAGCTCCCGGTGGACCACACCGCCTGATCAGCGACGCGCCCGGGTGACGGCTTCGATTTCGTTGCCCGGCGTTCGCATGGTGTACGCTTCTATGGTGCCTCCGGGGAACCGGCCGGCACGGAAGCAACACAATCTGGGTCTGTGGCGCAGCTGGTAGCGCACCTGCATGGCATGCAGGGGGTCAGGGGTTCGAGTCCCCTCAGATCCACCAACAACCCCCGTCGTTCCCCGGAACGGCGGGGGTTTTCTCGTGGTGCGGGTGGCCGCACGTGCCCGATACGCTGAGCGCATGAGCAACGATGCGCCGCTGTCCGGAACCCCGCTGACGATCTCCGCCGCCGGGTACACGGCCGACATCGCCACGGTCGGTGCGACGCTGCGGACCCTGCGGCACGAGGGTCGCGACCTGATCGTGCCGTTCGCCGCCGACGAGGTCCGTCCGGCGTTCCGCGGTGCCGTCCTCGCTCCGTGGCCGAACCGCGTCGTCGACGGCGAGTACTCGTTCGGCGGTGTCGACCACGAGCTCGCGCTCACCGAACCGGCACGGCACCACGCCCTGCACGGACTGGTCGCCTGGACCGACTTCCGGGTCGAGGCGCAGGAGCCCGACCGCGTGGTGCTCGCCACCACCGTGCAGGCCCAGGCTGGCTACCCGTACCGCGTCGAGGTCCTGGTCGAGTACCGGCTGGACGACGCCGGGCTGCACACGACGATCACCGGCACGAACTCCGGCGCGGACGACGCCCCGTGGGGGACCGGCCCGCACCCGTACCTGGTCGCCGGCGCCGGCACGGTCGACGACTGGACCCTCACCCTGCCCGCGGCCGAGGTGCTCGAGGTCACGCCGGACCGGCTGATCCCGACCGACCTGGTCCCCGTGCACGACGAGTTCGACCTGCGCACCGCAACACGCATCGGCGACCGGTTCATCGACCACGCCTTCACTGGCTTCGACCGCGACGCCGACGGGGCAGCGACCATCGCCCTGACCGCGGCGGACGGCCGGGGTGTCCGCGCGACCTTCGGTCCGGAGTGCCCGTGGGTGCAGGTGCACACGGCCGACCACGTCGTCCCCGAGTACCACCGCGCCGGCCTGGCGGTCGAGCCGATGACGTGCGCCCCCGACGCCTTCAACGACGGTGTCGACCGCGGTCTCGTGGTGCTCGCCGCCGGTGCGTCCCATGCCGCCGCATGGACGATCTCCGCGATCTGACCGGTCCGTCGGCCGGCGCCCGCATCGAGGTCCGCCGGCTCGATCCGGTCCCCGACCTCGGCGCGCTGGCCGCCGCGGCCGACGGCGACCTCGTGTGGCTCGACTCCGCGCTGCCGGACGGCGCACCGGAAGCCGCTCGACCACGGGCACGATGGTCGGTGCTGACGTGGACGGACGGACCGTTCGCGGCCCGGTTCCGCCACCAGGACCGGCAGGCGTCCGTCGAGGTCGCCGCGCCCGCTGCCGGCTGGTTCGGCTCGTCGTCCTCCGACGACCGTCCGGCCTTCACCGTGCTGGCCGACCTCCTCGCGCGGACGCCGCAGCTGCCCGAGCCGATCGCCGGCTGCGGCTTCGCACTCGGCTGGGTCGGGTTCCTCGGGTACGAGCTCGGTCGCGAGTCCGGCGGCCCGGACCGCACCGCCGACGGCCACGCCGACGCCGACCTGCGGTTCGTGGACCGCGCCGTGGTCGTCGACCACACCGGCGACGCCTGGGCGCTGACGCTCGTCGCCGACGCGGAACCGGCGGCCAGCGCGCAGAACCGGGCGTGGCTCGAGACGGTGACCGGGTCGCCGTCGCCGGCCGACGTGGCGGACGCGGCCACGGGCCTCCCGGCCGGGGTGTCGTCAGCGGTCGGACGCACGTCGCGTGCTGACCACGAACGCGCCGTCGACGCGTGCCGCGCCGAGATCCGCGAGGGCAACGCGTTCCAGGTCTGTCTCACCACCTCCTTCTCCGTGCCAGGCGGGGGCCGGGAGGCCCGGGTCGGCCCCCGCACGGACCCGCACCTGTCCGAGTACCTCCGGATGCGGGCGTCGGACCCCGTCCCGTTCGGTGCGTACCTGCGGCTCGGCCCGCTGCGCGTGGCGAGCCGGTCGCCGGAGCGGTTCCTGCGGATCGCCGCGGACCGCACCGTGCTGGCGGAACCGATCAAGGGCACGCGGCGACGACTCGCCGACGCTGCCGCCGACGCGGCCGTGCGGGACGAACTCGCGGTGAGCGCCAAGGACCGTGCCGAGAACGTGATGATCGTGGACCTGCTGCGGAACGACCTGCTGCGGACGGCGATCCCCGGGTCGGTGCACGTCGAACGGCTGTGTGCGGTCGAGACCTACGCGAGCGTGCACCAGATGGTGTCGACGATCGGTGCGGTGCTGCCGTCGGGGACGTCGCCGGCGGACGTGGTGCGGGCGGCGTTCCCACCCGGGTCGATGACCGGCGCGCCGAAGATCAGCGCGATGGCGATCGCCGACCGGCTCGAGGGCGCGCCGCGCGGGGTGTACTCGGGGACGATCGGGTACTTCTCGGCGAGCGGGGCGGTCGACCTGTCGGTGGTCATCCGGACACTGGTGACGGTGGTGGACGCACCGGGCGGCGGGGTGGGGCCGGTCGAGGTCCGGTCGCGGACGCTCGGCGCCGGGGGAGCGGTGACGTGGTCGTCGGTGGCGGCGGACGAGGCAGACGAGGTCGTGACGAAGACGCGGTCCGTGCTCGGCGCGGTCGGTGCGGTGGCGACGTGGTGAGCTGACCGAACACCCGTTCGACCCGATTGTCCACGGATGTCGGACGCGATTGACATCATCGAACACATGTTCGAATATGAGGGCATGCAGACGGCGGCGGCACTCCGGTCGCCCGGCCCGGACCGGGTCGGGCGGGGTGGTGCTGCGCGCGGGGGTTCGGGTGCTGCGCGCGGGGGCGCGGGTGCTGCCCGTGGGGGCGGCGCGGGCGCTGCGGACCACCTCGGTGACGCCCGGGCGGCGCTCGACCGCATCACGTCCCTGCGGTCCCGGGTCACCGACATGGAGTCCACCCGTGTCGACACCGCCGGGCTCCCGACCGCCTCCGCTCTCGAACCCCTGCTGCCCGGCGGTGCGATCCGGGTCGGCGGCACCTACGCCGTCCCCGAGTCGGTGCTGCTCGCGATCACCATGCTGCAGGCGGCCTCGGCGGCCGGTGCGTGGTGCGCGGTCGTCGGGGTGCCGTCCTTCGGGATCGAGGCCGCGGCCGCTGCGGGGATCGACCTCGAGCGGCTCGTGCTCGTCCCCGATCCGGGCGACCAGTGGCTCGCGGTGACCGCGGCGATGGCCGATGTCGCCCAGATCGTGCTCACCCGGCCGCTCGGCCGGGTGGTGCCTGGAGACGTCGCCCGCCTGTCGGCCCGGCTCCGGCAACGCGGCGGGGCCCTCGTCGCGCTCGGGTCCTGGCCGGGAGCGGACGTCACGCTGCGGATCACGTCGTCGGTGTGGAGCGGCATCGGGCAGGGCCACGGGCACCTGACCGAGCGTCGTGCCACCGTGACGGCGACCGGTCGTGCGGGTGCGGTGCGCCCCACGAGCGCCGAACTGCTCCTGCCCGCGGCCGACGGCACGGTCCGGACGGCGACCTCCGTGCCGTCGGTGGGGTCCGGCGACACCCGGGTGCTGCGGCCCGTGGCGGTGGCGTCGTGATCGCGCCGGTCCTGCTGTGCGTGGCGGTGGCGTCGTGATCGCGCCGGGGCGTGTCCGGGCCGACGCGATCGCCCGCGGCGGGGCGCTGCCCGAGCCGCCACCGACCCGGACCATCGTGCTCTGGTGCCCGGACTGGCCGGTGATCGCGGCGGCCCGCGCGGCCGGGGCACCGCCGGAGCAGCCCTTCGCCGTGGTCGCGAAGGGCCTGGTGTTCGCGAGCTCCGCGTCCGCACGGCAGCACGGCGTCGTCCGGGGCCTCCGGGTGCGCGAGGCGCAGGCGCGCTGTCCGGAGCTCGTCGTGCACCCCTACGACGATGCGCTCGACCACCGCGCGTTCGAACCCGTCATCCGCGCGGTCGAGGCGGCCGTCCCCGGGGTCGAGGTACTGCGGCCCGGCACCCTCGCCCTGCGTGCCCGGGGACCGGCGCGGTACTACGGCGGCGAGCGGGCGGCCGCGGCGACCCTGGCGGGGATCGCGGCCGACCACGGTGCCCCGGCGGTGCGGGCCGGTGTGGCGGACACCCCGTTCGCGGCGGAGCAGGCAGCACGGGCCCGACCGGTGCGTCCCGGCGAACGGGTGCGGATCGTGCCGGTCTCCGGCTCGTCGGACTTCCTGGCGGCCCTGCCCCTCGGTGTGCTCGGCGACCCCGAGCTCGCGACGGTGCTCGACCGGCTCGGCATCACCACGCTGGGCGATTTCGCGTCGCTCAGTGACGAGCAGGTCCGCGACCGGTTCGGGGTCGCCGGAGCGTTCCTGCACCGGCTGGCCGGCGGACGCGACCCGCGGGAGATCTCGGCACGCGCGATCCCGCCCGAGCTCCGGATCGAGGCCGCCTTCGAGCCCCCGCTCGACCGCGCCGACCAGATCGCGTTCGCGTTCCGGCGCTCCGCCGACGACTTCGCCGCACGCCTCCGCGCCGCTGGGCTGGTCGCGACGACCATCCGGGTGGGGATCGTCGACGAGCGGGACATCCTGCTCGAACGCACGTGGGCACACCCCCGCTGGTTCGACGCCGCCGACGTCGTCGACCGGGTGCGGTGGCAGCTCGCCGGCGGGGTCGACCCGACCGGGCTCGAGGCCCCGGTCACCTCGGTCGTGCTCGAGCCGGTCGCCGTCGACGACATGGCGAACCACGAACGCGGACTCTGGGGCTCCGGGCCGGACGAGCGCGTGCACCACGGGCTGGCCCGGATCCAGGGCATGGTCGGGCACGACGGGGTGGTGAGCCCGCGGGCCGGTGGTGGTCGGACCCTGTCCGAGCGGGTGGTGCTCGTGCCGTGGGGCGACGCCCCACCCGGCGGCGAGCGTGCCCTGGCCACCGTGCGCGACCGACCGTGGCCCGGCAAACTGCCCGGGCCGCCGCCCGCCACCGTCCTCGAGCGTCCCCGGCCGGTCGACGTCGTCTCACGCGACGGCGCGAGCGTCGACGTCGACGACCGCGGTGTGCTGTCCGGCGCGCCCGAACGCTTCCGTGCCGAGGGGGACCGGGGCGGCGGGTTCGCACCCGTCACGGCCTGGGCGGGCCCCTGGCCGCTCGTCGTGCGGTGGTGGGAGTCCGGCGGCCGACGACTGCACCGGCTGCAGCTCGTCGACGCCGAGGGCCGTGCCTGGTACCTGGTGCTGGCGGACCACCGCTGGTGGGCGGAGGCGATCGCCACGTGAACCGATCCAGGAGCAGGACCTGATGGGCTACAGCAACCCACCCGTGCCGTGGTCGCAGTTCGAGCGCGCCCTGTCGGACAAGCGCAGTCCGGGGGCGGCGAAGGCCGGCGACGGCGGGGACAGCCCGGCGTGGTCGCGCAAGCGCGAGCCGTACGTGCCCACGGACCAGCCGGCGGCTGCGGACGACGGCCCTCCGGTCGTGCCGTACGCCGAGCTGCACGCGCACTCGGCCTTCAGCTTCCTCGACGGTGCCAGCCAGCCCGAGCAGCTGTTCGAGGAAGCCGCACGGCTGCGCCTGCACGCCCTCGCCCTCACCGACCACGACGGCTTCTACGGTGCTGCCCGGATGGCCGAGGTCGCCGAGGCGTACCCGCAGGTCGGCACCGTCTACGGCACCGAGCTCTCGCTGGGCCTGACCGAACCGCAGAACGGCGTCCCCGATCCCGAGGGCTCCCACCTGCTCCTGCTCGCCGACGGGCAGGACGGCTACCACCGGCTCGCGGGCGCGGTGACGAGTGCGCACCTCGCGGCCGGGTCCGAGAAGGGCAGCCCGCGCTACGACCTCGACGAGCTCGCGGGGCGGGCCGACGGACACTGGCGGGTGCTCACCGGGTGCCGGAAGGGCACCGTGCGGCAGGCGCTCGAGCAGGGCGGGGAGTCCGCTGCGGAGACCGCGCTGCGCGTGCTGCTCGACCGCTTCGGGCGCAGCAACGTCGTGGTGGAGCTCCTCGACCACGGCGACCCGCTCGACAGTGCGCGGAACGACGTGCTCGCGACCCTCGCCGAGCGGTACACGCTGCCCCTGGTCGCGACCGGCAACGTCCACTACGCCACCCCGGACCGCTTCCCGGTGGCGACGGCGCTGGCCGCGGTCCGGGCCCGGCGCAGCCTCGACGAGATCGACGGGTGGCTGCCGGCCGCCGACACCGCGCACCTGCGCTCCGGCGCCGAGATGACCCGGCGGTTCGGGCGGTACCCGGGGGCGATCGAGAACACCGTCACGCTGGCCGACGAACTCGGGTTCCGGCTGCGCACGGTCAAGCCCGGGCTGCCCGACCTCGACGTGCCGGACGGCCACACCGCGATGTCCTGGTTGCGGGAGCTCACCTGGACGGGTGCACGTCGGCTCTACCCCGGCAGCGCCGACGGCGTGGACCCGCAGAAGCGCGAGCGCATCGAACGCGAGCTCGCCGTGATCGAGGACAAGAACTTCCCCGGCTACTTCCTGATCGTGCGCGACATGGTGCAGTACGCCCGCGGCCGGGGGATCCTCTGCCAGGGGCGGGGCTCCGCCGCGAACTCCGCGGTCTGCTACCTGCTCGAGATCACCGCGGTGGACTCGATCCGCTACGGCCTGCCGTTCGAGCGGTTCCTGTCGGCGATGCGCGACGAAGAACCCGACATCGACGTCGACTTCGACTCGGACCGCCGCGAAGAGGTGATCCAGTACGTCTACGAGAAGTACGGCCGGTACAACGCCGCCCAGGTCGCGAACGTCATCACGTACCGCCCGAAGGGTGCCGTCCGCGACATGGCGAAGGCACTCGGCCACAGCCCGGGGCAGCAGGACGCCTGGTCGAAGCAGGTCGAGCGGTGGGGCTCGGTGACCGAGAGCCAGGACCACGACATCCCGCCGGCCGTCGTCGGGCTGGCGAGCGACGTCCTGGGCTTCCCGCGCCACCTCGGCATCCACTCGGGTGGCATGGTGCTCACCGACCGGCCGGTGGGCGAGGTCGTGCCGATCGAGCACGCGCGGATGGACGGCCGCACCGTGCTGCAGTGGGACAAGGACGACTGCGCCTTCATGGGGCTCGTGAAGTTCGACATGCTCGGCCTCGGCATGCTCGCGGCGCTGCAGTACTCGTTCGACCTGGCGGCGGAGCACTGCGGGGAACGCTGGGAGATGCACTCCATGCCGAAGGAGGAACAGGGCGTCTACGACCAGCTCTGCCGAGCCGACACCATCGGGGTGTTCCAGGTGGAGTCCCGCGCGCAGATGGGCACCCTGCCCCGGCTGCTCCCACGGCGGTTCTACGACCTGGTGATCGAGGTCGCCCTCGTCCGCCCCGGCCCGATCCAGGGCGGTGCCGTGCACCCCTACATCCGGCGTCGGACCGGCGAGGAACCGATCACGTACATCCACCCGTCGCTCGAACCGGTGCTCGAACGCACCCTCGGGGTGCCGCTGTTCCAGGAGCAGCTCATGCAGATGGCGATCGCGGTCGGCAACTGCTCGGGCGACGACGCCGACCTGCTGCGGCGGGCGATGGGGTCGAAGCGCGGCCACGAGAAGATCGACCGGCTGCGCGACAAGCTCTACGCGGGCATGTCGGACAACGGCATCCACGGCGAGGACGCCGACGCGATCTACGCGAAGATTCAGGCGTTCGCGAACTTCGGCTTCGCGGAGAGCCACTCGATCAGCTTCGCCCTGATCGTCTACGCGAGCGCCTGGATGCGCCTGCACTACCCGGGGGCGTTCCTGGCCGCGCTGCTCCGGGCGCAGCCGATGGGGTTCTACTCACCGCAGACCCTGGTCGCCGACGCCCGTCGGCACGGCGTCCAGGTGCTCCGACCGGACATCCTGCGCTCCGGTGTCGACGCGACGCTCGAACCGCTCGGCGACGACCAGGTGGTGCCCCCGTGCGGTGACGACGCCTGCCTGCACACCGAGCAGCCGCCGGTGCTGCCCTTCGACAAGGCACTGCCCGACGACACCGCACGGCACCGCCGCGACGGCGCGTTCGCGGTCCGGCTCGGACTCGCCGAGGTCGCCTCGCTCAGCCGGAAGAGCGCCGAGAAGATCGTCGCCGAGCGTGACGCGAACGGTCCCTTCGTCGACATGTCCGACCTGGCCCGCCGGGTGGGGCTGACGACGGCGCAGCTCGAGGCGCTCGCCGCAGCCGACGCCTTCGCCCCGTTCGACATCGACCGCCGCGGGGCGATGTGGTCGGCGGCGCAGGCCGCTGCGGAGCGCGCTGACCAGCTGCCGGACACGCAGGTCGTCGTCCAACCGCCGCTGTTCGGGCAGATGACGAGCGGCGACGTCCTGATCGCCGACATGTGGTCGACGGGCATGACGACCGACGACCACCCCGTCCGGCACGTGCGCGACCGGCTCGCCGCCCGCCGGGTGCTCAGCGTGCAGGACACCGCGACGGCCGAGACCGGGCGGCGGGTCGAGATCGGCGGGATCGTCACGCACCGGCAGCGTCCGGCGACGGCGTCGGGGATCACGTTCATGAACGTCGAGGACGAGACCGGGCTGGTCAACGTCATCTGCAGCGTCGGGGTGTGGGGGCGGTACCGCCGGGTTGCCCGGGAATCCCCGGCGGTGATCGTCCGCGGCATCCTCGAGCGCTCGCCCGACGGCGTGGTCAACCTGGTGGCTGACCGGATCGAGCACCTGTCGCTGTCCGTGCGCACGCGGTCGCGGGACTTCCAGTGAGTGGTCGGGGGCGGCGGTCCGCGCGCGGCGGGCGGCGGGCGGCGGAGTAGGCGCGCGGCTACTCGACCTCGGGCAGTCGCACCGTGACCTCGAGCCCGCCGGAGCGCACGTTCCGCAGCGACGCCGTCCCACCGGCGCGCTCGGCCACCGCACGGACGATCGCGAGCCCCAGGCCGGATCCACCCGGCAGGGCGATCGCACCGGTGGCCGGGTCGGGGTTCGGGCGCGACTTCCGTGCCTCGTCCGGTCGGGTGAACCGGTCGAACGCCACCGGGATGAACGACTCGGGGACACCGGGGCCGTCGTCGGTGACCTGCAGGACACCCTCGCCGCCGGTGCTGCGCCAGGACACGAAGATGCCGCCACCGCGGGGGAGCGCCGACACCGCGTTGCCCGCGATGTTCGTGACGAGCTGCGCCATGCCGCCGGTGTCGAGCCGGTAGCGGGGCTCGTGGGTCCCACCGCCGATGCCGGGCCCGGAGCCACCGACGCCCACCGGGGCCTCGAGGTCGAAGTCGACGGTGACGTCCTTGGCTGACGCGATGAGCCGGACCCGGTCGACGGCCGCCATGACCTCGTCACCGAGGTCGGACCAGGCGGTCTCCGGGCGCTGGTCGCCGTCCTGTTCCAGCCGTTCGGACTCCTCGATCCGCGACAGCGCGAGCAGGTCGTTCGCCAACCGGGAGAGCCGGGCGACGCTGTGCTTGGCGCGCTCGATGTGGGCGGCCAGGGCAGCGGCGTCGTCACCGTCGAGCGACGCCAGGTCGAGCTGGGTGGTCAGGATGGCGAGCGGTGTGCGGAGCTCGTGGCTGGCGTCGGACACCATCTGCCGTTCCCGCTCGGTGGCCTGGCGCGTGCGGGCGAGGAAGGCGTTGAGGGTCGTGGCGAGGGACGCGAGTTCGTCCTGCGCGGGCCCGACGGGCAGCTCGGCCCGTTCGGGCGCGACGGACAGCCGCTCGGCCTCACGGCGCATGCGGTTGACGGGACGGAGTGCCGCGGTCGCCAGGATCCACGAGGCGATGCCGAAGGCGAGCAGGATCGCGACGCCCGTGAGCGACAGGGTCGAGGTGAGGTCGTCGACCACGATCGCCTCGGCCTGCGAGTTCCGGGCGGCGACGACCGTCCACCGGCCGGCCTGGTTCACGGGGTGTTCGACCACTACGCGGTACTCGGACCCGGACACCCGGATGATCGAGGTGCCGGCCGCCGTGGAGGTCAGGCTGCCGAGGGCGCTCTCCACGCGGGTGGGCATCGTCGAGAGCACGATGTCTCCGGACGGTGAGACCACGGCGACGAGCTGCGCGTTGCCCGGCGGGGACAGGTCGGGATCACTGTCCACCTCGAGCGTGGCGACGTAGGGGTCGGCGTCGGCGTCCAGCAGGGTCCGGGTCGCACTCGCGACGACGCTGACCACCTGGAACCGCATCACCAGCACGAGCAGCACGATCACGACCGCGGCGATCGCCGTCGAGCCGATCGTGATCCGTGCCCGCAGCGACAGCAGGCGCAGGGGGCGGACCAGACCGCGTCGTGGGCGGTCCGGCCCCGGGCGAGCGGAGGCCCCGCTCACGCCCCGAGCAGATCCAGGCGGTACCCGCGGCCGCGCACGGTGGCGATCGCGACGGTGGCCTCGTGGGCAACGAGCTTCTTGCGGAGGTACGAGATGTACTGCTCGACGACGTTCGGGTCGACGTGCTGCGAGCCGTCCCAGACCTCTTCGAGGATCTTCGGCCGGTCGACCACGCTGCCGGCGGAGCGCGCGAGCAGGCGGAGCAGCGCGAACTCGGTCGGGCTGACGGCGACGCGCTGGCCCTTGATCGAGATGCGACGGGCCTCGGAGTCGATCGAGACGTCGCCGACCTCGATCGTTCGAGGTGCCCCGGCGGACTCGCGGCGACCGAGGGCGCGGAGCCTGGCGGTGAGCTCGGCGAACGCGAACGGCTTGGTGAGGTAGTCGTCCGCCCCGGCGTCGAGGCCGAACACGCGGTCGTCCACGGCGTCGCGCGCGGTGACGAGCAGGATCCGCACGGGGTCCTCGCGCTCGCGGATCCGTCGTGCGAGCTCGAACCCGGACATGCCGGGCATCATCACGTCCACGACGGCCAGGTCGAACGCCTGCTCGCCGAGGGCGATGAGCGCCTCGACCCCGTTCTCCACCGCCGTCACGCGGTACCCCTCGGCAGCGAGACCGCGCTCCATCAGGGCACGCATCTCATCGTCGTCCTCGACCACCAACAGCCGCATAGTGGACCTCCTCGGACCCATCGTGGCATCGAACGGGCGCGGAGGGCCGATGCCCGGGCCGAACTCACTGAATCTCGTCACAGGAGCGGGTACCGTGGCTGCCAGGCCACCGGGCAGAACGGTCTGTCCCGCGTTCTAGGGACATGAGGACTTCTTGCTTCATTGGTAGGATCACCTGGCGGACAGCGCTTACCCGAAGGGCGGTCCGTTGCACCAGGGGGCACCATGAACGACCCGATCGACCACGCGTCCGTCGACCACCCGTCCGTCGACCACCCGGCCATCGTCCGTCTCCGCGCGGAGCTCGACGCCGCGTGGAAGGGCATCGGTGCGCTCGGCCAGATGGAGGGCGTCCGCCGCGACCGCGTGGTCGCCGAACTGCGGACGGCCGTCCCCGATGTGGCGAGCCGCGCGGCGCGCGAGGTCGGCACCGAGGCCGTCGTCGCGGAGATCAGCCGGTTCGCCGATGTCGGCGTTCCCGGCACCGACCCCGCCGTGCCGGCCGCGGTGATCTGGGACGACGTCGTGCAGACGGCGGCCGAAGCCGCACGCGCCACGCGCTGACCAGCACTGGCACGCCGCGCCCGACCGGCGCTGGCACGCCGCGACCGACCGGCGCTGGCACGCCGCGTCGACCGGCGTCAGTCGTCCTCGCCGAGCAGCTCCTCGCGCACGCGTCGGACGTCCTCGAGCAGAGCGCCGATGAGCACCCAGTGCCGTGAGTTCGGTCGGACGATCTCCATCGGCGCGGTCAGCGCGGGTTCGGCGGTCGACCCGCCGGCATCGTCCCGACCGGCACCCGCGGCGAACGACGGGTCCAGCTGTGTCGACTCGACCCGGGCGCTCAGCGCGCGGACGTCCGAGCCGATCCGGGCCACCTCGGTCGCGATGCCGCCGACCACCGGGTCGGCGCGCAGGTCTGGTGCGGTGTTGTCGTGGATCGCCCGGGTCATGCCGGTGACGCGCGTGACCAGGACGCGCAGGTGCTCGGTGATGGCGACGTCGCGGTCGAGGATCGTGCGGTGCCGGCCGCCTCGTGGGTTCATCGTCAGGGACTCGCGAGCCGCGTTCAGTGATGCCTCGGTCTTCGCGTGCTGCTGCCGGAGCGCGCGGGCCCGCACCAAGGCGTCCTGCCAGCGGTCGCGGTCCCACCCCTCGGTCAGGCCGATCGCGACGCGTTCGAAGGCCACGGCGGTGTCGCGGGCGAGTCGGGCGACGGCGAGGTGCGCGGGCTCGAGCAGGACCGGCGGGATGATCAGGGCGTTCACGACGAGGGCGACGACCGCACCGATCACGGTCTCGAGGATCCGGTCGGCCGAGTAGTTCGGCGTGACGACCCCCGCGGTGAGCACGAGCATCCCGCTGATGCTGACCTGGGTCGCCGAGGTCGGGGTCAGCCGGAGCACCCAGGCGATGAGGATGGCGAGCACGACCACGAGCAGGACGACCCACACCGAGTCGCCGAGCAGCAGGTGGAACCCGGTGGCGAGCAGCACGCCGAGCACGACCCCGGCGCTCCGCTCGAGGCCCTTGACGAACGACTGGTTGATGCTCGGCTGCACGACGAGCAGCGCGGCGATCGCGGCGAAGGTCGGGAACGGTCCCTGGATCAGCAGCCGGCACAGCAGCACCGCCGCGACGACCGCGACCGCGGTCTTCACGACCTGCAGGAACGGCGTGCGACTGGAGCTGCGGAGACGCGCGACCGGGTTCACCTCGACCACGCTAGCCACCGCCCGCACGCCGAGCCGTGCACGAACGCGACGAAAACGTCCGGACACGGTTGACTGATGTCGTGTGGCCCAACCATGAGCGCGTCATCCCGCAGGCCTTCGCCGGCTCCGGGACCTCTGTCGTGGCCGCACGGGCGCACTCCGTCGAGCCCTCGGGCAACGGCTACCTGTACGGCTACGAGGTCGACACCGTCGACCGGAACGGTCAGCGCGCCACCGTCCTGACGTACGTCGACACCGGCGGCGCGCACGACCAGAACAGTGCGATCGTCACCGATCCCGCGACCGGCGAACCCGTCTCGGTGTGGGCGTACCCGAACGACCCGGGTCTGCCGGTGCTGCCGCAGGTGACCTACCGGGACGCGGTCGCCGAGCTCCTGACGACGCTCGGCATGCCCGTCACCGACCCGGTGCTCACGGTGGCCGCGTACCGACCGGGCAAGCGGGCGGTGGTGCGGGTGGACGCCCCCGAGCGAACCCTGTTCCTGAAGATCGTCCGTCCGCACCGGGTCGCGCCGATCGTGAAGTCGCACGAGCAGTTCGTGGCGGCGGGCCTGCCGGTGCCCCGCGTGCTGTCCAGCCGCGGCGACGGGCTCCTCGTGCTCGAGCGGATCCGCGGCGTGCCGGCCGGCAGCCGCATCCTCGACATCGCCGACGACCCGCGGTTCGTCGCGTCGCTGGCCGCCCTGAGCGGTCGGGTCGCGACCGTCCCGATGACCCAGCAGGCCCGTGCCGACGCGATGGACCACGCCGACTGGCACCGCCGCACGCTCATCGCCGCGTTGCCGCAGGACGCCGACGAGATCGACCGCCTGTACGACGCCATCGGCCGCCGGTCGATCGGCTGGACGAGCGCGACGAAGCAGGTCGTGCACGGCGACCTGCACCTCGAGCAGGTCTTCGTCGACGAGGACGAGCCCTGGCGCATCTCCGGGCTCCTGGACATCGACACCGCTGGGTGGGGCTTCCCGGTCCGCGACATCGGGGCGGTCGTCGCCCACCTGGTCGTCACCGGCCTCTGGCACCGATCGCGCGGAGACGCCGACCGCGGAGCCGCGGCCGAGCGCCTCGCCGACGCGATCGCCCGTGACTGGGTCGCCCGCAACCTGCGCGAGGCCGACCGCATCGGGCCCGCCATCGGTGCCCAGCTGCTCGCCCACGCCGGCGGCCAGGCGACCACCGGCTCCGCGAACGGCATCCAGACCGCCGAGCAGCTCCTCGCGGCGACGCGGGCAGCGTTGGCCGAGGCTGCTCCGGTCCTGCCGGCGGCCGGCTTGGTCCGCCCGCGGTCCGCGCCCCGCGTCTGACGGGGTTCCACGGCACGCCGCGCGCCTAGCGCCCAGGTTTCACGACACGCCACGCGCCGAGCGCCGAGGTTCCACGACATGCCGCGCGCGGTGCGCCGAGGTTCCACGGACGCTTCCGAGGCGGCGTGAGATGCCAAGATTTCGGAACCCCGGGCGCGGCGGTGAATGCGACCCGTGGCGGTCGGGAGGCCCGGGGCGGGCCCGCCCCGGGCCTCCCGGTCGGCCGTCGCGAACGTTCCAGATCCCGTGGGACGCGCGCGGGAAGGGGACGCTCGGGCCGCAACGGCCAGGAGGCGCGACGCGCGCGGGCGACGAGGAGTCGCCTCTGTCGGGGGTCGGGGAGTAAACTGAGCGCGCACGCACCGCGTTCCCGCGTGCCGCGTCGATTCCGGACGCAGCCGTCGATCACTTGATCGACGCGGGAACCGGGCCGTGACCGCCCCGCGGGGGCGTCACGTGCGTGTGACGACGCCGGATCCCGGCGCGGACCGTCGCACCCGGCGCCGAGCAGGCGCTCGCGGTGGAACGGTCCGCGGGACTCCACCGGACGTCCCGAAGCGGGGACCGGCGATGCGGTGGGCCACGGTGGCCCGCAGCCGAACCGGAGCCGTGTCAGGCCCCGGTGCAGGACTTCCGCCCCACGGGCGGCTCGCCCCGATGCGTGGGCGGAACAGGAGGAGCGTTGGCTCGATCAGGCACCCGGCGAGCTGCCGGCGGGACGCGGACCGCGTCACGTCGGACGAGGCCGCTGGACAACGACGGCGTGATCCCCGTCCTCGCCCGCGCGGTGCGCGAGGTCGAGGCGGCGGCGCAGCGCGGACCGCTCAAGGCGACGAACCGGACGAAGTTCCAGGCCGTCGCACTGCTCATGCGCGAAGAGCGCGCTCGGGTGAAGGGCGACACCGACCTCACCGACTCGCAGCGCGCCGAGCAGCTCAAGCGGCTCGACGGCGTGGCGACGATCCTCGCGAAGACCGCGGCCCGCGACACCAGCGTCATCCAGCTGCTGGCAGAAGAGGTGCAGGTCTCCGAGGCGACCCGCGCCGTCAAGCGCGACATGATGATCGCCGGCGGCATGGAACTGCAGCCCGAGGACCTCGTCATCGCGGCGGAGCCCACCCCGGTCGCCGAGACCCCGGTGCGCGCGGTCACCCCGCAGGCGGTCGTGCAGCGTCAGCTCGCCAACCCGTTCCTGCCGCCGGACTTCGCGCTCGCCGACCAGCCCGTCGCGCACCCGCGTCGCCTGGCGAACTGGGAGCTCTTCGGTCCGCTGTTCAAGTCGTTCGAGTACGGCGCAGGCGGGGGAGCGGCGACGATGCCGCTGCCCGAGCCGACCTCGCTGCACTCCCGCTCCGGCACCACCCTGATGAAGCACCAGGCCGAACTGGTCGCCGCCGCGTCGCAGGGGCACCGTACGTTCCTGCTCGCCGACGAGCCGGGCCTCGGCAAGACGGCGCAGTCGCTGCTCGCTGCCGACGCCGCGAACGCGTTCCCGCTGCTCGTCGTCGTGCCGAACGTCGTCAAGACGAACTGGGCGCGCGAAGCCGAGCGCTGGGTGCCGAACCACCGCGCCACCGTCATCCACGGGGACGGCAACGACCTCGACGGGTTCGCCGACATCATCATCGTGAACTACGAGATCCTCGACCGGCACGCCGGCTGGCTCGGCGGCTTCGGCTTCAAGGGCATGGTCGTCGACGAGGCACACTTCATCAAGAACAAGGACTCGCAGCGCGCCCGCTTCGTGCTGCAGATCGCCGACCGCATCCGGCAGCGCACCGCGGCACCGCTGCTCATGGCGCTGACGGGCACCCCGCTGATCAACTCGGTCGAGGACTTCCGGACCATCTGGGAGTACCTCGGCTGGATCGACGACAAGAAGCCCCGCGCGAAGCTCATGAACGAGCTCGAGGAGATCGGCTTGACGCCGGCCGACCAGGGCTTCTTCGTCGAGGCTCGTCGTGCCGTCATCGACCAGGGCATCGTCCGACGCCGCAAGGTCGACGTCGCCGCGGACATCCCGGCCCGCCGGATCGCCGACATCCCCGTCGAGCTCGACGGCGACGAGGGCCGCTCCATCCGCGACGCCGAGCGCGAGCTCACCGCGAAGCTCGTCCGCCGGTACCACCAGGCGCTCGACGCCCGAACCGGGCAGGACCCGGTCGTCGGCATCGACCACAAGCTCGTCCGGCAGGTCGCGCGCTGGGAGCTCGAGGACCAGGACGCCTCGTCGACCGGCGAGAACGTGTTCTCGATGGTCCGACGCATCGGTCGCGCCAAGGCCCAGCTCGCAGCGGACTACGCCGCGCAGCTCGCGTCGAACGTCGGCAAGGTCGTGTTCTTCGCGAAGCACCTCGACGTGATGGACCAGGCGGAAGAGGTCTTCGCTCGACGGGGCTTGCGCACCGCCACGATCCGCGGCGACCAGACGGCCACGCAGCGCACGGCGCAGATCGACTCGTTCGTGAACGACCCCGACGTGGCCGTGATCGTCTGCTCGCTCACCGCGGCCGGCGTGGGTCTGAACCTGCAGGTGGCGTCCAACGTCGTGCTCGCCGAGCTGTCGTGGACGAGCGCCGAGCAGACCCAGGCGATCGACCGCGTGCACCGCATCGGGCAGGAAGAGCCCGTCACCGCGTGGCGCATCATCGCCGCGCAGACGATCGACACCAAGATCGCCGAGCTCATCGACTCGAAGGCGTCCCTGGCCGCTCGCGCGCTCGACGGTTCGGACGAGGAACTCGTCGACTCCGGCGACATCCAGCTCGACGCCATGGCCGCGCTGCTGACCGAGGCGCTCGGGGGCTAGCTCCGGGGCGGGCGGCGCGCGGCGCGCATCCGTTCAGCACAACCAAAGTCCGTCCGAACCACGTGATCACGCGGTTCGGACGGACTTCGGTTGTGCGGGGCTTCGCGCCAGGGGGTGCCGCTCAGATGCGGGACTGCACCTCGGCCAGCGACGGGTTCGTCGCCGTGCTGCCGTCGGGGAACACGAGCGTCGGGACGGTCTGGTTGCCGCCGTTGACCTCGGCGACGAGTTCCGCCGTGCCCGGGGTCTGCTCGATGTCGACCTCGGTGAAGGGCACGCCGGCCTTCGTCATCTGGTTCTTCAGCCGGGCGCAGTAGCCGCACCAGGTGGTCGTGAACATCGTGACGCCGCCGGCTTCGGGGGTGAACTGCTCGCGGGTGATCGTGTCGCTCATGGCGCCAGGCTAACCCCGCTGTCTGGACACCCTTGACGTGCTTATCCGATATAGCTAGGTTAAGCCGCATGGAACCGATCCAACGCGTCACCGCCCCGACGCTCGAAGTGCTCGACGCACTGCTGGCCGCCGACGGCCCGGCATGGGGGCTGCTCGTCATCAAGGCCACCGGGCGCCAGGCCGGCACCGTCTACCCGATCCTCGAGCGACTCGAGCGGCAGGGGTGGATCACGTCGTCGTGGGACGACGAGACCGACCGACCGGGCCCGCGTCGTCGGCTCTACGAGTTCACGCCCGACGGGGTCGACGCCGCACGCGACCTCGTCGCCGCGCGTCCGTCCGCCGCGACGCCCGTTCGTCCGGCTCGCTCGGCCCACCGGCCGGTGACCTCGTGAGCGCGCTCGACCGGGCGCTCGTGGGGGTCGCCGTCGCCGTCTCGCCCGCAGCACACCGCGCCGCCCGCCGCGAGCAGTGGCTCGCCGACGTGCGCGATGCCCACGAACTCGACCTCTCGCCGACTGCACTCGCGTTCGGCGCGTTCACCACGGCGCTGTTCCACCGACGCGCCGGCCACCGATCCACCTGGGGGGACACCATGACCGCACTGCCGACACCCGTCCGTTCTGCACCGCACACCATCCGGACCGTGCCGGTGCTGGTCGCTCTCGCGGTCGTGTCGTTGCTCGTGGAAGGGGCGTGGCTCATCCTGCAGCCGAACTACGGCTACGAGAGTGCCTCGGACCGAGTCCTCGGCATCACCGGGACGTGGTCTCTGGTGTTCTTCGTGCCCGGTGCGGCCATCGCGCTGGCAGCGCTCACGCTCCGCACGGGTGCTCGACGCCGTCGCCTCGGCGCCAGCATGATCGTCGCGGCGGCCGTCGGCGGTGCGCTGCAGCCGATCCTCACGCCGCCGACGAGCCTGCCGATCGCCCTGGTGCCCGTCGTCCTCGCCCTTGCCGGGTGGCTGGTCGCGGCACACGCTGCGCGGTGGACCTGGGTACTCCTGGTCCTCCCGGTCGCTGTCTTCGCCCTGCAGTGGGCCGGCGTGCTCTACCCGCTCGTCCCGGTGCGGTGGAGCCCGTTCCTCGTCACCCTGCCCCACCTGGCGATCGTCCTCGCCGGAGCGGTGGCGTCACGGTTCTCCACCGATGCGCCCGCGGTGGTCGAGGCGCACGGCGAAGCCCTGGTAGACAAGACCGTGTGAGCGACACCCACCTCGAGATCGAGCGCACCTACGACCTGCCAGAGGGCGGTGCCCTGCCCGACCTCGTCGGCGCCGGTGGCATCCTCCGCACCGAGCACCAGGAGCCGTTCGAGCTCGATGCGACGTACTGGGACACCGAGCGGTACGACCTGGTGGCGGCGCGGGTCACGGTCCGCCGCCGGACCGGAGGCTCCGACGCCGGGTGGCACATCAAGCGGTCCGAGTCGGACACGGTCCGCCACGAGCAGCACTTCCCACTGACCGACGACGCCGACACGGTGCCGACCGAGGTCCTCGCAGCGCTCTTCACCGAGCGCCGCGGCCGTGGCCTGCGCCCCGTGGTCCGCATCACGACCACCCGCACCGTGACCCGCCTGCTCGACGAGGACGGCGACCAGGTCGCCGAGCTCGCCGACGACCAGGTGACCGCGCAGCGCCTCGACGACGACGCTCCGGAGACGCCGCGCACCTGGCGCGAGGTCGAGGTCGAGGCCGTCGCCGACGTCGACCCGCAGGTCGCGCACGAGCTCTTCGCGGCCCTGGACGGGCGCTTCGCGGCCGTGGGCGCCGGCCCCGCCGCCGTCGCGTCCAAGCTGGCACGCGGGCTGGCAGGAGCACCGGCACCGCGCCTCCAGACCGAGGAGAAGCCGGACAAGGGCACGACCGCACGCGTCCTCGCGAAGCGACTGCGGAAGCTGCGCGCTGCGCTGCTCGGCCAGGAATCGCGGCTCCGCTCCGGCGACGCGGCCGACCTCCGGCAGACGGCTGAGACCGCACTCGAGATCGCCTCGATCCTCGGCGCCTACCGTCCGGCGTTCGCCGACGGTGACGCCGTCGACCGAGCCGCCGAGGCGGCCGACGGCCTGGCTGCCGTGACCGCGCGCGCAGCACTCAACGAGTACCTCATCGACCGGTTGCCGCGCGCGTCGACCCCGGCGCAGGACGACCTGGTCGACTCGATGACCCGCGAACGCATCCTGGCGTCGACCCGTGAGCGCCGCGACCAGTCGGTGCGGGACGTCGTCGCGTTCGTGCACGGCGAGCCGTTCCTCGAGCTGCTCGACGCGCTCGACGACGCCGTCGAACGTCCGACCCCGACCGAGTGGTCGCTCCGGTCGCCGAAGAAGGTCGCGCAGGACGTCGGCGCCGTCGTGAAGCCGCACATCCGCGAGCTCGTCCGGGCCGCGGTCGCCGACGACACCTCGGACACCGCCGCCGAGCGCGAGGCCGCCGACCGTGCGACCACCGAAGCCGCCTGGCAGGGCACGATGCGGGCACGGATGGCGATGGACTTCCTCGGCGACGACGCGTTCCCGCACGCGCTGTGGAAGCGGATCGGCAGCGCAGCCGACGTGCTGACCGAGCGTGTTCGATCGCTGCACGCCCTCGATGCGCTGCGGACCAACGCGGCGATCGCCGAACGCGGTGGCGAGGGGACGTTCGGCTACGGCGTACTCGCGGGGGACCGGGTGCGCCTGGCCGAGGAGTCCTACGACGAGGCGGTGCACGCGCTCAACCGCGTGTGAGGCGCGCCGCGCGGCGGGCGCCGCGCGGCGGGCGCGGGCGCGGCCGTTCGCTTGGTGAGCAGAAATGGTCGGGTGCGCGCGCGCAACCCGACCATTTCTGCTCACGAAGTCATCAGGCGGCGGGCGTCTCGTCGGCCAGCCCGAGCACGTCGAGCAGCCAGGCGAGCTCGAACGCCCGCTCCTTCCACGAGGCGTACCGCCCGCTCACACCGCCGTGGCCCGCGGACATCTCGGTCTTCAGCAGCACCGGCGCCCCGACCTCGCGGAGCTTCGCGGTCCACTTCGCCGGCTCGACGTAGAGCACACGGGTGTCGTTGATCGACGTCACGGCGAGGATCCGCGGGTACTGCACGTCGTCGCGGACGTTCTCGTACGGGGTGTACTCGCTCATGTAGCGGTAGACCTCGGCGTCGTGCAGCGGGTCGCCCCACTCGTCCCACTCGATGACGGTCAGGGGCAGGTCGGGGTCGAGGATGCTCGTGAGCGCGTCGACGAACGGCACCGCGGCGACGATCCCGGCGAACCGGTCCGGTGCGATGTTCGCCACCGCACCCATCAGGAGCCCGCCGGCGCTGCCGCCCTCGGCCACGAGCCGGTCCGCGGTGGTGCGGCCGGACTCGATCAGGTGGTCGGCGACCGCGACGAAGTCGGTGAACGTGTTCTTCTTCGTCAGGGTCTTGCCGTTCTCGTACCAGTGGCGACCCATCTCACCGCCACCGCGCACGTGGGCGACTGCGAAGACGACGCCGCGGTCGAGCATCGACAGGCGCATGACGCTGAAGCCCGGGTCGATCGAGTGCTCGTACGAGCCGTAGCCGTACAGGTGGAGCGGCGAGGGGGTGTCCGCGTCGACGGCGTCGCGGCGCCAGACGAGCGAGATCGGCACGCGGGTGCCGTCCGACGCGGTGGCCCAGTCACGCTCCTGCGCGTAGTCGGCGGGGTCGTAGCCGCCGAGCACCGGCTGGCGCTTCAGGACCGTCACCTGGCCGGTCGCCAGGTCCAGGTCGCTGACCTCGGACGGGGTGACGAACGAGGTGAACCCGATGCGGAGCGTCGGCTGGTCCCACTCGGGGTTGCCGCCGAGGCCGGCCGAGAACAGTGCTTCGTCGAACGGGACCTCGTGCGCGTCGCCGTACCCGTCACCCTCGATGGGGATGATCGCGATGCGGGGGAGCGCCTCGGAGCGGTACTCGAGCGCGAGGTGCCCGGCGAAGGCGTCGACGGACTCGATGCGGCGCTCGGTGTGGTGCGCCACGACGACCCGGCGGTCGCGCTCGGACGTGGGGTCGTCGGCGGGGACGTCGACGAGCTCGAAGTTCTCGGCACCGTCGTTGTGCAGCACCAGGAACCGGTCGCTGCCGCCGACGATGGCGTGCTCGATCTCGTACTCGACGCCGTCGCGCCGCGGCCACACGACCTGGAACTCGCCGGTCGGGTCGGCGGCGTCGAGCACCAGGGCCTCGGACGTGATCTTCGACCCGAGCTCGATGACGATGTACTGCGACGACCGGGTGACGCCGACGCCGACCCAGTAGCGGTCGTCGGGTTCCTCGAAGACCAGGACGTCGTCGGACGCCGCGGTGCCGACGGCGTGCCGCCAGATCTTGTCCGGACGCCACGACTCGTCGACCGTCGGGTAGAAGACGTAGCGACCGGCCGGGTCGAACGTCGCGCCCGCCCCGGTGTTCGGGATGGCGTCGCCGAGATCGGTGCCGGAGGCCAGGTCGCGCACGTGCAGGGTGTACCGCTCGTCGCCCTCGACGTCGATGCCGTAGACCAGGCGGGTGCCGTCGTCGCTGATGTCGTAGGTGCCGAGGGAGAAGAACTCGTGGCCGTCGGCCAGCGCGTTGCCGTCGAGGACGACCTGCTCGCCGGGGAGGGTCGACTCGCCCTCGACGACAGCCGGCGGGGTCCAGTCGTCCGGACCGGCGATCGGCGCGCGGCAGTGCACGCCGTACTGGCTGCCCTCGGCCGTGCGGGTGAAGTACCACCAGTCGCCCATGCGCACCGGCACCGAGAGGTCCGTCTCCTGGACACGGTTCTTGACCTCGGCGAAGACGCGGTCGCGCAGCGGGGCGAGGTGGTCGGTGGCGGCGTCGGTGTAGGCGTTCTCGGCCTCGAGGTAGGCGAGGGTGTCCGGCGACTCCTTGTCACGCAGCCACTCGTAGTCGTCGACGAAGTCGATGCCGTGGTGGGTCCGCGTCACGGGCCGCTTGGCGGCGGTGGGCGGGGTGGCCTGGGAGTGCTCGGTGCTCACCATCCCACCCTATGCGCACGCCCCCGTGGCGAGCCGGGCGTCACGCCGCCCGGAACCGGTCCCACCGCGTCCGCCGGGCCGCCCCGTCCGGAAGCGGTCGGACCGCGTCCGCCCTGCCACCCCCGCGCGGACCCGCTGCTCGAACGCCTCGAGCTCGTCCACGACGGCCGGTGCGACCCAGGCACGGTCACGCCGCCGCTCGGTGACCGGACGCAGCACCCCGGCGCGGACGAGGTCTGCAGCCACGGAGCCGGCCAGGTCGGCGTCGACCGGTCCGCCGTCGACGCCGGCGGCGAGGAGGTCCTGCAGCCGGGTCTCGGTCAGGACCGGGTCGTCGGAGAGCGCCCGCCCGACGACTGCGTGCACACCCGTGGCACACGGACCCGCCATCCGGTCGGCCGCGTGCTCGTCGAGCAGCAGGGCGGCCACGGTCGCCTCGTCGCACACGGTGCCGATGGCGATCGCGATGTCTGCCACCAGGGCGTCCACGATCCCGTCGCGGTACCGCTCGAGGTGCCGGAAGTACCGGCCCCGATCCGCTGCGAGCGCGGTGGCGATCGGCGCGGTCACCGTCGTCGTGACGCCCCGGCGTCGCAGCACGGCGCTGATCAGCGCACGTCCGATCCGGCCGTTGCCGTCGGTGAACGGGTGGATCGACTCGAACTGGGCGTGCCCGATCGCAGCCTGGGCGATCGGGTGCAGGTCCGTCCGGTGCAGGAACGCGAACAGGTCGGCCATGAGGGGCGCGACGAGCTCCGGCGGCGGCGGGACGTTTGTCGCCAGCCGCGGGGTGTCACCGCCACCGATCCAGTTCTGGACGCTGCGGTAGCGCCCGGCGTACCGGCCGTCGACCGGGTCGTCGCGCATGAGCAGCCGGTGCGCCTCGAGCAGCGCGGTCTCGGTGATCACGCCCGTGTCCGCTGCCGCGACCAACCCCTCGATCGCACCGGCGGCGCGGACGACGACGGTCGCACTCGGGTTCGCGCGGATGCCAACGAGCGCTCGGGCGCAGTCGTCGAGCGACGCGGACTCGTCCTCGATCCGCGACGAGGCGACGGCCTCGGTCCGACCGATCACCGACCCGAACGGCGCGAGCCGGGAACCGTGGTGGACGTCGAGCGACCGGAGCGCCGCGACTGCGCGATCGAGCAGCGCCTCGGTCCGGGCATCGGGCTCCCACCGAGCACGAGCGATCACCGGTGGGAGCGACACCCGGACGGACGTGGTCATCCGATCGGCGCGGGAACCCCGGCGGGAACTGCGCCACGGACGCGCCGCGCTGCCGTGCACGGGCCATCCGCGGTGCAGGAGCACGCCGCCGTGCGCGGCCTGGCCCCCGAGCGCGGTCGAGCCGTCGTGGACGTGCGGGGTCTCGTTCCGATGCACCATGCCGGGAGCGTAGGGACCCCCGGACGCCCGACGCCAGGAATTCGTATTTCGCCGGCCCGCGTAGCGTTGGTGGCATGAGCAACTCCTTCGCGATCACCGGTGCCCACGTCGTCCCCGTCTCCACCCCCGCCTTCGACGGTGGCGCGGTCGTCGTCGAGGACGGCCGCATCACCGCGATCGGCCCGGACGTCACACCGCCCCCGGGGATGACCGTCGTGGACGCAGCCGGTGCGTGGCTCGTCCCCGGGTTCGTCGAGTCCCACGGCCACGTCGGCATCCACGAGGAGGCGAACGGCGAGGCCGGCAACGACACGAACGAGATGACCGGCCCGAACATGGCCGGCGTCCGTGCGATCGACGCGATCGACATCGACGACGAGGGCTTCCGCGACGCGCTCGCCGGGGGCATCACGAGCATCGTCGTGAAGCCGGGGTCCGGCAACCCGATCGGCGGCCAGACCGTCGCCATCAAGACCTGGGGCGGGCGCACGGTCGACGAACAGCTCATCTCGGACTCGGTGAGCATCAAGAGCGCGCTCGGCGAGAACCCGAAGCGGGTGTACGGCGGCAAGGGCCAGACTCCGTCGACGCGCCTCGGCGTCGCGAAGATCATCCGTGACGCCTTCGTCGAGGCCCAGAACTACCGCGCCGCCCGTGACGCCGCCGCCGCGAAGGGTGAGCCGTTCGCGCGTGACCTGACGAAGGAGGCACTCGTCCGGGTCCTCGACGGCGAACTCGTCTGGGACCAGCACACCCACCGCCACGACGACATCGCCACCGCGATCCGGCTGTCCGAGGAGTTCGGCTACCGCCTGGTCGTGAACCACGGCACCGAGGCGCACAAGATCGCCAGCCTGCTCGCCGATAAGGACATCCCAGTCATCTACGGCCCGCTGTTCACGAGCCGCTCGAAGGTCGAGCTCCGCGACCGCGGCATCCCGAACCTCGCCACCATCGCCGCCGCCGGCGTCCGGGTCGCGATCACCACGGACGCCCCCGTCGTGCCGATCGGCATGCTCGTCGACCAGGCCACGGCCGCGGTGAAGGAGGGCCTGCCCGCCCAGACCGCGCTCGAGGCGCTCACGGTCAACCCGGCCGAGTTCCTGGGCTTCGGTGACCGCGTCGGCCGGCTGGCCGTGGGCCACGACGCCGACCTCGTGCTCTGGGACGGCGACCCGCTCGACGCGACCAGTCGCGCGACACGTGTCTGGATCGACGGCCGGCAGGTCTTCGAGTGGGCGGACGGCACGGGCGTCACCACCCCGCGCTGGTAGCGCTCCCGCGCCCCGCCCTCGAGACGCCGGCGTCTCGGCACCACGCCGTCACGTCCGCGAGACGCCGTCGGATCCGGCGGCGCCGGGACGACACGACGGCGTCTCGCGCTGGCAGTGCACGCAGCTGACGGCGGACGGGAGGCACGGTACAGGGCCGCCACGGGCCTCCCGTCCGCCGCGTGGTCGGCCGCACGACGCCGGCGTGTCCGCACCACGCCGTCACGTCCGCGAGACGCCGCCGGATTCGGCGGCGCCGAGACGACACGACGGCGTCTCACCGAGCGAACCGAGCGAACCGAGCGAACCGAGCGCACTCGGCGGACCCGGCCGGCTCAGACCTCGCGCGCCAGCAGGAACTCGTTGACCCGGTCCGTCAGGTCCGTGTCGATCGCGCGCGCGTCGCCGTTCACGGCGCGGATCGGCGCCGCCTGCCGGACGCTCGACACGAGCCAGAGTGCGTCCGCAGCCTGCAGATCGGCGAGCGTGACGAGTTCGTAGGCGGTCTCGATGCCCTCCTGCTCGGCGAAGCGGAAGACGTCGGCTTGCGTGGTGCCGGCCAGGATCCCGATGTCGGTGCGCGGCGTGACGAGCCGGTCGTCGACCTTCAGGATCAGGTTCGCGCGCGTGCCCTCGAGCACGTAGCCGTCGCTCGACACGAACAGGGCGTCGTCGGCACCGCGCCGGGCGGCCTCGCGCAGGGCGGCCATGTTGACCGCGTACGACAGGGTCTTCGCGCCCTGCAGCAGCCACGGCGAGGTGCGCTCGACGTCGTGTCGGTAGCCGCGGTCCAGCACGACGACGGAGATGCCCTCGGTGCGCGCGGCGGTCGAGTCGACGGACGGTGCGGCGTAGACCCAGCCGGTGGGTCGGTCGGTGCCCTCGACGCCACGGGTCAGGACGGTCTTCGCGAAGGCCTCGCGGACCGGGTCGAGCCGGGCGCAGACGGCCTCGATCGCCTGCCGCCAGGCGTCGGGGTCCGGCGCGGGCAGGTCGAGCATCGCGGCGGAGCGGCCGAACCGGTCGAGGTGCGCCTCGAGGGCCTGCGGACGACCGTCGACCACCGTGATCGTCTCGAACACGCCGTCGCCCCGGGTGATGCCGAGGTCCTGCACCTGCAGGTGCTCCTCGAGCGGCTTCGCCCAGGTGAAGGCGTCCGCTGCGGGGTCGTGCGGCGCGGCGTCGCGGGAGGGCTGGTTGAGGATCGCGAGCACGGTTTCGGTCATACGCCCATCCAATCGCACACACGTCCGCGCACGTTGTGCGTGGGCGCGCTTCGTGCGTGGGCGTCAGCTCGCGTCGGGCAGGGCGCCCATGAGCTTCCACACCGCCTGGGTGAGCTCGGGGTGCTGCAGCGCGATCCGACGCAACCGGTGGTACTCCTCGCCGAGGACGGTGCCCTGACCGGACGCGGGGTGCATCGACCACTGGGCGTGCCGCTTGCCGATCGCGGCGTCGAGGTCGACCGCGTCGGCCCGCAGGATGAGCACGACCTGCTCGTCCACCGTGGGGAGCGTCGGCATGAACTCCCACGGGTCCTCGCCCTGGCGGCTCCGGTGCTCGACGAGCATAGAGATCTCCTCGGCGGCCTCGGCGCGCAGCACTTCGAGGCTGCGCCCGGTCCTGCGGGGCTCAGCCATGGTGCCCCCGCAGCACGCCTGCCATGGGAAGAGCGTACGACACATCTTCGGCCAGACTGGACGGGTGACCCCGCGCGACGAGAGCAAGTCCCAGCACCCCCGAGTGGTCGTCGTCTACCTGCTGCGCGACGGCGAGAGCGGGCACGAGGTCCTGCTCGGGGAGAAGCGCCGCGGCCTCGGCACCGGCCGGCTGGTCGGCCCGGGCGGCAAGCGCGAGCCCGGTGAGACGGCGGTCGAGACCGCCGTGCGCGAGGTGCGTGAAGAGGTCGGCCTGCGTCTCGAGACGGTCGACCTGGAGGCCCGTGGCACGTTGGACTACCGGTTCCCGTACCGGCCGTCCTGGTCCCAGGTCTCGGACGTCTTCGTGTGCCGCCGCTGGCAGGGCAGCCCGTCGGGCTCCGACGAGCTCGAGCCGCGGTGGATCCCGGTCGCCGACGTCCCCTACGAGGCGATGTGGGACGACGCGAAGTACTGGCTCCCCGGAGTGCTCCGCGGGGGGTCGGTGCGCGCACGCTTCACGTTCGCTGACGACGACGCGACGGTCGCGGGCTTCACCGGGACGGGTGTCGAGTCACCCGCGTAGAGCGGATCAGCGGATCAGCGGATCAGCGGATCAGCGGGTCTGCTGGGTGCGGGTGCTGCCGGTGCGAGCTTCCTCGGCGGCGGCGATGACCTCGGCGTCCCCGCTGCGACCACCGAGGGGCCGGACGAAGAAGTCGATGATCCCGAACACGATCGCGCCGACCATGGCGAACATCGCCCAGCCGACGAAGAGCCCGGCGGTGTTCCGGCCGTCGGCGGGTGCGAGCACGATGCTCGCGACGTAGAAGCCGACCGTCAGCACGAGGAGCACGACGACGACGGTGACGAGGACGCGGTGCCAGGTGATGCGGGGGTTCATGCCCCCCAGGATACGCGCCGCCGACGCCTCACCGGTCCGCGTGGCGGCCGTGGAGCGGCTCGTCCGACGTGTCGACGCGGGCCGAGGTGTCGGACCGAGCCGGTGCCCTGGAGCCCTCGGTGCGTGGGACGGGACGGGTGCGTGGTCCGGTCCCCGCGCCTCCCGGCCGTTGCACGGGGCCGGTGCGGTCCCCGGTCCGCACCACGGGGATGCGGCCGGTGGGGGTGGTTTCGGTCTCGAGGCCGTCGCGTCCGCCGGTGAAGACGTCACCGCCGACGCGGGCGTCCTCCCAGTCGTCGTCGCTCAGGACGCTGAGGGTGCCCGTCTCGGTGGACTCGAGGCCGTGGCGCTCGAGCTCGGCGTCGCGCTCCTTGCCGAGGAACTCACGGTTCGCTGTGTTGGCGTCCTGGAACATCGTGGTCCGGCCCGTGACGATGGCGCGGATGCGTCGCCGCTCCCACCACTTCTTGCCGAAGTACATGAGCACCAGGCCGACCGCGGCGTAGCAGCCCATCGTGATCAGACCGCGGGCGGGGCCGGGGCCGACGCCGTAGATCTGGTGCTTGATCATGTCGACCATGCTCGACCCGACGACGACGTTGTTGAGCCAGGCGAACGGCTCCGGCATGAACCACTTCGGGTACGCCCCACCGGACGACGGCATCGACAGGAACACGAAGCAGATCATGGCAGGGGCAGCGATGAACCGGCCGACGAAGTAGCTCAGCCCGTTGACGGCGAGACCGATCGCGACGATCCACCCCCACGCGATGAGCACGAGCTGGATCCAGTGGCCGTGGATGGCGCCGACGACCGGACCGGCGAGCGTGTTCGTGATGAGGGAGATGACGAGCCCGCCGACGACGATGACGGTCATGCGGGTGCGGTGCCGGAGCGGGCCGCCCATGATCCCGATGAACATCGCGACCATGTAGCCGCCGATGCACCAGGCGAGCATCACGTACATCGGGACGGTGCCGTACTCGTCCCACGCGGGCAGGGGAGCGAGCTCGGTGATCTTCGGGGTCGCGACGCCGATGCCCGTGAGCACCGCGCTCAGTGTCGCCGGCACGAGGCTCGCGACCTGGAACTGGTGGGCGCTCGCCTTGAAGAACTCGTTCGTCGCGGGGTCGTAGGCGACCGCCATCGACCCCGCGATGACGTCCCGCTTCGCCGCCGCCAGGGAGTCGTAGGTGTGGAACACGAACTCGCCCGGCAACGCCTTCTGCACGGCGGCGACGAGTGTCGGGTCGCTGCCGACCAGGGCGATCGGCACGTCGTGCGGGTGCGGTGCGTGGAACGCGAAGACGTAGCAGAGGCAGAAGCCGACGATGAAGAACAGCGGCATCCAGAGCTGCAGGCCGATGAGCTGGAGCGACGGGTGCAACGTCGAGTACCAGCGGCGGTACGCGCCGTGCTGCTGCGGTGCCGGCACGGGTGCCTGTCGGCGCAGAGCCGGTCGGGTGGAACCGGCGACCTTCGCACCCCGGCGGGGCTTCGTGCCACGGGCCGAGGGGCGGGTGCTGCGTGGCTTCGGCGCCGACGTCGGCCGGGACCCTCCGGGACGGTCCGGGGTGTCGTCGTTCCTGTTGACGTCGTTCCGCGGCGTGCTCACTCGGCGCTGTGCTCCTGTTCTCGGACGGAGCGCCAGGATACGCCGAGGCCCTCAGGAGCGGCTGCGTGACGCCTGCGCCGAGTCCATCGCGAGTTCTTCGGCGTCGAGGGTCACGAGCACGCGGCGCATGACCTCTTCGTCGAGGTTGCCCTTCTCGCGCTCCTCGAGCACGATCTCGCGTCGTCGGTCGAGCAGCTCGCGCCGGATGTCCTGGATCTGCGAGCCACGCAGGCGCATCGGGGCGTTGCGCTCCTCGACCTCTTCCTCGAGGGCGTCCTGCCGGAACGTCTCGACCTGCCGCTCGAGCCGTGCCTTCAGCCGGTTCACCACGGAGTCGACGGCGACGGCGCCGTACTGCTTCGACCAGTCCGGCCGTCGCTTCTCGAGCAGCTCGATGGCGGCCTCGGTCGTGCGCTGGTTCAGCCGCATCTCGCTCCGGACGTCCTCCTCGCCCTCGGCCGGGTCCTGCACCTTGAGTGCACGGATGACGAAGGGCAGGGTCAGGCCCTGCAGCAGCAGGGTGCCGACGGTCACGAAGAACGCGATGATGAAGATCGTGTCCTGTGCGGGGATCTGCGTCGGGCTCGCGACCACGGACACCGCGGCGGCGAGGGTCACCACGCCGCGCATGCCGGTCCACGAGATGACGGTGAGCTCGCGCCAGTTGAGCTTCGGCTCGGCCGTCCCGCGCATCCACCGCAGTGACGGGTGGCCCCGGGAGAGCTTGATGCGCAGCGGACGGAGCCATCGCCCGTTGAAGCGGTTGCGCACGTACGACTCGAAGATGAAGAGGGGCCGCACCAGGATCACGACGCCGAGCACCACGGCCGCGGCGGTGAGTGTCTGGCCGAGACTCCGTTCGCTCTCGACCAGGTCCTGCACCACGGTGTTGAGCTGCAGGCCGATCAGGGCGAAGACGAAGCCCTCGAGGATGACGTCGATGCTGGTCCACAGCGGGCGCTCCTGCAGGCGGGTGGCGTAGCCCTCCTTCGGCGAGTTGTAGCCGATGTACAGGCCGGCCGTGACGACCGCGATGACGCCGGAACCGGACAGGTCCTCGGCGAGGATGTACGCGACGAAGGGCAGCAGGATGCTCATGATCGTCTCGACCACGGGATCGTTGAGCCGCATCCGGATCCAGTGCACGACGACACCGAGCACGATGCCGACGGCCAGGCCGACGCCGATCGCCAGGCCGAAGATGCCGAGGTCCTGCCAGACGGTGAGCGACGTCCCCGCGATGATCAGGGTGAACACGCGCACCAGGGTCAGGGACGCGGCATCGTTGATCAGGCTCTCGCCGGACAGCACCGTCATCACCCGGCGGGGGAGCCCGAGCTTGCGACCGATCGCGGCGGCGGACACCGCGTCCGGCGGAGCGACGATCGCACCGAGCAGGATCGCCGCGGGCAGGGTCATGTCCGGGATCAGGAAGTACGCCACCGCGCCGACCACGAGTGCCGTCACGATGACCAGGAAGATGCCGAGACGCCGGATCTGCTTGATCGACGTCCGGAAGCTCTGCCACGACACGTCGAGCGCCGCCGAGTAGAGCAGCGGCGGCAGGATCACCGTCAGGATCACCTCGGAGTCGATCTCCATCGCGGGCAGCCCCGGCAGGAACGACGCTGCGAGGGCGACCGCCGTCACGAGGAGGGGAGCGGGGAGTCCCTTCGCCCGGGCGAACCCGGTCACCGCGAGCGATCCGACCAACAGGATGAGGAGCTCGACGGTGTCCATGGGACTCATTCTCGCATCGGCATGGTTCCGAATCTGAACGAGTCTGAAGCTCCGGTGAACAGCAGGTTGCCGATCAGGTTTGCTCCGGAGGCCGTCGATGGGGAACACTGGCCCGCGGTGGACATCACACTCATAGTCGTCCTGGTCATCGCGTTGGCCCTCTTCTTCGACTTCACAAACGGTTTTCACGACACCGCCAACGCGATGGCGACTCCGATCGCGACCGGGGCCATGAAGCCCAAGGTCGCGGTCACGGTCGCCGCGGTGCTCAACCTCGTCGGTGCGTTCCTCAGCACCGCGGTGGCGACCTCGATCTCGCACGGCCTCATCAACGAGGGCCCGGGCGGCGTCGCGATCTCACCGGAGATGATCTTCGCGGGGCTCATCGGAGCGGTCGTGTGGAACATGATCACGTGGCTCCGCGGGCTGCCGTCGTCGTCGTCGCACGCGCTGTTCGGCGGACTGATCGGCGCCGCGATCGTCGGCGCCGGGTTCCAGTCCGTCAACTACGTCGCGCTGCTGACGGTCGTCATCATCCCGGCCTTCGCGTCCCCGGTGATCGCGTCGCTCGTGTCGTTCCTGTCGACACGCATCGCGTACCGGATCACGAAGCGTCCGGTGTTCCCGAACGAGCGCGGTGGCTTCCGCGTCGGGCAGATCTTCACCTCGTCGATGGTGTCGCTCGCACACGGCACGAACGACGCCCAGAAGACGATGGGTGTCATCACGCTGACGCTGATCGCCTCGGGGGCGCAGTCGTCGAACCAGGGCGTGCAGTTCTGGGTCGTCGTCGCCTGTGCCCTGGCGATCGCCCTCGGCACCTACACGGGCGGGTGGCGCATCATCCGCACGCTCGGGTCCGGCATCACCGAGATCCGTGCCACCCAGGGCTTCGCGGCCGAGGCCTCGACCGCCGCGACGATCCTGGCGTCCAGCCACCTCGGCTTCGCGCTCTCGACCACGCAGGTGTCCTCCGGCTCGATCATCGGCGCCGGACTCGGCCGCCGCGGCTCGAAGATCCAGTGGTCCACCGCCGGCAAGATCGTCATCGCCTGGTTCATCACGCTGCCCGCCGCCGCAGCCGTGGGTGCGGTGGCCTCGGGCATCGCACGCCTGGGCGTCATCGGCCTCGTGATCGATGCCATCGTCGGCGCCGCCGTGATCCTCGGCCTGTACCTGTGGTCGCTCCGGAAGCCGCACGAGCAGGCCTCGGCCATCGAGGTCGACGTCGCCGCGAACGCCGTGTACACCCGCAAGGAACTGCGCGACCTGCAGCGCAAGAAGCGTGCGGACGCCGTCGCCGACCGCCGCGCCGCACTGAGCCGCGAGCGCACGCTCCGCCGCATGGCCGCACGCAAGGGAGGCCGTCGCTGATGGGTATCGCGCTTGACGGACGCCGTTTCGCATTCCTCACGGTGGGAGATCGCTGATGGGTATCGACTGGTTCGCATTCGTCACCGTGGCGCTCGTCGCCGTGGTCTCGTCGTGCTTCGTCGTCGCCGTGTACTCCGTCGGTCTCCGCTTCTGGAGCGCCGCGGACACCCGCGCGGGCAAGTTCACCGTGAAGGACGACGGCACGATCGGTCCGGCGACCGCCGGGTTCCCGAACCCCGCCGGAGCGACGACCGCGGTGCGTGCCTTCCGTGCGCTCGCGATCCTCTGCTACGCGGTCTGCGGCGCCGTCGTGCTGTACGGCATCTACCTCATCGTCCCCCAGTTCCACTGACGCGGACGGAGGCCCCGGGCGACGCGGGCTTCGTGAGCAGAAATGGTCGGGTGCGTTCCGGCGACCCGACCATTCCTGCTCACCATCCACGGGCACGCGATCGCTCGCGTCCACCGGACGGGAGGCCCGTGGCGGCCTGGCACCGTGCCTCCCGTCCGGCTGGGTGTGGGCGGCGCTGACGCGACGCGCGCTTCGTGAGCAGAAATGGTCGGGTGCGTTCCGGCGACCCGACCATTCCTGCTCACCATGTGCGCGCTCCCGCCCGGCACGCCCCCGGCACACCCCGAGTCCGCTCCCGGACCGGCCGGACGGACTGGGCTAGCCTCGACGTGTGACCGGCAACGAAGCAGCACAGGCCCCCACCGGGGCGCAGACCCGTACCGAGAGCGACTCGCTGGGGTCGCGCGAGGTCCCGATCGACGCGTACTGGGGCATCAACACCCTGCGGGCCCTGGAGAACTTCCCGATCACGTCGGTGCCGATCTCGGTGTACCCGGACCTCATCGAGGCCCTGGCCACCGTGAAGCAGGCGGCAGCGCGGGCGAACCGGGCGATCGGGGTCCTCGACGACGAGCGCGCTGACGCCATCGACCGTGCTGCGCAGGAGGTGCGGGACGGCGCCCTGCGTGAGCAGTTCGTCGTCGACATCGTGCAGGGCGGTGCCGGCACGAGCACGAACATGAACACGAACGAGGTCCTGGCGAACCGGGCCCTCGAGCTCCTCGGCCACGAGCGGGGCGACTACGGGTACCTGCACCCGATCGACCACGTGAACCGCAGCCAGTCGACGAACGACACGTACCCGACGAGCATCAAGATCGCGATGATCTTCTCCGCCCGGCGACTCATCGAGCAGCTCGAGCAGCTCTCCGCGGCGTTCGCCGAGCGGGGGAACGCCTTCTCCGACGTGCTCAAGGTCGGCCGGACGCAGCTGCAGGACGCCGTGCCGATGACCCTCGGGCAGGAGTTCACCGGCTTCTCGCACACGATCCAGGAGGACGCCGACCTGCTCCGCAAGGTCCTGCCGCTGCTGGCCGAGATGAACCTCGGTGCGACGGCGATCGGCACCGGGATCACCGCGGACCCGCTCTACCGCGACGAAGTCCGCCGGCAGCTGCAGGACGCCAGCGGCATCGACGTCGTGACGGCACCGGACCTGATCGAGGCGACGAGCGACGCCGGCGCCTTCATGACGCTGTCCGGCACGGTGAAGCGCAGTGCCGCGAAGCTCTCGAAGATCTGCAACGACCTGCGGCTGCTCGCGTCCGGGCCGCAGGCGGGACTCGGCGAGATCACCCTGCCGGCGCGCCAGGCGGGCTCGTCGATCATGCCGGGCAAGGTGAACCCGGTGATCCCCGAGGTCGTGAACCAGATCGCGTTCGCCGTGGTCGGCGCCGACACCACCGTGACGATGGCGGCCGAGGGCGGTCAGCTCCAGCTCAACGCGTTCGAGCCGATCATCGCGCACTCGATCCTGCAGTCGCTGCAGTGGATGTCACGGGGCTGTGCGACGTTGCGCGAGCACTGCGTGACGGGCATCGAGGCGAACGAGGCGAAGCTCGCGGCGCAGGTCGACACGAACGTCGGGGTGGTCACGGCCCTGACCCCGTACATCGGCTACGCGGCTGCGGCGTCGATCGCGCACACGGCGCTGACCACGTCGACGCCGATCTCGACGCTCGTCGTGGCTGCCGGCCTGATGGACGAGGACCAGGTGCAGCGCGTGCTGAGCCCGGCGCGGCTGTCCGGCATCGAGCTCGCGACCGGTGCGATCCCGGTGGTCACGGAGGAGATGCTGGACCAAGCGGCGCGCGAGCGCTGACGCGTAACCAGCGCAACGAGCGCAACGAGCGCAACCAGCGCAACCAGCGCAACCATTGCAACCAGCGCGACCAGCGCGGCGCGACCGCCTCAGGGCATCGGAGTCTCGCCGACGCGCACCTGCTGGGCCACGTCGCGCAGGTGCTCCTGCGCCGGGGTCGGCTCGGCGTCCTCGTCGGCGGCGACCTGGGCCGCGGTGGTCCGGACGTTCCGCGCCGCGGCGATGTCGGCGTCCCGCCAGCGGGCGAGCGTGAAGTTGCGCGTGACGTCGCGCAGCGGCAACCGGATCGACTCGTCGGCCTCGATGCCGGCCAGGAGCTGCCGCATCCGGATCACCTCGGAGTCGAGCTCACCGCCGACCACGAGCACGAAGTTCGAGATGTACAGGTAGACGAGCAGCAGGATCCCGCCGCCGAGCCACCCGTACGCACGGTTCCCGCCGCCGATCGTCTCGACGTAGAGGGCGAAGCCGAGGGTCGCGAGCGCCCAGGTGACGATGGCGAACGCGGCACCGGCGGACACCCACCGCAGTTGCGGCGTCTTCACGTTCGGGGTCGCGTAGTACAGGACCGCGACCATCACGACGAGGTCGGCAGCGAGCACGGGCCACTTCACGACGTTCCACACGTCGTCGATCCACGGTGCCCACCCGAACGACGCGACGATCGCCGCCGAGATCGTCGGGGTGCCGAGCAGGATCACGATCGCGATCGCCCCGCCCGCCATCACGAGCAGCGTCACGAGGAGCATCATGCTGCGGAACTTCCAGATCCGCCGACCCTCCTCGACCTCGTACGAGGTGTTCATCGCCCGCCCGAACGCCGTCGCGTACCCGGACAGCGACCACAGCGTCAGCACGACGCCGGTCGCGAACCCGAGCCACGGGTTGTCGAGGGTCAGCAGCTGGCGCAGCGGGGTCTCGAGGTGCTGCGCCGTCTCCGGGCGCAGGATGAACCCGAGCACACCGATGATGTCGGCCAGGCTGTCGCCCTTCCGGTCGACGATCGACAGTGCGGAGACCACGGTCAGCGCGGTGGGGAACACGGTCAGCAGCGCGAAGAACGTCAGCGACGCCGCCGCGTCGACGACGCGGTGCCGGATGACCGAGTGGTAGGTGCGCCGGACGACGGCGCGGACTCCCGTCCGCTGGAGATCGCGCGATGCGCTGTCCGGCATGCGTTGTACGGTACCCGACACGTGACGTCACGCCGTGCCGTGGTCGCGTCGACCCCGTCAGAGCGACACGATCCCGCCATGGTCTGCCGTCCGTCTCGCGAAAGCGACAGACGCCCGCGGAAGGTTCGCGCAGATCTGTCGCTTTGGCGGGAGGGCCTGTGGCCGGTCGCCCGTCAGTTGGCGTGGGGGTGCAGGGCGTCGTAGCGGCGGAAGGAGGGGACGAGGCGGAGGAGCAGCGCGACGAGCGCCACGATGAGCACGCCGCCGATGATCGGCGGGTACGCGATGCCGGCCGCGACGACCAGACCCGCGTAGAGGTCGCCGAGCCGCGGGCCTCCTGTGACGACCACGATGAAGATGCCCTGCAGCCGGCCGCGCATGCCGTCCGGCGACGCTGCCTGCAGGATCGTGTTCCGGAACACCGAGCTGACGTTGTCCGCACCGCCGGCCGCCGCCAGGAACAGCGCCGCCAACCCGAGCGCGGGCAGGATCCCGATCGAGAACGACTCGCCCGAGCGTCCGCCGAGCACGTGCGCGAGCGCGATGACGACGCCGAACGCCGCGATCGCGCCGCCGTACGCGGTGATGGCCCACCCGACCGCCTCACCCTGGCGGCGCACGTGTCCGAGCGGCCCGGAGAAGACGCTCGACAGCAGCGCGCCGATCGCGTAGGCGGCCGTGAGGGTGCCCACGGTGATCGATCCGCCGCCGATCACGAGCGCCCCGATCGCGGGGAACAGGACGCGGGGCTGGCCGAACGTCATCGCGACGATGTCGAGCACGAACGTCATGGTGATGTTCTTCGACCGCCGGAGGAATCGCGCGCCCTCGACGAGCGAGCTCAGGCCCGGGCGGAGGGCACCGTGGTCGGCCGCCATCCGCGGCAGCGTGAACACCCCGAGGAACGCGAAGGTGAACAGGACGACGTCGATCGTGTAGGTCGGCGCGAACCCGACGCTCGCGATCAGGACACCGGCGACGGCCGGTCCGACGGTGACCTGGAACCCCGAGGCGATCCCGCCCAGGGCGCTCGCGGCTGGCAGCAGGTCGGTGCCGACGAGTCGCGGCACGATCGCCGAACGCGAGGCGTTGCTCACGGTCGCGGCGACGGCGTTCACGGTCGCCAGGACGTAGAGCAGCGCGACGCTGTGCAGCCCGAGCCACGAGTGCGTGGCGATGAGGGCGACCGCGACCCAGGCGATGATCGACGACACGAGCGCGACGGTGCGCCGGTCGAAGGCGTCGGCGAGCATGCCGCCGTACAGGCCGGCGACCACCATCGGCAGCAGGGCGATGACCCCCACGAGCGCCACGGCGAAGGTGGAGTGCGTGATCTCGTACACCTCGAGCCCGACCGCCACCGTGGTCATCTGCGTGCCGATCCCGGCGATGGCGGTGCCCGCCCAGAGCCGGGCGAAGGCGGGGGATCGGCGGAGCGGGGTGAGGTCGGCGAGCAGGCGGCGGCGCGGCGGTGCGGGAGTGGGTCGTGTCACGGTGGAACCATTCTGCGGCCTGGGTGGCCGTTGCGTCTGCCGTTGCCGCGCTCTGGTTGACTGGATCGCATGACTGACCTCAACAGCAAGCCCGAGTTCGACGCGCCCGAGGGCCCGGCCCCCACCGATCTCGTCATCACCGACATCGTCGAGGGCTCCGGCGAGGAAGCGTCCGCCGGGTCGACCGTCAAGGTGCACTACGCCGGCGTCGAGTACGAGACCGGCGAGGAGTTCGACAGCTCGTGGAACCGCGGTGAGCCCATCGACTTCCCGCTCGCAGCGCTCGTGCGCGGCTGGCAGGAGGGCATCCCCGGCATGAAGGTCGGCGGTCGCCGCAAGCTCGTCGTCCCGCCGGAGCTCGCCTACGGTCCCGCCGGTGGCGGCCACTTCCTGTCCGGCAAGACCCTGATCTTCGTGATCGACCTGCTCGGGGTGCGCTGATGCAGGTCGGTGCCCCGACCATCGAGCTGAACGACGGCCACCGGTTCCCGGAGCTCGGCCTCGGCACCTACGGTCTGAACGGTGACGAGGGTGCGGCCGCGGTCGGCACCGCCATCGCCAGCGGCTACCGGCTGCTCGACACGGCGCTGAACTACGGCAACGAAGACGCCGTCGGCCGCGCCGTCCGCGAGTCCGACGTGGCACGCGAGGACCTCGTCGTCACGTCGAAGCTCCCCGGCCGCCACCACGGCTACGACGAGGCGCACCGCTCGATCGACGAGACCCTCGGCAACCTCGGGCTCGACCACGTCGACCTGTACCTGATCCACTGGCCGAACCCGTCGGTGGACAAGTTCGTCGACACGTGGAAGGCGTTCGTCGACCTGCGCGACAGCGGCAAGGTCCGCTCGATCGGTGTCTCGAACTTCACCCCGGAGCACCTGCGTCGCATCATCGACGCGACCGGTGTCGCCCCGGCCGTGAACCAGGTCGAGCTGCACCCGTACTTCCCGCAGGCAGAACTGCGGAAGGTGCACCAGGAGCTCGGCATCGTGACCGAGAGCTGGAGCCCGCTCGCCGTCCGGTCGGAGCTCCTCACCGAGCAGCCGATCACCGACGCCGCAGCGGCCCACGGTGTGACCCCCGGCCAGGTCGTCCTGCGGTGGCACGTCCAGCTCGGTGCCGTGCCGGTGCCGAAGTCGGCCGACGCCACCCGGCAGCGCGAGAACCTCGACGTGTTCGGCTTCGAGCTGACCGACGCCGAGGTGCAGGCCATCTCCGGCCTCGAGCGCGGTCGGCTGTGGGACGCAGACCCGGACACGCACGAAGAGATGTGACCGACGACCCTTCGGGAACTGCGGGCCTCCAGCGGGCAGTACACTGGATTCCCCTCTTCCCGAAGGGTTGCGTGTGTCCGAACCGACCGAGATCGACCGCGAGCGCGGCTACGTGGACGGCCTCTTCCGCCGTCTCGACGAGCTGACCGCCGAGGCCGAACAGCGTCTCGCCGAGACCCGTCGTCAGGCGGTCGGCGGGAACCACCAGAGCCGCAGCGAGCGCGACGCGTACGCCCGACTCTACGAAGACACCGTGGCGACGCTCGAGCGCGTGGGGGACCGTCTGGTCTTCGGCCGGCTCGAGGTCTCCGAGCCCGACAGCTCGGAGGACGCCTTCCGGTACATCGGCCGCGTGGGCCTGCGTGACGCCGACCACCGCCCGCTCCTGCTCGACTGGCGTGTGCCCGGTGCCAGCGCGTTCTACCAGGCCACCGCGGCGCACCCGATGGGCATGCGCTCGCGTCGCCACCTGTCGCTCGAGGGCCGTCGGGTCGTCGGCGTCGAGGACGAGGTGTTCGACGCCTCGCTCTACGACGACGAGCGCACCCACCTGCAGGGAGAGGGGGCGCTGCTGGCCGCGGTGACCGCCGAGCGCACCGGCCGGATGACCGACATCGTCGCCACCATCCAGGGCGAGCAGGACCGCATCATCCGTTCCCCGCTCGAGGGCGTGCTGATCGTGCAGGGCGGCCCCGGCACCGGCAAGACCGCCGTGGCGCTGCACCGTGCCGCGTACCTGCTGTACTCGTACCGCGAGCGGCTGCGGGGCTCCGGCGTCCTGATGGTCGGCCCGTCGCCGGCGTTCCTGACCTACATCGAGCAGGTGCTGCCGTCGCTCGGTGAGACCGGCGTCGTGATGGCCTCGCTCGGTTCGCTCTACCCGGGGGTGCACGCGACGACGCACGACCCCCGCGACGTCGCCGCCGTGAAGGGCTCCGCGCAGACGGCCGCACTCCTGCGCCGCGCCGTGCGTTCCCGCCAGGTGGTGCCGACCGAGTCGGTGACGCTCGACGTCGAGGGCGAGCGGCTCGTCGTGACGCCGCAGCTCGTGGCTGACGCGATGAAGCGCGCCCAGGACCGCGGCAAGCCCCACAACGCCGCGCGCGTGACGTTCAACAAGCTCGCGCTCGACGCGATGACCCGGCTGCTCGCCGAACAGCTGCGCGAGCGCGGCACGACGGTGGACGAGGCCGACGAGAAGGTCCTGCGCGAGGACATCCGGAGCTCCTACGACGCCCGGGTGCTGCTGAACACCGCGTGGCTGCCGCTGCCGCCGGAGAAGTTCCTCGAGGACCTGTACGCCCGTCCGAACTGGCTCGCCTCGCTGACCCCGGACTGGACCCCGGAGCGCCGTGCCCTGCTGCAGCGCGCACGCGGTGGTGCCTGGACGGTCGAGGACGTCCCCCTGCTCGACGAGGCCGCCGAACTGCTCGGCCCGTTCGACCCGACCGGCGGCGCCGCCAAGCGTGCGGCGAAGGCCAGCCGGAACCGTGACATCGAGAACGCGCGGCAGGCGATCGAGAACATGGGTGTCGAGGGCATCGTCACCGCCGAACAGGTCGCCGGCTCGTTCGCCGAGGGCGGCGACCCCCGCTCGACCGCGGAGCGCGCCGCCGATGACCGCGAGTGGACCTACGGGCACATCGTGGTCGACGAGGCGCAGGAGCTCTCGCCGATGCAGTGGCGCGTGCTCGCCCGCCGCAACCCGCTGCGCTCCTTCACGATCGTCGGCGACATGGCGCAGGGCTCCTCGCCGGGGGCCGCGCGCACCTGGGACGACGTGCTCGGCGCGCTCGCCCGCCGACGCCGTGGCCGGGCACCGCTCGTGCCGCTCGACCACCGCATCGAGCAGCTCACCGTGAACTACCGCACCCCGCGGTCGATCGTCGAGGCCGCCGGCGTATTCGCCGACGGTGCCGGCCTGACCGTCACCCGCAACGAGGCCGTGCGCGACGGCGACCCCGTCGAGCGCGTCCGCGTCGCCCGCGCCGACCTGCTCGACACGGTCGTGTCGGTCGCCGACGCCGAACGGTCGCGGATCGGTGCCGGCACCATCGGCGTGATCGTCCCCGAGTCCGAGGTCGACGCCGTCCGGCAGCGGCTCACGCGCACCGAGGCCGACGTGCGCGGGCTCGCCTCGCCGCACGCCGGGTCGCTCACGGTGCTGACCGGGGCCGACGCCAAGGGCCTCGAGTTCGACGGCGTGCTGCTCGTCGACCCCGACCGGGTCGGTGCCGACGCTGCGCGTCCGGCGGCCGCGGTCTACGTCGCGATGACCCGTCCGACGCGGCGCCTGACGGTCATCGACGTCGACTGACCCGCGGATCGCGTTCGCGCGCGGCCACTTCGTGAGCAGAAATGGTCGGGTTCGCCGCGCGGAGGCGACCATTGCTGCTCACGATCCGCGGCGCTCCGGCGGGCGCGGGGCGGACGGGAGGCCCGTGGCGGCTCCGGCACACCCCCGCCGTCTCAGGACTGGTCGCCTGCAGAGCGGACGCGCGCGACGAGGTCGGCCCACGCGCCGTCGAGACGGCGACCCGGGATCGTCACGGTCGTGCGCTCGACGGTGATCGTCCACGTGAAGTCGTCGGGGACCGGCGGCCCGGCCGACGCCGTCGCGGGGGTCCGGGGGAGCGCGTCGACGACCTCGGACCACGCCGCGGGGTCGGCGCTCGTGTCGGTGTCGACCCGCCAGTGCCGCGTGGTACCGGCGAAGCCCCCGGAACGACGGACCTCGATGCGCATGCTCCCGACCGTACGCCGGTGCGTGGCGCTCGATCGTCTCAGTCGAGGACGCCCACCGTCCGCCAGGCATCCCGCACCGCGGTGTGCTCCGCGGAACCGGCGCCGAACCGGGAACGAGCGGCGTCGATCGTCACGGCGGCGAACCCGGCGAAGTCGATCGAGGCGGTGACGGACTCCGAGGTCAGGGCGTCCCACCACACGGCCCCGGCGCCCTGCCAGGCGTACCCGCCGATCGCGGTCGCGGCCAGGAAGAACGCGTGGTTCGGGATGCCGGAGTTCGTGTGCACCCCGCCGGCGTCGTCGGTCGTCACGACGAAGTCGGCCATCGTCGCGGGCTGCGGGTCCTTGCCGAGCACCGGGTCGTCGTAGGCGGTGCCCGGGGCCCGCATCGAGCGCAGGGCGTCGCCGCGCACGGCATCGGTGAAGAGCCCCTCGCCGATGAGCCAGCTCGCCTGCTCGGCGGTCTGCCCGGCCGCGTACTGGGCGACGAGGGAGCCGAACACGTCGCTGATCGACTCGTTGAGTGCCCCGGACTGCCCCTGGTAGGTCAGGTCGGCGGTGTACTGCGTGACGCCGTGCGCCAGTTCGTGCCCGATGACGTCGAGCGCGATCGTGAAGCGTCGGAACACCTCGTCGTCGCCGTCGCCGAACACCATCCGGCTGCCGTCCCAGTAGGCGTTGTCGTAGTCCTGCCCGAAGTGGACCGTGGCGTCGAGGGGGAGCCCGGCGCCGTCGATCGACACCCGGCCGAAGACGTCGAGCCAGAAGGCGTGGGTCGCGCCGAGGCCCGCGTACGCCTCGTCGACGGCCGCGTCGCCGGTGTCGGGGTCGCCCTCGTGCCGGACGACCGTGCCGGGCAGCGTCGTCGTGCCGCGGGCATCGGCGATCGTGCGCTGGGGCGACCGGTCGACCGTGCCGCTGCCGTTGACGCTGACACCGCGCGGGGCGACCAGTCGCTGGTGCTTCGGGTGCTGCACGAGCTCGAGCGACGCCAGGGCGGTGCGCGCGGCCGACGCCGCACGGGGGAACTCGGCCGCCTGGGCCACGGCGTGGAGCAGGTAGGGCGGGACGACGGAGCGCCGGCTGTCGGTCGGGGTCATGCGCTCATGCAACCACCGGGCACCGACACCCCCGCCGTGGGTCAGTCGCGCTTGCGGTTCTCGACCAGGCCGAGCGCGTAGGACTCCCACCACTGCCCGGCGGCCGGTCCGCCGTTGCACGTGCCGTCGCTGAGCCCCGGCGTCTTGACCCAGAGCAGGGCGTCGAGCCGGCTCGATCCACCGGTGACGTGCGGGTCCTGGCCGAGGCCCGCACCTTCGGGGTTGCACCAGGTCCCGCGCCAGCCCTGACCGTTCCGGGAGACGTCGATGACGAAGTGCGGATCACCACCGATCGCGTCGGCGAGGTCGTCGGCGTAGGCGCGCTCCTGGTCGACGCGGTAGAAGTTCGACACGTTCGTGAAGAAGCCCTGCACCTCGTCGACACCCGCCTGACGCAGCCAGTCGGCCATCGTCGCGGTCGGGACACGGTTCTCGTTGCCGCCGTCGAGGTACACCGTCAGTCCGTGCCCGGTCAGCGCGTCCACGGCCTCGCGGAGCAGGGGGAGCCGGGAGTCGCGGAGGCGCTCGCAGTTCTGGATCTGTGCGATCGCGTCCGGTTCGACGAGCACGACGGCCTTCGAGCCGGCCATCGCGCGGACGGCGGAGCGGACCCACGGCAGGTACGCGTCGTCGGCGGTGCCGCCCTTCGAGTAGCTGCCGCAGTCGCGGTCCGGCACGGTGTACAGGACGAAGACCGGGGTGGCGTGCTGCCGTTGAGCGCTCCGGACGACGGTGCGGATCGTCGCGCGCGTCTCGGACTGCGAGGGGTTCGTGAGCCAGGTCGCGATCGGCTGGTCGGCGATGCGGGCGATCTGCGCCGCGGTGTCGTCGTGTCCGGCGGCGCGGGCCTGGCGCTCACGGAGTCCCGGCTGGTTCATCGCGGACGGCTGGTGTGCCAGCCCGCCGGGGAACGCCTGCTCCACGGTCTTCCGCGTCACGACGTCCCGTCCGCTCGCTGTCGGGTCGGCGTCCGGCCCACTGCCGTGCGGCACGACGACCACGAGCGTCGTGACGACCGCCGCGACGCCGACGACCGCGGCCGTGATCCACAGCCACTGACGTCGCGCGGACGCACGCTTCCCCTGGTGCTCCGGCATCCGGCGGTCCTCCCTGTTCGCACCCATGCTGACAGGTGCGGGGGAGTCCTGGCCAGGACGCCGGGGTGTTCGTCCAGGTCGGCTGACGGGTTCTGCCAGGAGCGCTCCAGCGGGCGTGCAGGGCGGTGCCGCAGACTGGCGGGATGTTCCGTCGACTCCTCCTCCTCGCCGTGACCGCGGCGTACGCCTGGGTGATCTGGCGGATGACGCTGACCCCGCAGGTGTTCACGTCGGCACAGAACTCGTTCGTGCTGCACGCGATCGCCTGGGTGCAGCAGCTGCCGCACGGCACCTGGTTCACGTACGAGCGCACCGAGTTCCTCGCCAACATCGCGATGTTCGTCCCGGTCGGCATGCTCGCCGCGCTCTGGTTGCCGCGGCGCTGGTGGATCCTCGGAGCCCTGGTCGCGGTGGCCCTGTCGACCGGCATCGAGTTCGCGCAGGCCACCTACCTGCCGTACCGCGTCGCCGACCCCCGCGACGTGCTGTCGAACGGCCTCGGCGGTCTGCTCGGCGCGACCCTCGTCGGACTCGTCCGCAGTCTGCTGCCGGCCCCGCGTCGTCGTCGCCTGCGCGCCAGGACCGCCTAGGACTCTGGTAGTCTTGCGCGGTTGCCGTCGAACGGCCGCGGACAAAGAGCGCTCGTGCATCAGGCACGGGCACCGCGCAACGGACTGAAAGGGGATCTACGCATGGCACTTGACGCGAAGGTCAAGCAGGAGATCATCGAAGAGTACGCGACCCACCCGGGCGACACCGGTTCCCCCGAGGTCCAGGTCGCCGTTCTGACGCGTCGCATCAACGACCTGAACGAGCACCTCAAGGAGCACAAGCACGACCACCACTCGCGTCGTGGTCTGCTGCTCATGGTCGGTCAGCGTCGCCGTCTCCTCGGTTACCTCTCCGACGTCGACATCGCCCGCTACCGTGCGCTCATCGAGCGCCTCGGCCTGCGCCGCTAGTCGACGCCTCACGGCTTGACTGAACGCCCCGGTCCTCCTCGCGAGGACCGGGGCGTTCTCCGTTCCCGGGAATGGTTGCGCGCTGCGTGCGGTTCAGTACGATGTTCATGCAAACGCATCGAAAGTCGGGAACCACCATGACCACCATCGCCGTCGTCTCCGCCGGACTCTCCGAGCCCAGCTCCACCCGCCTGCTCGCCGACCGCCTGGGCGAGGCCGCCGTCGCCGCGCTCGTCGCCGAGGGCACGCCCGCGCACGTCCTGCACGTCGAGCTCCGGCCGCTCGCGCACGAGATCACCGACGCGATGCTCACCGGCTTCGCGGCGCCCGCGCTGTCCGCCGCCACGGCCGCAGTGGTCGAGGCCGACGCCGTCGTCTTCGTCACGCCGATCTTCACGGCCGGCGTCAGCGGTCTCGCGAAGTCGTTCCTCGACGTCCTCGACAAGGACGCCCTCGCCGACCTGCCCGTCCTGCTCGGCGCCACTGGCGGGACCTCGCGGCACTCGCTCGCCATCGACCACGCCCTGCGTCCGGTCTTCGCGTACCTCCGCGCAGCGGTGGTGCCGACCGGCGTGTTCGCCGCGACCGACGACTGGGGGAGTGACGGCGACGCCGCGGCCCTGGACGGACGCATCCGCCGGGCCGGAGCGGACCTGGCCTGGGCGATCCGGGCCTCCCGGCGGGCCCCGCAGGAAGCCGACGCGCTCCCCGCGACCGTGGACTTCGCGAGCCTGCTCGGTGGCCTCGGCCACTGACCCCGTGCCCCTTCCCGGAAGACGCCGTCGTCCTGCTGAGACGCCGCCGGATCCGGCGGCGTCTGGCTGACTCGGGGGCGTCCAGCCAACGCGCCGGCGTCTCGTGGACGGGCTCTTAGGCGGACCACAGGGTTCGTGGGGTCGGCGTGCGGCCGGCTGGCGGCTCGCTCACCGGTGGGCTCGGGAGCCTCGTCATGACGACGAGGAGGACCGATGGACACCAGGGGCAACGGCAAGCGATCCGCACGGGTCACGAGTGCGCTCGTGAGCCTGGGCGGACTCGCGGTCGCGACGGTCACGGGTGCCGGGCTGTGGTTCGGGCACGAGCAGGCCAGCACGACGACGACCGACACGTCCACGAGCACGAACACCACGACGGACTCCGGTTCGGGTACCGGGACGTCGGGCGACGCCACCACCGACTCCGGGTCGTCGTCCTCCTCGTCGTCGAACGACACGTCGACCGACACGTCGACCGACACGTCGACCGACAGCGGCACGAGCAGCAGCGACACCGGCGTCTCGCAGGGCACCACCGGTGGGTCGTCCGACACGACGACGACGGGATCGTGACCGTGCGCGCCGCCGCCGAGTGGGACCTCTGGACCACCACCGCCCGGGTCGTCCTCGACCACCGCGACCGCCGCCACCTCGCCGCCGCCGAGTCCTGCGTCCGCGAGGTCACCGCCGCCGTCGACGCCGCGTGCAGCCGGTTCCGCGCCGACTCCGAGCTCGTGGCCCGCGCCGAGGACCTGGTGCGCGGCACCGAGGTCTCGCCCCTGCTGGCGACGCTCGTGCACCAGGCCGTCGACGCCGCACGGCTGTCCGACGGGGACGTCGACCCGACGCTCGGCCGACGGATGGTGTCCCTCGGGTACGACGCCGCGTTCGCCGACGCGCCACCGGTCCCGTCACCCGACGCCGTGGCCCGATCGCTCGACGACCGCCCGGCGTGGCAGCGGATCCTGCTGTCCGGCACGTTCCTGCGGGTCCCCGAGAGCGTCACGCTCGACCTCGGTGCCACGGCGAAGGCCGCCGCCGCGGACATGGCGGCCGCGAGCATCACCGCGCGGCTCGGCGTCGGTGCCCTCGTCTCGCTCGGCGGGGACGTCGCCACGGCCGGCCCGGACCCCTCCGGCGGCTGGCAGGTGCGTGTGCAGGACCTGGCGGACGACCCCGTCGACCACGTCCGGATCGCCTCCGGGTGGTCCGTCGCGACCTCGAGCACGCAGAAGCGCCGCTGGGAGCAGGACGGGACCGCGCGGCACCACATCCTCGATCCGCGGTGGGGCCTGCCCGCCGAACCGGTGTGGCGGTCGGTGACGGTCGTCGCCCCCTCGTGCACCACCGCCAACACGATGACCACCGCCGCGATCGTCCGGGGGCACGGCGCCGTGGAGTGGCTCCGGCAGAGCGGCCGTGCGGCCCGGCTCGTCGCGGCCGACGGCTCGGTGCTGCGGATCGGCGGCTGGCCGGAGGACCAGGCTGCCGACGGTTCCGTCACCGTCACCGTCGACGGGGCGGACGCCGCCTGATGGACACCGCGCTCTGGGTGGTCGGCCGCGGCACGGGCGTCGCCGCCGTCGTGCTCCTGACCCTGACGGTCCTGCTCGGCATCGTGACCCGCGGCGGACGACCGCTCCCCGGCCTGCCCCGGTTCGGCGTGCAGCTCGTGCACCGGGACGTCGCCCTGGCGTCCACCGTGTTCGTGGGCGTGCACGTGGTGACGCTGCTGCTCGACACCGAGGCCGAACTGCGCCTGCTGGACGCCGTCGTCCCGTTCGTCGGGGCGTACCGCTGGTTCTGGCTCGGGCTCGGCACCCTGGCCGTGGACCTGCTCGTGGTGCTCGTCGTCACGGCGATGCTCCGCCGGGTGATCGGTCCGCGGGTGTTCCGCGCCGTGCACTGGGCCGCCTACGCCATGTGGCCGATCGCGATGGCGCACGCGATCGGCACCGGGACCGACGGCACCTCCGCCTGGTTCCTGGTGGTCGCCGGAGTCTGCGCCGCCGCCGTCCTCGGCGCCGTGGCCTGGCGCTGCACGGCCGGCATCACCGCGTTCCGTCCGACCCCGAAGGAGGCCCTCCGATGACCCTGGTCCACCCGCTCACCGTGCCACCACCGACCGGCACGCAGCGACTCCTCGCCGCCGCCGGACCCGGACTCGACGCCCACCACCGCACGCACGGGCCGCTCCCGCACGTGGGACCCGGGATCATCGACGAGATCGGTCTCGCCGGGGTCGACGGCCGCGGCGGAGCCGGGTTCCCGCTCGCCCGCAAGCTCGACGCCGTGGCGGGCCGGACCCGGCGCGGCAGCCGCGGTGCCCCGATCGTCATCGCCAACGGCGCCGAGGGGGAACCCGCCAGTCGCAAGGACGCCGTCCTGCTCGAACGGGCACCGCACCTGGTGCTCGACGGCATCGTCGTCGCGGCGCTCGCGATCGGTGCGACCGAGGCCGTGGTCGCCACGAGCGCACGGCTCGCCGATCGGGTCCGGCAGGCACTCGCCGAACGCACCGACGGCCGGCGCGGCACCGGCACCGACCCGGTCGCCATCGAGGTCCGGGCCCTGCCCCACACCACCTTCGTCGCCGGGCAGGCCACGGCGCTCGCCTCGGCCGTCTCCGGAGGACGAGGACTGCCGGAGGACCGCGTCGTGCGGCTCGCCGACCGTGGACCGAGCGGTCGCGCGACCCTCGTGTCGAACGTCGAGACCCTCGCCCAGGCGGCACTCGTCGCACGGTACGGGGCGGCGTGGGCGCGGAGCGTCGGCAGCGCGAGCGCTCCCGGCACCCGTCTCGTGACGGTCAGCGATGTGACCGACCCGGGTGGTGCCGTGGTGCTGGAGACCGCCGGGGGTGCGCCGCTCGGGCAGCTGCTGGGGGCCTCCCGGCTGCCGGCGGCCGATCCGCGACGGACGCGAGCCGTCCTGCTCGGCGGGTGGGGCGGCACCTGGGTGCCGGCCGCAGCGCTCGACGCGCCCTTCGACGTCGACGGGCTCGCACCGTGGGGTGCGGCGCCCGGGGCTGGCGTGCTGGCCGTGCTCGACGACCGGACCTGCCCGGTCGGGGTCACCGCGGGCCTCGCCGCGGCGCTCGCCGGGGCGTCCGCCGGCCGCTGCGGGCCGTGCGTGAACGGGTTGCCGCGGATCGCCGACGTGGTCGCCGACCTGGCCTCCGGGCGTCGGGCGGGCGACCTGGCCGGCGAGGTCCGGCGGATCGCTGCGCTCGTCGACGGACGCGGGGCCTGCCACCACCCGGACGGCGTCGCGCGGATGGTGCGGAGCGCCCTCGACGTGTTCCACGACGACGTGCAGGCGCACCTGCGGGGCGCGTGCCTGGTCGGGCCCGGTGCGGCCGGGTCCGGCTCGGCGGGGTCCGGCTCGGTCGGGGGACCCCGATGACCGCCGCCGCCGGTACCGTCGCCCTGCACGTCGACTGGACCCGCTGCCGGGGACGCGGCCTGTGCACTGAACTGTTCGCCGAGCGGCTGGCGCGCGACGAGTGGGGCTACCCGATCGCACGGGACGGCGGTGGCACCCGCGACGTGCCGGTGCGGCCGGACGAACGCGCCGCCGCTGCGGACGCGGTGGCGATGTGCCCGCTGCAGGCGTTGCGGCTGGTGGGGGAGTGAGCAGGGACGCGGTGAGCCGGGGTCCTCAGTACCAGTGCGGGTTGACGCTCATCTCGTGGCCCCACGCACCGCACGGCGATCCGTAGGCGCTCTTGATGTAGGCGAGTCCCCAGTTGATCTGCGTGTTCGCGTTCGTCCGCCAGTCCGCCCCGGCCGCCGACATCTTCTCAGCGGGCAGCGACTGCGGGATGCCGTAGGCGCCGCTCGAGGCGTTCAGCGCGTTCGCCCGCCAGCCGGACTCCTGCGTCCACAGCGACACCAGGCAGGAGAACTGGTCGTCGCCCCAACCGTACGAGCCCAGGGCGCTCCGCGCGTAGGCCTGCGCGGCCGCGGGGTCCACGACGACACCGCCGGTGCTCGGGTAGCTCGAGCCGCCGCCGGCGCTGGTGCTCCCGCCGCTGCCGGTGTCGGTGCTCGCCGAAGCTGCCGCGGCCTGTGCCGCTGCGGCCGCCGCACGCTTGCGCTGCTGTTCGGCCTTCTGCGCCGCCACCTTCTGCCCGAGCTCGTACCCTGCGGCCTGCTTCGCGGTGGTGTCCCGGAGCGACGCGAGCTGCGCGTACAGCTGATCGCTGTGCTGCTCGGTCGACTCGACCGCGGCGTTCGCCACGGACTCGGCGGACTTCGCCGCCGCGGACCGTTCCTCGGCTGCCTGCGCACGCGTCGCGCGTTCGGTCTCGGCGCGTTCGGCCTGTTCGTGCAGTGACGATGCCGTGCCGGCCGCGACGGACGCCTCGTCCATCACGCCGGACCACGTGGACGACAGCTGGTCGAGCGCGCCCAGCTGGTAGAGCAGCTGGTCGGGGTTCCCCGCGGTCGCGATCCGGGTGGTCATCTGGTTCGTGCTGCCGTCGCGGTACAGGTTCGCCGCCAGTTGGCCGGCACGCTTCTGGGCTCGGTCCGCCGTCTCCGTCGCGTGCTGCGCCTGGGCCTGGAGGCTCGTGGCGGCCTGGGTGGCCTCCGCCAACTCCGCCTCGGCCGCGTCCGCTTTCGACGAGGCCGTCAGCGCGGCCTGCGACTTCGCCGCTGCTTCGTCCTGCGCCGACTGCAGCGCGGCCTGCACCTTGGTGACCTCGGCGCGCTTGGCGGTCTCGTTCCCCTTGGCCTGCTGCACGTCCTGCCAGGTCGGGTACTCCGTCGCGGACGCCGGGACAGCGGTGAGGACCGGGGCGACGAGCGCGCCGACGACCACGGCGGCCGCGACGAGCACGCCCCGCGAGGGGGTGAGACGCATGGCAGCAGGTTACCGAGGCTCGCCCGGCCGTCAGCGAGCCGCGCCGCCGATTCCCTGTGGACTGGTAAAGTCCATCGTGTCCGAGGACCGTTTCCCCGGATGTTCGACACAACACTGCGCAGGCCGGGCACGGAGCTGGTCATCGGTGGTGGCTCGCGGGCCGGAACGGTTTCCCGAGTGCTTCTACTGCTGGCCAGACATGCGTCCGGAACGATCGGCGCGCACGCACCATCGAGTGCCGTCGCCACGGCCTGCCGAACACACATCAAGGAGGCACCCTTTTGGAGGGTCCCGAGATCAAGTTCGCCGAAGCCGTCATCGACAACGGCAAGTACGGCAAGCGCACCGTCCGGTTCGAGACCGGTCGGCTCGCACAGCAGGCTCAGGGCGCGGTCGCCGCGTACCTCGACGAGGAAACGATGCTCCTCTCGGCCACCAGCGCCGGCAAGCACCCGCGTGAAGGATTCGACTTCTTCCCGCTGACCGTCGACGTCGAGGAGCGCTCGTACGCCGCCGGCAAGATCCCCGGTTCGTTCTTCCGCCGCGAAGGCCGCCCGTCGACCGAGGCCATCCTGGTCTGCCGACTCATCGACCGGCCGCTGCGCCCGTCGTTCGTCGACGGCCTGCGCAACGAGGTCCAGATCGTCATCACCGTCCTGAGCATCGCTCCGGACGAGTTCTACGACGCGCTGGCCATCAACGCCGCGTCCGCGTCGACGCAGATCTCCGGTCTGCCGTTCTCCGGCCCGATCGCCGGTGTGCGCCTCGCGCTCATCCCGGGTTCGAACGGCACCGACCAGTGGGTCGCGTTCCCGAAGGCATCGCAGCTCGCCGACGCCGTCTTCGACCTCACGGTCGCCGGCCGTGTCGTCACCGACGAGGCGGGCAACGAGGACGTCGCCATCATGATGGTCGAGGCCGAGGCCACCGAGCACAGCTGGGAGCTCATCCAGGGCGGCGCCACCAAGCCCGACGAGGCCGTCGTCGCGCAGGGTCTCGAGGCGGCCAAGCCGTTCCTCAAGTCCCTCGTCGACGCCCAGGCGAAGCTCGCCGCGCAGTCCGCCAAGGAGATCCAGGACTACCCGGTCTTCCCGCCGTACGCGCCCGAGGTCTACTCGGCCGTCGAGGCCCTCGCGCTCTCCGAGCTCGGTGACGTCTACAAGATCGCCGCCAAGACCGAGCGCCAGGACGCCGACGACGCACTCAAGTCGCGCGTCAAGGAGGCCATCGCGTCGAAGGTGTCGGCGGGCGAACTGCCCGAGGTCGCCAACTCGCAGGTCAGTGCCGCCTACAAGTCGGTCACGAAGAAGGTCGTCCGCGGCCGCATCCTGACCGAGCAGGTCCGCATGGACGGCCGCGGCCTGGCCGACATCCGTCCGCTCGACGCCGAGGTCGCCGTGATCCCCCGCGTCCACGGTTCGGCGATCTTCCAGCGCGGCGAGACGCAGATCCTCGGCGTCACCACGCTGAACATGCTCAAGATGGAGCAGCAGATCGACTCGCTGTCGCCCGTCACGAAGAAGCGCTACCTGCACCACTACAACTTCCCGCCCTACTCGACCGGTGAGACCGGCCGTGTGGGTTCGCCGAAGCGTCGCGAGATCGGGCACGGCTTCCTCGCCGAGCGCGCCCTCGTGCCGGTGCTGCCGACGCGTGAAGAGTTCCCGTACGCCATCCGTCAGGTCTCCGAGGCGCTCAGCTCCAACGGCTCGACCTCGATGGGTTCCGTCTGCGCCTCGACCCTCTCGCTGCTCAACGCCGGTGTGCCCCTCAAGGCCCCGGTCGCCGGCATCGCGATGGGCCTGGTGTCCGACACCGTCGACGGTCAGACCCGCTACGCGGCGCTGACCGACATCCTCGGTGCCGAGGACGCCCTCGGCGACATGGACTTCAAGGTCGCCGGTACCTCGGAGTTCGTCACCGCGATCCAGCTCGACACCAAGCTCGACGGCATCCCGTCGACGGTGCTCGACGCGGCGCTGAAGCAGGCCAAGGAGGCCCGCTCGGCCATCCTGGGTGTGCTGAACGAGGCGATCGACGCCCCCGACGAGATGGCGGACACCGCTCCGCGCGTCATCTCGGTGCAGATCCCCGTCGACAAGATCGGCGAGCTGATCGGCCCGAAGGGCAAGACGATCAACGGCATCCAGGACGAGACCGGCGCCGACATCTCGATCGAGGACAACGGCACCGTCTACATCGGTGCCGTCGACGGACCGTCGGCCGAGGCCGCTCGTGCGTCGGTCAACGCGATCGCGAACCCGACCAACCCGGAGATCGGGGACCAGTTCCTCGGCACCGTCGTGAAGATCGCCACGTTCGGCGCCTTCGTGTCGCTGCTCCCGGGCCGTGACGGTCTGCTCCACGTCTCCGAGGTGCGCAAGCTCGCCGGTGGCAAGCGTGTGGAGAACGTCGAGGACGTCCTGGGCGTCGGCCAGAAGGTCCTGGTCGAGGTCACCAAGGTGGACGACCGCGGCAAGCTGTCGCTCGCGCCGGTCGTCGCCGAGGAGTCGGACACCGACTCCAGCGGTGCCCGCGAGGAGTCGACGGACGCCACCGTCTGATCCACCCCTTGCACACGAACGGCCGTCGTCCCTTCCGGGGCGGCGGCCGTTCGTCGTTGCGGGGGCGTCCTACGCGGCGGGGGTCTCCTGCGTGCCGACGAGCTGCGCGCGACCGAGCAGGTGCTCGCGCAGCACGAACCCGACGACCGCGGGCGTCGCGTCGGCCGGCGCCTCGAGCAGCGGCACGTCGAGGGCGCTCAGCGTGAAGAAGTAGCGGTGCGCGCCGTGGCCCGCGGGCGGAGCGGCGCCGAGGAACGTGTCGGTGCCGAACTCGTTGCGGCGGCGGAGTGCCTCGGCCGGCAGCAGGGCGTCGTCGGTGCCGGCGCCGGCGGGCAGCGAGGTCGCCGAGCCCGGGATGTCGGTCAGGCTCCAGTGCCAGAAGCCCGAGCCGGTCGGGGCGTCGGGGTCGTAGACGGTGAGGACGAAGCTCTTCGTGCCCTCGGGAGCGCCGGACCACTCGAGTGCGGGGGAGCGGTCCTCGCCACCCGCGTCGGTGCCGCGCGCCGAGGTCGGCAGCTCGCTGCCGTCGGTGAAGTCGGGGCTGGTCAGGGTGAACGAGGGGACCTCGGGGAGGTTCCAGTTGGGGTCGTTGGCCATGCGCCCAGCCAACACCCACAGCCTCGGCGGCCGCCCGACGCGGCCGCCCGACGCGGCCGCCCGACGAGGTCGCCCGACGAGGTCGCCCTGTCCGAACTCCGCCGAATGACCGGGAACGCTGGAAGCGCCCCCTGTTCGGGGGTATCTTCACCCCACGATCGACCAACCTGCCGATCGCGATCACGCCGACCCGTTTCCCTGCAGCGTCGGTGGGGTCCCGTGCTGCCAGCACGACATGAGGACAACGATGTTCGACAAGCGTTTCATCCACCACGCCATCGATCGCAGCGCCGAGAACGCGCTCGACCGACGACGGTTCTTCGCAGCCGCCGGCGTCGCCGGCGCCTCAGCCGGCATCGCCGCGCTCGGCTCGTCGGTGCTCACCACCGACCGCGCCGCCGCCACCCCGGAAGAGGACGGTGCCGTCTCCGACGCCGCCATCCTGAACTTCGCCCTGAACCTCGAGTACCTCGAGGCCGAGTTCTACCTGCGTGCCGTGTTCGGCGCGGGCCTCGCCGACAGCATGATCACCGGCATCGACCCACAGGGGCCGGTGATCGGTGGCAAGAAGGTGCCGTTCAAGACCGCGGCCATCCGCGGCATCGCCACCGAGATCGCGAACGACGAGCGCGCGCACGTGGCGTTCCTCCGATCCGCCCTCGGCGGTGCGACGGTCTCACGTCCGAAGATCGACCTCGTGTCGAGCTTCACCGCGGCGGCGCGCGCTTCGGGTGTGGTCGGCCCGACCGGCACCTTCGACCCGTTCGCCAGTGAGGAGAACTTCCTGCTCGGGGCGTACATCTTCGAGGACGTCGGGGTCACCGCCTACAAGGGGGCCGCGCCGCTCATCACCAGCAAGACGTACCTCAGTGCCGCGGCGGGCATCCTCGCCGTCGAGGCCTACCACGCCGGGATCATCCGGTCGAAGCTCTCGGACAAGGGGCTGCAGGTGCCGGCGAACAAGATCTCCGACGCCCGTGACTCGCTCGACGGTCCGACCGATGACGACCAGGGGGTGACGACCCGGTCGGGAGCGGTGAACCTCGTGCCGACGGACGCGAACTCGCTCGCCTACGGCCGCACCGCGGAGCGTGTCCTGAACGTGGTGTTCCTGAACCCGAACCAGATCGACAAGGGCGGGTTCTTCCCGGACGGCGTCAACGGGTCGATCGTCTCGAGCGGCAACCCCGGGAGCGCCACCGGACCGGCCTGATCCGCGCGACGCGACCGGTCGCGGTGAGCGCGACCACAGTGCGGACGGGAGGCACGGTGCCAGCTGGCGCCGTGCCTCCCGTCCGCTCGTGGTCGCGCCGGGCTGGCGCCGACGGCTGACGCGACAAGGTCGACGTCGTGCGACATCGGGGATGTCGTTCGTGCGCGCCTGCGACTGTTGCGGCCGGGGTGGAGCGACAAAGCCGACGTCGTACGACATCGGGGGTGTCGTTCTGCGTCGACGGCAGCCGGCGTCAGGCGGCGAGGACGCGGTCCACGACGCGACCGAGCGCTGCCGTCGCCGCGATGGCGTCACCGGCGTAGGCGCCGGCCATCGCACCGTCGCGCGCGAGCATGAGCTCGTCGGCACCGTCGCCCGGCAGCTGGTGGCCGGACTCCTGCAGCAGGGTGGCGAGCCGGTCGGTGTACCAGTCGCGGTGGGTGGCGACCACCTCGCGCACGGGGTCGCGGGGGTCGTGGTACTCAGCGGCGGCGTTGAGGAACGCGCACCCGCGGAAGTCGGGGTCGTTGACCTCGTCCGCCAGGGCGGCGACCCACGCGCGGACCGCTGCGGCGGAGGAGCCGGCGTCGGTGACGAGCTGTTCCAGGCGTTCCTGCACCCGCTCGTGCTGCGTGCGGATGTAGGCGAGGATCAGGTTGTCCTTCGACCCGTAGTGCTTGTAGAACGTCGCCTTCGTGACGCTCGCCTCGGAGATGAGGCGGTCGACGCCGACGCTGTGGATGCCCTCTTCGTAGAAGAGTCGCGTGGCCGTCTCGAGGATGCGGACCTTCGCGCCGCCGGAGCGGGGAGTCGGGGGGACGCTCGACCCGTCCGGCGACGCGAGGTTCGTGCTCGGACCAGGGAGACGCTGGACGGCCGGTTGGGGGGAATCGACCGTCACAGCGTGGCTCCTTGGTTCATCGGCTCCGCGACCGAGTGGGGGGACTCGTGGCCGCGAGGACTGATGTCCCGAGCCGCCGGATCGGAACTTAGGGGGGCTTTCGATCCGGCGTGAACGACTGTACCACAAGGAGGACAGACAGACGAGTCGGTCTGTCCGCAATTTCTGTACCCCTCTTCGAGTGACAGTCCGTGGGCCTGTGGAAACTGGGCGGTGGGCTCCGGAGCATCAGTAGGCTCGTCTGCGATGAACCAGCCAGTGCCACTGCCGCTCGGAGCCCCGGACACGTCCTTCCTGACGTCCGGAGGGGCCTTCGTCCGCCGCACCGTGCTGCCGTCGGGTGTCCGGGTGCTGACCGAAGCCGTGCCCGGTGCCGCTTCGACGAGCATCGGCTTCTGGGTCGGCGTCGGTTCGCGCGACGAACGCGACGGCCAGTTCGGATCGACCCACTTCCTCGAGCACCTGCTGTTCAAGGGCACCGAGACGAGGTCGGCGCTCGACATCGCGATCGCCTTCGACTCGGTCGGCGGCGAGCACAACGCCGCGACGGCCAAGGAGTACACCTGCTACTACGCACGGGTGCGGGACGCCGACGTCCCGATGGCCGTGCAGGTCATCGGTGACATGGTGACCGGCTCCGTGCTCGACCCCGAGGCCTTCGCCGTCGAGCGCGGCGTCATCCTCGAAGAACTCGCGATGGCCGCCGACGACCCGGCCGACGTCGCGGGTGAAGCGTTCTTCGCCGCGGCCTTCGGCGGACACGCGCTCGGCCGCCCGATCGGCGGGACCCCGGACAGCATCCGCGCGGTCCAGCGGGACGAGGTCCTGGCCCACTACCGCGAGCACTACGCACCGAACGGCATCGTCGTGACCGCCGCCGGTGCCGTCGACCACGACCGGTTCTGCGACGCGGTCGCCGCGGTGTTCCACGACGCACCGCACGCCGAGCCGCTCGCGCGCCGGACGCCACAGACCGTCGCCGACCCCATCGAGCCCAAGCTGTCGGTGGTCCACCGTCCGACGGAGCAGGTCAGCATGCTGCGCGGCTCGCAGGGGCTCGACCTGCGCGACGACCGCCGGCCGTCCCTCAGCGTCCTGAACGCCGTGCTCGGCGGGGGCATGAGCTCCCGGCTCTTCCAAGAGGTCCGCGAGCGACGCGGCCTCGCCTACGCGGTGTCGTCCTTCGCGCCCGCCTACCTCGACAACGGCGCCTTCGGCGTCTACGCGGGCTGTGCGCCCGACAACGTTCCCGGGGTCATCGAGATCATCGACGCCGAGTTCCGCCGCATGGTGGACGACGGCATCACCGACGACGAGCTCCGCCGCGCCAAGGGCCAGATCGAGGGCGCCCTGACGCTCTCGCTCGAGGACTCCGACGCCCGGATGACCCGCCTCGGCCGGTCCGAGCTCGGCACCGGGGAGTACACCGACCTGTCGACCGCACTGGAGCGTGTCGACCGGGTCACCACCGACGGCGTGCTCGAACTCGCCCGCGACCTCCTGACCCGCCCGACGATCACGTCGGTGGTCGGGGCGGTGCAGCAGGACGAGCTCGCCGCAGCGATCGGGATGGGCAGCTGAGCACGGACATGTCGCACTACCTGTACCTCGTCCGGCACGGCGAACACCAGGACGCCGAGCACGGCCTCCGCGACGGCAAGCTGTCGGAACGCGGCAAGCGCCAGGCGATGCTGGTCGCCGACCGACTCGGCGGGCTGCCGTTCGACGGCGTGTACCACTCGCCGTTGGAGGCCCCCAGCGAGACCGCCGCGTTCCTGGCGCAGCGACTGCCGTCGATCCAGCCCGAACCCTCGACGCTGCTGTTCGACTGCGTCCCCTCCGGCCCGACTCCGGACATGCCGCACGCCTACCAGGGCTGGTACGGCGGCGTCACGGAAGAGGAGATCATCGCCGGCCAGGCGCAGATGGGCGACGCCGTCTCCGAGTGGTTCACCCCGGCGCGCGAGGACCGGCACGACCTGCTCATCACCCACAACGCCGTGATCGGCTGGTTCGTGCGCGAAGCGTTCCAGGCGCCCGAGTGGCGCTGGATGGGCACGAACGTCGCGCACACTGCGCTCACGATCATCCGGATCCGCTCCGCGAAGCCGGCCGAGGTGGTCGCCCTGAACGACCTGGCCCACCTGCCGGTGGAGCTCCGCACCGGGCTGCCGGTCGACCAGCCCGTCTAGCGTCGTGCGCTGGCCCGGTGGTCGGCGTCGACCGGGAGGCCCGTGGCGGCTCAGACGATCGGCTTGCGGGCCGTGCGCTTTCGGAACCAGGCGGTCGCGTTCGGGTTGTCGTTGAACGGCGCGACGCGCTCGTAGCCGCGGCTGCGGTACATCGCGCCTGCGGCGACGAGCGAGTCGTTCGTGTCCAGCACGATGCTCGTCGCCCCCAGCGCGGCGCCCTCCCGTTCGAGCGCGTCCATCAGCGCCGTGGCCACGCCCTTCCCCCGGCCCGCCGGGGTGACGAAGACGTGCTTGACCTCGAACCGGACGTCCGTGGTGGTCGCGTCGGGGTCGTCCGCGATGCGCCGCAGGCCGCCGCAGCCGACCGCGACCCCGTCGTCGTACGCCACCGCGAAGACCCCGTTCGGCGGCGTGAACTCCGCCGCCGGGGTGCGCTTGCGCGAGTAGGCGCCCTGCGCACTGGGGAACGTCGCCTCGCGCTCGTCGAGGTACGCGTCGAGCAGGACGTCGACCTCGGGCAGATCGGCCGGCACGGTCCTGACCTCGACTGACATGCGTCGATCCTAGGATGGACCGCATGGTCACTCCCGTCGCCGTCGTCGGCGCCACCGGTCGTCTCGGGGGCCTCGTGGCCTCCGTCGTCGAGGAACTCCCGGAGTTCGAGCTCGTCGCCCGTCTGTCGTCGAAGGACGGTGCCCACGAAGCACCGCCGTCGGTGTTCGGCGGCGCCGCGCTCGTCGTGGACGTGACGGTGCCGGCGCTCAGCCCCGCGATCGTCGAGAACGCATTGTCGAGCGGGGCGAACGTCCTCGTCGGCACGTCCGGGTGGTCCGCCGACCGTCTCGCGAAGCTCCGCACCGCCCTGCAGGAGCGTCCCGACCAGGGCGTCCTCGTGGTGCCGAACTTCTCGATCGGGTCGGTGCTCGGCACCCACCTCGCCACCATCGCGGCGCCGTGGTTCCCCTCCGTCGAGATCGTCGAGACGCACCACGCCGGCAAGATCGACTCGCCGTCCGGCACCGCGGTGCGCACCGCCGAGCTCATCGCCGAGGCCCGTCGCGACGTCGGCCCGGTCGAGGCCCCGCACGTCGACCAGCGCGCCCGCGGCCAGCAGGTGGCGAGCGTGCCGATCCACTCGCTCCGGCTGCCCGGGGTGAAGGCCGTGCAGGACGTCCTGCTCAGCGGCCCCGGCGAGACCCTGACGATCCGGCACGACACCAACGACGACGTCGCCTACGTCGCCGGGATCCGTGCGGCGTTGTCCGCCCTCGGATCCGCCCGCGGGCTCACCGTGGGCCTCGGCAGCGTCCTCGGCATCGGCTGACCCGGTGGGACGTGCAGCGCGTGCCGGTCGCGCGATCCGGTCGCCGTTCTGGGGCGCAGCGCTGATGACCCTGCTGCTGGCGCTCTACATCGTGCTCGTCGGGCAGCGGGCCGTGGCGTTCATCGCCACCGGCATCCCGATCGGGATCGGCATCGGCGTCGCCCTGTTCGTCGTCGCCGCGATCGGGGCGCTGCTGCTCGTGCTCGAGTTCCGCTTCGGCATCCGGATCACCCGGCTCGGATCCCGGCTCGAGGCGGAGGGCGGTGCACCGGAGGACGTCGTGCCCGTGCGTCCGTCCGGCCGTCCGACGCGCGATGCCGCAGACGAGCTCTTCCCGCAGTACAAGGCCGCCGTCGACCAGGACCCAGCGGACTGGCGCGCCTGGTACCGGCTCGGGGTCGTCTACGACGCCGCGGGGGACCGCAAGCGCGCTCGAGCCGCGATGCGCACGGCCCTGTCGCGGTCGAGCGCCTGAGACCCGGTCAGAGGACCGCGTCGACGGCGTCCACCGCACGCGTGTACCGGAACGTGTAGCCGGACTCGAGCAGCTTCGTCGGCACCATCCGCTGACTCGACAGCAGCATCTCGTCGGCGGCGTCCTGCAGCGCCAGGCGCAGCGCGAACTCCGGGATCCGGAACAGGTACGGCCGGTGCAGGTCCTCGGCGACGCGCTTCGTGATGCGGTCGGCGACGACGGCATCCGGCCCGGCGAGGTTGACCGGCCCGCTGACACCGGACGCCGACGGGCTCGTCGCCAGGTGCACGATCGCCCCGACCTCGTCCTCGAGTGCGATCCACGGCCAGTGCTGCCCGCCGGTGCCGAGGCGACCGCCGAGCCCTGCCCGGGTGAGCGGGATGAGGGGTGCGAGCGCGCCGCCGCCCTCGCCGATCACGATGCCCGTGCGCAGGGTCACCACACGGACGCCGTCCGGGGCAGCATTCGCCGCGGCCTCCCAGGCGGTGCAGACCTCGGCGAGGAACCCGGTGCCGGGCGCCGCGTCGTCCTGCAGGACGTCCGCCGGGCGGTCGCCGTACACGCCGGACGCCGATCCGGACAGGAAGAGCGCCGGGGGAGTGCTGGCATGCCGCATGGCCTCGACCAGGGTGTCGGTCGCGTCGACGCGGGAGCGCCGGATCTCCTCGCGGTACTTCGCGGTCCAGGGCAGCTTGCCGATGTTCGCCCCCGCCAGGTTGATCACCACGTCGGCACCGTCGACGATGGCCGGGTCGAGCGGCCGGCGACCCGGAGCCCAGCGGAACTCGGTGGCCGTGTGGGGCTCGCGTCGGACGAGCGTGGTCACGTGGTGGCCCGCCTCGCGCAGCGCGCGGACGAGCGGGGTGCCGATGAAGCCGGACGCACCGGCGATCAGGATCGAGAGGGGCTCTGCCGCCGTGTCTGCCATGCCGGCAACGCTACTCATGCTGCCGTTGGCTTTCGCCGACGTAGGCTTCTGTGTGTGAGCGACAGCGAGACCGTGCAGCCCGACCCCACCGTGCCGACCCCGTACGAGGACCTGCTCCGCCGGGTCCTGACCGAGGGCACGCCGAAGGGTGACCGCACCGGCACCGGGACCCGCAGCCTGTTCGGCGCGCAGCTCCGCTTCGACCTGTCGAAGGGCTTCCCGCTCGTGTCCACGAAGCGTGTGCACTTCAAGTCGATCGCGTACGAGCTGCTCTGGTTCCTGCGCGGCGACGGCAACGCCACCTGGCTGCAGGAGCACGGTGTCCGGATCTGGAACGAGTGGGCGGACGAGGACGGCGACCTCGGCCCCGTCTACGGCGTGCAGTGGCGCTCGTGGCCGACCCCGTCCGGCGAGCACGTCGACCAGATCGCCCAGGTCATCGACCAGATCCGCACGAACCCGGACAGCCGTCGGCTCATCGTCTCGGCGTGGAACGTCGCAGAGATCCCGGACATGGCGCTCGCCCCGTGCCACGCGTTCTTCCAGTTCTACGTCAACGACGGCAAGCTCTCGTGCCAGCTCTACCAGCGCAGCGCCGACATGTTCCTCGGCGTCCCGTTCAACATCGCCTCCTACGCCCTGCTCACCCACATGATCGCCGCGCAGACCGGGCTCGAGGTCGGCGACTTCGTCTGGACCGGCGGCGACTGCCACGTCTACGACAACCACGTCGAGCAGGTCGAGGAGCAGCTGTCCCGCACGGCGTACGCCCTGCCGACCCTCGAGCTCGCGCCGCGCGACTCGATCGACGACTACGAGTACGAGGACTTCACCGTCGTCGGCTACCACCACCACCCGGCGATCAAGGCCGCGGTCGCCGTCTGATGATCGGCATGGTCTGGGCTCGGTCGACCGACGGGGTCATCGGGGCCGACGGCGGCATGCCGTGGCACGTGCCCGAGGACCTCGCGCACTTCAAGCAGGTCACCGGCGACGCCACGGTGCTCATGGGCCGTCGCACCTGGGAGTCCCTGCCGGAACGCTCCCGCCCGCTGCCCGGTCGGCGCAACGTGGTGCTCACCCGCGACGCGTCCTGGACCGCCGACGGCGCCGAGGTCGTGCACGACCTCCGTGCTGCGCTCGACGGTGCCGACGGTGCCGAGGGCCCCGTCTGGGTCATCGGCGGCGGCCAGGTCTACGCCGCGGCGCTGGACCGTGCCGACCGCGTGTCCGAGACCGTCATCGACGTCGACGTGCCCGGCGACACCGTCGCACCGACGCTCGGCGAGTCGGCCGGATGGACGCTCACCGACGAGGGCCCGTGGCAGGTGTCCCGCACCGGGACCCGTTACCGCTTCCTCGAGTGGCGCCGCAGCGCGTCCTGACCGACAGCGGCGCGCAGTGCCCCGTGCTCGCGGGCGTCGCGCCCGTGCTCGCGCCCGCTCGCGGGCGTCGCGCCCCGGTGAGTCGGGGCGCGACGGCGATTGCGGGGCGCGACGCGGGCCGGGACCCGGGCGTGAGCGGCGGGACGGAGGCGATCCGGGCCTCCCGTCCGCGCCGCAGGCAGGCGACCGTCCGCCCGGACGGCGGCCATCGCGCCCATCCCCGGTACGCTGGTGCCCGTGTCCCCGCGTGAGAATCCCTTCGGTCAGGTCCTCGTCGCCCTCGTGACCCCGTTCACGGCCGACGGCGAGGTCGACTGGCCCGGCGTCGAGCAGCACATCGACGACTGCATCACCGCCGGTGCCGACGGCATCGTCGTCACCGGAACGACCGGCGAGACCAGCACCCTGACCGACCCCGAGAAGCTCCGTCTGGTCGAGGTCGGCAAGTCCGTCGCCGCGGGCCGCGCGAAGATCATCACGGGTGGCGGGTCGAACGAGACCGCGCACGCGATCCACCTCTACAAGCAGAGCGAGAAGGCCGGCGCGGACGGTGTGATGATCGTCACGCCGTACTACAACAAGCCGACCCAGTCGGGGGTGCTCACCCACTTCCGGATGATCGCCGACGCCACCGACCTGCCGGTGATCCTGTACGACATCCCGGGGCGCACCGGCATCCCGATCACGTACGAGACGATCGTGCGGGCGTCACACCACCCGAACATCCTCGCCGTGAAGGACGCCAAGGGCGACTTCGCCGAGGTGTCCCGCGTGCTCAACAACACCGACCTCATGTACTTCTCCGGCGACGACACCAACGTGCTCCCGCACCTGTCGATCGGCGCGACGGGCCTGATCGGCGTCACCGCGAACATCACGAGCACGCCGTACCGCACCATCATCGACGCCGTGAACCGCGGCGACCTGGCGACCGCCACCGCCGAGCACAAGCGGGTCGAGCCCCTCGTCCGCGCCGTGATGACCCACGTTCCCGGCACGGTCGCGGCGAAGTACATCCTGCACGGGCTCGGCCGCATCGGCAGCCCGCGCGTCCGTCTGCCGCTCGTCGGCCCCGAGGACTCCGAGGCGTACGCCATCGAGACCTCGCTCGAAGCCGTGCGCGACGTGCCCGGCGCCGACTTCTCGAACTTCCGCCCCGACCGCAACGCAGCGGCCGGCGGCGCACTGCCAAAGGTGCCAGGCACCACCCGCTAGCGAACACCGCGGCGCGCTCCTCGCGCGTCGCCTGAATCCGTAGGACCGAATGCCCACACAAGTCTCCACACCGCAGCCGCTCGAACCCGGCACCCTCCGCGTCATCCCCATCGGGGGACTCGGCGAGATCGGTCGCAACATGACCGTCTACGAGTACGAGGGCAAGCTGCTCATCGTCGACGCCGGCGTGCTCTTCCCCGAGGAGCACCAGCCCGGGGTCGACCTGATCCTGCCGGACTTCGCGCCGATCCGTGACCGTCTCGACGACGTCCTCGGTGTCGTGCTCACGCACGGCCACGAGGACCACATCGGTGCCGTCCCGTACCTGCTGAAGCTCCGCGACGACATCCCGCTGATCGGCTCCACGCTGACCCTTGCGCTCGTCGAGGCGAAGCTCAAGGAACACCGGATCAAGCCGTACACGCTCGTCGTGGCTGAGGACCAGACCGAGCAGCTCGGCCCGTTCCACCTCGAGTTCGTGGCCGTGAACCACTCCATCCCGGACGCCCTCGCCGTCTCGATCACGACCCCCGCCGGTCGTGTCCTGCACACGGGTGACTTCAAGATGGACCAGCTCCCGCTGGACGACCGCATCACCGACCTCCGCGCGTTCGCGCGCCTGGGCGAGGCCGGCGTGGACCTGTTCCTGCCGGACTCGACCAACGCCGACGTCCCGGGCTTCACCGCTCCGGAGCGCGACATCGGCCCGGTCCTCGAGAACATCATCACGCGCGCCCGCAAGAAGGTCGTCGTGGCGAGCTTCTCGTCGCACGTGCACCGTGTCCAGCAGGTCCTCGACGCCGCCGCGGCCGCGAACCGCAAGGTCGCCTTCATGGGGCGCTCGATGATCCGCAACATGACCATCGCCGCCGACCTCGGCTACCTCCGGGTGCCCGAGAACGTCCTCATCGACACGAAGAAGGCGAAGAACGTCCCCGACGACCAGATCGTCTACATGTCGACGGGGTCGCAGGGCGAGCCGATGGCCGTGCTCGCGCGCATGGCGAACCTCGAGCACCAGATCGAGATCGGCGAGGGCGACACCGTCATCCTCGCCTCGTCGCTGATCCCGGGCAACGAGAACGCCGTGTACCGCGTCATCGACGGGCTCACGAAGCTCGGCGCGAAGGTCGTGCACAAGGGCAACGCCAAGGTGCACGTCTCCGGACACGCCTCGGCCGGTGAACTGCTCTACTGCTACAACATCCTGCGTCCGCGCAACGTCCTGCCCGTGCACGGCGAACACCGCCACCTGTACGCGAACGCCGACCTGGCGATCCAGACGGGTGTGCCGCCGCGCAACGTGATCCTCGGGCAGGACGGCATCGTCGTCGACCTGAAGGACGGCGTCGCGACGGTCGCCGGGCAGCTCGACATCGGTTACGTGTACGTCGACGGCTCGACCGTGGGCGAGATCACCGACGCCGACCTCAAGGACCGCCGCGTGCTGTCCGAAGAGGGCTTCATCTCGGTCTTCGCCGCGGTGGACTTCACCACCGGCCAGTGCGTCATCGGCCCGGAGATCCAGTCGCGCGGCTTCGCCGAGGACGACTCCGTGTTCGACGACGTCCGCCCCCAGATCGCCAAGGCGATCGCCGAGGCGGCCGCCAACGGCACGCGCGACTCGCACGCGTTCGCGCAGGTCGTCCGCCGCACGGTCGGCCGGTGGGTCAACACCAAGCACCGTCGTCGTCCGATGATCGTCCCGGTGGTCATCGAGGCGTAGCGCGTCAGTCGCGTCAGTCGCGTTCATCGCGGTCGACCGGGAGGCCCGTCCAGCGTCCGTCACGGATGCTGCGGCGGGCCTCCCTTGGTTTGTCCTGAGTGGGGATTAGGGTTCTGCCCATGGCCGGAGGCACCAAGTCGACCACGCGCTCGCGCGCGTCCACGTCGTCCCGTGGGAACGGGACGCGCGGTTCGTCGCGCACCCAGGCCACGACGAAGAAGCTGCCGCAGGCGGCACCGACACCGGTGTTCCGCGAGCAGAACCCGCTCGTGACGTTCTGGCTCGCGATGGCGCACGGCGTCGGCGCGATGTTCCGACTGCTCGGCAAGGAGTCCCTCGAGAAGGACCAGCGGCGTGACGGGTTCCCGTTCCTGCTGTTCGTGCTGGCCATCGCCGGCGCGGTCGTCGAGTGGCTCAACCCGACGAACGGCGTGTCGGTCGCACTCGACGCGTACACGTTCGGCGGGCTGTTCGGTCGGTTGGCGTTCGCCCTGCCGGTGATCATGATCGTCTTCGCCGGATGGCTGTTCCGGCACCCGGCCTCGGTGCACGACAACACCCGGATCGGCATCGGCCTCGGGATCCTGCTCGTCGCGATCGCCTCGCTCTGCCACGTCTTCGGCGGGCAGCCGAGCGCAGCGGACGGCATGCCCGCCCTGGCTGCGGCCGGCGGGGTGCTCGGCTGGGTCGTGATCGGCTGGCTCGTCACGATCGCGACCGCTTGGGTCGCGGTCCCGGTGGCGATCGTGCTGCTCGTGCTCTCCCTCTTCATCATCACCAAGACGCCGCCGAACAAGGTCGGGCGTCGGCTGCACGAGCTGTACGCGTACCTGTTCGGAGCCCCGGCCCCGGCCGCCGAGCCCGAGGTCGAAGTGGCAGCTGCGGCGCCCGCTGCGCGCACCAAGACGGCCAAGCGCGGCAAGAAGGGCGACACCGACTTCCAGCTGTTCGACGACCTCGGCTTCGGCGACGAGCAGGCTGCTGCCGACGGTGACGCCGGCGGCGACAACGTGCCGTGGTGGCGGCGGAACAAGTCCGGGCGCGAAGAGGACCCGGCGTACGACAGCCCGGTGCTGCCCCCGGCCACCGGTGTCGCACCGACGGCCCCGCCCGCGGCGGCGGCTGCACCCGCTGCCCCGGTGGTCAACCCCAACGCGGGCGCTGCCGCCGGCCTCGTGGACCTGACACCGGCCGAACCCGCGTCGGTCAACCTCAACGACTCCGTCGAACAGGACCTTCAGGTCGCCGAGCAGGCCCTGCGGGACTTCGGCACCGACGTCCCCGCGCGTCCGGAGCCGACCGCGGCGATCCGCCCCGCGGTGCCCGACGTGGTCGCGGCACCCCTCGTCGAGGACACCGTCGTCGACGAGCCCGAGGAACTCTCCGCGGCGGCGACCGACGACGACCCGTCGAAGCCGTACCGCCTGCCGGCCGCCACCACCCTGAGCTCCGGCACCCCTTCGGTCGCCCGCAGCCAGGCGAACGACGACATCGTCGCCGCCATCACCGGCGTGCTGACGGAGTTCAAGGTCGACGCGAAGGTCACCGGGTTCTCCCGCGGCCCGACGGTCACCCGCTACGAGATCGAGCTCGGCCCGGGCGTCAAGGTCGAGCGCGTCACGGCGCTGTCGAAGAACCTGTCGTACGCGGTGGCCTCCAACGAGGTCCGGATCCTCTCGCCGATCCCGGGCAAGAGCGCCATCGGCGTCGAGATCCCGAACTCCGACCGTGAGATCGTGTCCCTCGGCGACGTGCTGCGCTCGAACGCGGCGCGGAAGTCGAAGCACCCGATGACGATCGGCGTCGGCAAGGACGTCGAGGGCGGCTTCGTCGTCGCGAACCTGGCGAAGATGCCGCACCTGCTCGTCGCCGGTTCGACCGGTTCCGGCAAGTCGGTCTTCATCAACTCGATGATCACGTCGCTGCTCATGCGGGCGAAGCCGTCCGAGGTCCGCATGGTCCTGGTCGACCCGAAGCGCGTCGAGCTCTCGATCTACGCGGGTGTCCCGCACCTCATCACGCCCATCATCACGAACCCGAAGAAGGCGGCCGAAGCGCTGCAGTGGGTCGTGAAGGAGATGGACATGCGGTACGACGACCTGGCGTCGTTCGGGTTCCGCCACGTCGACGACTTCAACAAGGCGATCGAGAACAACGAGATCGTCCTGCCCGCGGGCAGCGAGCGGAAGCTCAAGCCGTACCCGTACCTGCTCGTCGTCGTCGACGAGCTCGCGGACCTCATGCTCGTCGCCCCGCGCGACGTCGAGGAGTCGATCGTCCGCATCACCCAGCTCGCCCGTGCCGCTGGCATCCACCTGGTGCTCGCGACGCAGCGCCCGTCGGTGGACGTCATCACCGGCCTGATCAAGGCGAACGTGCCGTCCCGCATCGCCTTCGCGGTGACGAGCGTCACGGACTCCCGTGTCATCCTCGACCAGCCCGGCGCGGACAAGCTCATCGGTCAGGGCGACGCGCTGTTCCTGCCGATGGGGTCGTCGAAGTCCCTGCGCGTGCAGGGCGCGTGGGTGCAGGAGGGCGAGGTCGCCGAGGTCGTCCAGCACGTGACCCGCCAGGCCCAGCCCGAGTACCGCCAGGACGTCCAGGCCGTGGTCGAGCGCAAGGAGATCGACGCCGACATCGGCGACGACCTCGAGCTGCTGCTCGCGGCGGTCGAACAGGTGGTCTCGACGCAGTTCGGCTCGACCTCGATGCTGCAGCGCAAGCTCCGGGTCGGCTTCGCCAAGGCCGGTCGCCTGATGGACCTGATGGAGTCCCGCGACATCGTCGGTCCGTCCGAGGGCTCGAAGGCCCGCGACGTGCTCGTCACCACCGACCAGCTGCCCGCGGTGCTCGCGAAGCTCCGCGGCGAGGAGCCACCGGCTGCTCCGGCGCCCGTGGCCCCCGTCCCCGGCCCGAGCGACGACGGCGACCGCTACGGCGCCGACCCCGTGGGCGACATGACCCGCGGGTACGATGAAGTGCACGACGAGCCCGATGAGGACGCGTGGGGACTGACGGGCAGGGAGTGAAGGCGATGACCGCCTCTGACGGCACGGACACGGCACACGGCGCGAAGTTCCCCTGGCGCGGGCGACTGCTCCGCAAGGGTCCCGGCCCCGCATCGACGGCGAACGTCGCGAACATCATCACCGTGGTGCGCATCCTGATGGCGCCGCTGTTCTTCGTGCTGCTCCTCGCCGATGCCGGCAACGACGGCCCGCTGCGCATCTGGGCGGCGATCGTCTTCGTCGTCGCGATCGTGACCGACAGCGCCGACGGCATCATCGCGCGGCGGCAGAACCTGGTCACCGACTTCGGCAAGCTCGTCGACCCGATCGCCGACAAGGTCCTGATCGGCGGCGCGCTCGTCGCCCTGTCGATCCTGGCCGAGCTGCCCTGGTACGTGACGGTGCTCATCATGGTGCGCGAGATCGGCATCACGGTGTTCCGCTTCGCGGTGCTGTCGGACCGGGTGATCCCGGCCAGCCGCGGCGGCAAGATCAAGACCGTGCTGCAGGCCGTCGCCCTGACCTCGGCACTGTTCCCGTGGTGGGAGCTCGTCGGTGACTGGGCGCACTGGGTGAACGTGGTGCTGATGAGCGCCGCCTTCCTGGCGACCGTGCTCAGTGGCATCGACTACCTGTACCAGGCGTGGAAGCACAACCGGACCACCGCGTGACGCAGGCCGACGACGCGACCGGCGCCGTGCCTCCCGGCCCTGCCGACACGATCGACGCGATCGCGCGGGACCTGGTCGCCGACCTGACGCGTCGCGGTGAGACCGTCGCCGTGGCGGAGTCGCTCACCGGCGGGTTGGTGGTGTCGACGCTCGTCGGTGTTCCGGGGGCGAGCGCCGTGGTGCGCGGGGGAGTCGTGGCCTACGCGACGCCCGTCAAGCACACCGTGCTCGGGGTGTCGTCGGCGTTGCTGGCGGCCAACGGGGCCGTCGATCCCGAGGTCGCGCGGCAGATGGCGGCCGGCGTCCGCATCGCGCTGTCCGTCGATGGTGAGCCGGCGACGTGGGGGGTCAGCACGACCGGCGTCGCCGGGCCGGACCCGCAGGACGGCAAGTCGGTCGGCACCGTGTACGTCGGCATCGCGTCGGCGGACGGCGCCACTGCCTGGGAACTCCACCTCGACGGGGACCGCGGTGCAATCCGCACGGCCTCCGTCTCCGAACTCCTGACACGGATGTCGTCCGTGGTCCGGGGCCGGGAATAGGTCCCGTTTCCACTGGGTTACATCTCACGCAATCTCCAGCAGGACGGCAGCCAGCCTGGTTAGCATGCTTCAACCGGCAACGCTAAAGTTGCTGAACCCGAACTCGATCCTCCGGATCGGGCGGGCGCGGAGACGACAGAGAGGAGGAGTTCTCATGGTTCTCGTTCGTCAGGAAATCGGCGATGTGCTTCGGGACTTCCGCTTGCAGAAGGGCCGGACCCTCCGTCAGGTCGCGTCCAAGGCCAGTGTGGCTCTCGGGTACCTCAGTGAGGTCGAGCGTGGTCAGAAAGAGGCCAGCTCGGAGATCCTCGCGTCCGTCGCGGATGCGCTGGACACCCCCATCTCCACGATCATGCGCGAGGTGGGCGACCGCCTCGCGATCGTCGAGGGACTCACTCCCGTCCCCGACACGCTCCCGGACGACCTCGTCGCCGAGTTCGACAACGACCTCGCGGTGCGCTGAGCGCCTCGCACTGAACGCCCCCGCCGGAACCTCCCGGCGGGGGCGTTCTGCGTTCGGGGCGCTGTGCACGGGGGCGCTGTGCGTTCGGGGACGCTTTAGGCTTGTCGGATGCGGGTGAGTGAGTTCTGGCGTGCCGTCGACCAGGTGTTCGGCGAGGCCTACGGGTCCGTGGTCAGCCGTGACGTCGTGCTCGAGGACCTCGGTGGCCGCTCGGCTGTGGACGCCCTCGCCGCCGGCATCGACGCCCGTCGGGTGTGGGACGCCCTCTGCGACTCGCAGGACGTCCCGCTCGACCGGCGGCACGGCAAGGGGTTGGCCGAGCCGCAGAACTGAGGCGTCCGCGCTCAGTCACGCCGCCGTCGTCGCCCGAAACTGTGTTCGGCGTGTTGCTCGAACGGGTGTTCGATCGGTGGTACGTTCCTCCACAGCGGCGTCGCCCGGGTGTTCCATCCACAGATCGCGTGACCGTCGGCAGTGATGTCGGTGGCCAGCCATAGGTTGATGGACATCGGGAACAGCCCGAAGCCTTGTCGCAGAACCATCGGCCTTGCACCACCGGCCGGCGTGGACGCGACAGCCTACAGGCGGCCGAACACGAGCACGAAGGAGCACCCCATGCCATCACCGGCAGACCGCGAAAAGGCCCTCGAGACCGCACTCGCACAGATCGACAGGCAGTTCGGCAAGGGTGCGATCATGCGCCTCGGTTCGGACGAACGCGCACCCGTCAACGTCATCCAGACCGGGTCGGTGGCGCTCGACGTCGCGCTCGGCATCGGGGGACTGCCCCGCGGCCGCATCGTCGAGATCTACGGCCCGGAGTCCTCGGGTAAGACGACCCTCACCATCCACGCCATCGCCAACGCCCAGCGCGCCGGTGGCATCGCGGCCTTCATCGACGCCGAGCACGCGCTCGACCCGGAGTACGCCAAGAAGCTCGGTGTCGACATCGACGCCCTGCTCGTGTCGCAGCCGGACACCGCCGAGCAGGCGCTCGAGATCGCGGACATGCTCGTCCGCTCCGGCTCGATCGACCTCATCGTGATCGACTCGGTCGCAGCACTGGTGCCGCGCGCCGAGATCGAGGGCGAGATGGGTGACTCCCACGTCGGTCTGCAGGCCCGCCTCATGTCCCAGGCGCTGCGCAAGCTCGCCGGTGGGCTGAACCAGACGCAGACCACGATGATCTTCATCAACCAGCTGCGCGAGAAGATCGGCGTGTTCTTCGGTTCCCCGGAGACCACCTCGGGCGGTAAGGCACTGAAGTTCTACGCGTCCGTCCGCCTCGACATCCGTCGCATCGAGACGCTCAAGAGCGGCACCGACGCAGTGGGCAACCGCACGCGTGTCAAGGTCGTCAAGAACAAGATGGCGCCGCCCTTCAAGCAGGCCGAGTTCGACATCCTGTACGGCGTCGGCATCTCGCGCGAAGGCTCGCTGCTCGACTTCGGTGTCGACCACGGCATCGTCAAGAAGTCGGGTGCCTGGTACACCTACGACGGCGACCAGCTCGGGCAGGGCAAGGAGAACTCGCGTTCCTTCCTGATCCAGAACCCCGACACCGCGGCTGAGATCGAGGGCAAGATCCTCGCCAAGCTCGGCGTCGGTGGCGCCAAGGCGGAAGAGGCTCCGGTCGAGTCGATCGCGCCGAAGCTCGCGGAGCGCAAGGGCGCGTGAGCACCGACCACGACGACGACGGCCTCGCACCGGTCACCGACCTGTTCGGTGCGAGGTCCCGTCGCCGGGCCCCGGCAGCTGCGGAACCCACCCCCGAACCCGAGCAGACGGTGCCCAGCATTCCGGAGCCCGTGCTCGAGGACGATGCGGACACCCCCGTCCCCTTGCCCATCCGCGGGCCGCGTGCACAGGCCGACTGGGTCTCGCCGGTCATCGGCGACGGTTCCGGCCGGACCGCGCGGGCCGAGCAGGACGGCTACGACGACGACGGGGCGGACGCCACGACGGCGTCGGTCTTCTCGATCGCCGGTGGCGAAGAACTCGACCCTGCGGATGCCCCTCGTCCCCTCGACGAGCAACGCGCCGACGCCGAGCGGCTCAGCATGCGGGCGCTCGGCCGCAAGGGCGTGAGCGAGTCCGAGATGCGGACACTGCTCACCCAGCAGGACCTCGACCCCGACGTGGTCGAGCACGAGATCGAACGCCTGACCCGCGTCGGGCTGCTCGACGACGTCGCCCTCGCCACCGACCTGGTGGACCGCCTGCACGCCCGCAAGGGACTGGGGCGACAGGGCGTGGTCACCGAGCTGCGTCGTCGTGGCATCGACCAGATCGCGATCGACACCGCGCTCGACGAAGCTGCGGACGACGAGGACGACGAGTTCATCCGCGCCCAGGAGCTCGCCGACAAGCGTGCGCCGCAGATGCGTGGGCTCGACCGTGCGACCGCCGAGCGTCGGTTGTCGGGGTTCCTGATGCGCAAGGGCTACGGCTCGGGCGTGGTGCGGATCGCCGTCCAGCGCGCCCTCGACGGCGGCGGACGCCGGCCTCCGACGGGCCGCGGGACCGTGCGCTTCGAGTAGTCGCCCCGACCTACACTGGGACGACCATGGCCACCGTCGCAGCGCGCCAGCGCACCTACGAAGTCCGCACCTACGGGTGCCAGATGAACGTGCACGACTCCGAGCGGCTGAGCGGGTCGCTGCAGGCGGCGGGCTACACGGCTGCGGACGGCGAGCAGGCCGACGTCGTCGTCATCAACACCTGTGCCGTGCGCGAGAACGCCGACAACCGTCTGTACGGCAACCTCGGGCAGCTGGCTGGCATCAAGCGCGACCACCCCGGCATGCAGATCGCCGTCGGTGGGTGCCTGGCGCAGAAGGACAAGAACGTCATCCTCGAGAAGGCGCCGTGGGTGGACGTGGTCTTCGGCACGCACAACATGGGCTCGTTGCCGACGCTGCTCGAGCGTGCGCGGCACAACGACGAGGCGCAGATCGAGATCCTCGAAGCGCTCGACGTGTTCCCGTCGACGCTGCCGACCAAGCGTGACTCGACGCACAGCGGGTGGGTGTCGATCTCGGTCGGGTGCAACAACACGTGCACGTTCTGCATCGTCCCGTCGCTCCGCGGCAAGGAGAAGGACCGCCGCCCGGGTGACGTCCTCGCCGAGATCCAGGCGCTCGTCGACGACGGTGCGATCGAGGTCACGCTGCTCGGGCAGAACGTGAACTCGTACGGGGTCGAGTTCGGCGACCGGCAGGCGTTCGGCAAGCTGCTGCGCGCGGCCGGCACCATCGACGGCCTCGAGCGCATCCGCTTCACGAGCCCGCACCCGGCAGCCTTCACCGACGACGTCATCGACGCCATGGCCGAGACCCCGAACGTCATGCCGCAGCTGCACATGCCGTTGCAGTCCGGGTCCGACCGGGTGCTCAAGGCCATGCGGCGGAGCTACCGGAGCGAGCGGTTCCTCGGCATCCTCGACCGGGTGCGCGCCAAGATCCCGAACGCGGCGATCTCGACCGACATCATCGTCGGGTTCCCGGGCGAGACGGAAGAGGACTTCGCGGACACCCTGCGCGTCGTCGAGCAGGCACGGTTCGCCAGCGCCTTCACGTTCCAGTACTCGATCCGCCCGGGCACTCCGGCGGCGACGATGGACGACCAGCTGCCGAAGCACATCGTGCAGGAGCGCTACGAGCGACTCGTCGCCCTGCAGGAACGGATCACCGCGGAAGAGAACGCCGCGCAGGTCGGCCGGAGCGTCGAGGTCCTCGTCGCGACGGGCGAGGGGCGGAAGGACGACGCCACCCGCCGGTTGTCCGGACGCGCGGAAGACTCGCGGCTCGTGCACTTCGCCGTGCCGGAGGGCTCTGCGGTCCCGCGACCCGGCGACGTCGTCACGGTCGAGGTCACCCGAGCGGCCCCGCACTTCCTGATCGCCGACGACGACGCTCCGCTGCGCATCCGACGCACTCGTGCGGGCGACGCCTGGGACCGCGCCGAGGCCGAGAGCTGCGGCGTGCCGACCCCGGCGGCGCCCGGCGACGGTCCGCGCCCGGTGTCGCTCGGGCTGCCGACGCTCCGTGTCGGGCGCTGACGCCCCCGTCGGGGACGGCTCCGAGCGCGGCCCCGCCGGATGCCCCGAGCGCGACCCGGCCCAGCACCGCGGGCTCGACGCCTCCGACGCTGATCTGATCGCCGTCGTCGGGGCGACGGGGACGGGCAAGTCCGACCTCGGGATCGCGATCGCCGAACGCCTCCGCGCCGCCGGCCGGAACGCCGAGATCGTCAACGCCGACGCCATGCAGCTGTACCGGGGCATGGACATCGGCACCGCGAAGCTGTCGTTCGACGAACGGCACGGCATCCCGCACCACCAACTCGACGTGCTCGACGTCACCGACGAGGCCAGCGTCGCCGCGTACCAGGTGGCCGCCCGAGCCGACGTGGACCGCATCCGTGCCGACGGCGGCGTCGCAGTGCTCGTCGGCGGGAGTGGCCTCTACGTGTCCTCCGTCCTGTTCGACCTGGCGTTCCCCGGCACCGACCCGGAACTCCGCGCGCGGCTCGAGCGCGAGCACGACGAGCTCGGGCCGGGCATCCTGCTCGAGCGGCTCCGCGGCATGGACCCGGCGGCCGCAGCGACGATCGATGCACGCAACCCACGGCGGTTGATCCGGGCACTCGAGATCGCGAGCCGATCCGAGGTCGTGACCCCGAGCCTCCCGTCCGCGCCCCGCGCCTGGCGACCGTCCCGGATCCTGCACCTGCGACGCGATCGTGAGCAGCTGGTCGCGGCGCTGCACGCGCGTGCAGCGGGCATGTTCGCCGCCGGGCTCGTCGACGAGGTCGCGGCTCTGCGCGAGCAGGGCATCGAAGACGGGAAGACCGCGCGGGCCGCGATCGGGTACTCGCAGGCGCTCGACGTGCTGCGGGGGACCTCCACGGTCGAGGCAGCGGTCGAGGCGACCGGCATCGCGACGCGCAAGTACGCCCGACGGCAGGTGTCCTGGTTCCGCCGCTACACCGACGCCGAGACCCTCGACGTCACCGGAGCCGACCGCGGGGACCTGTCGGAACTGGCCCGTAGGATCGTCCCGTGACCGAGCTGCACTTCACCAAGGGCCAGGGGACCGGCAACGACTTCGTCCTGTTCGCCGACCCCGACGCCACCGTCGACCTGACCCCCGAGCGGATCCGCGCGATCGCGGACCGACGCTTCGGCGTGGGCGGCGACGGCGTGATCCGTGCGGTGCGGTCGGAAGCGATCCCCGAAGGACGTGCCCTGGTGGCCGTCGAACCCGCGGCGACGTGGTTCATGGACTACCACAACGCCGACGGCACGGTCGCCGAGATGTGCGGCAACGGGATCCGGGTGTTCGCGCGGTACCTGACCGAGTCCGGCCTGGTCGAGCTCGCACCCGGCGAGACCCTGACCGTCGGCAGCCGCAAGGGCCTGGTCGACATCCAGCGGACCACCAACGGCTTCGCTGCCGACCTCGGCCGGTGGGGGCTGGGCATCGAGGACAGCGGCTCGGACGACGTCATGGTGCGCGCCAAGAACCTCGACGGTGCCCGGCCCGGCATCGGCATCGACGTCGGCAACCCGCACGTGGTCGTCGCCGTCGCGACCGAGGACGAACTCGCCGACCTCGACCTGACCTTCCTGCCCGTGCTCGACCCGGCGCCCGAGCACGGCGCCAACGTCGAGTTCGTGCTGCCCGGCGACCCCCTGATCAACGACGGCGTCGGCGAGATCACGATGCGGGTGCACGAGCGGGGCAGTGGCGAGACGCTGTCGTGCGGCACCGGTGCGGTGGCTGCTGCGCTCGCGACGCGGTACTGGGTGGGTTCCGGTGCGCCGGACACCTGGCGCGTGCGGGTTCCGGGCGGCGTCGTGACGGTGCGGATGTTCGCGGCGGAGGACGGCGAGCACGTGTCGCTGTCCGGGCCGGCCGAGCTCGTGTTCTCCGGCGACCTGACGGTCTGACGCGGGGCGCGCGCCGCGGCGCGGGCCGCGGGCGGAGCGCGGGCGGAGCGCCGCAGGCGGCGCGCGCCGCTGCGTGAGCAGAAATGGTCGGGTGCCCTGCGGCGACTCGACCATTTCTGCGCCGCTTCGTGAGCAGAAATGGTCGGGTGCCCTGCGGCGACTCGACCATTTCTGCTCACGAAGCCGCCCGCGCGCGCGGCGCGGCGCGGCGCGCGCCGCGCTACGCCGTCCGGCGCACGCGGATGACGCGGAACCCCTTGTCGGTGGACGCCCGCGCGACGTGGAACCCTGCCCCGAGCGCACCGACGAGCCACTTCTGCAACGAGTCACCCCCGAGGTCCTTCGACACCACGAGCCAGGCGTCGCCCTCGACCTCGAGCCGGGGCAGCCACGTCAGCAGGATCTCGTGAAGTTCGTCCTTGCCGACGCGGATCGGCGGGTTCGACCAGATCGTCCGGAACCGCAGGTCGTCCGGGACGTCGTCGGGCAGGGCGATGGTGACGTTCGACGCCCCGGCGGCCTCGGCGTTGGTCCGCGCCAACCCGAGCACCCGTTCGTTGACGTCGACGCCCCACACCGACGCGTCGGGGGAGTGCAGCGCCATCGTGATCGCGATCGGGCCCCAGCCGCAGCCGACGTCGAGCAGGGCGCCGTCGTGCTCGGGCGGCGGGACGGAACCGAGCAGCACGCGGGTGCCGCGGTCGAGGCCGTCCGGGCTGAAGACCCCTGCTGCCGTGGTCAGCGTGAGCGACCGGCCGGCGAGGGTGACGTCGATCTGGCGTTCGCGGGTGTCCGATGACGGGTTCGCGGAGAAGTAGTGGTCGTTCGCCATGGATGAACCGTAGCGGGAACCCGGTGTGTCCGAGGCCCGCCGGAGGTAGCCTGTGGTCAGGATGACGGATACCCATCAGCAGAACGACCAGACCAACGACGACAGCGCAGACGGTGTCGTCGAACGGGTGTTGCGCAACGCCGACCGCCGCGCAGCATCGTCCATCTTCGCCCCCGCCCAGGCGATCCAGACCCGCTCGGTCGACGAGCACGGGTGGGACGGCGACGGCGACCAGTACGACCGAGAGGACCGGGCGGCCCTGCGCCGCGTCGCCGGCCTCTCCACCGAGCTCGAGGACGTCACCGAGGTCGAGTACCGCCAGCTGCGGCTCGAGCAGGTCGTCCTGATCGGCGTGTACCCGCACGGTGACGCCCAGGACGCCGAGAACTCCCTGCGGGAGCTGTCCGCCCTGGCCGAGACCGCCGGCGCGGTGGTCCTCGACGGGCTCCTCCAGCGTCGGCCGAACCCCGACCCGGCGACCTACCTCGGCAAGGGCAAGGCAGAAGAGCTCGCGATGGTCGTCAAGGCCACCGGAGCCGACACGGTGATCGCGGACACCGAGCTCGCCCCGTCACAGCGCCGCGCGCTCGAGGACGTCGTGAAGGTCAAGGTCATCGACCGCACGGCCGTGATCCTCGACATCTTCAGCCAGCACGCGAAGACCCGAGAGGGCAAGGCCCAGGTCGAGCTCGCGCAGCTGCAGTACCTGCTGCCCCGACTGCGCGGCTGGGGTGACTCGATGTCCCGGCAGGCCGGTGGTCAGGTCTCCGGCGGTGCGGGCATGGGTTCGCGTGGTCCCGGTGAGACGAAGATCGAGCTCGACCGTCGTCGTATCCACACCCGCATGTCGAAGCTCCGCCGCCAGATCGCCGGGTTCCGTCCCGCGCGCGAGGCGAAGCGTGCCGACCGTCACCGCAACGAGGTGCCGAGCGTCGCGATCGCCGGCTACACGAACGCGGGCAAGTCCTCGCTCCTGAACCGCCTGACGAGCGCCGGCGTGCTGGTGCAGAACCAGCTGTTCGCGACGCTGGACGCCACGGTCCGCCGGACCGAGAGCACCAAGGGCCGCGAGTTCACCTTCGTGGACACGGTCGGCTTCGTCCGGAACCTGCCGCACCAGCTGGTCGAGGCGTTCCGCTCCACTCTCGAGGAGGTCGGCGAGGCCGACGTCATCGTGCACGTGGTCGACGGCTCGCACCCCGACCCCGGGGCGCAGCTCGCGACCGTGCGCGAGGTCATCGGCGACGTCGGCGCGCACGACATCCCCGAGATCGTCGTGTTCAACAAGGCCGACCTGATCGACGACGCACAGCGACTCGTCCTGATCGGGCTCGCGTCGGACGCCGTCTTCGTGTCGGCCCGGACCGGCGAGGGCATCCCGGAGCTCCTCCGCACCATCGAGGAGCGCCTGCCGGAGCCCGACGTCGAGCTCACGGTGGTCGTGCCCTACGACCGGGGGGACCTCGTCTCCACGCTGCACGACGCGGGCGCGGTCGACTCCGTCGACTACGTCGAGGACGGCACCCGCCTGCGCGTGCGTGTCTTCCAGCGCCAGGTCGCGGAGCTCGATCCGTACGTGGTCGCCCCCGTCACGTCCTGACGGCCTGTACCGGCTGACGGCCGGGAGGCCCGCCCCGGCTCCGCACGACGCCGTCGTGTTCCTGAGACGGCGGTGTTGCACTGCCCCAGTCGGCCGGGCACGACGCCGTCGTGTTCCTGAGACACCCCGCAACGCACGAGACGCCGCCGGATCCGGCGGCGTCTCGTCGTTTCGGGGGCGTCGTGCGGGGACGCCGGCGTCGTGCGCGGGTCGGTGCGCGGGGCGGGTCAGAGGGAGCGGAGGACCGCGACGACCTTGCCGAGCACCGACGCCGCGTCGCCGAGGATCGGCTCGAACGCGGTGTTGCGGGGGAGCAGCCAGGTGTGGCCGTCGCGCTGACGGAAGACCTTGACGGTCGCCTCTTCGTCGAGCATCGCGGCGACGATGTCTCCGTTCTCGGCGGTCTGCTGCGCACGGACGACCACCCAGTCGCCGTCGCAGATCGCGGCGTCGATCATCGACTCACCGACGACCTTGAGCATGAAGAGGTCGCCCGAGCCGACGAGCTGCCGGGGGAGCGGGACGATCTCGTCGACGTGCTGCTCCGCCGTGATCGGGACACCGGCGGCGATCCGGCCGACCAGCGGTACGAGCGTGGTGGCGTCGACGTCGGGCCCGGTGACGTCCGGGGTGGGCTCGTCGACCAGGACCTCGAGCGCACGGGGACGGTTCGGGTCGCGGCGGATCCAGCCGCCGAGCTCGAGCTGGCCGAGCTGGTGGGACACGCTCGACAGCGAGGAGAGCCCGGCTGCGTCGCCGATCTCGCGCATGCTCGGCGGGTAACCCCGCGAGGCGATGGACGCACGGATGGCGTCGAGGATCGTCTGCTGCTTCGCGGTCAGCGGCTTCTGGCCCCGCAGTTCGTCCACCACGTCGTCTCGCTTTCGTCGGTGCTGAGCGGCCGTGGCGGGAATGTCGGTGGTCCCCGTTTGACTTGTCCCAGTCGATCGAAACAGTATCCGACCGGTCAACCCCGGACAAACACCTGTTCGAGCGTGTCGCAAGAAAACCCCGCAGAAATCCTCTCCCAGGACTTGTGCGTCGTCTGATTCGAAACTATGTTCGGTACACGACTTCGGTTCACCCGAACGGGAAGGCAAGAACGACATGAGCACCATCGCCATCGCTGACATCCAGCGCACCGCGGCCCCCGCCGTGCGCGTCCGCCTGCGCCTGACGCGCCGCGGCCGCATCGTCTTCACGACGCTCGCCGCGCTCCCTCTCCTCATCGTCGTCGCCTTCTTCGTCCTGAACGGCGGCCAGGCGTCCGCCGGTGACGCCGCCGCTGGTGGCGCCCGGACGCAGTTCGACACGGTCACGATCCAGCCGGGCGAGACGCTGTGGCAGCTGGCCGAGGACACCGCGCCGAACGCCGACCCGCGCGACTTCGTGCAGGACGTCATCAGCCTGAACGCTCTCGACGGCTCCGGGCTGCAGGCCGGCGAGCAGATCGCCATCCCGACGAAGTACACCTCCGGCCAGTAGTCGCTGCGAGTGGTCGAGGGCAGTCCCGTCCGGACGGCTGGTCGTCCGGTGGCCACAGCGGCCTACGATGGATCGGTGGCATTCACGCTGGAAGACCTCCCGATCCGAGATGACCTCCGCGGTCAGAACCCCTACGGCGCTCCGCAGAAGCACGTCCGCGTCCAGCTGAACGTCAACGAGAACACGCATCCCGTGCCGGATGACGTGGCTGACGACATCGTCGCCTCGATCCGCCAGGCGCTCGCGACGGTGAACCGCTACCCGGACCGCGAGTTCACGGAGCTCCGCGAGTCGCTCGCCGGGTACCTCGGCCACGGCCTGTCGGCAGAACAGCTGTGGGCGGCGAACGGCTCGAACGAGGTCCTCCAGCAGCTGTTGCAGGCGTTCGGCGGCCCGGGCCGTTCCGTCCTCGGGTTCCCGCCCACGTACTCGATGCACTCGATCCTGGCGTCCGGCACCGGCACGACCTGGATCCCGGCGGAGCGCGACGACGAGTTCCGCATCTCACCCGAGACCGTCGTGGCGGCGATCGAGCAGCACCGTCCGGACATCGTGTTCCTGTGCGGGCCGAACAACCCCACGGGCACACCGCTGCCGATCGAGACGATCGAGGCCGCGTACGCCGCGACCGACGGCATCGTGATGGTGGACGAGGCCTACGCCGAGTTCATGCCGGCCGACGTGCCGAGCGCCCTCACGCTGCTGCCCGGGCGTGAGCGTCTCGTCGTGTCGCGCACCATGAGCAAGGCGTTCGCGTTCGCCGGCGCACGGGTCGGCTACATGGCGGCACACCCCGCCGTGATCGACGCCGTCCGCCTCGTCCGGTTGCCCTACCACTTGTCCGTCCTGACGCAGGCAGCCGCCGTCGCCGCACTGCGCCACGCGCCCGAGATGCTCGCGATGGTCGACGACATCAAGCAGCAGCGCGACCGGATGGTGACCGAGCTGCAGGCCATGGGCTACCGGACGTACGAGACCTGGTCGAACTTCGTGCTGTTCGGTGGGGTCGCCGACCCGCACGCTGCGTTCGAGTCGCTGCTCGAGCGGGACGTCATCGTGCGCGACCTCGGGATCCCGAACCACCTGCGGGTGAGTGCCGGCACCGAAGAGGAGACCACCGCGTTCCTCGACGCCATGCGGCAGGTCGCCGCTGAGCAGCCGCCGGTTAGGGTTGGGGCATGACCGCCCGCACCGCCTCGATCAGCCGCAGCACGAGCGAATCGAGCGTCGAACTCGAGCTCGACCTCGACGGCACCGGCTCGTCCGACATCTCGACGAGCGTGCCGTTCTTCGACCACATGCTCACCGCGTTCAGCAAGCACTCGCTCATCGACCTGCGCGTGCGCTCGACCGGTGACACCGACATCGACGTGCACCACACGGTCGAGGACACCGGCATCGTGCTCGGACAGGCCATCAAGCAGGCCCTCGGCGACCGATCGGGTATCGGCCGGTACGGTGACGCCCTCGTGCCCCTCGACGAAGCGCTGGCCCAGGCGGTCGTCGACGTCTCCGGGCGTCCGTTCCTCGTGCACTCGGGTGAGCCCGAAGGGTTCGAGTTCCACCGCATCGGCGGTCACTTCACCGGGTCGATGATCCGCCACGTGTTCGAGGCGATCACGTTCAACGCGGGCATCACCGTGCACGTCCGTGTGCTCGGTGGCCGCGACCCGCACCACATCGCCGAGGCCGAGTTCAAGGCGTTCGCGCGTGCGATGCGCAAGGCGGTCGAACTCGACCCGCGCGTCGACGGCATCCCCTCCACCAAGGGCGCACTGTGACCGCGAAGCCGAACGTCGTCGTCCTCGACTACGGGTCGGGCAACGTCCACTCCGCGGCCAAGGCACTCGAGCGGGCCGGAGCCGAGGTCACGCTGACCGCCGACAAGCAGGCGGCGCTCCGTGCGGACGGCCTGCTCGTACCCGGGGTCGGGGCGTTCGCCGCGGTCATCGACCAGCTCGAGGGCGTCCAGGGCGGCGAGATCGTGGACCACCGTCTGGCCGGCGGTCGTCCGGTGCTCGGCATCTGCGTCGGCATGCAGGTGCTGTTCTCCCGCGGCATCGAACGCGGAGCCGACGTCGAGGGTCTGGGACAGTGGCCCGGCACCGTCGAGCAGCTCCAGGCCGAGGTCCTGCCGCACATGGGCTGGAACACCGTCCAGGCACCGGAGAACTCCGTGCTGTTCGACGGGCTGCACGACGAGCGGTTCTACTTCGTGCACTCGTACGGCGTGACCGACTTCCCGCTCGACGCCTACGGCCCGTTCCGTGCTCCCGGCCTGACGTGGGCTGAACACGGGCAGCGGTTCATCGCCGCGGTCGAGAACGGGCCGCTCACCGCGACCCAGTTCCACCCCGAGAAGTCCGGCGAGCCGGGCATCCGCCTGCTGACCAACTGGGTGCGCTCGCTCTGAACCCGGCCCGCAACGTGCTCGACGGCGCCGCCGGACGTGCCACGGGCCTCCAGGCCGAACCCCGCACCTTCACCACTGCCCCTTCTCCACCGTGACGAAACCGACAGGACCATGACCGACCTCACCGACACCTCGCCCCTCGTCCTGCTGCCTGCCGTCGACGTGGTCGACGGCCAGGCCGTCCGTTTGACCCAGGGCGAGGCGGGGAGCGAGACCGGCTACGGCGACCCCGTCGCCGCCGCGCGCAACTGGCGTAACCAGGGCGCGGAGTGGATCCACCTGGTGGACCTCGACGCGGCCTTCGGTCGGGGCGACAACCGCAAGGTCATCGCGCACGCGATCCGCGAGGTCGACGGCGTCTCGGTCGAGCTGTCGGGTGGCATCCGCGACGACGCCTCGCTCGAAGCCGCGCTGGCCACCGGCGCTGCCCGTGTCAACCTCGGCACGGCGGCGCTCGAGAACCCGGACTGGGCCGCTCGGGTGATCGGCGAGTACGGCGAGCAGATCGCCGTCGGGCTCGACGTGCGTGGCACGACCCTCGCCAGCCGTGGCTGGACCGAGGACGCCGGCGACCTGTGGGAGGTCCTCGACCGGCTCGAGGCCGCGGGGTGCGCCCGGTACGTCGTCACCGACGTCACGAAGGACGGCACGCTGCAGGGCCCGAACGTCGAGCTGCTGCGCCAGGTGTGCGACCGGACCGACCAGCCCGTCGTGGCCTCTGGTGGGATCTCGACGCTCGACGACCTGCGGGCACTGCGCGAGCTCGTGCCGTTCGGGCTCGAGGGCGCGATCATCGGCAAGGCGCTGTACTCCGGGGCGTTCACGCTGCCGGCCGCACTCGACATCGCCTCGGAGTAGCGGCGTGGCGGGGATCTCGAACGGGCGCGGAACCGGTCCGGACGCAGCAACCGGTCCCGACGACGCGCACACCCCGGGTGGTGCGGCGGACTCGGCCGGCTTCACGTGGGAAGGCCGCACGTTCGACCACCACGACACCGCGTTCGCCGACGACGACGGGCTGGCCGACCCGGCGCTGACCGCGGCGATCGCGGGCGTGGCCGCCGGTGCATCGCAGGCGGCGGTCGTCGAGGCGCTGCGCACCGCCCGGCTGCTCATCCCGCTCATCGCCGAGGCCGGCGACCTCGGCGAGACCGACGCCGGCAAGCTCGTGGACAAGACCCAGGAGCTCTCGATCGTGACGGTCGCCGGTCCGGACGGGCGCAGCGTGATGCCCGCGTTCACCTCGGTCGAAGCAATGCACGTCTGGGACGCCGATGCCAGGCCCGTGCCCGTGGAGTCACGCCGGGTGGCGATGGCCGCGGCGAGCGAGGAGACGCAGCTCGTCGTGCTCGACCCGAAGTCGGCGACCGAGTTCGTGCTGCGCCGTCCCGCGGTGTGGGCGCTCGGTCAGGACCTGCCGTGGACCCCGTGCTTCGAGGACCCCGAGGTCGCCCAGGCGTTCGCCGACTCGGTCGTGGGGGAGCGCAGCGTCGCCCGTGTCGAACTGACCCCCGGTGACCCGGTCGGACGCTTCGCCGGCCCGGAGCTGACCGTCGGGCTGGCGTTGCACCCCGGGCTCGACCGCGAGCAGGTCGGCGAGCTCGTCGGACGCCTGCAGCAGCGGTGGTCGACGGACGCCGTCATCGCCGAACGCGTCGACAGCATGCGCGTGGCCCTGCGCGCAGCCTGAGCCGCGTCTCCGTCAGCTGCTGCCACGAGCAACGCAGACCCGGCCCCGCGCGGCGGTGCGGCCCCGGGCCGGGCGACGTCGCCGGTACGATGGCCGGGTGAGCACGAACCCGACGACCAACCCCACCGGCGCGACCTCCATCGGTCCGACGGGTCGTCCTGTCCGGGAGTTCCCCGTGCCCGAGGAACTCGACAGCACCGGCCCTGCGCGCATCATCGCCCTCTGCAACCAGAAGGGCGGCGTCGGCAAGACCACCACGGCGATCAACCTCGGTGCAGCCCTGGCGGAGTACGGCCGCAAGGTCCTTGCAGTCGACTTCGACCCGCAGGGTGCGCTCTCGGCGGGCCTCGGTGTCCGCACGCACGACATCCACACCGTCTACGACCTGCTCATGGGCGCTGTGAAGGACCCGATCCAGGTCATCCAGCCGACGAACACCCCGGGGCTCGACGTGATCCCGGCGAACATCGACCTGTCCGCGGCCGAGGTGCACCTGGTCAACGAGGTCGCCCGCGAGCAGATCCTGGCGAGCGTGCTGCGCAAGGTCGCGAACGACTACGACGTGATCCTGGTCGACTGCCAGCCATCGCTCGGCCTGCTCACCGTCAACGCCCTGACCGCGGCGCACGGTGTGCTCATCCCGCTCGAGTGCGAGTTCTTCGCCCTGCGCGGTGTCGCCCTGCTCATCGAGACGATCGACAAGGTGCGCGACCGCCTCAACCCGGCGCTGACGCTCGACGGCATCCTGCCGACGATGTACGACTCGCGCACCCTGCACTCGCGTGAGGTCATGGAGCGCGTCGTCGACACCTTCGACGACCGGGTCCTCGACACCGTCATCGGGCGCACCGTGAAGTTCCCGGACGCCACGGTCTCCGCTCGACCGATCACCCAGACGGCACCCGACCACGCCGCCGCCCACGCCTACCGGCAGCTCGCACGAGAGCTCGTCCAGCGTGGCGCCGTCGCCTGAGTCGGGGTTCCGGGTCCGACTCACCAACTTCGACGGCCCGTTCGACCTCCTGCTGTCGCTCATCACGAAGCACGAGCTCGACATCACCGAGGTCTCGCTCGGCGCGGTCACGGGGGAGTTCATCCAGTACGTGCGTCAGGCCGAGTCGGCGGACGAACTCGACGAGGCGAGCGAGTTCCTCGTCGTCGCCGCGACCCTGCTCGACCTGAAGATCGTCGGGCTGCTGCCGCAGGGTGAGCTCGTCGACGCCGAGGACGTCGCCCTGCTCGAGGCCCGCGACCTACTGTTCGCACGGCTGCTGCAGTACCGGGCGTTCAAGCAAGCCGCCGACTGGTTCGGCGAGCGCTGGGGTGTGGAGTCGCGTCGGCACGTCCGGAGCGTCCGGCTCGAGGAGCGGTTCCGCGCGCGCACGCCCGAGCTCGTGTGGACCCTCTCGGTGCAGGACTTCGCCGCGCTGGCAGCGTTGGCGTTCGCCCCACGGGAGATCCCGACGGTCGGCCTCGACCACCTGCACGCGCCGCTCATCAGCATCCGCGAACAGGCCGCGATCGTCGTCTCGATCCTGCGGACACGCGACGGCGAGGGTGTCTCGTTCCGTGAACTGGTCGCGGGCGTCGACCAGACGGGTATCGTGGTGGCTCGCTTCCTCGCGATCCTGGAGCTGTACCGGAACGCATCGATCTCGTTCGAACAACTCGAGCCGCTCGGGGAACTCACGCTCCGATGGACCGCCGAGGACTGGTCCGACGAGAGCCTCGCCAACCTGGGAGCCGACTATGACGGATGACGTGCACGACACGTCCAGCGCCGAACCCGGCGGCGCCGACGAGATGGCCGACGCCCGCGCGATCGAGCACGAGATCCACGCGCGTGCCGAGCACGACCACGCCCCGCAGGCGCACCCGGCGATCCCGATCGACCGCCAACTCGAGGCGATCCTGATGATCGCGGACGAGCCCCAGTCGCTCGTCGCGCTCGGCGCCGCCGTGAACGCCCCCGTCCCCGCCGTCCGCCAGGCCGTCGAACGCCTCGTCGCGGACTTCGACGGCGTCGACGGCACCACCCGCCGCGGATTCGAACTCCGCGAGATCGGCGGCGGCTGGCGCTTCTACGTCCGCCAGGACCTGGACACCGTCGTCGAGCAGTTCGTCGAGGCCGAGCGTCCCTCGCGCCTGTCGCAGGCCGCGCTCGAGACCCTCGCGGTCGTCGCCTACAAGCAACCGATCACGCGATCCCAGATCGCGTCGATCCGCGCCGTCAACGTCGACGGCGTCGTCCGAACGCTGGTCGCGCGCGGTCTCATCGAGGAGTCGTTCACCGACTCCGAGACCGGCGCCATCAACTACGTCACGTCCGATCTGCTCCTGCAGCAGCTCGGCATCAACTCGCTCGACGAGCTGCCGCTCATCTCGCCCCTCCTGGACGACGGTGCGGACGGCTTCGGGCAGAACGAAGGGATCCCCGATGGCCGGGTTTGACGACCGGGGGCGCGGCGCGCCCCGAGACCGAGACGACCGCAACGGACGCTCAGGAGGCCCGGATCGCCCCGGGCGTTCGGCTCCTGGCCGCGGCGGGGCCGGCTCCAGTGCCGGTGGCCGCTCCGGTGGGTACGGTCGCGACGACCGCGGGGGCGCACGTCCGCCGCGTGACGACGACCGTCGTGGCGGCTACCAGTCGCGCGACGACCGTGGTGGCTACCGGGGTCGCGACGACCGTAGCTCCGCGCCGCGTGATGACCGTGGTGGGTACCGCGGCCGTGACGACCGCAGCTCGGCTCCGCGCGACGACCGTGGCGGGTACCGGGGCAACTCTGCTCCGCGTGACGACCGCGGTGGGTACCGAGGCCGTGACGACCGTGCCGGCGGCGGCGACCGTGGCGGCTACCGCGGGAACTCCGCGCCGCGCGATGACCGTGGTGGCTACCGCGGGCGCGATGACCGCAGCTCGGCTCCGCGCGATGACCGCGGTGGCTACCACGGGAACTCCGCGCCGCGTGACGATCGCGGTGGCTACCGGGGTCGCGACGACCGCAGCTCGGCCCCGCGTGATGACCGTGGTGGCTACCGGGGCAACTCGGCTCCGCGCGACGACCGCGGTGGGTACCGGGGTCGCGATGACCGCAGTTCGGCTCCGCGCGACGACCGTGGTGGCTACCGCGGTAACTCGGCTCCGCGTGATGACCGTGGTGGGTACCGGGGTCGCGATGACCGCAGCTCAGCGCCGCGTGATGACCGCGGTGGGTACCGCGGCCGTGATGACCGCAGCGCCGCGCCGCGTGATGACCGTGGCGGCTACCGGGGTCGCGATGACCGCAGTTCGGCACCCCGCGACAACCGTGATGACCGTGGCGGCTACCGGGGTCGCGATGACCGCAGTTCGGCACCCCGCGACAACCGTGACGACCGTGGCGGCTACCGGGGTCGCGATGACCGCAGCTCGGCACCTCGCGACAACCGTGACGACCGTGGTGGGTACCGCGGTCGTGACGACCGCAGCTCGGCACCTCGCGACAACCGCGACAGCCGCGAGGACCGCCGCGGCCCCGACGGCCAGCAGAGCCGCGTGTGGCACAACGGCCGCCGCTACGTCGGCGGCACCACGAGCGTCCGCAACAGCGACCGCCCCGGTAAGGGCGGCAACAGCGCCGGCAACCGCACCACGCCGAAGCCGAGCGGTGAGCGCGACAGCCACGGCGTCCCGGTGGAGGGCACGCCCGAACGCCCGATCATCGAGGACTGGGACGCGGCGGACGGGACGGCGTCCGCCGGGGCCGAGCCGGGCCTCCAGGCAGAGGGGGAGCGCCTGCAGAAGGTGATCGCCGCTGCGGGCGTGGCGTCTCGCCGCGTCGCGGAGAACCTGATCGTCGAGGGCCGCGTGACGGTCAACGGGCAGGTGGTGGACGCCCTCGGGCGTCGTGTCGACCCCGCGACGGACGCGATCTCGGTCGACGGCGTGCCGGTGCAGATCGACTCCTCGCGGCGGTACATCGTGCTGAACAAGCCGACCGGTGTCGTCTCGAGCCTGCAGGACGAGCGCGGTCGCCGCGACCTGACCGAGTTCGTGGACCGCTACGAGGAGCGCCTGTTCAACGTCGGCCGCCTGGACACCGAGACCTCCGGGCTGCTCGTCCTGACGAACGACGGCGACCTGGCGCACGTGCTCGCGCACCCGTCGTTCGGCGTGCAGAAGACCTACATCGCGAAGGTGCACGGCAACGTGAACCCCGCCGTGGTCCAGCGTCTGACCGAGGGTGTCGAGCTCGAGGACGGTCCGATCAAGGCCGACAAGGTGCGGTTGCTCGAGTCCTCGCGGGGTGAGTCGCTCGTCGAGATCACGCTGCACTCCGGCCGCAACCGGATCGTCCGTCGCATGCTCGAGGCCGTCGACCACCCGGTCCTCGAACTCGTCCGCCGCTCGTTCGGGCCGCTGCACCTCGGCAGCCTGCCGCCGGGCAAGATGCGTGAGCTCGGCACGGTCGAGGTCGGCAAGCTGCTCGGCACCGTCCGCGACGCGAAGCCCTCCGCTCGTGACGACCGCGACGTCGCCCTCGACCAGGGCGACGACGACGAGTGGGACGACGAGACCGCGGACTGAGCGCGGACTGACCGCGCTCGGCCTGCGACCGGCCATCTGGCCGTGACCGACACACGGGCCGTGGTCGACACCCGGGCGTCGACCGATGCCCGGGTGTCGGTCGGTAGGCTTGCCCGGTGACCGACCTGACCCCACCCGACATCGACCGCCGCGTGCGCGGCCCGGTGCGGGTCGTCGGCACCGGGCTCCTCGGCACCTCGATCGGTCTGGCGCTGCGCGAGAAGGGGGTCGACGTCGTCCTCGACGACGTCTCACCCGGCGCGTTGGCGCTCGCCGTCGACTACGGCGCCGGCCGGCGGCCCGAATCCGGCGACCAGCCGGAACTCGTGGTGGTGGCGGTCCCGCCGGACGTCGTGGCGACCGTCGTCGCCCGCGAACTGTCCGCCTACCCGGACGCCATCGTGACCGACGTCGCGAGCGTGAAGGCCGGACCGTTGGCCGAGCTCGTGGCCGCCGGCGCCGACGTCACCCGCTACATCGGGTCGCACCCGATGGCCGGTCGTGAACGCAGCGGACCGAGCGCCGCCCGCGCCGACCTGTTCGTCGGCAGCCCCTGGGTGGTCGCCGGCCACGACGCCATCAGTTACCAGCGCGCCGCCGTGGTCGAGGACCTGGCACTCGACGTCGGCGCGACCGTCGTGCCGATGGACCCGGCGTCGCACGACCTGGCCGTGGCCTACGTCTCGCACGTGCCGCAGCTCGTGTCGACGTTGATGGCCTCGCGGCTGCGTGACGCCCCGGACGGTTCCCTCGGTCTGGCGGGCGGTGGCGTCCGCGACGTCACCCGTGTCGCCGCGAGCGACCCCGGCCTGTGGGTGCAGATCATCGGCGCGAACGCGGCCAACGTCCGGCGGGTCCTGGCCGACCTGCGCGACGAGCTGAGCGGCGTGATCCGGGCGCTCGACGACCCCGCCGCCGCCGGCGCACCACGGACCCTGGCCGAGACGATCGCCGCCGGCAACCGCGGTGTCGAACGGCTGCCCGGCAAGCACGGCACCACCAAGCGCTTCGCCCAGGTGGTCGTCCTCGTCGACGACACCCCCGGGCAGATCGCCGCGCTCCTGACGTTCATCGGGGAGATCGGCATCAACCTCGAGGACATGCGCCTCGAGCACTCACCGGGCGCGCAGATCGGCATCGTCGAGGTGTCGGTCCTGCCCGAGCAGGAACAGCGACTCGTCGAGGAACTCGAGGGTCGCGGATGGAGGATCGCAGCAGCATGGGCCTGAACGACACGAACGCAGCGACGAACGACTCCGGCGTGACCGGCGGGCCGGACGGTCCGGACTCCGGTCTGCCGACCCCGACCCCCGGTGACGGCGCTCGCGGTGGCGCGGACGGCGGCCCGCTCGGCGGTCCGGCCGGTGGCCTCGGCGAACCCGGCGGCGAGCCCGGTTCGACCAGCGCCCCGGTACCCGCCGGCCTGACCGACGGCGCCTACGTCGCGAAGATCGTCATCGCGGTCGACGGCCCCGCAGGCAGCGGCAAGTCGAGCGTCTCCCGCGCGGCCGCCCGTGCCCTCGGCTACGGCTACCAGGACACCGGCGCCGCCTACCGCGCCCTCGCCTGGCACGCCCTGCAGCAGCGGGTCGACCTCGACGACGCTGCGGCGATCCTGGCGAGCTGGGACACCTTCGACTACGCCATCGGCACCGACCCCGACGACTACTACGTGCGCGTGGGGGAGACCGACGTCACCGACGCGATCCGCACCCCGGACGTGACGGGCGCGGTGGCCCACATCGCGAAGCTCCCCGACGTCCGACACCGGCTCGTGCAGCTGTTCCGGAACGTCATGCGGAAGACAGACGCACCGGGCATCATCACCGAGGGTCGGGACATCACCACGGTGGTCGCACCCGACGCCGAGGTCCGGATCCTGCTGACGGCCGACGAGTCCGTTAGAATGGCCCGGCGCTCGGCGGAGGTCACGACCCAGTCGGCCGCAGAGACCTCCGCCGCACTCGCTCGTCGAGACGCGGCGGACGCGAAGGTCGTCGACTTCATGAACGCCGCAGACGGCGTCACGACGCTCGACTCCACCGACCTCGACTTCGACCAGACCGTGCAGGCGGTCGTCGACCTGGCCCGCGCGGCCACGCACTGACGCACGACCGGACGGCCTCGGCCGCCTGGTCACACCACGGCCGGATCTCCGGCCCGGCCGGGAACGGCCACCGACACCGCGGCTCCGGCCGCTCGCGAGGAACCCACCATGGCTCAGTTGGACAACCCGGACAACGACGACTTCCCCCAGTACGACGACGCCCTCGGCGAGCGGCTCGCCGGACTCGACGAGGCCGAGGCCGAGCAGCGCGCGACCGCGCTCCGCGCCGGACTCGAGGAGTACGACCTCGAGGACGACGACCTCGCCCTGCTCGAGGCCGGTCAGATCGGCGAGGACGGCGTCCACTACCTGCCCGCCTACCCGGTGCTCGCGATCGTCGGCCGCCCGAACGTCGGCAAGTCCGCGCTCGTCAACCGCATCCTCGGTCGTCGCGAGGCCGTCGTGCAGGACGTCCCCGGCGTCACGCGTGACCGCGTCAGCTACAAGGCCGACTGGAACGACAAGCGCTTCACGCTCGTCGACACCGGCGGCTGGGAGCCCGGCGCCGAGGGCATCAACGCCTCGGTCGCCGCGCAGGCCGAGGTCGCGATCGACCTCGCCGACGCCGTGCTGTTCGTCGTCGACGTCACGGTCGGGATCACCGCCACCGACGAGCACGTCGTCAAGATGCTCCGCGGCACCGACCGCCCCGTCATCGTCGTCGCGAACAAGGCCGACGACGAGCGCCGCGAACTCGACGCCTACGAGCTCTGGAACCTGGGGCTCGGCGAGCCGCACCCGGTGTCGGCCCTGCACGGCCGTGGCGTCGCGGACCTGCTCGACCTGATCATCAAGACGCTGCCCGACACCTCGGCCGTCGCCAAGCAGGAGGTCGGTGGCCCCCGCCGCGTCGCCATCCTCGGCCGCCCGAACGTCGGCAAGAGCTCGCTGCTCAACAAGGCCGCCGGTGAAGAGCGCGTCGTCGTGAACGACATCGCCGGCACCACCCGCGACCCGGTGGACGAGCAGATCGAGCTCGGCGGCAAGGTGTGGCGCTTCGTCGACACCGCCGGCATCCGGAAGCGCGTCCACATGCAGCAGGGCGCCGACTTCTACGCCTCGCTCCGCACCACCGCCGCGCTCGAGAAGGCCGAGGTCGCCGTCGTCGTCCTCGACGTCACCGAGCCCGTCTCCGTGCAGGACCTGCGCATCATCGACCTGGTGCTCGAGTCGGGCCGTGCGCTCGTCCTGGCCTACAACAAGTGGGATCTGCTCGACGACGAACGTCGCCGTTACCTCGAGCGTGAGATCGAGCAGGACCTGGCGCACGTCGCCTGGGCCCCGCGCGTCAACATCTCCGCCCGCACCGGCCGCCACCTCGAGAAGCTCGTGCCGGCGCTCGAGACCGCCCTCGCGTCGTGGGACACCCGCATCCCGACGGGCAAGGTCAACGCCTTCATCGCCGAGCTCGTCCAGGAGCACCCCCACCCCGTGCGCGGCGGCAAGCAGCCCCGCATCCTGTTCGGGACCCAGGCGTCGAGCCAGCCGCCGACGTTCGTGCTCTTCACGTCGGCGTTCCTCGACCCGCAGTACCGACGGTTCATCACCCGTCGACTCCGCGAGGTCTGGGGCTTCTCCGGCACCCCGATCAACGTCAACATGCGCGTGCGCGAGCGCCGGAAGCGCTGAGTCGCAGCTCCGTCACACACAACGCGTCCCGTCTGCACGGGGCGCGTTGTGCGTTGTGCGTTGTGCGTTGTGCGTTCGCGTTCGGCCGGGAGGCCCGGAGCGCGTCCGCAGCGTCGGCGCGGCATCATGGGAGCGTGCGCATCGGGCGGTGGGGAACGGATCGACGTCGGCTCGCCCTGGTGGGCGCCCTCGTCGCCGTGGTCGTCGTCGGCTCGGTGTCACTCTGGACGGTCTCGCACGCACCGTCCGAGGACGACGCAGTCAGCCGCTCCGAACGCGCTGCGCCCGCGCCCGAGCCCGCGCAGTCGCCCGCGGAGGGGCTGCAACCCTCGAACGGCCTCGGCATGCCCCTGCCCGAGGCGTCCCCGGCCGTGCAACCCGTCGATTCGTCGCCGATCGAGCCGTGGTGGCGCCGTGTCCCGCCGGTCTCCGGGGACATCGTGGGCATCGACGGCGCCGCTGCCTCTGGCCACGTCCACATCGCGGGGAACACGGGTGACGCCACCCTCGCGGTGGACATCTCGCACCTGAAGACGGGCACGAGTGGCCCGGTCGACGTCGTGTTGTCCGGTGGGACGGTCACCGGTGGGAAGGACCCGGAGTGGACGCCGGCCGGGGAGTCCTTCGACGTCTTCCAGGCCGCCGGCGTCGAGCAGGGACTGACCGTCGTGCTGAGCGACCCGTGGACCCTGCCCGACGAGGTCCGCTCCCTCGTCCTGCTCGATGCGGCGACCGGCACCGTGCTGGGCGGCGCGGCGCTGGTGCCGAGCGACTGAGCCGGCTGGGCAGTCCCGCGCCGACCCGGAACGACATCGTCGACGTCGTGCGACCTCGATGACGTCGTTCGGCGTCGGGGTCGGGGTCGGGGTTGGCGTCGGCGACGGCGCGGTACGCCGACGGTCGCTCGATGCGGCACGATGTACTGGTGACGCAGCGCAACGACGGACTCGGTGGCCTCGCCGACCGTCTGTGGTGCCGGCTGCGGCTCGACCGGCTGGCCGGAGGTCGCCAGGGCGGGTACGTCATCCGCCAGGACATGCTCGAGCACCCCGACACCGTGCGGTCGTTCCGGTGGATCCGGTGGCTGCTCGTCGCGGAGACGATCGTCGGACTCGCCGCCATCGTCGTGGCCGTGCTGTTGACGCGCGCGGGGGAGACCGTGCCGTGGGCGGTGTGGTTCCGGGCGACGGTCGTGCTGCTCATCACCCTGACGCTCTACGTGTTCGCGTGGCGGGCACAGCTCGGGTACTACTGGGCGTACCAGCGGGTGCGGTTGTTCAGCCGGATCTTCCCGATCGTGACGCTCATCGTGGCGGCGATCCCCGGGCTGTACCCGTTCTGGATGGTGATCGAGCAGATCGTGTTCTCACTGCTCATGATCGGCATCGGCGACGTGCTCACCACCGACCACATGCGCGCCACGTTCCCCAAGCCCGCCCGCCGCTAGCGCCCCGCGCGCCGGCCGCTAGCGCCCCGCGCGCCGGCCGCCGACGCCGAACGACTCTGTTGATGTCGTACGACGTCGAGGAAGTCGTTCCGAGTCCGTACGCGCGCGCAGCGCTAGGCGACCGTGGCCAGCGCGAAGGGCAGCACGGCGGCGGCCCCGGCACGCCGGAGTTCGCGCCCCGCGACGGTCATCGTCCACCGACTGTCGACCAGGTCGTCGACGAGCAGCACCGGGCCCTCGTGGGACTGCAGGGCAGCGGCGAGCGACGAATCGACCACGAAGGTGTCCCACACGCCGGACAAGCGGTAGGCGCTGTTCGTCGCGCCGTCGCCGCGGGGCGTGCCGCCGTTCCGGTCGAGCGTGCCGAGGAACTGCAGCCGCCCGATCGTCGACAGCGCCTGGGCGAGCGACCCCACGAGCTGCGGCCGCGACCGCGAGGACATCGCCACGACCCCGGTCGGCCGGGTCTCCCACGGCCAGTCCTTGAGCGCCCGGACACAGCCGTCGACGAGCTCGCGGGAGATCGGAGCATCGGGCGTCGACGGCGAGAACAGCGCACGGAGCGGCCCGCCCCAGCCGAGGTCGGTCAGACGAGCCACCGCGCGGCCGGGCTGGACGAGCTCGTCGGCGCCGATCTTGCCCCGCACCGAGACGCCGAGCGACGACATGCCCGACGGCCACTGGGCACGCGGGGCGATCTCGACGCCGACCTTGTCGAGCGCGGCAGCCGCACCGGACGAGTCCGAGTCGGAGACCGCGGTCGGGAACCACGCCCCGGCGCAGTTGTCGCACCGGCCACAGGGCTCGGCCGAGGGGTCGTCGAGGTCCTGCTGCAGCAGCTGCATGCGGCAGGCCGAGGTGGACTCGTAGTCGAGCATCGACGCGGCCTCCGCAGCACGGGCCGCTGCGACCCGCTCGTACCGGGGTGCGTCGTACTCCCACGGCTGCCCGGTCGACACCCAGCCGCCGGTGACGCGTCGGACGGCACCGTCGACGTCGAGCACCTTGAGCAGGAGTTCGAGGGTGGAGCGCTTGATGTCGACCAGACCTTCGAGCGCGACCGTCGACATCGCGGTGTCGGTGGACAGGGCACCGAGCACGGCGGAGGCCCGGGCCGCGGTCGGCATCGAGGCGCTGGCGAAGTACTGCCAGATCTCACGGTCCTCACGCCCGGGCAGCAGCAGCACGTCGGCGTTGTCGGTGGCGCGACCCGCACGACCGATCTGCTGGTAGTACGCGACGGGTGACGAGGGCGCGCCGACGTGCACGACGAACCCGAGGTCCGGCTTGTCGAACCCCATGCCGAGCGCACTCGTGGCGACCAGGGCCTTCAGCTCGTTGCCCTTGAGCTGCTGCTCGAGCTGTTCCCGCTCGTCGGTGTCGGTGCGCCCCGTGTAGGCCCGGACGGCGTACCCGTTGTCGCGGAGCAGTCGGGCGATGTCCTCGGCAGCCGAGACCGTGAGCGTGTAGATGATGCCGCTGCCGGGCAGGTCGCCGAGGTGCGCGAGCAGCCAGCCGAGCCGTTGCCGGGCGTCGGGCAGCGTGAGCACGCCGAGCCGCAGCGACTTGCGGGCGAGCGACCCACGGATCGTGAACACCGGGTCGGCCGGGCCAGCCGTCAGCTGCTCGGCGACGTCCTCGACCACGCGCTCGTTCGCCGTCGCGGTGGTCGCCAGGACGGGGACCCCGTGGGGGAGGGACCGGATGAGCTCGGCCAACCGGCGGTAGTCCGGCCGGAAGTCGTGTCCCCAGTCCGAGATGCAGTGCGCCTCGTCGACCACGAGCATGCCCATCCGGGCGATCAGGGTCGGCATCTGCTCGTCGCGGAACTTCGGGTTGTTCAGGCGCTCGGGGGAGACGAGGAGCACGTCGACCTCGTCACGGGCGAGCGCGGCCTGGGTCTCGCCCCACTCGTGTGCGTTCGCGGAGTTGATCGACACCGCACGGACCCCGGCCCGGGCAGCTGCAGCCACCTGGTCGCGCATCAGTGCGAGCAGCGGCGACACCAGGACGGTCGGGCCACCACCACGACGCCGGAGCAGCAGGGTCGCGAGGAAGTACACCGCGGACTTGCCCCACCCCGTGCGCTGCACGACGAGGGCCCGCTGCCGGTGCTCGACCAGGGCGGAGATCGCCTCGAGCTGGCCGGGGTGGAAGACCGCGTCGGGGCGCCCGGTGAGCGCAGCGAGCGCCTGCTGTGCCTCGGCGGCGATGTCCGCAGAAGGCGAGACGACAGACGGAGCGGCGGTGGGGGTGTCCATGCCCCCCATGCTGTCAGGAGCAACCGACGAAAGCCGACCCGCGCCTCCCGACTGTGGACAACGCGACGGAACGCGCTTACTGGTAGGTGACCAACGACGGCGTCGGCTGCACGTCCGCCATCGTCTGCCCGGGCGTCAGCATGGGCGTGTCCTCGTCGTAGAAGTTCTTCCAGCCCCAGTGCAGGCCCTCCGGAGCACCCTCGTGCAGCGCCTTCCACGTCGCCTGCTTGTCCGGCTGCGACCCCTGCCCGTCGACGTGCACGAGCATGTCGAGCTCCGGATGGGTCTCCAGCGCCGATCGGTCCTGGATCATCGAGAGCCGGAACTGGTGCAGCACGAGGGCCTTCGGCGGCAGCCCCTCCTTCTCGACGAGCGATGCGAGCCACGAGGACACCTCGTTCACCTCGGACGCCGACACGCTGCCGATCTGCTGGAGCGGCACCTGGTCCTCCGTCAGCCGCCACTCCGGGTCGAGGGCGAGCCAGACGCCGGGCTTCTTCAGCAGCGACTCGTACTTCTTCGCCTGCGACAGGAAGTCCGAGCGCCCCGGCTGCAGGTCGATGATCACGGGCATGTCGGCGTCGTGCGCGGCGTCGACGTAGGGCTCGAGCGTCGACACCGGCAGCTCGGTCGAGTAGTCGCCGTCCGCCCCGGCGTCCCCCGCGGCGACGGTCGCGATGACCTCCATCGCAGGCGTCACCAGCTCGTCGGACTCGGCCCGGTACGGCTTCGCGACCTGCTCGGCACGCTGCACGGTCTCCTTCGGCCCCTGCTCGCCGAGCACACCGAGCGCCGGCGCCCCGGGAGCCCCGTACAGCGCCACGTAGCGGTGCCCGTCGAACGGCCGCTGGCCGCCGTTCCGCAGCTGGTAGCCGCCCTCGGCCGCCCGCACCGTCCACTCCGGGTCCTGCAGCGCGTCGAACGCCGCACCGACCAGGACCGTCTGGTGCTGCTTCCGCTCGTGCAGCGCCGTCACCACGTCGGGCGCGGCAGCCGGGTCGGTCACACCCTTCGGCATGGTCACCACCTTCGCACCGGCGGCCTTGGCGGTCGCCACGGCCGCAGCGTCCGCGCTCGCGTCCGCCACCACAACCGTGGCCTGCCGGGAGGCCCGGGTCGACTCCGGCGCGTCGCCGTCCTCGGGCGCCTTCCGCTGTTCGACGTCCGTGTCGACCGACACGTCGCCCTCGGCCTGGTACCAGTCGGCCCCGAGCCGATCGAGCTCGCCCGCGACGGCAGCGCCACCCTTCACGCCCTTCCCGGTCAGCAGCACCGGGACGTGGGCGCTCGCCGCAGCCTTCGCTGCATCGGAGATCGCGTCGGCATCACCGGCCGTCGCCACGATCGCGCCGGGAGCACTCGCGAACAGGGCCGTGCTCACCCGCACCGACCGAGCCGCGGCGTCGGAGGCGTCGGCGACCGTGACCGTCCCCGCCGTGGCCTTCGCGAGGGTCGGGCGGCTCGTGTCCGGCCCGCTCGACGTGCACCCGGCGGCTCCGAGCAGCAGTCCGGAGACGGCGATCGCGACGAGGACACGAGGGGTGGAACGAGAACGCATCGGGCCACCCTACGAGCCACGCGGAGAGGTCCCTGGGAATCCGACGGGTGTCGTCTCGTAGAAGGGAGGCATGCCCCACCACCCCGACGACCACCCGCTCATCGGAGCCGTCCGGTCGCCCGAGGTCCACTGCATGACCCTCAACGTGCGGCGCCGCGTGCCACGACCGTCCGCGCACCCGGACGCCTGGGAGCGTCGCCGCGATGCCATCACCGCGCTCGTCACGTCCGAAGCGCCCACCGTCCTCGCTGTCCAGGAGGCCCTCCCCACGCAGGCAGACGACCTCACGGTCGGCCTCGGGTCGGGTTGGGAGCCCGTCCTGGTCGGGCGCGGCGCGCGTGGCGGTGGGGAGCAGGTCGGGCTCTTCCTGGACCGCTCCCGGCTCGACGTCGTCGAGCAGCGCACCTGGGCGCTGACCCGCACGCCGAGCCGTCCGGGATCCCGCTCGTGGGCCACGTCCTTCCCCCGGCACGCCGTCGGCGCCGTCGTCGACGACCGCGCGACCGGTGTCCGGTTCCTGGCGATCGCGACGCACCTCGACGTCGCCTCGCCGTGGGCCCGACTGCGGTCCGCCGAACTCCTCGGCCGGATCGTGCGACAGCGCGGCCTGCCCGCCGTCGTGATGGCTGACTGGAACAGTCCGGCAGGGTCCGCACCATGGCGAGCACTGGCGGACGCTGGTGTCGTCGACAGCTGGGGACGGGCCTCCAGGCAGACGGGCGAGCCGTACGGGACGTACCCGCACTACGGGAGTCCGCGTGTCGGCGGCCGGCGCATCGACGGCGTGCTGGTGACGCCGGACGCGACCGTCGACCGGGTGGCCGTGTCGAACCGGCGGCCGGGCGGGGTGTGGCCCTCCGACCACGCGGCCGTGCACGCGGTCGTGCGGTGGGCGTCGTGATCCGGGCGCTCGGGCCGACGTTCCTGCGGCCGAGGTTCCTGGTGGCCGACGTCGTGCGTGCCCTGACGCTCGTGAGCCTGGTCGTCGCGAGCATCGGGTGGGGCGGGACCGCGCTGCCGGTGATGGCGCTGTCGTTGCTCGGGGTCGTGGTGCCGCGGATGCTCGGACTGCGGCCCGCGTTCGACCTGGCGGTGTGCGTACTCGTGCTGCTCGCGGGGTGGTCGAGCGTGCTCGAGTGGTACACGAGCGTGTTCCTGTGGGACAAGTTCATGCACGTCGTGCTCACCGGGCTGCTCGCTGCGGTGCTGTACGTCATCGGCGCCGACCTGCGCGCGGTACCGGCGCCGGACGGGGAGCGCCGGGTGGTCGTCGCGATCCTCGGGCTGTGCGCTGGGCTCGCGATCGGGGCGGCGTGGGAGATGGGGGAGTGGCTCGGGCACAACTTCGTCGACTCGGCGATCTACGTCGGGTACGACGACACCATCGGTGACCTGGCGGCGGACGGGGCCGGCGGGTTGCTCGTCGGGCTCGGGTTGCCGTGGTTGGCGGCCCGGCGTGAGGTGGTGCGGCCGGCTTGACGGTCTCGCCCGGGGTGATCGTGTCGTTTGGGTTGTTCGGGCGGCTCTGGTTGCTTGCTCGGTCCGACTCGCCGTGGCGCGGAGGGGGTCTGGCGTCCGCTATGCTGGACCGGTCGCTCGCGCTCCGGTCGGACGTGGGCGAGGGTCCTCAGGGATCCTGAGTTCTCCGGAACTCGCGGGCTGTGGCGCAGCTTGGTAGCGCACTTGACTGGGGGTCAAGGGGTCGCAGGTTCAAATCCTGTCAGCCCGACCGAACGGCCGGCTCGGACATCGTTCTGAGTCGCCACGACGAAGAAGCCCGCTGAGGATCTCGGTGGGCTTCTTCGTTTCAGTAGCGGTCGTCGGCCGTACGCATAGGGCTCCCTCACTGCGACGATGAGCGGACCACCCATATGAGACACGACTTTGCTCGAGCTGCGTCCGGTTCGAGTCAGGTACGGGAGACCGCGGGGGACCGGCTATCAGGACCGATCCTGGTGTCCAGAAGCTAGTTGCCGAGGGGACAGCCATACCCTGCTCACATGGCCAATCGTCCGAATGCACAAGTCCTACGAGCGATGCATCTGGCAAGCGAGATATCGACGGCCACCGAACAACTCGCCCTTGGGCTCAATCAAGCAGCAAGCCCCTCATGGCAAGCGCGCCAACCGGGTGCTGTCTTTACTCAGCTCTCGCAGGGCGTCGAGCGCGTGCTGAAGGTGACCTACCTGCTCGGCGAGGAGAGCTCTGGGCGTCAAGTTGACCCGAAGTTTGGAGCCGGGCCCGGAGGGCACGCGATCAGCGAACTGGACGGTCGAGTTTTCGCTTCTCTCGCCGCTGGGTCCAAGTCCGCCGTTCCGTACTTACGAGAGCTCGTCGCGGAAGCGTTGGACGACTCTTACTGGCGTGATGTACTCGCTGCGTTGGACGCCTGGGCCGCGACTTCAGGCCGCTACCGGGACCTGGACGCGCTGCGCGGAAAGACTGCCCAAGTAGATCCGGCATGGGTGCCTTGGGAAGAGGCGGAACGCCGAGCCATAACCGAAGGCGGCGGCTGGGCAACGCTGTCAGAGAAGACGCTGAAGGCGAGTCGACTCCGCGTCGTGCAGAGTGTCATGCGCTGGTGGCACACCCTCTATCGGTGTTGGCAGCACGGTCTCGTAGGAGCGGATGGGAGAACCTTTGCTAGCGAACTGAGTCCGCAGAATCTCCACCTCGATACGACAGTCGCCGGGCTGGTCGCCGGCCGTTAGGCCCTCGCTGTCCAACCCGTCTGTTGGGCGATCTTCTACCGGGCGACTGTCAACCTGATCGCTGCCCATGCAGCTCGACCGAGTGCGCGATCGGCATGCTCGGACCCGCCACGCTGCATCGCTTGCCCTCCGGTAAGGACCGTCTCACCAGGGAGGATCGTTCGGTGTCCCGCATCCGCCCTGGTGACGACGGTGGTCTCGAGGCCCGCACGCCGCCGCCGGGCACTGATGCGGTGCGCACTTTCGCTGCTCGGCCAGACCTGATCGTCCCCGCCGGCCACCAGGACGAGTTGTTGGATCTGCTCAACAGGGATGCCAGCTGCTTCGACCCGTGCTGGTGACTGCGCGTACGACTGCTCGTAGAGCGGCCGGAACCTGGGCGGCGTGTCACGCACGTAGCCACCCCACGCAAGCGGCACGAATGGCACCGGGCTGCCCGCCAGCGTCCAGCCGGGCTGCCCGCCAGCGTCCAGTGGGAGCGCTCCGTCCCCGCATCGTCGGTCCACGACCAGACAACGTCTGAAGGCGCGAACGCGATCACCCCAGCCACCGACGGAAGTTTCGCAGCGATCAGCAGCGCTGCCTCGGCTCCCAGCGAGGTACCAACCACCCAGACCCGGTCGCTCACAGACTCCAGCGCGACGATCCGGTCGAAGAAGCACTCCAACGGGACCTCCCACGGGCCCGCATGCTGACCAGGGCCGCCGAACCACCGAATGGACTCTGCGATGAAGCCGTGCTCAGCGAACACCCGCGCACGATCGACATCGACCCTTCCACTAGAACCCGCGATCACCAGCACCGCGTCGCCCGACGCATCGTCCGGGACGAACCGCACGCCCTCAGGCGCCGTGATCGGGATCTGCTGCACGGTCTCATACTGGCCGAGACCTTGGTTCACTAGCCTCGAGACGTGCCCCTGTTCATTCGGTATCAAAGCGCAGCCCCGAACCCACGTGGCACGTTCCCCGGAGTGTTTGCGCTTGCCAACGGCCTCCGGCGCAACGGCATGCTCGACCCTGCTGACGCTCATTGGCTGCTGCGTGCGAACGAGCAGGCCACAGCTCAGTATCGGGATCCGTCGACGGTCGAACCGAACTGCTACGACCCAACGCTTCATCCGGGAGCACGATCCTGGTTCAGAGCTGACGCGACGACCCTGCTCGCGATGTGCGTCGGGTACCTCGACCTCCTCGACCGGTACCGCGTCCCCTGGGTCGAGCTTCGCACCACCTCACCGGGGCGCATCACATACGAGGACGAAGTACAGATCGTCGCGACCCCGATGGACCGGTCCCACGACTGGCCATTCAGACCGTCCCAGTAGCGGATCGGCTACTGAGACCGTCTGCATGCTCTCGCATCACGGCGCCGGGTCAGCGATGATCGTGGCATCACCGCAGAATGGCTGACATCGAGATCGTCATCAGCCTGACGATGGCGTTCACGACTTCGACCGTGTCTCTTCCCCTTCCGGCACCACTCCACGAGGTCACCGAACGCACGGGCGGTAAGGCATGATCGTCAAGTGCTGAACGTGAACCAGCGGCTGACGTCCGCGCTTCTCACCGCTATGGGTGCTGCGCTCCTGCCCACCAGCTGCAGCCACAAAGACGCTCTGCCAGAGGACTACGGGCAGGCGTGGATGTCACAGATGTCGTCGCGGTACGCCGGCGACTACGGCGGAGGCGGCGGCCGACTCGTCCTCGGCGACGACAACCCGAAGAAGGCGACCGCCAGCGTCGCGTTGGAGCAGGACCTCGAAGGCCCGTATGACGTCCTCGCGGTTTGCCGGTCCACTAAGACCGTCCACGTCACCATCCACGCGTTCACCGCCACACCGGATGGCAGCGGCAAATCACTCGACACGAAGGAACGCCTCGGGGAAGCCGACGTCAACTGCGGCGCAACCACCCGAATCCCCATCGACGTCCCGAAGGACCGGGATGGCATCGCCCTCGACGCGTCCACCAACGACCGGTCCGAACGGGCACTGTTCGACACTTTTGTCGTCACCCGAGGAGCCAAGGCGTAACCCGCGAGATATTCAGTCCGCGCGCGGATCTGCTGGCGGCATAGCCCGGGTATGACCGTCACGACTTCGTCCACACCTCCCCGCAGCCTCGTCGAGGGCTCGGCTGATCCGTCCGCGAGCCGATCGGTTATCGGGACGCTGCTCGTTCGGCAGGTTCAAAGGCTGAGGAGCTCGTCCGAGACGGTCCAGAGTCGCTGCGCGAGTGCGGGGTCGAGTGCCCAGGCCTTCACGCCGTGCGGGTGGTCCGCGAGTGCTGCGTCGTCGGGCACGGTGTATGCCTCCTGGCAGTCGTCGAGGTAGTGGCCGCCGGTGTGCGCGAACTCATCCGAGACGGCGGCGACCATGGTCGTCGCGGCGCCCTGTTCGACGGTCTTGTAGGTGAACACGCCTGCTGCTTGGGCCGCGTCGAGGGATGCCTTCTGCTGCTCGGAGAAGTTGCGTTGCAGTCCGGTGGCGATTCCGCCGGGGTTGACGGCGTTGGCGGTGATGCCGTCGTCTGCCCACTTTCGGGTGGCTTCGACTGCGAAGAGGGAGTTCGCGGTCTTTGACTGCGCGTACGCGATCTGGGGGTCGTAGGGGCGGCGGTCGAAGTCGAGGTCATCGAAGTCGAGGCCAGCGCGCATGTGCGCGGTGGAGGTGAGTGCCACGACGCGGGCTTCGCCGCGCTCCGTGGCGCCTGCCGCGAGAGCCCGGTGCAAGCCGGATGCGAGTGCGTGGTGTCCGAGGTGGTTCGTGGCGAATTGGAGCTCTCGACCGGTCATGGTGCGCTCGAGGCCGGCCGTGACGACTCCAGCGTTGTTCACCAACAGGTGCAGCGGCCCGTCCCATGCGTTGACGAAGGCCGTGATGGAGCCGACGTCGGCAAGGTCGAGTCGGGCGACGGCCGGACTGCGCATCGTCGACGCCTCGATCAGGGCCGCGACGTTCGCGCCGGCGGCGGGGTCTCGCACTGCGAGCGTCACGGAAGCACCGGCACCTGTGAGTGCACGGGCAGTCTCGACTCCGAGTCCGGAGGATGCCCCGGTGACGACAGCACGGAGCCCGGAGAGGTCGAGCCCCTCGACGACGTCGGCCGCGGTGCTGCTCGCGGTGAACCGGGTGGTGATCAGTGGGGAGGTCATGTCATTACTATACGGATTAGACAGTAATAGTCTAGTAAGTAGAGTTGCCGGTAGGCTTGTCTCGTGCCTACTCCCGCTGCTCGAACCGAAGACAGCCGCCGACGCTCGGTGTTGGAGTCCGCGCTCGAGACGTTCGCTCGCGTGGGCTACCGAGGCGCGTCGATGCAAGCGATCGCCAGGGCCGCGCGGATCTCGCGACCGGGCCTGTACTTCCTGTTCGAGTCCAAGGAAGCCTTGTTCCGCGAGGCCGTGTCGCACGTGCTGTCGTCAGATCTCGACGCCGTCGAGCAGATCCTCGCGGAGGACGCGAGGCCGTTCGCGGATCGGCTCGTGGCCGCGTTCGATCGCTGGGCAGGGAGGTACATCGGTCCGATGGTCCGCGATGTGCCGACCGTCATCGCGGACAACCCGGATCTACTCGATGATGCCGCCCGAGCAGCGCCGGCCCGGTTCGCCGTCCTCCTGACGGCTGCCGTGAGCGTCGAGATGGGGAACGGTGTGGTGGTCGCGCATACCCTGAACAGCGTGTCGGTCGGGTTGATCCATCAGGTCGCCACACGCGAGGAGTACCTCGAACGCCTTCGCGTAGCGGTCGAACTCCTCACCTGATCGCCTCTCGCCGATCGGCTTCCGACGCCCGGTGAAGGATGAGCCACCGGATCCGCTAGTGGAGAGTTGAACGCAAGCATGTTGTCCCGTATCCAGCCTCGCGTGCTCGGCCTTGCGATCGGCGTCGGGGCGCTGGTTGCGGGACTCGTCATGGCCCTCCTGGGCGCCGGCCTTGGTTACGTCGGGCTCGTAGCCGGCGGGCTGGTCATCGCTGCGATGGGACTGCTGGCGGCAATCGTTGGTGCGATCGGTTTCGCCCGACACGGGTCCGCCCGAACCGAGCGTGAGTGAACGAAGCGAACATGAGCCACTGATAGGCGTGCCCGATAGTCCATGGTTCGTCGGCCGATGGTCTAGATCCGGACGGTCGTGAAGGCTTCGTCAAGGAGCTGCCCTACCGGTGTCTCGCCGTTGCGTCGCGTCCACTCCGCCAGAGCGACGTCGAGACAGGACAGTGCTGTGTGGATGAGCGTCTGGGCCCGGAACTGGACACTTTCGCCGGGGCCGTCGAGGCGGCCGACGATGACCGGTTCGAGCATGGCGGCCCAGGCGATGTGCTTCTCGAGGTTCCCAGCGCGGAGGGACGCGGTGCTCATCATGACCCTCATCGTGCGAAGCCCTGACTCCGTAGCTTCTGCCGTGTTCTCCTCGACCGGGTCGAACGCATGACGGAGGACCGTCCACACGGGTTCACCTGCGGGGCGGGCGGCGGCGGAGTCTCGGACGACCTGCCCGAAGGGCGCCGGGTCGCCGAGGACGACGTCCTCTTTCGCGGGGAAGTAGCGGAAGAAGCTCCGCGAGGACATGCCGACCGCGTTCGCGATGTCGTCGACGGTCGTGTTGTCGAACCCGCGCTCGTCGAACAAGCGCATCGCCTGGTCGGCGACGTGATCGCGGACCGATGCGCGGGTGACGCTCCGCAGGCCGGCCGGCGGCACGCTCGTGGGTTCGCTCATACCCCTGAGGATAGCCGACTCTCTGACAGTTTCCGCACAAGGTGTCACACACTGTCAGGCGTGACGTAGTGTGTAGTCATGACGACGGAAGGACACGGCATGAAGAAGCGAGTACTCGGCGATCAGGGGTTCGAGACCTCCGCGATCGGCTACGGCGCGATGGGGATCTCCCTCGCCTACGGCCCCGGCGATGAGCAAGAGGGCATCGCCACGATCCAAAAGGCCCACGACCTCGGGGTGACGTTCTTCGACACTGCCGAGCTCTACGGCTGGGGCGAGAACGAGCAGATCCTCGGCCGCGCGGTGAAAGGCTTCCGCGACGACATCCAGATCGCGACGAAGTTCGGCTTCACCCACGACTACGGCCAGGACAGCCGTCCCGACCACATCCGCGAGGTCCTCGACAACAGCCTCCGCTACCTCGGCACCGACCACGTCGACGTCCTCTACCAGCATCGTGTCGACCCGAACGTCCCCATCGAGGACGTCGCCGGCACCGTCAAGGAACTCATCGACGCCGGAAAGGTCAAGTACTTCGGCCTCAGCGAGGCCGGCCCCGAGACCATCCGCCGTGCCCACGCCGTGCAGCCGGTGTCCATGCTCCAGACCGAGTACTCCCTGTTCGAGCGGGAGGTCGAGACGATCTTCCCGACCCTCACCGAACTCGGCATCGGCTTCGTGCCCTACTCGCCGCTCGGCCGTGGGTTCCTCACCGGCACCGCCAAGCCCGCCGGCGACTACGACGAGACCGACATGCGCCGCACCGACCCGCGTTGGCAGCCCGGCAACTACGAGAAGAACCTCGATGCCACCCGCCAGCTCGCCTCCCTCGCGGAGAGCAAGGGCGGCACCGTCGCCCAGCTCGCTCTCGCCTGGCTCCTCGCCCAGGGCGAGCACATCGTCCCGATCCCTGGCACCCGCAGCGTCGCCCGCATCGAGGAGAACGTCGGCGCCACCGGCTTCACCCTCGACCAGGCAGACCTCGAGCGCATCGCCGAGATCCTCCCCACGGGCGGGTTCGGTGCCCGCTACGCGGCCGAGAACCTCCCCGCCTGGCACTGACTTCCATCCCTCCCCCCGCAGATCACCACCACAGAAAGAACAACCTCATGAGCGACTCCACCAAGATCGTTGACGCCCTGTTCAACTACCGCGTCACCGACGAGGCCCGCTACCAGCAGTACCTGGACAAGGTCCTCCCCGTCACCGAGAAGGACGAGCCCTACGTCCTCAGCTACCAGATCTTTCGCGGCGCCGACGGCTCGCTGTACCAGCACGAGGTCTGCGAGGACGAAGCCGCCATCGTCAAGCACATGACCCTGACGGCCTCGGGCCAGGAGGACTTCGCCGCCTCGACCGAGTTCATCTCGACCACCATGCTCGGCCCGGTCAGCGACGAGTTCCGTGCCCAGTACGGCATCGACACCGAGTTCCTCCCCTTCAAGACCGTCACCCGCTAGAACCCCCGCGCCGACCCGAACGGCGCCAGCACCACCGGCGCGGCCACCCACCCGCCACCAGCACCGGACACCCCGGGGTCGTCACCGCAACGAGCACCGCGCCCGACGGCCTCGGGGCGCACCCGCGGTCAGCACCGCGAACAGCAACCCCACCGACAAACCCACCCTTGATATAAGAGGAGCCAACGTGGCCGACAACCAGCCCCACGTGACCCTGAACAACGGCGTGACCATGCCCGCCATCGGGCTCGGCGTCTACCAAAGCACCCCCGAAGAGACCACCACCGCTGTCGTTGCGGCTCTTGAAGCCGGGTACCGACACATCGACACCGCCGCTGCGTACTTCAACGAGACACAGGTCGGCGAAGGCATCAAGCGCGCCGGGATCGACCGCTCCGAGATCTTCGTCGAGACGAAGCTCTGGATGAGCGACTACGGCTACGAGGAGAGCCTGCGCGGCTTCGAGAAGAGCCGTCGCAAGCTCGACGTCGACCAGATCGACCTCCTGCTGCTCCACCAGCCCCTCGCAGTCGAGTTCGACAAGACGATCGCTGCTTACCGGGCCCTCGAGACCCTCCTCGCCGACGGCCGCGTCCGCGCGATCGGCGTCTCCAACTTCATGCCGAGCCAGCTGCAGCAGCTGATCGATGCATCGACCGTGGTGCCGGCGGCCAACCAGATCGAGGTGCACCCCTACTTCTCCCAGCCTGAGTGGCGTGCAGCCAACGAGCAGCACGGCATCCTCACCCAGTCGTGGTCACCCATCGGTGGGTCGTACACCTACGGTGACGCCACCAAGAACCCGTTCGAGGAGCCCGTCCTCACCGACCTCGCCGCCCGCTACGGCAAGACCCCCGCCCAGGTCATGCTCCGGTGGCACATCGAGCACGGCTTCTCGGCCATCCCGAAGTCCGTCAAGCCGCACCGCATCGCGGAGAACTTCGACGTGTTCGACTTCACCCTCACCCCGACCGAGGTCGCAGCGATCGACGCCCTCGACACGGGCGTCCGCGGCGGACCCGACTCCAACACTCTCAACCTCGACAACTACGGATTCCCGATCCCCGACTGACGAACTGATCGGCGGCCTGTCTTCACGCCGCTTAACAAGACAGAGCCCCGGGCGTCGAAATGATGGCGTTCGGGGCTCTGTCCCTTTTTGCGACTTGCTCAAGTGCCAGCCGCATCGTTTTTGGCTGACCAATAGGGGATCCATCAACGGGCGGCGGACCTGCCGGCATCCCACGGCCGACAGGTCCTTCTCTACTAAGCGCGCTCGACAGGGAGCCAGAGCTCGCAGGTGGCCGTGCTGAAGTCGCCGGCGCGGTCGAGTACCGCGACGATGGACGGTCCAGGCCGGAGCCGCCAGGGGTTCGACGGGAACCAGTCGGTCGCGGTCGCGGCCCATGCCTCCTGCAGCGCAGCCGGATACTCGCCCTCGGTGCGGAAAACGGCCCACGTGCCGGCCGGAACCTCGATCGTGTCGAGATCTCCGATCATCGGAGCCTTCCCCGTGACGGCTACTCCGTGAAGGTAGGTCAGTTCGCTCCCCTCGGTGTAGTCCGGGTCGACGTCGGCGCTGACCTGGAGCAGGCCGGCCGGTTCGGTGTCGCTCAGGTCTTTGAGGCGTGCGTGTTCTGCTGCCGGAAGTGAGGCGATGTGGGCTTGGATCTGCTGGTTGATGCCCTCGTGGATGAGGGGCACGCGGATGGCGTGGCCGATGAGGTGAAACGCCGGTCGATCGGTGATGCGGGTGTCCATGGTGATGTTCCCTTCTACGGTCAGGCGGAACCTGAGCTGCGGTTGCGTTCGAAGGGGGCCGCCATTTCGCTTGACGCTGCCGACGTCGACACCGTGCACCGAGCGGAACGCTCGACCGAATGCCTCGGTGGAGCCGTAGCCGTACCGCACCGCGATGCTCAACAGGTCTTCGTCTCCGAGGACATCCGCTGCCGCGACTGAAATTCGGCGACGCCGGATGTACTCCGACAGGGGCATCCCAGCGAGTGACGAGAACATCCGACGGAGGTGGTACTCCGTCGTGCCGAGTTCCCTCGCCAAGGATGCAACGTCGAGGTCGTCATCCAGGCGACCTTCGACCAGTTCGCACCCTACTATCGCGGTCCGATCGGATCGCCTCTGTGCTCCGGAACGTGCCCGTTAGCCGGTCGGCCACCGGACGGTCCGAGGAGCGCATCGTCGCGTCATGAACGCACTACTTATCGGATACGCACGCGTGTCCACATACGAACAAGACCTCACCGCCCAACGCGTCGCCCTCGAACGACTCGGCGTCCTTCCGGCCGACATCCATACCGACCATGGGCTGACCGGCACGAACAGAGCTCGACCAGGGCTCCGCGAGGCCCTGGCTGCCTGCCGCGACGGCGACACCCTCGTCATCGCGAAGCTGGATCGGCTCGCGAGGTCGCTCCGCGACGCGAAGGACATCATCGACGAGCTGACCGCGAAGAACGTCAAGCTCAACATCGGGGGCTCGGTTCACGATCCAAAAGACCCCGTTGGCAGGCTGCTCTTCAACGTCCTGGCGATGGTCGCGGAGTTCGAATCGGACCTCATCCGTGCCCGGACCAAAGAGGGCATGCAGATCGCGCGAGCGAAGGGCCACCTGAAGGGCCGACAACCGAAGCTCAGCACCGCGCAGCAGCGACATCTCTTTGAAGTGCACCAAGCCGGCACGCACTCGGTACAGGAGCTCGCTGAACTCTTCGCCATCGGCCGAGCCACCGTCTACCGCTGCATCGAGCGGCAGTCCCGCCTCAACCGTCAACCGAACCGGCATCCGCTCCCGGACCTCGTCCGAGAGCGGATTGGCTATCGAGACGGCTCGCTAGCCCCGTTCGTCCGTGTCGCCGGTACCATCCGAGGACGACGATCAAGGGTGTAGATGGTGTGGGACTGGATCAACGAATACGGGTCAGCGATCGGCGCGGTAGCAGGTGTGGTGGCAGCGCTTGTGGCGATCTTCGCGTTGATTTCTGCTGCGTCGGATAGTAAGGCGCGGTCTCAGCCGATGGTGACGGCAGAGTTCCGGCCGGCACCAGACAGCGATTCGTCGATCGAGTTCGTGGTATCCAACCTCGGCGCGACTCCCGCGCGCGACGTTCGGGTTGGGTTCACACCCCCGATCACCCTGCCCGCAGAGACCAGTGGACTGGTTGCGCCGTACTTGGTGCAGCGGTATCAGCGGGCGATCCCTGTTCTCAATCCGGGGCAGCTTCTGTCCAACACCTGGTGGGCTGGTGAAGCCGGCTCAGGCGCCGAACTAACGAATAGGGAGCCGACCCCGGATGAGGTGCGGGTCGATGTCTCATACAAAGGGCTGGGCTGGTTCCGGATTCGTGACTCCTTCGACCTCACCATCGAGACGGTAACCCTGACAACGTACAGCGTGAGCTCCTCGTCGACGAAGGGGCGGATGAAGACGATCGACGAGAGTCTGCGGAAGATCCGGGATCACCTTGCGACCATCGCGAAGAAGGTCAGCTGACCCGCGGGGTCAGTGCATGGCCGGTAGCCGATCGGCCATCGAGACGGCCAGGGACCGCTGCAGCGGTCGGATCTCATATGCTCCGTGCATGGGGATGAACAAGGACCAGCAGCTCACGGTCATCGGCGGAGCCCTTGTGGCAGTGTTCGCCGGCGTGGGCGTGATCGTCGCGTGGGCGACGGGGTTCATCACCCTCTAGTCGCTCGCTGAGCGATCGGCTGTAGGCGATCGAGACGACACGGTGGTCTGTGCCTCTGGTCTCCGGGCACGACCTAGGGTGAATGGATGTCTTGGGTCTCTGAGGATTCCGGTTCCCTGGCGGTGACTAAGTCCGGCGGGACGCCCGGGCGTCGGACGTTGCTGTCCGTCTTGCCGTTGACGACGGCGTGGGTGGGAGCCGCAGCTGTTGTTGCCGTCCCGATCGCAGGCGTTGTCGTCGGTTCCGTTGTCGAGCGTTCGCCCAGTGGGTTGTCCTTCATCCTGATCATGGTCCCGGTGCTCGTAGGAGCGGCGGCGGCGACATTCGTGTGCGGGCTCGCTGCTGGAGCGTTGGCGGGTCTACCGGATTGGTTCCTGCGTCGACGTCCACTCGGCACGGTCGGCGTCGTCGCGGCCGTTGTAATCCTGACTGTGCTCGTGGCGGGCGCATCGGGCGCCGCGTTTCTGGTGGCGCCGTACTTGGTCCCATGGCCGGTACTGACGCAGGTTTGCGTTGTGGCAGCCGCGACAGCGATCGCGACGCTGGTGGTTGTCGCATTGCACCGCCGACGCGAACGTCGACGACACCAGTAGACGAGCGGCCTCGCTGCTGCCCCTGGTGGGCGGAACGGCGTCCGGAGGCGGATCGGCTACCGGATTTCTCCTTCCGCCCCTGAATTGAAAGTTTGCCCTATCCACTTCTGCGGGCGGGGGCAAGACCTTGCCCCGGGTGGATCCGCGAGTGCCCGGCGCTCCGCAGTTCATGCGGTGCGTGCTGCCCCGGCGGTCGAGCGTCAGCGGAACCGGTTCACGAGCGCGGCGACGATCGGGACACGTGTCAGCAACACGATGATCGCGTAGCCGATGACTCCACCGAGGGTGTTCTAGATTAAGTCGTTGACGTCAGCGACGTGACCACCGGAGAACAGCTTCTGCGCGGCGAGTTGCAGGAGCTCGATCGTCAGGCTGACGGCCGCGGAGGTGAGCAGCGCCTTCCACCACCGCGGACGCCGCATGAGGAGCTGCAGGAGGACGCCCAGTGGCACGAACACCGCCACGTTGGTGAGCGCGTCCGCGAGCTCGTAGTCGTGGAACGGGATCAGCGCCAGCGCCGGTGCCCACGGCTCGTCGCTCGAGGTCGGGTAAAGGAAGATTGGGAAGACCGTGTTCGCGAGGATCCCCGCGGCGTAGACGGCGATCGCGGCGGCGACGGCAACACGCGGCCACGTGAAGCGCCGTCCCCTGAGCAGGAGCGCCAGCTGGACGACGAACACGACGACACCGAAGGGAACGGCAACCGGCAGGACGGGGACTTCGTCGAACGGGTTGGAAGACATCTGGAGAAGCCTAGTGACGCTGAGCTGCTGCGGAGGACCAACGAGCGTCGACCGCCGCAGGTGCTCGCGTTCCGCGATCCGTCAGGACGCACGCGACCGCACGGCGGACGCGTGATCGGGGCTCTGCAGCGCAACCCCTGACGGACGGGAGGCCCGGTGCCAGCTGGCACCGTCCCTCCCGGCACGGCCGTCACCCCGCTGGCGCGGTGCGCCGGTACCGGCGGGTGGGGCCCACCTCCCTCCCTTTCGCTTCTGGTTCCGTCAAGTACTGCACTCGATGAGTTGTTCATGTTGCAGGTGGAATCGACGTCCGCATCTCTGCGCAACGCGCTCACTGTGGGTGACGATCACGAACTTGGTTCCTGCTTCCTGCAGCCGGTCGAAGAGGGCGAGCACGTCGTCTTCGGTCGTCTCGTCGAGTGCTCCGGTGGGCTCATCGGCAAGGACGACGGCGGGGCGCTTCGCGATGGCCCGAGCGATCGCGACGCGCTGCGCTTCTCCTCCCGACAGTCGTCGTGGGCGCTTGCCGGCAAGGTGACTGATCCCGACCGCCTCGAGGGCGTCGTGTGCTCGGTGGGCCGAGCCGTCACGAGCAGGAACTCCGAGCCGGACGTTGTCGAGCACGCTGCGGTCCCCGAGCAGGCTGTGGTCCTGGGTGACGATGCCGATGTGTCGGAGCCGGTGGGCCGCCATCCTGGACGCGGTGCGCTCGAGCACGTGCCCATCGTGCTCGTAGGTCCCGCCGAAGTCGGTGTCCAGGCCGGCGAGGATCCGGAGCAGCGTGCTCTTGCCGGATCCGCTCCGACCGGTGATGGCTACTGACCGATCGTCGTCGCGAAGGTCGAAGTGCAGTCGGTCGAACAGTGCTCGGGTCGATCCGTCGGGCTCGGTGATGGTCTTCGAGACGTCGCGCAGCACGATCATCGTGGGGTACCTCTTCGGCGTTGGGTGGTCAGTTCGATGCGGACGGCTCGTCGGCTGAGTGCGCCGTCCGCCACGCACCAGAGCAGGACGGCGGCACCCGCGCCGAGTCGAGCCAGCGCACTGTCGTTGGGGAGCACCGCGCTCGTCGCGAGGAACAGCCCGAACGCGGCGGCGTACTCGGTGAGGCGGCTTGCGCGGAACAGCCGGTTCGTGCGGTTCGGGCTCTTCCCGAGAAGATGGTGCACCCGCGCGACTGGCGCTCGACGGTGATTGAGAAGTCGGTCGAGGAACGCCGTGATGATGCCCACGCCCGCGGTGAGGACGACGAGCAGCGCGGTGACGAGCACCATGTTGTCCTGGATGAGCTGGCGGACGAGGGAGAGCTGCACGAGGTAGGTCGGCACTCCGAGCAACGTGTACGACCCGAAGCCGGTGTCGTCTCCGATCTCGTCGAGTCGCGCGACGACGCCACCGAAATCGAGGCCGCGATCGACGGCGAGGTCGGCGTTCAGTACCTGGAACACCAGGCGTCCGAACAGCTCGGGATCCAACCGGTCGAGTGATGCTCGGTCGAGTCCGGCGAGTGTCGGCGGGTAGGGCACGATCACGGTGTCATCGAGGTAGTGGTTGGCCTCACCGCGGAAGTACATGGCGCTGTCCGGTTCGAGGAAACCGACGACTTCGAGTTCCTGCTCCTGCAGGATGACCGCTCCGGTGAGGTGTTGTCCGAGTTCGTACACGCCGCGGTACTCGTTGCCGAGCAGTACCGGGATCCGGCCGGAACCCCAATCGACGGTGTCCCACTCGATCGGCTTGCCGTCCTGCACGGAGAGTCCTGCGAACTCGTACGCGGTTTCGTTGAGCTGGATGGACTTGATGTCCTGCACGCTCCGTCCGGACTCGTCCTGGTACTTCCCGTTGAGCGTGTACTCCGTGCCGTAGCCGACGTCGAAACGATCGTTGCCGCGGAAGTCCTGGACGGTGACGGGTTGGTCGTACGAGGAGATGAGCTTGAATCCGGGCTCGTCGTCGATGCGATCGACGAACGAGGCGACTCCATCGAGCGCGTGCTGGTCTCGTCGGATCGCTTCGAACGCGTCCGGGTCGAGATCGTCGATCACCGTGTAGAGGTCGGCGTCGGCATCAGCGGACAAGCCCTGGGCCACGGCCTGCGACGTGGACTGGGTGAACGACGCCACGTTGTACCAGCAGAGTGCGAGCAGCACGAGCAGGACGATCTTGGCGATGAGGATCGTCCAGTTGGACCGGAGGTCGTTCACCAGTTCCATCGTCGGCTTCCGTGCCAGAAGGAAGTGGCGGAGACGGCAAGCGCGACCGTCCCGACCGCCGCGACTGCGGCGGTGACGTCGAGGTCGAGGTTGGTGGCGTGCCGTGCAGCTGTCGCGCCCACGAGTGCGGTTGCACAGGCGGCGGTACTGATCACACCGACTCTGATGGCAGCGCTGCGAAGGGTGGTCAGTGGTCGAACCCCCGTCATGAAGCGGACTGCGGCAGCGCGGAGTTCCCATCGTCCGGCTTGCAGACCAGCGATCAGGGCGATGAGCGCGACGACGAGCGCGCCGAGCGTGACCAGAACCGGCGACACAGCGTCGACGTTCGTCCTGCGGTTGGTGCCGTCGTCGATGATCTCGACGCTCCGGCCGGGGAACTGTGCGTTGTAGTGGCGGACACTGCTCGGGCCGTCCAGGAGCAGCCGCTGTGGTGACGCCGAGAACTGCGACGGATCGGCGAGGACCACGTCATCGGACAGCAGACTGTCCGTCCTGACGCCGAGACGACCCACCACGGTGTACGTCGTGCCGTCGATGACGAGGTCGTCGCCGCGGACGGCGACGTCAGCGCCGACGAGAGCCTCGCCGGGACGCCCGGTCAGCGCGTGCCCGTCGTGCAGTGGAACGTCTGTCCACCGTCCCGACAGGATCGCAACGGCGCGGACCCGATCCTCGAGGCCCACGAACACCTTCGTTCCCGGTTCGAACGCGCCCCGGGCGCGCCTGAGTTCGTCGAGTGTCGCGGTCACCCAGGCGCTCTGGCCGGTGCGGAGATCGTTGCCCTCCGCGGCGATGACACGTCGACGAGCGTCGAACACTCCGATCAGCACGGTCAGGAGCATGGCCAGCAGGAGCAGGCCGGCTGTCGCCGTGAGCTGTCGCTTCGTCACGTCTTCTCCTCACGCCGCAGCGGGCGCGAGCTACTGGCTCGCACCCGCTGCGATGTGTCACTTGCCGTAGTAGGTCTTCGCGGAGCCGACACCGCTGCCGGGCTGGTTCGGCCGGTACGGCTTCCACGCGGTCACTGCTTCAGTGCCGGACTTGCCCCACTTCCGGCCAGAGTCAGCGATGATGCTGCTGCCGTGCTCGAGCCGCGCTCGCGTGTAGTGCTGCACGCCTGCCCAGGTCGTCCAACCGTGCGAGCGCTTGTGTGTCGTCCCGCTGATCGTCTTCTTCTCGGCTGCACCACGGTGGTTCACCGCGAACACCGACATCCCGGTCCCTGCGCCATTGATGGTCCCGGCGCCCTCCGACCATCCGCCGACGACCCCCTGCTCCTCGGCATCGCCCTGCGCATGTGCAGGGACTGCGCCGAGGAACACCGTCCCGCCGACGGCCACTGCGGCGAAGCCGGCAGCAATCCGCCGAGCCTGCTGACCGATTCTGTTCATCACATGCTCCTATCCTGAACCCTGAAATCCATACGTTCAGTGGTTAACATGCCAGGAGCAGAACGTTTTGTCCACGGGTGCCGCCTCGGTCGAGGGGGTATCCCTCCGTGCCTAGCCCGCGCCGAGCAACCAACCGTTGTCCGCCGCGATCCGCAGCGCCTCGGTCGCGTTGCGCGCCGCGGTCTTCCCGATGGCGGACGACAGGTGGTTCCGCACGGTGCCCTCGGACAGGTGCAGTGTGCCGGCGACCCCGGCCACGGTCGGCGACGTCCGGAAGGCGATGAGCACGTCGGTCTCCCGCGGGCTGAGCGGGGACGGCCCCGCGGCGAGGGACTCGGCGGCGAGCACGGGGTCGACGACGCGGAAGCCCCCGGCCACCCGGCGGACGGCGTCGGCGAGCTGTTCAGCCGGGGTGTCCTTCACGACGAACCCGGCGGCCCCGGCCTCGAGCGCTCGCCGGAGGTACCCGGGGCGCCCGAACGTCGTGACGATGAGGGACCGGCACGCCGGCAGCTCACGGGCCAGCGTCGCCGCCGCCGTCAGGCCGTCCGCGCCCGGCATCTCGACGTCGAGCAGGGCCACCGTGGCGCCGGACGCCCGTGCGGCGTCGAGCACCTCGTCGCCGCGAGCGACCTGGGCGACGACCTCGATGTCCCGTTCGAGCGAGAGCAGCGAGGCGAGTGCGCCACGGACGAGCGCCTGGTCGTCGGCGACGAGCACCCGGATCGGATCGGTCATCGTGGACTCCTCTCGACTCGGAGCAGGAACCCACCGAGGTCGCTCGTGCCGGTGGTGAGGGCCGCCCCGACGGCGTCCGCGCGTTCCCGGAGACCGCGGAGTCCGTTCCCACCGAGCACGGCCGCGGTCGACGGGGGAGCGAGCACCCCGGTGCCGTCGTCCTCGACGGTCAGCGCCGTCCGGGTCAGCGTCACCCGGACCCGGCTCGCGGCAGCGTGCCGGAGGACGTTGGTGACGCCCTCGCGCAGGACCCAGGCGAACAGGCTGCGAACGTCGTCCCCGGCAGCCTCACCGTCCTCGGGGAGCGCTGCCGTGATCGAGGCAGCGGCCAGCGCGGCGCGGGCGGAGACCAGTTCGGCGTCGAGGTCGGCCTCGCGGTAGCCGCTGACCGCGCGTCGGAGTCCCTGCAGCGCTTCGCGGGAGAGTCGTTCGACGTCCTGCATCTCGGTCTTCGCGCGTGCCGGGTCGACGTCCACCAGCCGGACGGCGAGCTCGGACTTCATCGCGACGACGGTCAGGGAGTGGCCGAGCACGTCGTGCAGGTCGCGGGAGAACCGCGCGCGTTCCTCGACGACCGCGAGGCGGGTGATCTCGTCCTGCGCGACCCCGAGCCGTTGCTCCGCCTCGCGTTGCCGGCCGAAGAACAGCATCGACGCCCCGACGGACACGGTGATGACCGGTGCGAACAGGATGCCGCTGTTCACCGCGGTGTCCCACCCCGTGCTCGCCGCGACGAGGAACTGTGCGCCGACGATGCCGAGCACCACCACCGCGGCCACCCAGAACCGCTCGGCGACGAATCCGGAGAGCGCAGCGACGAGCAGCCAGGTCCAGACCGCGAGGGGTCCGACCACGAAGAGCAGGAGCCCGGCGAGCAGTGCGACTCCGGCGAGCACGAGCACCCGGCCGCGCAGGCTCCGCCGCCACATCAGCTCCGGCGCGAACAGGTACGCCGCGTAGACGACGGCGAGGGCGATGGAGGAGACGACGTGTGCGCGCAGGCTCCGGCCGTCGGTCCACACGGCGATGATCTCGAGCACCTGCCAGAGGAGCGCGAAGACCGCGCCGGCGTACCAGCGGCGGCGTCCGACGCGGATGTCGTCGTCGCTCGCGCCCGGTGGGACGGCCCACGGGAACGAACGGGGTGACGGCCTGGAGGCGCGTGGTGCGTTCTCCGCGCCACGCGCCTCGGCCGTTCTGGTCGCCTCGGACATCGGTGCCAGCGTAGGTCCGTCGGTCACTGTCGTGCGGCGTCGCGTCGGTACCGCCACACGATCACCGCGGCCAGGACGATCGCCCAGCCCGCCAGGACGATGGCCGGCTCGGTCATGCCCGCGGACCCGGTCGCGCCGGCACCCATCTGTCCGATCCGGTTGAGCCAGTAGGAGGGCAGCAGATGTGCGACGGTGCCCATCCAGTCGGGCATCACGCTCAGCGGGACCCACAGCCCGCCGAGGATCGCCAGGCCCATGAACACCACCATGAAGAGCGGCTGCGCGAAGGACGGCTTCGCGAACTGCCCGATCAGGATCGCGATGAGCGCGAACGGGATCACTCCGCACCAGATGCCGAACCCGGCGGCGAACCAGTGCAGCGGGTCGAGCGAGGCGTGCAGGCCGACGGTCGCGACGAGCACCGTGATGACGATGGACACCGCGGCGAAGGCCATCGCGGCGATCACCTTCGACACCATGAACCCCCACCCGGACAACGGCGTCACGCGGAGCTGCCGGTTCCAGCCGATCGACCGCTCGTTGACGATGGCGAACGCCTGGCTGAGCGCGGCCGTCATCGCGCCGTACGAGGCCATCTGCAGCGTCGTGACGACGAGGTACGGCAGACGCGTCGTCGGGTCGGTCTGGGATCCGAAGGCCGAACCGAACACGAGCAGCATGATCACCGGGACGGCGAAGGTGAACACCATCGCGCGGACGTTGCGGAGCTGCCGCTTCGTCTCGAGGTACAGGTAGCGGATCGGCAGCCGGCCGGACGCGGTCACGGTGGTCATGCGAGGACTCCTTCGGGAGCGGTGTCGGTGGGGGCGGAGGCGGGGTCGGCGGTGAGCGCGAGGAAGGCGTCGTCCATGGTCGAGGCGACCACCTGGATGTCGTGCGCCTGCGGGAACGCGGTGAGGAGTGCCCTGAGGGTGTCGTCGCTGCGGTCGGAACGGAGCGTGACGGAGTCGTGCCGAGCCTCCAGGGAGACCACTCCCGGCAGACCGCGCAGCGCGACGTGCGCGTCGGCACCCATCCCGGAGAACCGGACGGCGCGGGTGGCGGTGATCGCCTTGATCTCGGCGGGGGAGCCGTCGGCGACGATCCGACCGGCGCGCATGATGACGATGCGGTCGGCGAAGGCGTCGGCCTCGTCGAGGTAGTGGGTCGCGAAGACGACCGTGCGCCCCGCGTCGGTGAACTCGCGCATCGACGACCAGAACGTGTGCCGGGCCTCGACGTCCATCGCCGCGGTCGGTTCGTCGAGGACCAGCAGGTCCGGGTCCGAGACCACGGCGACCGCGAACCGGGCCCGCTGCAGCTGCCCGCCGGACAGCTTGTTCACCCGGCGTCCGGCGATCTCGGTGCAGCGCGCACGGCGGAGGGCCTCGTCGACCGGCATTGGCCGGCGGTGCGCGGCGGCGACGAGGGCGACCGCCTCCCGGACCGTCATGTCCGGCAGGAGTGCGCCGCCCTGCAGCATCGCGCCGACACGGCCGGCGACCACCGCGGCGCGGGGCTCCTCGCCGAAGAGCAGGGCCTCGCCGGTCGTCGGCGTGGACAGCCCGAGCGCGAGGTCGACCGTCGTGGTCTTGCCCGCGCCGTTCGGGCCGAGGAGGGCGACGACCTCGCCCGGACGGATCGTCAGGTCGACGCCGTCGACCGCGGCCACGGCGCCGAAGCGCTTGCGGAGGTCGCGGAGCTGGATGACCGGTGTGTCGTTCATGCAGCCCACCCTCGTGCACCTCGGCGTGGCACGCCTCGGCCGGACGTCACGATCCCGGCATGACATCTGTCACCCCGCGCACCGCGCACCGCGCTCACACGGCGCGGAGTGCGCGCACGGTCGACTCGAGGTGGCGCCGGCGACCTTCGGGAGCGCGGTCGTCCAGCCGCTCGGCCAGGCGGAGTGCGGCGGAGACCACGATCGGCTGGTCGGCACCGTACGTCCTGACGCCGTCGAACACCGAGTCGACGAGTGTCTCCGCGGTGGGCCAGTGCGGGATGACCCGGACCCGACCGTCGTCGTCGAGGTACCCGGTGATCGCCGACCGACCGCGCCACACGGGGACGAGTGGCGTCGCGGCGAGGTCGAGTGCGCTGACCGCGGTGTAGGGGTCGTTGGAGCCGCTGGCGAGTCCGCGGACGGCGATCTCGACCAGCTGCTGCAGTGCGAAGCCGACGTCCTGGTACGGGGTCCGTGACGAACCGAGGGTCACGAGCGTCAGGAGTCGGCGCCCAGCGCTGTCGAGATCGATCTCCGCGTCCATCGCAACGCCGACCCGGAGCAGGACGTCGCCCTCGATGACGTGGTCACCCGGCATCGCGACGGCCTCGATCACGCAGTCGTGTCCCGTTGCCCAGCCCACCAGCCGCTCCCACTGCACGGACTGCACGTAGCCGTCACCGACTGCGGTGACGTCTGCCCAGCGAGCCGCACCCGCGTGCACCGGACCGACGGTGATCCCGTCGCCGTCCCCGTTGCGGAAGACCTGGCCCACCGCTGCGGCGAGGTCGGTCTGCACCTGCTTCTGCAGCGCGGTGATCTGCACGCTCGACGCGATGTGGTGGATGAAGAAGACCAGGACGGCGACGTCGAGGATGCCGAGGAGCACCGCGACGTGGACGGCGATGACCGGCACGAACGCGGTGCCGTCGTCGACGTCTGTGTGCACGGAGCGGAGCACGACGATCGAGTAGAGGAACGTCGACGTGAACGCGGCGAGGACGAACTGGTTGGCGCGGTCCGCCATGAAGTTGCGGACCAGACGGGGGCCGTACGTCGACGAGGTGGTGGCGAGTACGGAGATCGTGATGGAGAACGACGTGCCCGCCACCGTCAACATCGACGTGCCGATCGTGGTCAGGATGGATCGCCCGCCGCTCGCACTGAGGGCGTCGAGGAACCCGATCCGGGTGGCGCTGTGCACCAGGGCGTGGTCCAGCGTGACCAGGAGCTCCGCAACGACCATCGCGGCGATCCCGAGGAGGGCGGGAAGGAACCAGAACGACTCTCGGACGCGGAGGGCGAGGGTGTGCATGATCCATCATCTCCCGCACAGAGCGGTACCGGACGGCGGCTCAGCGGTCCGGTGTCGGGGAGCCGAGTGTGATCCGTCCGGCGGTGACGGCCAGCGCGACTTCGGCGAGGGGGAGGCCGTTGGCCCGAGCGTGGTCCCGGAGCAAGGCGAACGCGGCGTCGGCGTCGACTCGGTTCCGGCTCGCGATCCAGCCCTTGGCCTGCTCGACGGCCACACGGCTGTCGAGTGCGGCCTGGAGCTGCGCCTGCGTGGTGGCGGCATCGTCGAGCGTGCGCTGCCGGGTGATGGTGATCGTCGCGATGTCGGCCAACGCCCGTGCCGCTGCCACGTCGTCGAGGTCGAACGGGCCGGCGGCGCACCGGAACAGGTTGAGGGACCCGATGACCGACCCTTGTACCCGCAGCGGGATCGAGTGGACCGCGGAGTACCCGACGTCCACGGCGGCCCGAGCGAAGTGTGGCCATCTCGCCTCTGACAGCTCGATGTCGGGGACCGAGACGGCCGTGCCCGTGCGTGCTGCTTCGATGCAAGGGCCCTCGCCGGTCTCGAGTTGCAGGAGTTCGAGGAGGCCGCTGTGGTGACCGGCCGAGGCCGCGATCCGCAATCGCGACGACGGATCGAACACCAGCAGTCCGGCCGCATCAGCATCGAACAACGCCACCGACTCGTCAACGAGCACCTGCATGCCGGCCTCGTGATCCCGCGCGGTGGTGACGTTGCCGACGAGCGTGACGATGGCACGCAACAACCGACCTTCACGGTTCGCGGCCATGTGGCACACTCCTGAATCGATGATCCGAAGTGGCCAGTCGTGCCCTGCTCCAGCAGTCGACGACCGCTTGGCCCTCACTGTACGCGCTTGATCCGACCGGGCGGGAAGAGCCTTCCGCTCCGGTGCAGCCGGCGTCGAGATCGCTCCGGTAGCGTGCCGCCACATGCACTCCGCGCAAGCCCCACTCCCGCGCCTGATCGTCGCGCTCGTGGCACTGGTCGCACTGTTGTTCGCAGTCGTCGCCGCTGCTGTGATCGCCCTCCAGACCTACGTCGGCCACACCGGGCGGCTCGGCGACTGCATGCGCATCGGACTCTGCACCGGGACACCCTTGGCGACCGTCGAGAGCAGGACCGGCGTCACTCTGCCGGAGGGATCGACCCTGATCGAGTCCAAGGCTTCCCGCGACCGCGACTTCATGTCGGCACTGGTGCGCCTTCCCGACGGCACCGAGCCGCCGACCTTTCGGGAGAGCGACCCCGCTGAGCTCACCCAGCGTGCGTCCGCGGCGCTCACCAGCCAGGGGGCCGACGCCCCCAGTGGGCAGATCAGCGGCAAGGTCGCCCTGTTCTCCGGTGCCTCGAGCGGGCACACGATCGTCTACCTCAGGTACGACGCGCACGACTGAGCTGCGTCGTGCTCGGATGCACTACTGTCGTCCGCAGAGGGAAAAAATCCCGCGCTGCTCCGGCAGACGGGACCGCACACGCGTCTCACAGGAGTCGTCACTTCTTCATCGAAGGAGTGTGCCCGTGTCCGACACCATCGTCCGCCCGCCGTTCGACCCCGAACTCGCGACCTTCCTGGCGGCGCTCGAGGCCCGCGGTCCGTTCACCCTCACCGCGGAGATGCTGCCCCGCATGCGGCAGCTCGACGTGCCCGAGGACGTCCTCGACGAGCGCCTGCGGTCCCGCGGGTACCAGCGGCGGAACGTCACGGTTCCGGGGTACCTCGGCGACCCCATCGACCTCGCGATCATCGACCGCGTCGAGCGCACCGGTGCGGCCGGTGCGACCGCGGCCGTCTACTCGATCCACGGCGGGGGCATGGTGTTCGGCCACCACCTCGGGAACCTCGACTCGTTCGACGACTGGCTGCTCGACCACGACGTGGTCCTCGTCAGCGTCGACTACCGCCTCGCACCCGAGTACCCCGATCCGTACCCGGTGGAGGACTGCTACGCCGGTCTCGTCTGGGTGGCGGCGCACGCGGACTCGCTCGGCATCGACCCGTCACGGATCGTCATCGCGGGGCAGAGCGCCGGCGGAGGACTCGCCGTGGGGACAGCCCTGCTCGCCCGTGACCGGCAGGGTCCCGACCTGATGGCAGAGATCCTCGTCGCACCCATGCTCGACGACCGTGACGACACCGTCTCGACCCGGCAGATCGACGGCGTCGGGGTCGCCGACCGCCAGATGAACCGATTCGCGTGGGACGCGTACCTCGGACCGCGCCGTGCCACGGCTGACGTCTCCGAGTACGCCGCTCCGGCTCGTGCTGCAGACCTGTCCGCGCTGCCGAAGACCTACATCGACTGCGGCAGTGCTGAGGTCTTCCGCGACGAGGACGTCGCCTTCGCGAGCCGCCTCTGGGCAGCGGGAGTCGACGCGGAGCTCCACGTCTGGCCCGGTGCCTTCCACGGGTTCACGAGCATGGTGCCCGACGCCGCGATCTCGAGGACCGCGACCGCGGCCCTCGCGGACTGGACCCGACGACTGCTCGGAGATCCGTCGCCGATCGAACGCGCAGCCAGGCGCCAGGACCGATCCGTGGACGGCGTGTCTCGGTAGACGTCCCCACGAGCGGGACGGGAGGCCCGGTGCCAGCTGGCACCGGGCCTCCCGTCAGGGCGGGTGTCACCGGGCGATCAGCGGATCGAGGCGCCCGCCTCATTCGGCGCTGCGCAGGTCCTTCACGTCGCCGTCCGAGCACTTCGAGACCCCGGTGATGCTGTACCGCTGCGGGTACGCGTTGAAGCCGATCGAGGTGACGGGCCCGTCCGCGCCCCGGATGCCGGTGAGCGGGTCCGAACCGCCGCTCTCGAACCGCTCCGTCGTGATCCCCTTCGACTTCCAGAGCTCCTCGACCGTCCCGATGTCGGCGGCGGGGTCAGTGCCGTCGGTGTCGCTCCGCTCCAGGATGTACACGAAACGGGCGCCATCCCCACCGCCCGACCGGGTGCAGACCTCGGCGGCCGGGCCGCGGTACACGGTCCACTCGCCGCCGACCGCGTCGGTGGACTCCTTCACGGCGTCGACGATCGACTTCTTCGCTTCGGACGGGTCCACTGTCTTGCCTCCGGGGGTGTTGCTGCAGCCGGCCACGGTCAGTGCCGCCGTCAGGATGAGGGCGACGCCGATGCTGGTGCGGGCGGTGCCACGGATTCGTTGGTTCACGTTCACAGTGTCCACTGCGGGTTCTCCAGGAGCGACTTCTGGAAGTCGGTCATCCCCTTCGGCTGGGGATCGGTCATGAGCTCGGGGTGCCCGGCGCCCCACGTCGAATCGAGCGACCTACGCGCAGTGTGCACCACGGAACCGAGCCGCCCCTGTTCACCAACCGGACTCCCGCACATGGCAGGGTGGTCCGGGGCACCGTCGCCCGCAGCCCACCAAGCCGCGAGCGGAGCACGATGCCACCACCCGACCTGATGGTCGTCACGGACCTCGACGGGACGTTCCTCGACCACCACGACTACTCCTACGACGCTGCCCTGCCGATGCTCGAGCGGCTGCGTGCGGACGACGTACCCGTGGTGTTCTGCAGCAGCAAGACCCGGGCCGAGATCACCGCCCTGCAGCGGCGGACCGGTCTGGACGGGCAGGCGTTCGTCGCGGAGAACGGGGCGATCGTCGTGGGACCCGACGGCAACGGGATCCCCGACGCCGGCGCCGGCCCCGCGGACGCCGACCTCGCGCGTCTCCGCGCAGCCCTCGACCGCACCCGTGCGGACCTGGACCTGCACTTCGCGACCTTCGGCGGCGAGACCGACGAGGTCGTCGCCGCCTGGACCGGACTCGACCTCGCCGCGGCCGGCGATGCTCGGCGGCGCGAAGCCTCCGAGGTCCTGCTCTGGCACGCCGAGGACGACGACCGCGCCGACGCGTTCCGCGAGGCGCTCGCCGCGGCCGGCCTCGACCTGGTTCGCGGCGGCCGCTTCTGGCACGTCCTGCCCGCCGGATGCGACAAGGGCACCGCGGTCCGTCTGCTCGTCGCCGACCACGAACGCCGCACCGGCACCGCTCCGTGCACGATCGGGCTCGGCGACGGCCCGAACGACACCGCGCTGCTCGACGCCGTCGACCTGGCGGTCGTCGTCCGCGGCCACGGCCCGGCGCCGGGCCCGTTCGCCGACGACCGACCCGAGCGCGTGTACCGCACGACGCACCCCGGCCCGCTCGGCTGGAGCGAAGGCCTCGGACACCACCTCGAACACCACCTCGAACAGCACCGCGAACAGCACCGCGAACAGCAACTCAGGAGCCACCGATGAGCGACTTCCACCAGAACGGCGTCATCACGACGTTCCACGACCTCGGCCGCCGCAGCACCGCGAGCATCGAGGACGACCTGCGGGGCTTCGCCGAGAAGCGCCCGATGAGCCTGATCCTGCCGGCTCTGTACTCGGAGCTCGAACGCCCGGCGCTCTCACGGATCGTCGACGAGCTCGCCGAGGCCGACTGGCTCAGCGAGATCGTGATCGGGCTGGACCGCGCCGACCGCTCGCAGTTCGAGCACGCGCGGGAGTTCTTCGCGCGGCTGCCGCAGCGGCACCGCATCCTGTGGAACGACGGACCGCGGCTGCGGGAACTCGACGCCGACCTGGAGCGCGAGGGGTTGGCTCCCGGCGAGCCGGGCAAGGGCCGGAACGTCTGGTACTGCACGGGCTACGCCCTCGCGTCGGAGCGTGCGGAGTGCATCGCCCTGCACGACTGCGACATCACCACGTACGAGCGGGGCATGCTCGCGCGGCTGTTCTACCCGGTCGCGAACCCGGCGTTCGACTACGAGTTCTCGAAGGGCTTCTACGCCCGCGTCGCCGACGGCCGGATCAACGGTCGCGTCGGACGGCTGCTCGTCGGCCCGCTGCTCCGGTCGCTCCGCCAGGTCTACGGGGAGTCCGAGTACCTGGAGTACCTCAGCAGCTTCCGGTACCCGCTGTCCGGCGAGTTCGCGATGCGCGCGCACGTGCTGAACGGGCTGAAGATCCCGGGGGACTGGGGCCTCGAGATCGGCATGCTGTCCGAGGTGTACCGCGACTACGCGACCCGGCAGGTGTGCCAGGTGGAGATCGCCGACGCGTACGACCACAAGCACCAGCCCCTCGCCGAGGCCGACGGCACCGGCGGACTCGCCCGCATGGGGAACGACATCGTGCAGTCGTTGCTCCGGAAGCTCGCGACGATGGGCGTCCCGCTCACCTCGGACTCGTTCCGGGTGCTCAAGGCGACCTACTACCGGAACGCCCTCGACATCGTCGAGGTCTACCGGCACGAAGCGGAGATGAGCGGGCTCGGCTTCGACCAGCACGCCGAAGAAGCGGCCGTCGAGCTCTTCACCAAGGCGATCCTCGACGCCGGCGGCGCCTTCAGCGCGCGCCCGGACGACAAGCCGTTCATCCCGAGCTGGAGCCGGGTGCGCTCGGCGGTGCCGGACGTGCTCGAGCGGTTGCAGGATGCGGTGGAGGCGGACCAGCAGGACTGATCACGCGCCCTGGGCGCGACCACAGGGCGGACGGGAGGCACGGCGAGAGCTGACCACGTGCCTCCCGTCCGGCGGACTGGCGCCGTTCTCAGGCCGCCGGTCGCGGCGCCCAGCCGAGTTGCGGACCCAGGTGCTCGGCGATGTCCGTGGTGATCTGCGCGTAGTCGTCCGGCTCGAACGAGAACGGCAGCGCGAAGGCGACCTCGGTGACCGCCTGGTAGCCGGCGTCGGCGCGCAACCGGTCCGCGATCTCGGCCGAGGTCCCCACGAGGTCGGCGGCGAAGAGCATCCCCGCGGGCCCCATCGGCACGCCCACGCGGCCCGAGCGGCTCTCGACGTAGGCGCGGTAGCGGGCCTCCTGCTCGCGGCTCGCCGTGTCGGTCGGGATGACGACCAGGCCCTGCGAGACCCGGGCGTTGCTGGGATCGGGGTGGACGTCGAGGTAGGCGTCGATCTGTGCGCGCTGGTTGGTGGCGAAGTCCGTGCCGACCTCGCTGCGCGTGACGCTCGAGGTGAGCAGGTGGAAGCCGTTCTCGCCGGCCCAGACCGCCGACTTCGTGCTGCCCGTGCCGTACCAGATGCGGTCGGCGAGGCCGGTGCTGTGCGGCTGGACGGTGTTCGCGAACTCCTCGATCCCTCGGCGTTCGACGGTGCCGGTCGCGGTTCCGGTTCCGGTCACCGCTTCTCCGCGCACGAGGTCACGGAAGCGCAGGAGCCGGTCGTGGCCGAGGTCCTCGTGTTCGGCGGTGTCGGGGTAGATCGCGTCCTTGTAGAGGTCGAAGTTCATCGGGGTGCCGACCGAGAAGCCGGGGTTCAGCCGTCCGCCCAGCAGCACGTCGACCGTGCCGAGGTCCTCGGCGAGCCGGAACGGGTTCTCGGCACCGATCGGGGTGACGGCGGTGCCGAGTTCGATCCGCGAGGTCCGCTGCGACGCCGCGGCCATCACCGCGACGGGGGAGGAGATGCCGTGCTGCAGGTGCCGGTGGCGAAGCCACGCGCTGTCGAAGCCGAGCGCTTCCGCGCGTTCGATGACCCGGAGTGTGTCCTCGTGGCCCTCGGACGGCCGGGCGGGGTCGAACGACCCGATCGTCAGGAAGCCGAGCCGTTCCAGGGGAGTTCCGTCGAGGGGCATGCCTCGATCGTGCCAGACCACCGGGTGGCGCGGGGGTGCGGCTGGCAGGCTGGGGCCCGTGCACATCACTCTGGACTCCGCGACCGACGTCGTCACCGACATCCGCTTCCCCGAGGGCAACCGTTGGCACGACGGGCGGCTCTGGTACTCGGACATGCACACCGGCGAGGTCTTCTCGATGGACCCGACCTCGACCGCGGCTCCGCGCCTGGAGACCACAGTCGAGGGCCAGTCGTCGGGGCTCGGCCGGCTCGCCGACGGGCGACTGATCGTCAGCTCGATGGAGTCCCGCACGGTCGTCGCCGTCGACGATCGTGGCCAGACGTCGGTGTTCGCCGACCTGTCCGGCGAGGAGTCGTCGCTCTTGAACGACCTCGTCGTCGACGAGACGACCGGCCGCACCTACATCGGGGCTTTCGGCTACGACCTGTACGGCGGCGAGGAGCTCCGCCCCGGTCCGCTGTACGTGATCGAGCAGGACGGCTCGTTCCGCCTCGCCGCCGAGGGGCTGGTGTTCCCGAACAGCGCGAACGTCCTGCCCGGCACCCGGACCCTCGTGGTGAGCGAGACGTGGGGCGGCCGGCTCACCGCGTTCGACATCGAGCCCGACGGGTCGCTGACCGGCCGGCGCGAGTGGGCAGCGCTGCCCGGTGGCGTCACGCCGGACGGCAGCACGGTCGACCGCGACGGCGCCGTCTGGGTCTGCTCCGTCGACACGGGGGAGTTCCTCCGGGTCCTCGAGGGCGGCGAGGTCACGGACCGGATCGATGCCCCGGGGCTGTGCGCGATCGACTGCGCGCTCGGGGGCGAGGACGGCCGCACGCTCTACCTGGCGACGGCGGACAGCTACGACCCGGCGACGACGGCGCAGACGCGTGCGGGGCGGATCAGCGCGGTGCGGGTGGCCGTGCCGGGTTGGTGAGCGCCCTGTTGGTGGGAGCCCGCTCGGTGCGAGGTTGTACGCATGGTGCGAGGTATCAGGGTCGCACCGTGTGTACAACCTCGCACCAGGCCGTTCGGGCGTCGCAGCGCTCCGTCGCGATGCGACGATGGGGTCGTGACCACGACCCCCGAGCCCGCACTCGTCCCCGAACTCCTCGTCGCCGACCTGGACCGGAGTCTCGCGTTCTGGCGCGACCTGTGCGGCTTCGAGGTCCGCTACTCGCGGCCCGAGGAGCGCTTCGCGTACATCGCCCTCGGCACCGCCCACATCATGCTCGAACAGGCCGGGGTCGGTCGGAACTGGATCACCGGCCCGCTCGATCGCCCGCTCGGCCGAGGCGTGAACTTCCAGGTCACCGTGCCCGAGAGCCGCGCGCTCGCCGCCACCCTGCTCCGTGCCGGGACCGAACTCTTCATGCAGCCCGAGACGAAGTGGTACGACGTCGGGAGCGCGCAGGCCGGCGTCGACCAGTTCCTCGTGCAGGACCCGGACGGGTACCTGGTGCGGTTCCAGTCCTCGGCGGGACGACGCCCAGTGGCCGACTGAACTCGTACAATCGGCCGTGCCTTCCATCCAGATCGAGAGCCCTCGCAGCGACGACGTCCTCAGCCTGCTCCGCCAGGGAGACGCCTTCGCCCTCGCCCTGTACCCGGCCGAGAACTACTACGGCCTCGACGTCGACGCCCTGGAAGCCGACGGGGTCTCGCTGTTCGTCGCTCGCGAGGGTGACGTGGCCGTCGGTACGGCGGCGCTGGTTGATCGGCGCGACGGATCCGGCGAGGTCAAGCGGATGTTCGTCACCGACGACGCTCGAGGACTCGGGATCGGCCGAGCCCTGCTCCAGGCGCTCGAAGCGCATGCGCTGGCCGGCGGCATCTCGACGATGCAACTGGAGACGGGCTTGCCACAGGTCGCGGCGATCGCCCTGTACGAGAAGCTCGGGTACCGCCAGATCCCGCGGTTCGGGCCGTACACCGACGACCCGACGAGCTACTGCATGGAGAAGCACCTCTGAGCCGGTCGTCATCAGTCCGTCGGGCGCGGCGCGCTCTCCGTGTCCGGCCCGTCGTCCAGGCTCGCGTCGACCGCCGGGTCGGGTGACACCGTCTGCGTCCGGATCGGGAAGTCGTCGAGGGCGGTGGCGGCCGGGTGCGCCACCGACCCGCCGCGCACGCGCTTCTTCACGGCTGCCCACGGCCGACCGAACGCGGACCTCGGCGCGCGCTCTGACGGCCCCTCGACCTCGAGCCCGTAGTACGCGCCGACGTGTTCGAGCAGGACCTCGCGTTCGGCCTTGTCGTACGCCCGCCGCTCGCGGGTGAAGGCGATGATCGTCGACCAACAGGTGAGCAGCAGCACGACGCTGAACGGCAACGCCGTGGTGATCGCCGCCGTCTTGAGAGCGTTCAGCCCGCCGCTCAGCAGCAGGGCAACGGCGAGCAGTGCCGAGACGGTGGCGAAGAAGACGCGCAGCCAGTTCTTCGGCTCGATGTCGCCGCCGGACGCGATCATCGCCATCACGAGCGACCCGGAGTCCGACGAGGTCACGAAGAACACGCCGATGAGCAGGATGGCGCCGTAGGTCAGCACCACCCCGGCGGGCAGGTCGCCGAGCAGGGCGAAGAGCGACCTCTCGATGTCGACCGAACCGTCGGCGCCGACCAGGCCGCCGGAGCCGTCGGTCTCGCGGTGGATCGCCGCACCGCCGAGGACCGCGAACCACAGGAACGTGAGCACGGTCGGCACGAGCAGCACGCCGAAGACGAACTGGCGGACCGTTCGGCCCTTCGAGATGCGCGCGATGAAGACGCCGACGAACGGCGCCCACGACATCCACCAGCCCCAGTAGAAGGTGGTCCACGCGCCCTGCCAGGCGACGCCCTCGGCGCCCTGCTGTGCGGTGACGTTGAACGACAGGCCGACGATGTTCTGCAGGTACGCGCCGATGGACTGCACGAAGTCGCGGAGCAGGAACTGGGTCGGCCCGACGATGAGCACGAACAGCAGCAGTGCGGCGGCGAGCAGCAGGTTGAAGTTCGACAGGATCTTCATGCCCTTGGTGACACCGGTCACGAGCGACACGATGGTCACCGCGGTGATCACGGCGATGATGGCGATCTGGCTGACGATGCTGCTGTCGGCGATCCCAGCGCTCTCGAGCCCGGCGCCGATCTGGATGACCCCGAGGCCGAGCGAGGTCGCGACACCGAACAGGGTGCCGACGAGCGCGATGACGTCAATGAGGTTGCCCCACCCGCCGCGCACCCGGTTGCCGAGCAGCGGCTCGAGCGCCCACCGGATCGACACCGGACGGCCGCGGCGGTGGATGGCGTAGGCCAGGGCGAGGCCGAGCACGACGTAGATCGCCCACGCGTGGAGTCCCCAGTGCAGGAACGTCTGGGTCAGAGCTTGCTGCGCGAGCTCGTTCTCGGAGCCGGTGACGCCGGGGCGCGGCGAGGCGAAGTGGCTGAGCGGTTCCGAGACGCCGTAGAAGACGAGGCCGATTCCCATGCCGGCGGCGAAGAGCAGCGCGAACCACGACCCGGTCGAGAACTCGGGCTCGTCCTGGTCCTTGCCGAGCTTGATGTCGCCGAACTTGCTGAAGCCGACGAACAGCGAGAAGCCGACGAAGAACGCGGCGACGAGGACGTAGTACCAGCTGAAGTTCCGGACGATGCCGTCCTGCAGGCCGACGAACATCGCCTCGGCGCTCGACGGGGAGATCAGGGTGAACGCCACGAAACCGAGCACGAGGACGGCGGCGGGCCAGAACACCCACCGCCGCACCTTCGACGTCGTCTCGACGGGGCCGGGCGGGGGAGCGGAGGTGGTGCTTGCCATGCCCTCCATGGTGCCTGGCGGCGGCTCTGTGCGTTCGCTCAGGCGTGTCGTTCGGGTGAGCGGCCAAGGCTGCACCGTGCAGCCTTGGCCGTTCCGTGCCGGGTTGCGTGCTCGGTGCGGCGCCGGAGGCGCGCACGGCGCGACCATCGGCGCACCGGACGGCGACGTGCGCACGGTGCGCGCAGCGGTCGCGCTGGCGAGTGGCGGACGGGAGGCGCGGGGCGGGAGCGACCCGCGCCTCCCGTCCGCTTGGGGGCGCGCATACCCCGTCAGGTGCGATTACAACGTTGACTTCCGTTTTACAGCGCTGTAAACAGGACCTGCGCGACGACGCGCACGAGGGAGTTGCCCGATGGTGGGAAGCAGGACCGGAACGATCAGCGCGGCCGTGAGTCGGCGGGGGTTCCTCGCCGGAGCAGCCGGCGGGATCGCGCTCGGCACGATGGCGCTCGCGGGGTGCGCAGCACCGCGCGCAGCGGCAGGGGGTGCGACGACGCTGCGGTTCTACGAGCAGAAGCAGGAGGTCATCGCCTACTTCGATGCGCTCCTGCGGCGCTTCGAGAAGGGGCACTCCGGGCTGTCCGTGGTGCACGACAGCACGACGGCCATCGCGCCGCAGTTCGTCCGCGGCGAGCCGGCAGACGTCGGCTGCTTCAACGACAACCTCGAACTCGCGCGCTACATCTCCCGCGGCGTGCTGAGCGACCTCGGAGACCTGCCGTCGGCGGCACGGATCCGACCGGACATCGCCACCCTGACGAACCAGTACGCGACGTTCGAGGACCGCACGAGCGTGCTGCCGTACTCGCTCGCCGCCGCCGGGGTCATCTACAACAAGCGGATCTTCGCCGACCACGACCTGCCCGTGCCGACGACGTGGGACGAGTTCGTCGAGGTGTGCCGGACGCTCCAGAAGGCCGACGTCACCCCGATCTACGCGACGGACCGCGACACCTGGACGCTGTGGCAGGGGCTGTTCGACTACTCGGTGGGCAGCCTGGTCGACACCGGGTCGTTCTTCACGAAGATGAAGGCACTCGGCACCGACGTCGGCCCGGACTCCGCGGTGTCCTTCGAGAAGGACTTCGCGGTGCCGATGGAGCGTGCGAAGACCATCTCGACGTTCTTCAACCCCGACCACGCCACGCGTGCCTACGCCGACGGCAACCTGGCGTTCGGCAAGGGCGAGGCCGCGATGTACCTGCAGGGGCCGTGGGCGCTCGGACAGATCGCGCTGGTGAACAAGGACCTCGAGGTCGGCACGTTCGCGCTGCCGGTGTCGAACGACCCCGGCGACCGGCAGGCGCGGGTGAACATCGACCTCGGCCTGTGGATCCCGACCGCGTCGCAGCACCCGGACGAAGCGAAGGAGCTCGTCGAGTTCCTCATGCAGCCCGAGGTCATCGACGCCTACAACCGCGACAACCTGGCCTACTCGCCGACGAAGGACGCGCCGCCGCAGCAGGACGAGCGACTCGCCGGCCTGCAGCAGTACGTCGACGACGCCGCGTTCTACCAGGGCGCCGGCACCTTCATCCCCACCTCGATCCCGCTCGGCAACTACCTGCAGTCGGCGATCCGGAGCGGGGACTTCACCTCGATGCTGCAGCGGCTCGACTCGGACTGGCGGCGTCTCGCCGGCCGTTCGGCGACGGTCTGAGCCGGACCAGGACTCCAGGAGCCACCATGACCATGCAGACCCCGCTCTCCCGCGACACCGACCCGGCGACGTCCGGGCCGGCCACCGCGGCCGCCCGCACGCACCGCGCCGCTGGTTCGCGTCGCCCGGGCTCCCTCCGCCGGACGGAGGGCATGTACTACCTGTTCCTCGTGCCCGCCCTCATCGCGTTCACCGCCTTCGTCGTCGCACCCGCCTGCGTCGGCATCTTCTACAGCTTCACCGACTACCTCGGCTTCGGGCAGTGGAACTTCCTCGGGCTCGAGAACTACCGGGCGCTCGTGTCCGACCCGGCGATCCTCGCGTCGTACGGCTTCACCCTCGGGTTCGCCGTCGTCACCGTGATCGTCACGCAGGTCATCGCGCTGACACTGGCGATCGCACTGGCGAAGAAGATCCGGTTCGCCGCGGGCCTCCGGTCGATCTTCGTGATCCCGATGGTGATCTCCGGGATCATCGTCGCCTACGTGTTCAACTTCCTGTTCTCGAACACCGTGCCGGCCCTGGCCACGAGCGTCGGGTTCGGACCGCTGGAGCAGAGCATCCTCGGCGACCCGAACCTGGCCTGGGTCGCGATCGTGATCGTGTCCGCCTGGCAGACCGTGCCCGGTGCCCTCCTCATCTACACCGCCGGGCTCACCTCGATCCCCGAGGAGCTGTACGAAGCGAGCTCGCTGGACGGCGCGACCGGCTGGAAGCAGCTGCGCGCGATCACGCTCCCGCTGCTCGGCGGCTTCATCGTCATCAACACCGTGCTCGGCGTGAAGGGCTACCTCGGCGCGTACGACGTCATCGTCGGCCTGACGAACGGCGGCCCGGGCAGCGCGACGAGCAGTGTCGCGATGACCATCTTCGGCGGCTTCACCGGCGGCGACTACGCCTACCAGATGGCGAACGCGACCGTGTTCTTCATCATCACCGTCCTCATCTCCGTGCTGCAGCTCGCGGCGACCCGCGGAAGGAACCTGCGACTCGCATGACCGCCATCGACACCCGCCCACCCACCGACACCCGCGCGGTGACCACCGGCGACGCGCGACGACCGGGCCGCGGGCACCGGCGACGCCTCGGCGGCACGAACTGGACCCTGACCGTCGTGCTCGGACTCGCGGCGCTGACGGTCCTCATCCCGCTGTACGTCACCGTCGCCATGGCGTTCAAGACGAGCGAACAGTCCGTCGACGGCAACGCCCTGTCGCTGCCGTTCCCGTTCGACCCCGGCTCGTTCGCGTCGGCCTGGGAGCTCACGCGCTTCCCCGTCTCGTTCTCGGTGTCGCTCGGCGTCGCAGCGCTCACCGTCGTCGCGACCCTGCTGCTCAGCTCGTTCGCCTCGTACGCGATCGTCCGGAACTGGCACAAGCGGTTCTTCCGGTGGTCGTTCGTCTACCTGCTGGCGGCGATGTTCCTGCCGTTCCCGGTCGTCGCACTGCCGCAGATCAAGCTCACCGCCCAGATGGGCCTCGACAACCCGATCGGCGTCGGCATCCTGCACGCCATGTTCCAACTGTCGTTCAGCGTGCTGCTCTACTCGGCGTACCTGCGGTCGATCCCGGTCGAGCTCGAGGAGAGCGCCCGCATCGACGGCGCCTCGACGTGGCAGATCTTCTGGCGGATCATCCTGCCGCTGCTCGGACCGATGAACGCCACCGTCGGGATCTTCGCGTTCCTGGCGTCGTGGAACGACTTCATGATGCCGTCGCTCATCACCGCCGACCCGACCCTGCAGACCCTGCCCGTGGTGCAGAACATCTTCCAGAGCCAGTTCGGCACGAACTACAACGTCGCCTTCGCCTCGTACCTGATGGCCATGGCGCCGACGATCATCGTCTACCTGTTCGCGCAGCGCTGGGTCATCAGCGGCGTGACACAGGGCGCGGTCAAGAGCTGAGGGGTACGACGTGACCATGACCACCACCGCACTCCCGACGATCCGCCCGTTCCCCGGATCCGACCCGATCGCCGACCCCGCGGCCGTCGTCACCGGCGAACACTGGAGGATCACCGTGCTGGACGCCGGCACGTTCCGCATCGAGTGGAGCGACGGCGGCGGGTTCGAGGACCGCGCCTCGACGTTCGCGATCCGACGGCGGTTGCCGGTGCCGGCGTTCACCGTGGAGCGCGACGGCGAAGCTGGCGTCGTCGTCACCACCGACCGTGCCCGGCTCCGCTACGACGGCCGTCCGTTCAGCCCGAGCGGCCTGGTCGTCGAGACCATCGGCCCGGACGCGAACCGCTGGCGTTGGGGGCAGGAACCCCGTGACCTCGGCGGCACCGGCCGCACCCTCGACGACGTCGACGGCCGGATGCCGCTCGAACCCGGCATCCTGGCCCGCGACGGCATCACCGCGCTGGACGACAGCGAGTCGTTCCTGTTCGAGGACGACGGCTGGATCGGCACGCGCGTGCCCGGTCGCCGGGACGTCACGGTGTTCGCGTTCGGTCGCGACTTCGATGGCGCCCTCCGGGCCTTCCACCAGGTGTCCGGCGCCCCCACGCGCCTGCCCCGGTGGGCGCTCGGCAACTGGTGGAGCCGCTACCACCCGTACAGCGACACCTCGTACCTGGAGCTCGTGGACCGGTTCGCCGAGGAACGCCTGCCGTTCTCGGTCGCGGTCATCGACATGGACTGGCACCGCGTCGACTCCGTACCGCCGCAGTTCGGTGACGGCTGGACCGGCTACTCGTGGGAGCCGTCGCTCTTCCCCGACCCGCGGGCCTTCCTGGCGGAACTGCACCGGCGGGGGATGCGCACGACGCTCAACCTGCACCCCGCCGACGGCGTCCGGGCGTTCGAGGACGCCTACCCCGCGATGGCCGAGGCGATGGGGATCGACCCGGCGACCGAGCAGCCGATCCCGTTCGACCCGACCGACCGGCGGTTCCTGCAGGCGTACTTCGACCAGCTGCACCGACCGCTCGAGGCGCAGGGCGTCGACTTCTGGTGGATCGACTGGCAGCAGGGCAGTGAGAGCGGTCTGCCCGGCGTCGACCCGCTCTGGCTGCTCAACCACTTCCACCTGCTCGACTCGGCGAGCTCGGCGGACCAGGGGATGACCTTCTCGCGCTACGCCGGCCCCGGCAGCCAGCGGTACGCCGTCGGGTTCTCCGGCGACGCCGTCGTGTCCTGGGCGTCGCTGGCGTTCCAGCCCGAGTTCACCGCCACGGCCGCGAACATCGGCTACCCCTGGTGGAGCCACGACATCGGCGGCCACACCCGCGGGGTCCGCGACGACGAGCTCGCCACGCGCTGGGTGCAGTTCGGGGTGTTCTCGCCGATCATGCGGCTGCACTCCGCCAACAACCCGTTCATCCGCAAGGAACCGTGGGTGTTCCCCGCCGAGCCGCGCACCGCGATGGGAGAGGCCCTGCGCTTCCGTCACCGCCTGGTGCCGTACCTGCACACCATGAACCACCGGACCGCCGAGGGCACCGCGCTCGTCCGCCCGCTGTACCACCTGGAACCAAGGCGCGACGAGGCGTACCGGGTGCCGAACACGTACGCCTTCGGGTCCGAACTGCTCGTCGCCCCGATCGTCGAACCGCGCGACCCCGTCACCCTGCACGGGACCGCACGGGCCTGGTTGCCGCCGGGGACCTGGACCGACGTGTTCACCGGCACCGTGTACGCCGGCGACCGGTTCGTCGACCTGCACCGCACCCTCGACTGCGTGCCGGTGCTGCTGCGCGCGGGCGGGTTGCTGCCCCTCGCCGCCGAGGACCAACTCGACGCCACCGCGAACCCGACCGTCTTCGAGGTCCTCGTCGCCCCCGGTGCCTCCGGGTCGTTCACCCTGGTCGAGGACCAGGAGGACCCCGCCGGCGACACCGGCCGCAGCGCCGAGACCCGTCTGACGTGGGACGCGGCGCTCGCCGAGTTCCGCGTGCACGCCACCACGGGCGCGGTCGACGTCGTCCCGGCCCGTCGCGACTGGCGGATCACGTTCCTCGCCGCCCCCGCGGACGGTCAGGTCGTGTCCGCTCGTGGCGAGGACCGGTTCTCGGTCGACCTGACCGTGGAGAAGACTGCGGGCGGAGCGGTCACGTTGACCGGGTCGCCGGTGGTCGGCGTCGACGCCCGCGAAGCGGTCCGGCGCGCCCTCGAACGCGCACAGGCCGGCAACGCCGAGAAGCTCACCGCGTGGGAGATCGTGTCGAAGGACCTGCCGCGCGCCGACCGGATCGTCGAACTCGGCACCGTCGACCTGCCCGAGGCGCTGCGTGCCGTCGTCGTCGAGCTGCTGGGGAGCGTGCACCCGGGCGAGCGCTGATGCTGCGCCGAGTCTCGGAGGAGCGGCCCCGAGACTCGCGCTGGGCGACACTCCTCGGGCGGATCGCCACGAGGAGTGTCGCTCAGGCCGAGACTCGGCCCTGGCCCTGCGCCTGCCCGCGGTCGACCGAGCCGTCGGGGAACGGCGCGCTCTCGCCCACCAGCAGCCGGTGCCCGACCGTGACCAGCCGGCCCGGTACCTCCGAGCCGTCCATCCGCTCGAGCAGCAGGTCGAGAGCGGTGTCCGCCAGCGCGACGGTGTCCGGCGCGACCGACGTCAGGCTCGGCACCAGGCTCGACCCGAGTCCCATCGCGTCCCACCCGACCACCGCGATGTCCCGCGGAGCGTCGAGCCCACGCAACCGCATCGCGCGCAGGACCCCGAGGGCAGCGAGGTCGTCGCGGCAGAGCAGTGCGTCGACCCGGAGCCCGGCATCGAGCGCCCGACCGAACGCGGTCTCGGCACCTGCGGCGTCACCGACCTCGCGGGGGACCAGGAGCGCGTCGTCGACCGGCAGGCCGGCGGCTGCCAGCCCGGCCCGGTAGCCGTGGAGCCGCACGCCAGAGGTGCTGGACTCCGGGCCGGTCTCGTGCCCGAAGAAGCCGATGCGTCGGCGACCGAGCGCGACGAGGTGCGCGACGGCCTGCGCCGCCGCGGCCGCGTTGTCGATGACCACCTGGTCGGAGTACTGAGGGCGGACGTCCTCGCCGAGGAACACCACGGCGGTGTCGCCGCGGATCCGGTCGATCGCCTCGGGAGTCAGGACCTGGGGGTGGATGACGACGCCGTCGACCACCCCGGCCTCGCGACCGCGCACAGCGGAGCGCTCGCCGTCGGCCTCGCCGAGGGTCTCCTCGAGCAGCAGTTGGTACCCGCGTTGCGCGCAGACGCGGGAGAACACGTGCGCGAGCTCGGCGAAGTACGGCCGCCGGAGGTCGGGGAACGCGAACGCGAGCATGTTCGACCGGCCGGTGGCGAGCGACCGTCCGGAGACGTTCGGGCGGTACCCGAGCTCGTCGATCGCGGCCTGCACCCGGTCGCGCATCGGCGGACTGACGTGCTGGTAGCCGCGCACGACGTTGGACACGGTCTTCATCGAGACGCCGGCGTGCACGGCGACGTCCTGCAGCGTGACCTTGCCCATCCGATCACCGTAGTGGGCAGGCTGATTGTCAGGTGGAATCGCACCTTGAGGCCCTAGGGTCGCACCAAGCGCAATCGCGTGAACTCTCTCGAACCGGCCGAAGGGCCGGTCCGCACCGGAAGGTCGGTCCATCTTGACCACCACTCCGCTCGCTCCGGGCTACACCCGCACTCGACCTGGAACAGGAAGCCCCAAGGGCACCTCGACCTACTCCGCTCTGCTCGCGCAGGTCAAGGAGAACGGACTCCTCCGCCGCCGCACCGGGTTCTACTGGTCGCTGTTCGGCACACTCATCGTCACCTTCGCGCTCGCATGGGTCGCGTTCGCGTTCCTCGGTGACTCCTGGTTCCAGCTGATCGTCGCCGGCGCGCTCGGCGTGATCTTCACGCAGTTCGCGTTCCTGTCGCACGAGGCCGCGCACCGCCAGGTCTTCGCCTCGCAGAAGTGGAACGACCACGCCGGCCGCTGGCTCGGCACCTTCCTGGTCGGCCTCAGCTACTCGTGGTGGATGAACAAGCACACCCGCCACCACGGCAACCCGAACACCGTCGGCAAGGACCCCGACATCGCACCCGACGGCATCCGGTTCCTGCCGGAGGACGCCGCGGCGGTCAAGGGTCCGCTCATGACGACGTTCATGCGGTTCCAGGGCTGGCTGTTCTTCCCGCTGCTGACGCTCGAGGGCCTGAACCTGCACCGGTACGCGGTGCAGAGCATCGTCACCGGCAACGGCACCAAGGCCGACGTCAAGCACCGCTGGCTCGAGGCCGCGCTGCTCGTCGCCCGCTTCGGCATCTACCTGACGGTCGTGTTCTGGTTCCTGCCGTTCGGCATGGCCTGCGCGTTCCTCGGTGTGCAGCTCGCCGTGTTCGGCGTGATGATGGGCGCCTCGTTCGCCCCGAACCACAAGGGCATGCCGACCATCGCGCACGACGCCAAGGTCGACTTCTTCTCGCGCCAGGTCCGCACGTCGCGCAACATCCGCGGTGGCTGGTGGGTCTCGTTCCTGATGGGCGGCCTGAACTACCAGGTCGAGCACCACCTGTTCCCGTCGATGCCCCGTCCGGCGCTGAAGCAGGCCCGCCTGCTCGTCCGCGACCACTGCGACACGCTCGAGGTGCCCTACACCGAGACCACCCTGCTGCGCTCCTACGGCATCGTCGTCCGGTACCTGAACCGGGTCGGGCTCGCTGCCCGTGACCCGTTCGCCTGCCCGATGGTCGCGCAACTGCGCATCCACTGACGCCGTGCTGTCGACCATGCCGACCGGCACCGTGAAGTGGTTCGACCACGCCAAGGGGTACGGCTTCATCCACCCCGACGACGGGTCCGAGGACCTGTTCGCCCACTTCTCCAGCATCATCGCGACGACCGGCTACCGGTCGCTCGAGGAGAACGACCACGTGCAGTACGACGTGGGCCCCGGCAAGAAGGGCCCGCAGGCGGACAACATCTCGATCATCCGCTGACGCGGACGACGGACGGGAGGCACGGTGCCAGCTGGCACCGTGCCTCCCGTCGCGCCGCCGCCCGGCGGGCTACTTGATGCCGGTCGAGGCGATGCCCTGCACGAACTGGCGCTGGAACGCCAGGAACACCACGAGCAGCGGCAGCACGGTCACGGTCGCGATGGCCATCACGGCACCCCACGGCGAACTGAACGCCGGGTTGTTCGTCAGCGTCGACAGGGCCACGGGCACCGTCAGGTTCTCGTTGCCCTGCAGCACGACGAGCGGCCAGAGGAAGTCGTTCCACCGGGTCATGAAGCCGAGGATCACGAGCACACCCACCAGGGGACCGCACGAGGGCAGCACCACTCGGAAGAACGTCTGGAACTCGCCGGCGCCGTCGAGCCGAGCGGCCTCCATCAGGGCGTCCGGCACCCCGAGCATGAACTGCCGGGCGATGAAGATCCCGACGACGTCGAACACGGTCGGCAGGATCACCGCCCAGGGGGAGTCGACCAGGCCGATCTTCGCGACGACCAGGAAGCTCGGCACCAGGGTGACCTGGATCGGGATCATGATCGTGACGAGGAACGCCGAGTACAGCAGCCCCCGGCCCGTGAACCGGAACTTGGCGAGGGCGTACCCGGCCATCAGCGACACGACGACGCTCAACGCGGTGCCGACGCTGGTGATGAGCGCCGAGTTGCCGAGCCACCGCCAGACCGGCTGCGTGCTGAACACCTGCGTGTAGTTCTCGAACGTCGGCCGCGTCGGGAACAGCGAGAACGTGCCGCTCTGCGACTGCCCGCCGGGGGTGAGCGCCGAGACGACCATCCAGTACAGCGGGAACACCATCAGGATCGCCAGGGCGGTGAGCCCCGCGACGAGCAGCCACCGGCCGGGACGACGGCGAGGGACGCCGGCGCGACGGGGGCGGGCCCGCCCGGGACCGACACGCGATTCGAGTACAGCCATCAGAGCATCTCCTCCGCCTTGCGGTTGGCGCGCTGCCGGAGCAGCGTGAACACGAGCAGGATCGCGACGAGCACCAGTCCGAGTGCCGCGGCGTAGCCCATCCGGGCATCGATGAACGCGGACCGGAACACGTACTGGATCAGCACGGTCGTCGAGAAGCCGGGGCCACCGCCGGTCATCACGTAGATGACGTCGAAGGCCTGCAACGAGAACACGACGTTCAGGATGAGCAGGATCGACGTCGTCGGGCGGAGCAGCGGCCACGTGATGGTCCGGAACCGCACCCAGCGCGAGGCGCCGTCGATCGCGGCGGCCTCCTTGAGCTCGGCGGGCACGGACTGCAGCGCGCCGAGGTAGATCACCATGCAGAACCCGATCCGGGTCCAGACCACGACGACCACCAGGGTCGCCATCGCCCACCCCGGAGCGGTCAGCCAGGGCACGCGCCCCATCCCGAGCGCTTCGAGCAGGTTGTTCACGACGCCGTAGTCGCCGTTGAAGATCCACGACATGATGACGCCCACCACGACGCCGGCCGCGACCATCGGCACGAAGAACAGGGCACGGAACACCGAGCGCCCGGGCAGCGGCCGGTTCAGGGCGACCGCCAGGGCGAGCCCGATCGCCATCGAGGTCGGCACGGTGCCGAGCGTGAACACGAGCGTGTTCCGCAGCGCGGTGCCGATGAGTGGGTCGGAGCCCATGTCGACGAAGTTCTTCCCGCCGACCCAGGTGCCGTCGCCGAGCGAGGTGCTGGAGTCCTGGAAGCTCAGCGCGATCGCCGTGATGATCGGGATGAGCGAGAAGCCGAGGAACAGCAACGCCGCGGGGCCGATGAACACGTACGGGACGAAGCGGCCCCGGCTCCGGCGGGCGCCGCCGCCAGCGGGGAGCCCGCCGGTCGGTGGGGCGGCGGACGCCGTCGTGCGGACCGGCGCGGTCTCAGTTCGCAGTGACACTGCGCATCGCCTCCATCATCTGGTTCGAGGCCTCTTTCGGGCTCAGTTGCCCGAGCAGGCAGAGGTCGAGGTAGTCGGCGAACACCGCGTTGAGCGAGCTGAAGTACTCGCCGCTCTCGGCCTTCACCATCGAGAGCGGGATCGTCGTCCCCTGGTCGATGAACCGCTGCATCGTGTCGGTGTTCGCGGCGTACCCGATGTCCTTCGCGTCGAGGGACTTCCGGGCGGGCAGCCAGTTGCCGTCGTGGCAGAACTGCTGCATCTTCGACCGGGACGTGATCATCGCCACGAGCTCGGCCGCGAGCTCCGGGTGCTTGCTCGACTTCGTGACGGCCAGGGCGTTGCCGCCCAGGTCGCTCGCCTCGCCGACGTTCCGGATCATCGGGGCCGTGCCCCAGTTGTCCGGCATGTCGGTGTCGAGCTGCGCGATCGATTCCGGGTTGTTGAGCATCATGCCGATCTGCCCGGTCAGGAACAGGTTCCGCGAGACGTCGCCGCCGCCGCTCTTGCTGAGGTTGCCCGTGGTCGCGAGTCCGTCGGCGTACCACTTCCGGCCGAAGGCCAGGGCGTCGATCGCCTCCGGGGTGTCCATCGACGGGGTGGCACCGTCCTCGCCGAGGAACGCACCGCCGTTCTGGTGGACCAGCGGCAGCCACCGGTACGCCGTCTCGGGCGACGACCACCCGTACCCGAACGCGTACTTGCCGGTGACCTGCTTGACCTCCTGCGCGACGTCGAGGAACTCGTCCCACGTCCACGCGTCGGCCAGGGCCTGCGGTGGCGTGACGCCGATCTGCTCCATGACGTCGCGGTTGTAGTAGGTGATGAAGTTGTCGGTGTGCTGGAAGACGCCGTACACGCCGTCGTCCCGCGCGCCGATCGCCCAGAACGGGTCGCTGTAGTCCTGCCGGTAGTCCGCCGGGACGGACCCCGAGATGTCGACCAGGCTGCCGTTCGCGGCGTAGCGGCCGATCTGCTGCGGGGTGATCCGGATGACGTCCGGCGCCAGGTCGGCGGCGAGCCGGGTGATGAACCACTGGTGGAACTGCCCGGTGGTCACCTCGACGGCGACGCTCGTGCCGGGGTGCGCCGCGACGAACTCGTCGGCGATCGCCTGGTAGCTCGTGATGTCCGTCGGGATGTTCCAGGTGGACAGGCGGATGTGCTTCGTCCCGCCGCGGCCGGTCGTGCCGCCACCGGCGCACGCTGCCAGCGCGCCGGTCAGCGAGATGCCGGCGAGGGCGAGGAACCCCCGTCTGGCGAGTTGGGGGGATGGTCGGGTCGGCATGGTCCTCTCCTTTGAGGTCGTGGTGCCGTTCAGGTCGGCCGGGAGGCGCGGGGTGCGCACACGGGGCGCCGCGCGTCCGACGTGGGGTGGCGTCCTGGACCCGACCCCACGTCGGGCGCGACGGTTCAGACCAGCGCGGGGCGGGCCTCCCGGTCGGCCACCGGTGCCGCGGTGACCGCGTCCGCCGGACGCAACGACTCGGGGAGCAGCGCCGCGTGGGCGTGCAGGAGCTCGTCGGTCATCTCGGCGATGCGGTCGAGCGTCAGGTGCGCCGCCGTCAGCGGGTCCAGAGCCACCGCGTGGTGGACGTGCTCGACGTTGCCCGTCAGCGCAGCGCGCACCGCCAGGGTCTGCACGTTCGTGTTCGTGCGGTTGATCGCGGCGAGCTGCGGCGGGAGCTCACCGAACGACGTCGGCTGCACCCCCTTGCCGTCGACCAGGCACGCGACCTCGACGCAGGCGTCGGACGGCAGGTTCTGGATGACACCCGTGGCGTTCGGGACGTTGCCGTAGACCACCGCGGGGACGCCCGTCACGATCGCGTTCACGATGCTCGCGCCGTACTCGACGCTCGGCGTCAGGTCGGCCTTGAGCTTCTCGAGCTGCGTGTCCACGTCGCCCTGCTCGTCGTGCGCCAGGCAGATCTCGTAGTAGTCCCAGCGCTCCGGGATGTACTCGAGCACCGTCTCCGGGTCCTTGCGGAAGTACGGCACGTACTCGCTGGCGTGGTGGCTCGACTCGGTCTCGAAGTACCCGAACGAGCGCATCAGCTGGGTGCGGACCTGCTCGTTGCCGCCCTCGTAGTTGCTCGCCGCGGCAGCCGCCTCGCTGTGGTCGCCGTCGTCGTCGTGCAGGTCGGACGCCGCGACGCCGCGCTGGTGCTTCGCCGTCATCACCTCGCGCAGACGCGGGTACAGGTCCTCGCCGTTGCGACGCGTGAACTCGAGGATCCACGCCTGGTGGTTGATGCCGGCGCTGACGAACTCGACCTCGTCGTACGGCACGCCGAGCGTGCGCGCCAGCATGCGGGTCGTGCCCTGCACGCTGTGGCAGAGCCCCACCGTCCGGAGCCCCTTCGCGTTGAGGAACGCCGTGGCCATCGCCATCGGGTTCGCGTAGTTGATGAACTGGGCGTCCGGGCAGAGCTCGAGCGCGTCGCGGGCGATGTCCTCGTACGCGCGCACCGACCGCAGGAACCGGAAGACGCCACCCGGGCCGACGGTGTCGCCGACCGCCTGGTCGATGCCGTACTTGCGCGGGATCTCGACGTCCCACTTGTACGACTCGACGCCGCCGACCTGGAACGTGATGATGACGACGTCCGCACCCGCCAGGGCCGCACGCCGGTCCGTGGTGTCGAGGACCTCGACGCCGAGGCCGTGGTGGGCGACGAGCTCGCGGGCGGCCGTCGCGGTGCGGGCGACCCGGCCCGCGTCGAGGTCCATGAGGTGCAACGTCGCGTCCTGCAGGGCGGGGAAGGAGACGAGGTCGCCGATGAGACGGAAGGGGAAGACGAAGCCGCCGGCGCCGATGATGGTGATCTTGGTCATGTGTCGACGGTAGGAAGCGCGGGGGTGTGCGGTCCTCCGGCTTCGGACGGTGGGGTTCCAGGATCCTCGGATCGGTCCGTGGCCCGGTGTGCGAGTGTTGTCCGGTGCGCTACCGACTGATGAACGAGTACAGCGTCGACTGGCCGCTCTGGGACGAGGACGGCCTGTGCCCAGAGGGGACACCGGCGTTGTCGGAGACGGTCCGCGACGAAGTACTGCGCTGGGCCGCCGAGTTCAACGAGGACTACTCGGTGGAGGCGGGATGGCCGACGGAGGCCGCAGCGCGCTCGTCCGAGCGCCAGGCGCGGCGACTCTTCCGGCTCGTCGAACGCGAACTGCCGCCGGGCGACGAGCTGGTGCTGGGGTACTGGGAGACGAACAGACGCACGGGGCTCTGACGTGGTCTCGACATCGTGCTCGACGTGGAGCTCGACGTCGGGGCGATGGAAGCGGCGTACTGGAGCCACCGCGGCCGGCGCCGCTCATGGCGTGGAGCTCGTAGGGTTCGGTGATGCACTGGCAGCAGTCACTCCTGGAGAGGCTCCGCACGGACCCGGCGGTCGACGCGGTCCGTCCGTACGGCTCCGTCCTCACGCCCGACCAGCTGGACCCGTGGAGCGACCTCGACGGCGAGCTCGATCTCGTTGCGGACGTCGACGCGCGGACACTCCTCGGAGGTGAACCGTGGGCGTGGCAGAGCGCCCTCGACGACGGGGTGCAGCACGTTCGGCTCGTGCTCGCGGACGGCCGCCGCGTGGACCTCGCGACGCGAGGCGCGACGCTCGAGCTTCCTCCGGAGCCTCCGGACAACAGTCAGCGGTTCGACCTGGCACTGGCCGCCACACGGTTCGGGCGCGGAGCGGACGTCATCGGACTGCACCTCGTGCTCGGGGTGGTCCGCGAGGCGCTCGTGCACAGCATGGTCCTCGCCGACCAGCGGGAGGGGACGGTGCACCACCGGTTCGGCTCCGCCACGGACCTCGCCGCGGCCGAGAGCCAGACGGCATTGTCCGGAGCGCTGAGTCCGTCCCTGGCGTTGCGAGTCGCCTCTGTCTACGCCGAGAGCCGTGCGGCCGTCGACGAGGACTACCACCCTGACTGGAGCGGTCTGGTCGCCGTCATCGCTGCGGGGTCTCGGCGACCTTGAGTCGCCCGCTGGCACGACCCGGGTCGCGACGGTCGTCGTACGCTGGCGGACGTGGACGAGTGGTGGGACGTGGTCGATGCGGGCGGTGGAGCGACGGGCGCGACGTTCCGGCGAGGCGACAGCGGCTGGCCCGCCGGGTCCTTCCACCTCGTGGTCACGGTCTGCGTCCACCGCGCCGACGGGACCGTCCTCGTCACGCAACGAGCTCCGACGAAGGAGTTCGCGCACGGGTGGGAGTTCCCCGGTGGCAGTGCGCTCGCCGGCGAGTCGGGGACAGCGGCGGCCTGCCGTGAACTGCGCGAGGAGACCGCCATCGAGGTCGCGCCCGACGCGCTGCAGTGGGTCGGTCGCTTCACCGAGGACTCTGCGCTGGTGGATCTCTTCACCGTTCGGGAACCTGCCGGCTCGACCGTGCGGCCAGCTCCGGCCGAGGTGATGGCCTGGAAGTGGCTCCCCGCATCCGAGGTGGTCGAACTCCGCAAGAGCGGCGTGATGGCGGATCCGTGGGGACCGCGGTTGGACGCGATGTGGCCAGCAGCGATGGCCACGATCCGGTCCGGGGGAGAGCCTCCCGCGGTGCAGCTGGAAGCACACCGCGACTCCTGGGAGACGGACTACCAGCGTGAGGCGTCGCGGCTCGTCGCCGCGCTCGGAGACCGCGTGCTCGCGGTCGAACACATCGGCAGCACGGCCATCCCGGGCCTCGAAGCGAAGCCGGTCATCGACATCGCGGTCCGGGTCGCAGTCGACACGGATCCGTTGGCGCTCGGCCCGTTGCTCGCGGCGACGGGCTACACGCAGCACCGTTCCGGTCCGAAGAACCACGGGGTGTACACCCGAGAACGAGACGGGGCGAGGACCCACATCCTCCACGCCTTCGCCTCGGACCAGTGGGACGAATGCAACCAACGGCTCTTCCGGGACAAACTGCTCAGCGACCCGACCGCCGTTGCGCGGTACCGGGACGTCAAGACCCGAGCAGCGCGATCGTCGGACGGTCGTGCCTACACGGCCGCGAAGAGCCAGGTGGTGCAACAGCTCCTCGATGAGGAACGTGCCGCCCGAGGTCTCGCGTCCGTGACGGCGTGGGACAAGGAGGCGCTGGGCTCGCATCGCCGCCCGAGTACCGAGGGGCTCTGACGTAGTCTCGACATCGTGCTCGACGTGGAGACGATGGAAGCGGCGTACTGGAGCCACCGCGGCCCGGCCCCGCTCATGGAGTCGTCCCACCGGCACGACGACCTCGAAATGAACCTGGTGCTCGACGGGCACCTGGACTACCGGTTCGGCGGAGCCCCGGTCAGCGTGCACGCGGGCGAGATCGCACTGTTCTGGGGCTGGACCCCGCACCAGCTCGTGGGTGACGGCACCGGCACGGGCGAGTTCCGCTGGGTGCACATCCCGCTGGCCGAGGTGCTCGCGTGGGGACTGCCCGACCACGACCTCGGAGCGATGCTCCTGAACCGCCCGGTCGTCGTACCGACCGCAGCTGCCGGGCGTGACGTCGAGTCGATGCTCGGGTCGTGGCAGCGGGACTTCGAGGACGACGGTGCGGAGATCATCGCCAACCTCGAGGCGCAGGCGCTCGTGCGTCGCCTGCTCCGGCACCACCGCGACGCCGTTGACCTGCGGCCTGGCGGCGGGCACGGCACCGCCGATGCCATGCACCGGGTGATCGACATGGTGCGGTTCGTGGTCGACCGCTTCCGCGAGCCGATCGAGGTCGCTGACGTCGCTGCGGCCGCACACCTGCACCCGCACTACGCGATGTCGGTGTTCCGGCAGGACGTCGGCACCACGATCGTCGAGTACCTGACACGGTGCCGGGTGGCCGAGGCGCAGCGGTTGCTCGCGACGACGTCCATGACGACGTCGGAGATCGCGCACGCCGCAGGATTCGGGTCGCAGTCGAGTTTCTACGTGCACTTCACCCGCGCCTGTGGAACTGCGCCAGGTGCGTACCGAGCGCGGGCCCGCTGACCCGGCGCCTCCACGCACGAGCAACGCCCCGTCGCGAGCGACGGGGCGTTGGCCGTTCCGGTCTGCCATGCACAGCCGGAGTACGTGGGGTGTTACTTGATCTGTGCGGTGATGGTGGCGGTGCCGACGAGGAGGCCGCGCTTGACGGCGTCGGTGCCGAAGGTCTTGTTCAGCAGGCCGG